>ONII01000039.1 GCA_900317845.1 uncultured Bacteroidales bacterium
ATCCTGGCGGCTTCCTGCTCGTCGTGAACGATTACCAGGATGGTGTTGTCCCCGGCCATGGTGCCAAGAACCTCCTTGAGGTGCATGCCGTCGATGGCTTCGGCGGCGGCGTTGGCGGAGGCGGCCAGGGTCTTGATGACGATGATGTTCCGGGCGTATTCGATGGAGACCACCGACGCCACAAAAATCTGTACAAAACGGTCGCTCATCTCATGCTGCGCCTTGTACGCGGGGGCGTATTTGTAGGTTCCGCGGGAGGTGAGCACCTTCAGGAGGCGCAGCTCCTTGATATCCCTGGAAACGGTGGCCTGGGTGACAGCGATGCCGTTTGCGCGCAGCGCGTCCGCCAGGTCCTCCTGGGTTTCGATATCCTGGTTTTCAATGATGCTCAGGATGGCTGCCTGACGATCGTTTTTCATGGTATTCTCCTATCGGGAAGGCAGGTCGGCAAAAAGCGGCCTCCCGCGGCGTGATTTGGGGGAAATGAAAGATTATTCAGGCCGGAGGCCCCTGCGCCTTCCGCCGGCGTCCCTGAAAACCGGGAATATCCCGCCTGCCGCGGCGAGTTTCCGACGGGGGACGCATACGATGGATTATACCATGGGCGGCATAAATAAACAAGAAAAAAGAACCGTGATACTCATCTGTTACTATATATAAGCCCCATGTTCATGGCAGCCAGCCATAGACGAGGGACATCTCATTGCCTAAGCTGTATAATGGGAAGGCAATGGTCTGGCGGTACTAATCAAGAGCATTACGCTCGAATTTGAGTCAGCCGGCCGGCCATCCCGTTGTGCAGCGTTCGATTTGTGCAGGTAGAGAGCCCGCCAGGGGACACTCGGGTCAGCGAACAGATAGAATCGGCGATGGGAAAAGGCGGCTTGCCATTGTAGTAACACATCGGGAGGATTCAGTATGTTCGCAGTAGGACAGTAGGAGTCGATGTTTCCAACGGCAGGAGCACCGTTGCTGTACTTGGTGCCCGGAGAACAGTAGTGGCGAAGCCGTACGAGGTTCCGCACACTGCGGATGGGTTTGCCGAGCTGGCGGCAAGGCTGCACGCACTGAATGGTGATGTCAGGATCATCATGGAGCATACCGGACGGTATTACGAATCCTTTGCCATGAGCATGTACCGGGCGGGCTTCTTTGTCTCTGCCATCAATCCCCTGGCCATCAAGGATTACCAGGAGGGGATCAGCGTCCGGAAGGTGAAGACCGACAAAGCGGATGCCCTGAAGATCGCTCAGTTTGGCATTGACAAATGGGAGATCCTGCCGCACTATACACCCATGGATACGATTCGCTATGATCTTAAAACCCTCCACCGGCAGTTCCAGCTGTCCTCCAAGACCAAGACCGCGCTGAACAACAATCTTATCGCTCTGTTGGAGCAGAGCTATCCCGGCGCGAACAGGTACTTCGACAGCCCGGTCAGGCCGGACGGCAGTCAGAAATGGGTGGACTTCGTAGACACTTTCTGGCATGTGGACTGTGTGGCCAAGGTCAGCCTGAAGGCCTTTGTGGAGCGGTACCGGAACTGGTGCAAGCGCCACGGCTATAACTTTTCCGAAGCCAAGGCTGCCGAAATCCACGAGGAAGCCCGGCAGAAGTTCCCGTTGGTACCCAAGTCCGATACCTGCAGGCTCCTGGTCAGGGAGGCGGTTGCCCAGCTCAACGCAGTTTCCCGTACAGTAGAAACCTACCGTGCCGAAATGGATCGCCTGGCTTCTCAGCTTCCGGAATACCAGACCGTCATGGCCATGACCGGTGTGGGCAAGTCCATGGGACCACAGCTGATGGCTGAAATCGGCGACATTCGCCGTTTTGCTCATCAGAAGTCGCTGGTAGGCTTCGCCGGCACTGATCCTATCAAGGATGATTCCGGCGACAAGATTTCCGACAGCAAGCCCAGCAGCAAGCGCGGTTCTCCTTATCTTCGGAAGACACTTTTTGTCATCATGACGATCTTGCTGCAGCTGCAGCCCCCGGAAGATCCGGTCTACCAGTTCCTGGACAAGAAACGTTCTGAGGGCAAGCAGTACTATGTGTACATGACTGCCGGCATGACCAAGTTCCTGCGCATCTACTATGGAAAAGTTCGTGACTGCCTCAAAGAGAAAGGCCTTTGGGAACAACCTATTGTCGATGAGGTCAACCCTTGTTGACAGGGGTTGGGTACCAACCCCTTGACTGTCCATGAGCACAGGCAGCACGGCGGGTCAAGGATGCCGCAGGCACGGCCGAAGGCCGCTTGTCCTTGACGCGGCGGGATGGCTGTGCTACTCCCCGTTTAGGGCCTCCTCTCAGGGTGGCCTGTTTGTCGTTCCCATCTTTCATCCCAATCTTCTTGCAAATTTTCTGCTACTCTGGGGTTGACTTTTTATTTGCAGGCTCAAATTGGTTTAGCCAATTTGAGAT
>ONII01000036.1 GCA_900317845.1 uncultured Bacteroidales bacterium
CTTCGACCTTACGGACGCATCGGGCACCATCTATGTGTATAGCGTGCTTGCTGCCTACAAGACTGACGAGTGGAAGAACAAGATTAAGAATGGTGGCACCATCACTATTGCTGGTAAGTATGAATATTATGCAAACAAGAGCCAGCATGAAGTTGTAGATGCCGCTATCCTTGAATACACGGATGGTCAGGGTGGTGGCGACGAGCCTGGTGGCAATGAACCTGAAGGTGGCATTTATGCTTCCTCCGTCACATGGACGTTGGGCGACAAAGCCTATAGCGAGAAAGCTATCGTCAATGATGTTGAGAATGTCCCCGTTCTGAAACTGGGTACCAGCAGTAAAATTGGCACGGCAACGCTTACAATCCCCTCGGGCGCCACTAAGATTACCTTCTATGCTGTGTCTTGGAGTGGCAAGCCTTCTAAGTTGGTCTTTAAGAATGGCGATACGGAATTGGGCTCTGTTTCCCCGGCCGCTAATACGGGCCTGGCAAACTCTTCTCCTTATACTCTTACTGTAACGGATGCTGACAAGTACGAAATCGCTGTTTCAGGTGCTACGTCCATCACGGTACAGACTGACGGATCCAACAAGCGCGCTGCGCTGTTCGCCATCGTTTCCGAATAATCCCTCCCCATGTCCAGAAAACATCTCCTTATAGCGCTGAGTATCCTTCTGGTGGCCGTTTGGGGCTGCCAGAAGGAGGACTCGGTGTCCATTAACCCGCGCAGCACATCGCTCAATGCGGGGGCGGGGAGTGTGTTTGTTGGCGTTGTGGCGCAAGGTGCGTGGACACTCTCCCTGGAGTATCCCTCCACTTCCTCGGCCGCGGCCTGGGCCTCGGTGAGCCCCGCTTCGGGCACCGGCTCCCAGAACGATGTCCTGCTGAACTATTCGGCCAATGACTCCGAGAACGTGCGTGAAGTCACGCTGGTGCTCACGCCCGCCCGGGGCGCCGCAGCCCGCGTCACCCTGACGCAGGCCGCCAAGGGCGAGAGAGCAGTGGACGGGAACTACGGCTACGACGTAGCCCCCATGGACTGGCTGGAACTGCCCGCCATGAAAGCCGGCGACCGTCGGGAACTGCTGGTTCACGACATGTCCGGCGGCAAGTACCTGAACAAGGGCAAGAGCGGTACCCGTAACTGGTCCTGTTATTGGGACTACGACGAGCACCTGTCCCTGTGGGTGGCCTATCCGCTGAATAATGCCATCAAGGGCAGCGGTTCCCGTTCCAACGAATGGGGCTGGGACGCCCTGTTGCCGCATAATCTGCAGCCGGATATTACGCAGGGTTCCTACGGTGGCGGATGGACCCGCGGTCACCAGATTCCCTCGGCAGACCGCCTGGCCACCCGCGCAGCCAACGTTTCCACTTTTGTGCCCACCAACATGACCCCGCAGGAGTACAACTTCAATGCGGGCATCTGGGCCAGCCTGGAAGGCAAGGTGCGAAATTACGCCGCTCAGTCGGACACCCTGTATGTAGTTACCGGCTGTCTGTTCGAAAAATCCCAGCGGACAAGCGGAAACAACTCCGGCTTCTACGTGAAAATCCCTACCCACTACTTCAAGGCCCTGCTGTATAAAGGCAGCAACAGTGCCGCGGTAACAGACGGCTACATGGCCGCAGGGTTCATTCTCCCGCACGACGCTTCTATTGCCAATGGCGACTGCATGGACTACATCTGTTCCATCAGCGAGCTGGAGGAGCAGACCGGCATTGACTTTTTCCCCAACCTGGCCAAAAAGCTGGGCGCGGAAAAGGCCGGGCAGATAGAGACTCAGGCGCCCAACAATTTCTGGAAAAAGTAATTAATAACACCCAAGACGTATGAAAAAGTTCTTGTACATACTTCCTGCCCTGCTCCTCATGGCAAGTCCTGCCCTGTGGGCACAGAAAAGCGGAAAGTCCTATGTGATAGGTTTTTACAACCTGGAGAACCTGTTCGATACCTACCATGACGAAGGCCATAACGACTACGAGTACCTGCCGGACGGCGGCAACGCCTGGACGGAGGCCAAGTATGCCAAGAAACTCCAGAACATGGCCAAGGTGATTGCCGAAATGAAGAAGGATAACGGTGCTTGGCACGCTGTGCTGGGCGTATCGGAGGTAGAGAACCGCCACGTACTGGACGACCTGGTGAACGAGCCCGCCATCGCGGATGCCAACTACCAGATTGTGCACTACGACAGCCCGGACCGCCGTGGCGTGGACTGCGCGCTGTTCTATCGGCCGGAAATCTTCAAATACATTACCTCCGAGCCCATTCCTTTCACCTTCGACGACAACACCCGCATAGACTGGAGCCAGTGGACCCAGGAAGAGAAAGATGCCTTCAAGACGCGTGACATCCTCATGGTCCGCGGTACCATTGATGGGGAAATGTTCGCCTTCTTCGTGTGCCACCTTCCGTCCCGTCTGGGCGGAAAGGGCGCAGACCTCCGTCCGCGCGGCGCCGAGATTGCCTACAACCGCGCCATGGAGCTCCAGAAGGAGTTCCCGGGCATCAAGATTGTGGTGATGGGCGATATGAACGACAACCCCACGGACGTCTCCATGACCAAGTTCCTGCATGCCGACAAGGAGAACATCGAGGATGTGAAAGGGGACGATGAGTTCTTCGACCCGTTCCTGAGCATGATCAAAAATGGCTACAGCTCCCTGTACTACAGGGGAGAGGGCAACATCTTTGACATTGTGATGGTGAATAAGGCCCTTGCTCATGCGCCCCAGGGAACCTTCCAGATTCAGCCCATCGTGAAGAAGAAATACTACGGACGCGTGTTCTCCAAGCCCTTCATGACCAACCAGAGCGGCCAGTACAAGGGAACTCCGTTCCGCACCTTCTCCGGCGGCGCCTTTGTGGGTGGCTTCTCCGACCACTATCCTACCTATATTGTTATAAAGAAGTAGATTTCTTGACTTCGCTCGAAATGACAAAAAACATTTCAGATATGAAAAGATTAATTCTAACCTTTACGGCAGCGTGTGCCTCCCTGGCCCTCTTCGCCCAGTCCCCGACGGGCGGTGTGAAGGGTACGGTGGTGAACCGCAACGGCCGTGTTCCGGTGGAGAACGCCCGCCTGGTCCTGAAGTCGGGTGCGGCGGACATCGCCACGGTGACATCGGCCCAGGACGGAACCTTCCTTATCCCCGGCCTGCCGGACGGCAATTACACCCTGGTGATTGACGCCCCCGATTTCCTGCAGAACCAGGTGCAGGTAACCGTGCAGGACGGTTATGTGAAGAACATGTTCAACCTCTCCCTCACCGGCGTAGAGCGGGTGAACGAGGCCGACGAAGACAACTTTGCCGCGTTGGACCTGGAGGATAGCGGTTACAACGACAATCCCACCATCCTGTTCGGCAGCAACGACGTGTTCAACAGCATTGCCGGTTACAACTTCTCCTCCGTGCGTTTCCGCGCCCGCGGTTACAGCTCGGAAAGCCAGGACGTGTATCTGGCCGGCGTAAAACTGAACGACGCCATTACCGGTTACAGCCCCTATTCCCTGTGGAGCGGCCTCAACGAGGCCACGCGTTCCAAGGAAAGTGTGAACGGTGCAGAGGTGGCGGACTTCGGCTTTGGCGGATACAATGGCGCCACCAACATTTTTGGTACGGCCTCCGAGATGCGTAAAGGCTTCCGCG
>ONII01000035.1 GCA_900317845.1 uncultured Bacteroidales bacterium
GTGATCGGCCCCAAGGCGCCGGAGGTGTGCCCCGTGTGCGACCATCCGCAGAGCTACTTCCAGCTTAAAGCGGAAAATTATTGAGTATGAGCACCTTGCAAATAAAAGTCAACGAGAAAGGCGCCGAGCTTGCCAGCATTCAGCTGAACGGCCGCGAGTACCTCTGGTGGGGCGATGCCGCCTACTGGAACCGCCAGGCGCCCATCCTGTTCCCCAACGTGGGAAAGGTCTTTGACAACACCTTTCGCGTAAACGGAAAGGCGTACCACATGGGCCAGCACGGCTTTGCGCGGGACGTGGCCTTCAAGAAGGAAGGGGAGCGCTATGTGCTGCAGGGCGGCCCGTGGGAGAACTACCCGTATCGGTTCTGCCTCTCCGTTCGGTACCGGACGGAAGGGCAAAAGCTCTTCTGCGAGTGGGAAGTCCTGAACGAGGACACCCAGCCCATGTACTTCCAGATTGGTGCGCATCCGGCACTGCTGCTACCGGACTATAAGGCCGATGACCCTGTGCACGGCTACCTGCAGTGCTACGACGCTGAGGGTAAGGTGGTTGCGCAGCCGCTCATGCCGCACGGCCTGGACAGCGGGTACATTACTCAGCTTCCGGCCCCCGGCCGTATGCCGGTGGAAGATACGCTGCTGCCGCTGAGGGCGGATACCTTTGCCATCGACACGTATGTGATGGAAAATGAGCAGGTTAAGAGCGTGATGCTGTACGATAAACAGAAGCGTCCGTACCTGGCGGTGGGCAGTGACCAGGCGCAGGCCTATGGCATTTGGGCGCCCCACAAGCCTGGTTGCCCCTTCGTGTGCCTGGAGCCTTGGTGCGGCATCACGGACCTTTATGGCTTCAAGGGCGACATTGCCGAGCGCTACCTCATTCATCGGCTCGCACCCGGAGAAGCATTCAAGTTTACCTATTGGATTGAGATTTTCTGATGAAAGGCATTGTGCTCGCCGGCGGCTCCGGCACGCGGCTGTATCCTATCACCAAGGGTGTGAGTAAGCAGCTTTTGCCCATTTACGACAAGCCCATGGTGTATTATCCCATCAGCGTGCTCATGCTGGCGGGGATCCGGGACATCCTCATTATCTCTACGCCCACGGATTTGCCGGCGTTCCAAAGGCTTCTTGGCGATGGAACGGACTATGGCGTGCACTTCGAATATGCGGAGCAGCCCTCGCCGGACGGTCTTGCGCAGGCGTTTATCATCGGCGAGAAGTTTATTGGCGACGATAGCGTATGTCTGGTGCTGGGGGACAATATTTTCCATGGCGCCGGTTTCACGGAGTTGCTGCAGCAGGCGGTGAAAGATGCTGAGCCCACGGCTGCCGAGAATTATTTTTCGCAAGGCTTTGCGAAAAACCAATTCCCGTCAGCCGTCGCAACCCCGACGCACGTAGAGACCCCCGATCAGGTCGGGGGTGACGTCATGCCCGGCACCGACCGGGCATCTAAGGCCACCATCTTTGGGTACTGGGTGAAGGATCCGGAGCGGTATGGGGTGGCGGAGTTCGACAAGGAGGGAAATTGCCTGAGCATTGAGGAAAAGCCCAAGGCGCCCAAGAGCAATTACGCGGTGGTGGGGCTGTATTTTTACCCCAACAAGGTGGTCGATATTGCCAAGCACATCAAGCCCAGCGCCCGCGGGGAACTGGAGATTACCACTGTGAATCAGGAGTTTCTGAAGGCCGGGGAACTCAAGGTGCAAACGCTGGGGCGCGGGTTCGCGTGGCTGGATACCGGCACGCACGACTCCCTGGCGGAGGCTTCCATCTTCGTGGAGGTGATAGAGAAGCGGCAGGGCCTCAAGATTGCCTGCCTGGAGGACATTGCGTACCAGAACGGATGGATCGACAAGGAGAAAATGCGCGAGCTGGCAAAGCCCATGCTCAAAAATCCGTACGGACAGTACCTGTTAAAGGTGATTGACGAGCATGATTAGCGTAGTTGAAACCGCCATCCCGGGCGTACTTATTATTGAGCCCAAGGCATTTGGCGATGCCCGCGGGTACTTCATGGAGAGCTTTAACGCGCGGGAATTTGCGCAGAAGACGGGCCTGGAGGTAAGTTTTGTGCAGGACAATCTGAGTAGGAGCCGCCGCGGCGTGCTGCGGGGCCTGCATTTCCAACGGCCGCCTTACGCGCAGAGCAAGCTGGTGGGCGTGGTGAAGGGCCGCGTGTTGGACGTTGCCGTGGATATCCGGAAGGGCTCGGCCACTTATGGGCAGCATGTGGCTGTAGAATTGACGGAGGAGAACCACAAGCAAATGTTTATTCCGCGCGGGTTTGCGCACGGATTTGCGGTGCTCAGCGAAGAGGCCATTTTTCAGTACAAGTGCGACGCCTTTTATGCGCCCGAGGCGGAGGGAGGCATCAGCATCCTGGATGCGTCGCTGGGCATTGATTGGGGCTTGCCGATGACGGAAGCCATTCTGAGTGAGAAAGATACGCAGCATCCGCTGTTTAAGGATTTTGAATCGCCGTTTACGCTATGAACGTATTAGTCACAGGAGGTTGCGGCCAGCTGGGCATGAGCCTTCGTCGGGTGATGGCCGATGCCATTTTCACGGACGTGGTAGACGCCCCGGACACCGTTCTGCTGGACATTACGGACCTTGCAGCAGTAAGGTCGATGGTGGCCTCCGAGGGCGTAGATGTGATTGTGAACTGCGCTGGCTACACCAACGTAGATGCCGCGGAAAGCCATGCCGATGCCGCCGAGCTCCTGAACGCAAAGGCGGTGGAGAACCTGGCTGTGGCCATGAAAGAGGTAGGGGGCCTGCTGGTGCACATTAGCACGGACTATGTATTTGGCAGTAAGTACAATACGCCCATCCCGGAGGATGCCGTGACCGCTCCGGAAAGCGTGTACGGACAGAGCAAATGGCACGGGGAGGAGGCCATCCGGCGCGTGGGGTGCCGGAGCGTCATTATCCGCACCGCGTGGCTGTACAGCGAGTTTGGGAAGAACTTTGTGAAGACGATGCTCAGGCTCACGGCGGAGAAACCTTCTCTCAAGGTGGTCTTCGACCAGGTGGGTACGCCCACCTACGCCGGCGACCTTGCCCAGGCCATAGTGCGCCTGCTGGAGATTGCCGGTCAAGCCGGCAATGACACTTACCATTTCACGAACGAAGGCGTTACCTCCTGGTACGACTTTGCCAAAACCATCGCGGAATACGCCGGCCATACCGCCTGCGACATCCAGCCTTGCCACAGTGACGAGTTCCCCTCGCCGGTGCACAGGCCCGCCTATTCCGTGCTGGACAAAACCAAAATTAAAGAGACTTTTGGCCTTCGGATTCCGTACTGGACCGATTCGCTGAAAAAATGTTTAAAGAATTTGATTGCAGGATAGTATCATGGCTAATTATCACATCTTCAGTCCCTACAGAGTATGCCCGCTGGGTGCGCACGTGGACCATCAGCACGGGCTGGTGACCGGCTTTGCCATTGACAAAGGCGTTGACCTGCACTTTGACATCCGGGAGGACAGTCAGGTTATCCTTGACAGTGAGACGTTTACCGGCCACGTGGCGTTTGACATTGCCACGCCCACACTGGTGAAACAAGGCAACTGGGGCGATTACGCTCGCGGCGCCAAATTCGCCCTCCAGAAACGCTTCAAGCTGGAAAAGGGCATTGAGGGGACCATCAAGACGTGAATACATTGGCCTGAACAACGGCCTGCTGGACCAGGCTTGTATTGCCTTGGGCAAGAAAGACCACCTCCTGATGCTGGACTGCGAGAGCAACGAGTACCGCCTCATCCCTAAAGCTTCCAATATGCCGGACTTCGAGTTGGGAATCTTTTTCAGCGGCCTCACGCGCAGCCTCATGAGCAGTGACTACAATCTTCGCGTGACGGAGTGCAAAACCGCTGCCTGGATAGTTCAGGCCTATGAAAATGTGCCCCTGAAGACCCACGACAAAACCTTCCTGCGGGACGTGCCGGAGTCTTCCTTCAAGCGCAACCGGGACAATATGCCGCCAAGGTTTGCACGTAGGGCAGACCATTTTTACAGCGAGCACAAGCGCGTCCGTGAAGGCATTACCGCCTGGGAGACCGGCAACCTGGAATGGTTTGGAAGCCTCTCCAAAGCCTCTTGTGAATCCAGCATCCACAGTTATGAGTGCGGCTCTCCGGAACTCATTGCCATCTATGAGGCCATGCTCACCACAGACGGCATTTATGGTGGCAGGTTCTCCGGTGCCGGCTTCAAGGGTGCCTGTATTGCGCTGGTCGATCCCGCCAAGAAGGAAAGCATAGAGAAAGAAATAACAGAGAAATACCTCGCCCGTTTCCCGCAGTACAAGGACACTTTCAAGGTATACTTCTGCAAGAGCGACGACGGAGCAAGATTCGTATGAAAAACATAGTAATAGCCGCCGGCTACGCCACCCGCCTTGGGGAACTAACCAAGAACTTCCCCAAACCCCTCCTCAAAATAGGGGAGAGCACCATTCTGGGGCGTATGCTGGACGATATTGACACCATCCCGGAGGTGGATGAGCACATCATCATCACCAACCACAAGTTCGCCTCTATTTTTGAGGAATGGGCGGCAGGGAGAGTATCTCCCGAAACGTCGCTTCGCGACCCCTCCCACCGGCAAGCCGGCGGGCCCCTCCCTCTTACACGGCCGAGGGTGGCCATGGTTTCGGGAGATACTCTCCCTGCCGCCCACAAGCCTATAACGATTGTGGACGATGGCACCGAAACCAACGAGACCCGCTTGGGCGCCGTGTGTGACCTTCTCTTCGCCATGGACAAATTGAAGCTGGACGATGATCTGCTGGTGGTGGCGGCGGACAACATCCTTGATTTTTCCTTCCAGGAATTCGTGGACTTTGCCAAGGCCAAAGGGACCAGCTGCATCATGTGCCATGAGCAGCCCAGCATTGAGAAGCTTCAGCGCACCGGTGTCATTGTGGTGGATGAGAACATGAAAGTGCTCAATATGGAAGAGAAGCCTCAAGTTCCCAAGAGCACCTGGGCTGTGCCTCCCTTCTACATCTACCTCAAGAAGGACCTGGACTTGGTCCGTCACTCCGTTGAGAACGGCTGCGGCAAGGACGCCCCTGGCAACCTGGCCCACTACATGGTGGAACACACCCCCATGCACGCCTGGCCCATGAG
>ONII01000034.1 GCA_900317845.1 uncultured Bacteroidales bacterium
CCTTTTGATGACAGAAGAAACCTTAAGATTCCGCAATATTGTTCCAAATAACCGCATTTTTCATAAGTGTCGGGTAAATGATTCTGGCGAACTTTGCATCAGAAAACAGATCGCCACGATGAGAACCTTTATTTTCAAGTCATTATTGCTGTCCAGCCTGCTCTTTGCCGGGCTGTCTGCCAATGCCCAGGGGCCCTTCCCGATGTTCAACAACCGGACGCACAGCGTCGAGGCGCAGCCGTTTGCCGACCTTTCCCAGCGGATCTGGGACCTTATGGCCGACAAAAATGCCGATGCGTTGAAGGAGATCTTCCACCCCAATGCCATGTTCGTCCATATGGGCGGGTACTGGGACTGTGCCCAGGAACTCGCCACCATCGGCGGTGGCTTTATCCATTACAAACACGCGGAAGTCTATGGCGTGGATGTCAAGCAGATCAATGCCGACAACTGGGCCGTGTACAGCACCATCAAGCTGGATGCGGCGCTGGGCGGAGGTGACAACATCGTCACGACGCCTTTTTTCGTGACCCAGACCTTTACCCGGGAGGACGGGAAATGGTGGCTCACCGCCATGGTCTTTACCACCCGCACCTCCGGCCCCGGGATTGAACCCGGCCAGAATATGAACCACTAATCTTTTACGAAATGGACAGAAGAGAAGCCCTGAAACTGATGGGAGCGTCCCTGGCCGCCGTCGCCATGGCAGGCATCGCTCCCCGTACCCATGCCGCCATCCTGAAGGACCGCGCCAAGAACAAGAAGCGCCTGGTCTTCTATTTCACCGCCACCGGCAATTCCCTGTTCGTCGCCCGCCAGTTCTCCGACAGCCCGATCAGCATTCCGCAGGAACTTAAAAAGAAAGACTTGACTTATGAGGCCGATGAAATCGGTATCGTCTGCCCGGACTATGCCGGCGCCATTCCCAAGATCGTCCGCGAGTTCGTACAGAAGGCCTCCTTCAAGGCGCCGTACATGTTCTCCGTCATCACTTTCGGCAACGCCTGCGTGAACGTGGCCGAATATTGGGATGAATTCTGCCAGGGCCAGGGCGTCAAGATGAACTATGTCCGGCCCATCCTGATGGTGGACAACTATCTGCCCGTCTTTGACATGAACCAGCAGATGGCCATCGACAAGCACACGGACGAGAATCTGGCCACCATCCTCGAAGAGGTGGGCGCGCACAAGGACTTCATCGCTCCTGCCGAGATGGGTTTCTTCAACAAGGACATGCTCAAGGGGATGCAGGATCAGCATTTCTCGATGACGGCCGACCGTCTCCTCCAGCTGCGGGAAGACCGCTGCGTCCAGTGCATGACCTGCGCCAACGTCTGCCCCCACAAGAACTTCTCCCTTGCGGATAATGGCGTATCATTCAGCGGCAACTGCGAGTACTGTCTTGCTTGCGTACACGCCTGCCCGCAGAAAGCCCTCACGCTCCGTTCGGCCCGCGAAGGCTGGCCCGGCGAGCGGAATCCCGAAGCCCGCTACCGCCATCCCAAGGTAACCCTGGCCGATATCGTCCGGTCCAACAAGCAGTAGTGTTTGTTTGAAACGAAAAACGGACGGTGCTTTCTTGGCATCGTCCGTTTTTGATGTCCGCGGGTCTCAGTTTACCCGTAAGTCTCGATCAGGTATTTTACGAACTGCGGGTCCTGGAAGTTGATCAGTCCCTCGTCGTGCTCGTTGAGCGTGGCAATCAGTTGCATCTCGTCCGCAGTGAGGGTAAAATCGAAGATGTTGAAGTTCTGCGCCATACGTTCTTTGTGGGAGGACTTGGGAATAGCGACGATGCCGCACTCCGTGAGCCAGCGGAGGGCCACCTGGGCGGCGGATTTTCCATACTTGGCGCCGATGGCGGCGAGCGTCTCGTTCTTCACGATACCGTCCACACCCTGGCCGCCGAGCGGTCCCCAGGCCATGAGGCGGGTATCGGTCTCTGCCAGGATGGGCTCGATGCCGGTCTGCTGTACCAACACGTTGCACTGTAGTTGGTTCACCATCGGCTTGATATCGACATAATGCGCGAAGTCGAAGAAACGCGCCGCCTGGAAGTTGCTCACGCCAATGGCCCGCACTTTCCCGTTGTTATACGCTTTCTCCATTGCCCGCCAGGAGCCGAAAACGTCGCCATAGGCCTGATGGATGAGCAGGAGGTCGATATAGTCCGTCTGCAGTTTGCGCAGACTCTCACCGATGGAGGCAGCGGCCTTGGCCTCGCCGTTGTTGCTTATCCATACTTTGGTCACCAGGAAAATATCCTCACGAGATATACCGGATTTCGCGATGGCGGCACCCACGCCTTCTTCGTTGTTATAGGCTTGGGCGGTGTCAATAAGGCGATAACCGACGGAAAGGGCATCGGCCACGCAGCGCTCCGCTTCCTGCGGAGGGACTTGGAATACGCCGTAGCCGAGAAGGGGCATCTGAATGCCGTTGGAAAGGGTTGTGTATTGCATGGCTGGTAGATTTTAATCCTGATGCAAAGGTCGGAAGAACAGCGGGATCGGAACTATTGATTTTTTCGGATTATCGTGTCAAAATGTCGGAAAAACATTAACTTTGGATGGCATGGTTTCAGGTCCGACTTGACCATATGACCCGGGAAGTAATCATACGGAACTCGCTGGAGGGAATCGGCGAAGGCGAGGTGGCGCTGCACCTGGCGCATATCCTGTGTCTCGCCGGCTCTTGCGAGATCAACTACAACGGGGATTCTTTTACCATCCGGGAAAGGGACTGCACCATCATCCGAGCCACGCAGTTGGTGGGTGATATCCAATGTACGGACGATTTCAGGGTGGAAGTCATTTACATCGACCCGGTCTTCATCGAGAAAGCAACTCCCAACAATAATTACGGGATGCGCGGCTCCCTTTCCTTGGCACAGAATCCGGTGATGCACCTGACCGATGAGGAATTCGAGCGGTGTCGGCGTGACTTTGAAGAAGTGGGCCGCCGCCGGCTGATGGTCTGGCACCATTTCCACGACGACCTGATGCTGAGCACGGTGCAGACGCTGATCCTGGATTTTTTCGATTTCCACGCCCGCATCGGCGGAGACACTTCTGAAATCCAATCTCAGGCCGCTTTGACCATGTCCCGTTTCATCGCCATGCTGGAGCGAGGCGACTATCGGCAGAACCGGGAGGTAACCTACTATGCTTCCGAACTTTGCATTGCTCCGAAGTACCTTTCCGAAATCAGCAAGTCCATCACGGGCAATTCGGCCAACTGGTGGATCAACCGGTTCACCGTCCTTGATATTTCCCGCCAGTTGAGAGATAGGAGCCTCAGTTTCGTGGACATTTCCGAAATGTTCAACTTCTCCTCTCCGGCTTATTTCAGCCGTTACGTCCAACGGTACCTGGGCGAGTCTCCTTCCGAGTATCGGGGGTAGATCACAGGAGACTCATGATAACAGCGCGGAAGGTCGGGTAGTCATTCTCCACTCATCTTGGAATGTGTTGTCGCGCTGAGTCTATGAGCCGGAAGTAAAAGCCATCAAAGTTTCCGCCCGAGAATGGATTGGGGTGGAGGGGCTTTGTTTCAGAGATGGTGGAAGAGACCGACAAATCCGAATTTACATGATTGACAGGTAGTAATACAGCACTTGTGAATCTCACTTGACACCCATAAAGACGACTTCTGCGGACTTCAAATACAAGCCCCGATCATGGGCGGAACGGGATTATTTAATTTTAGATTATTTAATCTTGCATAATTCAATCCTGAATATTATCTTTGCCTAAAACGAGAAACGATGCTGCAGCCGAATCCATTCATCATTACCGCCGATTACTACGGCCCTGAGTATTTCTGTGACAGGCAGGCCGAGACGGAAGCCTT
>ONII01000033.1 GCA_900317845.1 uncultured Bacteroidales bacterium
AAATGGAAGCAGTGACATTTTATTAAGGGCACTAAAAGGTCCTGAATATGCTCCGGCTTTCAGTACGAAAGATAAACCTATGGTTTTTTCAAATGCCATTCCCACTTTTGATGACAGTTTCGTCGTTACATATGACGGAAATACCTTCGACGGTCAGCCTATCAATATGCGAGTGCATATTACCAAGACCTTCCAGCCAGGCCGGGATGAACTATGGGCGATACCACAAACCGAAATCAACACCAATGAATTGATGACTCAAAACCCAGGATATTGATTTATGAATAAGATATGTCAATTGTTATTATGCTTTGCGCTGGCTGTAATTGCCAATGCATGCATGAAAATCGGTGACGACACTCGATACGAGCCTGATGAAACGTTGTACAGGACAGGCGACATTTCATTGCATCTCAGCGTAGAGAATATGGCCACCAGGGTGTCGATGGACGATCTTGGACATTTCCTTTTTGAAGAAGGTGATTCGGTAGCTGCAGTATGTACTGACGGAACAATCTTCAAGATGTTCCTAGATGGCACTGGGGGCACGAAAAGGGCTACATTCAATGGTTCTGTTCCTGCAGGCAAGACATTGGGCGACATTGTTGTGTACCCCTATTCTTCTATTAAATCATATTCTCATGGCGTTGCCATTTTTGACCTGCCTTCCGTTCAGGAATATGATGCTGATTATAACTGTCCGATGGTTGGGAGGATTGCCGGGGAAGATTACAACGTGCAGATGAATCAATCTGCCGCCTGTCTTAGGCTATCTGTTAAAGATTTTCCGGAGGATGCAAAAAAAGTCGTTTTTAAAGATGCCGGAGGTAATGCCCTTTCCGGTTTGTTCGAGTGTGATCTGACCAGCGGTATCACTGCTAAGAAAGCCGAAGGAGATTTGACGATGACTCTTGCCGGAAGTTACTCAAAGCCTCAATTCAGTATCTGCATACCTCCCGGTGACTACTCGGCGCTTACTGTTACGTTTTTCGACAAGGAAGGGAAAGAGATGAGTTCCCAAAGAATCTCCGATGGCCAGCTCACATTCGAAAAGGCCACTCTGACGCGACTGGAAATTCAGAGCGCAATAGTCGTCAAATCATACAAGGTCATCATAAATGACACACAGAGTGAGAGATTCGAAGAAACAGCACCTGATCGTTATGAGGTGACATTCAATGCTCCTGCATCAGGAGAAATGATTCTTGTTGCGGATGGTCTGGAATGTGGTTTCACTCCTTATTCTGGAGCAGGGGGATTAGGACAATGCAAGAATCTGTTCAGCGCTTTGCCGTATTATAACTACACGGACAATCACACCAAGTTATATGAAGTAGGCAAGGCAACAGGTGCGATGTATCCTCTTTCTGACGGCGGTGCAAAATTCTGGCTTAATATGCCCGAGCCAGCGACAATCAAGGCCGTAATGGATTTGAGCTATGGCTCTTACGGTTCGTATTATTTTGAGGTCGTAAAAAAAGACAGTGACGATGTAATAATTGATGAGGGTTTTGACCTCTTTACTTGCGGGGGAGACCAAACTTGGTTCCTCAAAGGAACGCTATATGAGCCAACCGCCGACACTTATGATGGTCTTATGGCCGGGTCTAAGGGTAAGGCGGCATGGAATGCGACAGGAAGCAAGAATGTTATGTGGGATTATCCAGTTCAGGTTGGGAATATAGTGGCTAACGAAACTTATATTAAAAACCGAGGCGTTGACAATGGCTGGATTTTCCAGAGCGTGGATGAAAGACCTGGTGGTATCCAGGTTGGACAGGCCACTTCAATGCCTAAACTGACAACACCGCCATTTGACAAGCTTTCCGGTCCATCCAACGTGCATTTAACCATAGAATTGAACAGGTTTGGTTCCGGCTCCACTCAAGACATTTATATCGTCTTGAAGAACGGAGGTAAGTTCAAGAACGGTCACGTTCATCAAACGGAAGCAGAAGATATTAACGGAGTTCATTTCGATGCAATTGACGCTGATATTTCAGGATTGGATTCCGATACCTACGTGGTCACACAAGATTATTGCATGTTGCATTATTCAGCTTTCAACACAAGTCCGTTCAAGGCTGTAAGTACTTTTGACCTGAACATAGAGGGCGCAACTCCTGATACACGGATTGAGATTTATCCGTCAGATCAAAAATGTAGATTCATAGTCTATAGCATCAAAGTAGTAATCCTGAATGCCTGCGAGAAACCCAGCAAAATGTACCATCGTCCCGATCGCATCGGCGATGATCAGCTTGTGCCGGATGCGGAGATTGGAAAACCTTTGCCAAAATGGCAAGAGGGTTGCCTGGACATCCATTACATCAATTCAGCAAGGGGAGAATGTACATTTTATATACTCCCGGATGGCACGACGATGCTCGTGGATGCCGGTGAAACTACGCTGGACATAGCCCCGAAGCCAAATGCTTCGGTTCCTGCGTATGAGGTATATGGTAAATACATCAAGCACTTCATGCCGCAGGGGCATGATAATTTGGATTATATGTCATTGTCCCACTTTCATATCGACCACATGGGCAGCAATTCCATTCGTGAGGCGGCTGCAGATGGCTATGTGCATACCGGTGTGAGCGCAGTCTATGACCTGGTCAAGTTTGACAGACTCATAGACAGGGGATACCCAAACTATGAGGCGGATCCAAAAATCGGAGCGCCGGATACGGACGCCATGCCAAATTACCGCTTGTTCGTAAAGAAATTGGAGGATGAGAAAAAGGTAACGCTTAGCCGCTTCGAAGTAGGCAGTTCTTCTCAGTTTGCATTATTGTACAAACCGTCCGAATATGAATGCAGGATTACCAACATTGTCGGAAACGGATATGTGCTTGGCAAGGACGAATCCGGGAATCCTATCGTTAAAACCGGAGGCGTCTTAAATGGAGGAAATCCCAATTCGTGCGGTTTTCACCTTGCGTACGGGAACTTTGACTACATCGCTTGCGGCGACCTTACAGGTTCTGCGCAGAATCTGATGGCCTCCAACTACTATTCAAATTATATAACGAATCTGGAGGTATTCAAAGGAAATCACCATCTCACCCACAATTCATGGGGGAGCGGCATGCAATCGGCGGGCTTTACTGCACAGGTTGTCGCAGCAATGAGCAACGGTGCTGCCGATGCTTCGGTCGTTGAGTATGTGATTAATCTCCCGTCCGACGTGTTTTTGACAAATCTTCCGCAAAAAGTTTTGGATGCATATCCGGTATTCAGTCAGTGCAAAGGTTATAATGGTCACATTGTGGTGCGTGTTGCAAAAGGTGGCAGGCAGTTCTTTGTATATCTGCTTGACGACACAGATATGTCTTACAATATAAAAGCTATATATGGTCCGTACATCAGTTATAATTAAAAATAGAACATATGGAACACAACAAATCAAACTATCAACCACCATTAGTAAGCATAGTTGAAGTCGAAGTCGGAGTTTTATGCTCCAGCATTAGTTTAACTACAGAAGATTCGAACTACATTATCGGAGATTGGGAGGAGTAGAGTATGAAAAAGATAATTACTTCGGCCATTATAGCCGCGTTCGCATTATTATTCTCCTCCTGTGAGAAAGGAACCATAGAAGCGGAAACAGAAGTAACCCGAGGCCGGGTGGTAGAAATATCTGCTTCCATGCCGGAAACAAAAGTAAGCGTAGCTACGACTGGGAAAGTGACATGGTCTGAAGGCGACCAAATAGCCGCATTTAATACAGCCGGGACGAAGTTCGAGTTCGACCTTGTTGACGGCGCCGGAACGACGTCTGGACTATTCCGTTGCAATTCGTTTGAGGGCGACCTTGGCCAGACGGCAGTGTATCCGGCATCATATGCCGGCAGCACACCTGGCGAGATCATATATCCTTCCGTAAAGTACTATGACGTTGCCGAGCAGGTTCCCGTGGTCATGGCAGCCGTCTTGGACGGCGGTTCATCATCGTCATTTGTCCAGCTGGGCGGTGTGATTGAACTCAACATGTATGATATCCCGGCATATGCGAGGGCGATGGTGGTCAAGTCGGGTTCCAATGCGATCAGCGGGACCTATGCATACAATGTGAGTGCACCCCAGGCGATTGTGGCGGGAACCGGATCTCCGTCATCCCTGGAAATCCGGCTGCCCCTTAAGGTGGGGTATCAGGTCAATACGAAGTTCTACGTCCCGCTTCCCACCGGGAATTTCGACGACCTTATCATCCAGTTCCTTGACGGAGATGAAGATGTGATAGAGGGCACGGAATCCATAAGCATCCCCAGCAGTTACGGCAATGTGCACGCCAGGGACTACATATCGATGGCCCAGCTCAATATCCGCAGCAAGGTTACCCGTGCGGGTTATATCAAAGTAGAGGGCACCAAATGGGCTACCGGCAACCTTAGGGTGTATCAAGGCGGCACTGACGGCACCAATTTCCAAACGGGTTGGAACATCTGGGATAAACAGTGGAAGACAGAATATGGCGAGTGGAAATCAACCGAAGCAATATCCGGAGTGGTTAACAGTTACTCCATGGATTCCAAGGTGTATGACCATTTCAACTGGGGTGGACTGAGCCGTTCCGCCAGAGTGCATAATGCCGGATATATCAAGGCTGCTCCCGACAAGCTTGATATAGCAGGCAAGATATACTCTGTGGATACGGGAGCAACGGAAGATGAGTGGACGGCAGCGGAAGTGACCGGCGACGACCGCTTTACAGATGTCGGTACATTCTACAAATGCAAACCTGCAGGCCGGGTATTACGTGACGGAACGAGGCGGCAACGCTCAAAAAATATACGGGGTTCTCATCACATCGAGCACCTCGTGGGAGACCAGCACAAGCAATGCCACAGCGATAGAACTCACGGATGCCGACATGGAGGCCGGCCTTTTCCTTCCCAAGGCAGGGCGCCGGGTAAATGACAACGCCACGTCTGTAAAGCACTTCAATGGTCAGGGTGCATATTGGTCAAGTACATTCGGGTCAAATGCGGAAGGCTTCACGGATTGTGTAACCGTTTTGGGTTTCAACGCTTCAAATGTTATCGTGTATGGTTATACTGAAAAATGGAAGGAGTCATTTGGTATCGGAGACACTCAGTGCGGCAATATGATTCGCCCGGTCATATACAATCCTTCCGATGAAATCTCATCTCCCAAAACAGCACCCACCGCAAACTCTCTCCGCCCGTGGAAGAAAGGCGAGATGGATATTCATTTGATTAATTCGGCCAGGGGAGAGTGCAATTTCGTGATTATGCCGGACGGTACTTCCTTAGTTATTGATGCAGGTGAGATAGGCGAAAACGAAGAGTTGGTCTCCAGGAAACCATCCAATGATTCGTCGGACCCAATGTTCGCAAGAGTATATAAAGTGTACACCACGTATATGAAATACTTCCTGCAGAATACCAGGCACAATTATATTGATTATGCCCTGGCCACCCACTACCACACGGACCATATAGGAGCACCCAAAACGAATTACAAAATGTCGAGGGACGGTTCCTATATCGTCTGCGGCTTATCGGCAATCTATGAAGATATCCCAATTAAGACTCTTGTTGACAGAAAGGGCCCAGGCGTTGGATTCAATGATTTTGCCCATTACAGCGAAGACGACATTCATGAGGACACATACAATAACTATACTACTTTCGCCCAGAAGATGGTAACGCGTGACGGAATGGTATGGCAGGCAGTCAGCGAGGTAAACCGGGACAGTCAGTTTGCCCCCAAATATGGGACTCCGGAGGCTTCGCTCAAACTTATCGGGTATGACTACAAGTATTGGAACGGGAGTTCTTTTACAACCGGCAGCACGGATAACCGCGAAAACGGCAGTTCCATTTCCATGTTGCTTTCCTACGGTGATTTCAACTGTTATTTCGGAGCTGATTGCGGAGCCCAGTGCGGTTATAATATCATGAGAAATATCTGCAGCGGAGTTGGAAAAGTGGAGGTCTTGAAGGCTCCCCACCATTTTGCAGAAAGTGCATTCTCAGATACCCAGGCCGCAATCTTGCAGCCGAAAGTAACTGTTGTCAGTTGTTTCGGCAACAATACTCCTAACGATGCATGCGTAACTGCCGCTGATGCGTTTGGCGACGTGTTTGCAACAAACAACGGTTCAGGTGTATCATTGAAGGATGCAGGTGGACATTTATGTGTGAGGGTACAGGGCGACGGAACGTTTATGGTTTATAAACTTAAAGATACTGATTACTCATATGAGGTTCTTGCCTCATATGGGCCGTATACCTGCCATTGAAAACATGATTAAGATTCGAAAACGACTGCCCTTGCTGCTGGCCGTCTCGTTGTCCTGCTGCATTGCGCAGGCTCAGGGACTGACACCGGCGGGGGAAATGCGCACGGAAGCCAATTCCAAGGTGGTAACCGAGGTCTCCATGGAAACCGATCTGGTTGTATGCGGAGGAGGGCTTGCCGGAGTATGTGCTGCGGTATCGGCGGCGAGGCACGGATGTTCCGTCGTGCTTGTGCAGGACCGTCCGATGCTGGGCGGCAACGCATCCAGCGAAATGCGCATGGGCATAGTAGGAGTCCGCAATGACCAGGATATGGAGACCGGTATCCTGGAGGAACTTCAACTTAAAAATTTCTACTACAATCCCCTCCAGCGCTACACCCTCTGGGACGACGTCATATACTCCACAGTGGTGAGCGAACCAGGGATAACCCTCTTACTGAATACTTCAGTTGAAGGCGTGGAAATGAACCACGATGGCACCATTGCTGCCGTTAAGGCATGGAATTCCAACGCGTACACACGCTATAATATCAAGGGCAGATTATTTGCAGATTGTACCGGTGATGGTATCCTCCGCCTGTCCGGAGCCAAATTCCGTCGTGGCCGGGAGTTCCCTGAAGAATTCGGGGAGAATTACCTCAAGGAAGGAGGGGATTCCCGCACAATGGGGAACTCGATTCTCCTTCAACTTCGCAAAACCGAGGAATACCATCCATTCAAGGCGCCCGACTGGGCATATCATTTCACGGACGAGGATTTCAACTATCCCACACCCAAGTCCGGCCAGGAGGGAGTCCGCTTTAACTACAAACGTCTGTATCCGGAAGACAACAACTTCTGGTGGATAGAATTCGGCGGCAATTTTGACACTATTGCCGATGCAAATGAAATCCAGTACGAACTTAAGCGCATCGCTTACGGCGTATGGGAATACATGAAGAACCATCCGGACGGGCGCTGCCGGAATTACGATCTGGACTGGATAGGATCCCTGCCCGGAAAACGGGAATCCACCCGCTTCATCGGCCCGCATATTCTTACCCAGAACGATGTTCTTTCCGGGGGACATTTCGAAGATGTAGTGGCATACGGAGGATGGTCACTGGACGACCATGACCCCGAAGCCTTCCACAAGAAGGGCAGTATCAGTACGGAGTATTCCACACCCCCCATTTTCGGAATTCCCTTCGACTGCCTTTATTCGGTTAACGTGCCCAATCTGTTGTTCGCCGGGAGGGATATCTCCGCCACCCATATGGGCTTGTCCGCAACAAGGGTGATGTCCACCTGCGCCCTGCTTGGTCAGGCAGTGGGCACTGCTGCCTCCATTGCCGTAAAGAAAGGGATTATGCCCGCAGATGTCAGGAGCGGATACATAACCGAGCTGCAGGACATGCTGGAAGACGATGACTGCATGCTCCCATACCGCTGGCGCACCGTGTCGGAGCTTACCAGATCGGCCAAAGGAGTACCGGCGCAACTGCTTAACGGCATCGACCGGAACTATGATGGAAATGACAACGGTGTCTGGCTTCATCCCGGAGAAAGCCTCGAATACAGATGGAAAAAGCCGGTGACCGTCAGCGGAGCAAGGCTCGTTTTTGATTCGGATCTCAAAGTGCGCAGCAAACGCATGCGCAAGCTGGAAGCTACCACGGAAAGGGTATCCATGCCAGCAATGATGGTGAAATCATTCCGTATCGAGGCCCTTGTCTGCGGATCCTGGCAGACGGTTTACAGCGATACGGAGAACTTTCTCCGCCTCAGGAAAGTGTCCTTCCCGGAAGTCCGGACCAAAGCGGTCCGGCTGGTAGCTGAAGGCGCCTGGGGCGATGGAGAGTCGCACATCTTTGCTTTTGACGTACTATGAGGTCCGATATGAAGACATATCTAAAATATCTGCTTCCAGCCTTCCTAATATTGGTTGGAGGGGAAAATCACACATTTGCAGGTACTCCTCTTTCTCCTTGGAGCGAGGGCTGTCTGGACATCCATGCAATCAACTCTGGCCGGGGAGAATGCACGTTCTTCATTTTCCCGGATGGAACCAGTATGGTGGTGGATGCCGGGGATATCAGCGCTCTGAATCCCAAATATCCTAAAGTTCCTCCCAAACCGGACTCTCTCTCAAGTCCATCCACGGTGTATGCCCGCTACATCCGCCATTTCCTGCCAAGGAAGGCGAAGGGTAAGCTGGATTATGCTATAGTCACCCATTATCACATCGATCATTTCAGTGCAATTGCAGAGCTTTGTGAAGAAATCCCTTTCCGCACTCTTGTAGACCGGTCGTGGCCGGATTATTCAGATGAGCGGTACGTTGCCAAGAGTAACATGGATTTCTATACCTCGTTTGTGAAGCGTTTCCCGGCTTGCGTACGGAAAAAGATGCTCCGTTTCGAACCGGGCAGAAATGACCAGATAGTTCTTCGGCACAAACCACGCGGTTACCCGAACTTCCGGGTCAAGAATTATGCCGCCGGGGGAATTGTCTGGGACGGCGAAAAATGTATAGACCCATATGAAGGGAAGCAAGTCAAGGAAAACGGTGCCAGTTGCTGCTTCCTTCTGAGCTATGGAGATTTCGACTACTACACCGGTGGGGATGCAGGCGGAAATTCCAAGGTAGCACTACCCGTTGCCCGTGCTATCGGCAGGCAGATAGATGCCATGAAGGCCGACCATCATCTTTCCCATCACACTATGGAGCAGGAGCAGATGGATATCCTTCAGCCATCTATTGTAGTGACCCAGAGTTTTTTCGTGCGTGATATTCAGCCGGACCTTCCAACCATGAGGAGGCTTCTGTCCGATTATCCGGATATGAAATTCTTCTTTACAAATATTGCGGAAGAAATGCAGAAGGCAGCTCAGGATGTTTTTTCCAAAGCATACGGCATGAACGGACACATAGTAATCCGTGTCCTTCCCGGTGGAACGGAATACATGGTGTACGTGCTTGACGACAACGATTATCAATACAACATTAAATCAGAGTTTGGGCCTTTTCGCTCAAAACCATAATCAATGAATAAGACAAGAGAAGAAAGAATCCGCTTTGCTCTGTCCATCTCTACGGACACCAAAGAGTTTATTATGGGAAGGGGAGTCTCGACTAAGGCTCCCGAGGTGTTCCGGAAGTATTTTCCGGGGCGCACCGCGCTGATTCTCTCCGACGTGCATACCCATCCCGCGCTGGGAGCCAGAGTAAACGGTCTTTTCGATGCCGCCGGCATTCCGTTGCTGGAGCACATAATAATGGAGGAAGAATTCCATGCAGAGTGGAAGTACGTGGAACTGGTGGACGGCCTATTGGACGCTAATCCGGAGGCGGTGCTGGTGAGCGTGGGCTCCGGGGTCATCAACGACCTCTGCAAGTTCTCCTCGCACCACCACGGCCAGTCGTACCTCACCCTTCCCACCGCGGCCTCCGTTGACGGTTACTCTTCGTTCGGCGCGTCCATCACATATAAGGGCGCCAAGCAGACCTTCTCCTGCCCGGCCCCTGTGGCGATTGTGGCCGACATCGACGTAATCGCCGCAGCCCCAGCCGAAATGACAGCTGCCGGCTACGCCGACCTCGCAGCCAAGGTGCCCGCAGGTGCGGAGTGGATGATTTCGGACTTCGTGGGCACGGAGCCCATTCACCCTGAGGCCTGGCATGTGCTGCAGGACTATCTGGACGACTTCCTCGCAGATCCAGAGGCCGTTGCGGCAGGCGACCCCGATTCCATCGCTGACGTGTTTGAAGGTCTGACTCTCAGCGGCTTTGCCATGCAGGCGGCACGCTCGAGTCGTCCTGCCTCCTGCTGCGACCACCTTTTCAGTCACATCCTCGACATGACCGCCCATCGCTACAAAGGCAAACTTCAAAGCCATGGTTTCCAGGTGGCAATAGGCACGCTCACAATGTGCGCGGTGTTCGACGAACTCTTCAAGCTGGACCTCTCCGGACTCGATGTAGATGCCTGTGTCGCTGCATGGCCTTCGCTTGAAGAGGAGCAGGAACGCGCCCTGAAGATCTTCGAAGGCTTCCCGGCACCCCGCCTCGGCTACGAAGAAATCACTAAGAAATGGCAGGACAGAGATGAAGTCCGCCGCCAGCTCACAAAGCTCAAGGTAGAATGGCCCTCGTTCAAAGAGAAGCTCCGGGGACAGGTGTATTCCTACGAGAAGATGCACGCCCTTCTGAAGGCTTCCGGCGCTCCCTGCGAACCTGAACAGATTGGCCTTACCCGCCAGCAGCTCCACGATATGTTCGAGAAAGTTCAGCTCATGCGCTACCGCTACAACGTCCTGGACCTTGCAAAGCGCGGCGGCTTCTACGATACCATTGTCGAACCACTATTCGCCCCTGACGGCCCGTTTGCCCTATGAAAACTACAAAACACAGCTTCAAATACTGGCAGTGGAGAGTCATCATCTGCTCGATGATTGGCTACTCGGTATTCTATTTCGTGCGCAAGAACTTCGCCTTCGCGATGCCTGCGCTCGGGGTGGAATACGGTATCAAGGATACAAGTTTCGGCATTATCCTCACCCTTGCGGGACTGGTGTACGGCGTGTCCAAGTTCCTGAACGGCATCCTGGCCGACCGCACCAACGCCCGCTGGCATCTGGCAATAGGTCTAGGCGTGTGCGTCATCCTTAATTTTATCTTCGGCTGGAGTGCGGACCTGAGTCACCTCATCACCGGGCATGCCGAAGGGCCCGACTTCGTGAACGGAATGGTTACCATAATGGCGGTCCTGCTTATTCTGAACAATGTTTTTCAAGGGGCAGGATTCGGTCCCTGCAACCGTCTTATGGTACACTGGGTGCCACCGAAGGAGCTCGCAACCAAGTTCAGCATCTGGAATATGTCGCACTCCATCGGTGCAGCCATTGTTTCCGTGGTGTGCGGTGCCATCGTGGCGGGAATGGGCTGGAAATGGTGTTTCTGGATTCCTGCGGCGATTGGTGCGGCTGGAGTGGTGTTCATTATCCTTACATTGAGGGATACTCCATCTTCGGTTGGCCTGCCGGAACTTCCGGATACCAGGACGGAACTCGACGGCAACGACACCCCCGAAGGCTACCGAAAGTTCGTCCTTCAGAAGGTGTTCAAGAACCCGGTGGTGTGGATAGTGTCCACAACGGCCCTGATGCTCTACATAGTGCGCTTTGCCGTGCTGGACTGGGGTCCCAAGTTCCTCCAGCAGGGAGAGCAGCAGCTCTCGCCCCAGCTTGCGGGCTGGACTATCGGCATCTTTGAGATTGCGGGCTGCCTCGGCATGCTCTCGGCCGGATGGATTACCGATCATATCTTCAAGAGCAAGGGCCAGAGGATGTGCGTGATTGAAATGATACTTACCGGTGTTTGTCTTCTTGCAATACACTTCCTGCCAGACGGCACGTCCCCGGTTGTGATGCTGGTGCTGCTGGCGCTCGCAGGCTTCTTCCTTTACGGCCCACAGGCCCTCTTCGCCGTGATAACAGGCAATAACGCCACCAAGAAGGCGGCATCGGCTGCGGCAGGATTCCTAGGCCTCTTCAGCTATCTGAGTACCATCTTCACCGGCGTGGGAGTGGGATTCCTTTCCGACAAGTTCGGCGACGCATTCTGGGGTAACCTCTTCCTCATCATGGCCTGCATCGCCGTAGGAGGCGGCCTTCTGATTGCAACGCTCTGGAATATAAAGGACGACGGATATGTGCACGAATAGGCACTCAGCCTTATCCCGCAGAATCCGCCACGTAGTAATGGATATGGACGGGACCATCTACCTGGGCTCCCACATTTTTCCCTATACCCTTGATTTCCTGGAACTTCTCCGCCGAAAGGGAATAGGCTACTCGTTCCTTACCAACAATCCCACGAAATCCCCCAAGGACTATATTGCCAAACTGACGGCCATGGGAATCCCCTGCACGGAGGAGCAGATGCTGACCACGTCGCGCACGGTTGTGGAGTACATAGGACGGCATTTCCCTTCCGCACAGCGCATCTACGTCCTAGGTACCAGGAGCCTGCAGGAACTCTTCGTCTCAAAGGGGTATTCCCTTGTGGATGAGAAAGATGCCGCAGCGCCCGACGTTTTGGTGGTCTCCTTCGACACTACCCTCGTGTACCCCCGCCTATGCAAGGCGGCCTGGTGGGCTTCGAAGGGCGTGCCATACATCGCCACAAACCCCGACAGGGTATGTCCCACGGAAGAAGAAACCGTCCTGGTGGACTGCGGAAGCATCCAAAAGTGTATAGAGCACGCCACGGGACGCAAGGCCGACGTGGTGCTCGGAAAGCCCGATCCCACGATGCTTTTCGAGCTTGAAGAGCGCCTGGGGCTACAGAAAGATGAGGTTGCCATGATAGGGGATCGAGTGTACACCGACATTGAGATGGGCCGCCGCGCTGGCGCCCTTCCGGTGCTGGTGCTGAGCGGCGAAACCACCCCTGAGCTTGCCCGCGAGGCCTGCCTGCCTGGCGACCTGGTGGTGAAGGACCTCGCCTCCTTTGGCGAAATGCTTTGACGATTCCTCGTGTTATCACATTTGCTTTTCTGATATCATTTGCATTAGTGTCCGGTAAAAATTCATAAAAGTTCTTTGAAAATATTGAGAGTTAGGTAATTACAAAGGTTTTTGGAGTCACCCGATTAGAAATTATCTTTGCCAGACTAACGTAGAATGGCACATGAGTAATGGAAAATTGGTCTACTCACAGCTTTTAGACTTCCTTGATCGCAACCAT
>ONII01000031.1 GCA_900317845.1 uncultured Bacteroidales bacterium
ATGAAGACCAAACTATTCATTACATGTCTGGCTGCCACCATGCTTATGACGACAACGACGAAGGCGCAGCAGGCGCCACAGCTACGTGCCGATAATATCGACGAGGTGCTGAAGGCGATGACACTTGAAGAAAAAGCCAAGCTATTGGTTGGTGGTGCAAACCATTTCTTCAGTGCCAATGCCGTCGTGGGTAGTGAGGCCCACCTCGTTGCCGGTGCTGCCGGAACCTCACCAGAGATTCCCCGTTTGGGTATTCCTGCCACGGTACTGACTGACGGCCCTGCCGGTGTCCGTATCGAGCCTCGGTGGAAGGGGAGCGACGCCTCTTTCTACTGTACAGGCTTTCCCATCGGCTCGCTGCTTGCCGGCACCTGGAACACGGAACTGGTGGAGAGGGTCGGGGAGTCCATCGGCAACGAGGCCCTGGAATACGGGGTTGACGTGATGCTCGCCCCCGGAATGAATCTTCAGCGGAACCCGCTCTGCGGACGGAATTTCGAGTACTTCTCCGAAGACCCGTATCTCAGCGGGAAGACCGCCGCGGCCTACACAAGAGGCATCCAGTCCCAGGGAGTGGGAGCCTGCCTGAAGCACTACGCGGCCAATAACCAGGAGACCAACCGCTTCTGGAATGACTCCCGGGTCCCGGAGGATGTCCTTCGGAAGCTGTACCTCCGTAACTTCGAGATTGCGGTCAAGGAGTCGGCACCGTGGACTGTCATGGCATCGTACAACCGTCTTAACGGCGTACACACCCAACAGGACAGCTGGCTTCTCACCGATGTCCTGAGAGGGGAGTGGGGCTTTCAGGGGCTTGTCATGACCGACTGGACGGGGAGGCGCGACACCGCCGCCCAGATAGAGGCCGGGTGCAATCTCATGGAGCCCGGAAAGCATTCGCAGATCCGGGAGATTGTCCGCAAAGTGAAAAAGGGAGAACTCCCGGAGGCAGCCCTGGACACCTGTGTCCGGAGGGTCCTGGAACTCATTGTCAAGACGCCGACCTTCAAGGGATACCGGCCCTCCCTGCAGCCGGACCTGGAGGCGCATGCCTCCGTCGCACGGGAGGCGGCCGAAGAGGGGATTGTCCTTCTTGAGAACCGTGAAGGGGCCTTGCCCCTTGCTTATGGCACCGCCGTGGCTCTTTTTGGAGTGGGCTCATACGAGACCCTTGCCGGTGGGACCGGATCCGGCCATGTGCACCGGCCGTATGTCGTGAGTCTGGATGAAGGGCTGCGGAAGGAAGGTTTCACAGTCGAGGAATCTCTCGCCGGGTCTTACACGCAGTATATCGGGAAGAACCGCCCCAGGGGCTCTTCCTTAAGCAGGATGCTGGGAGGCCCTGCAACCCCGGAGATGACTATCGACCGGGAGGCCATCGAAGCCGCTTCTGAGGGGGCCGATATAGCCGTCCTCACGCTCTCGCGTCAGGCAGGCGAAGGGGGAGACCGCCACCTGGAGGGGGATTTCCTCCTCACGGAAGGGGAGCGTCAGATGCTTGCAGCTATCACGGAGACCTTCCACCAGAAAGGGAAGAAGGTCGTTGTTATACTCAATATCGGCGGCGTCATAGAGACCGCTTCCTGGAAACATCTCCCGGATGCCATCGTCCTTGCCTGGCAGCCGGGACAGGAAGGGGGGAGTGCTCTTGGGCGCATCCTGTCAGGGACGGTCAATCCCAGCGGACGGCTTCCCGTCACCTTCCCGGTGGATTACTTTGACCTGCCTTCATCCAGGAACTTCCCCTATGATTTCCATGGGAAGGATTCCTTCCTCTCAGGGAAAGAGAAAGATGCGGATGTCCGGAATGTCGGTTTCACAGAATACGCTGAGGGCCTCGACGTGGGATATCGTTACTTCCTGAAGGAGGGCAGCCCGGAGGTGTCCTACCCGTTTGGTTACGGACTCTCATACACGAGCTTTCAAGAAAGCGTGCCGGTTTTTTCGGATGGTGCGGTCACTGTAACCGTGACAAACACGGGGGCTGTGCCCGGCAAGACGGTTGTGCAGGTGTATCATCCTTTCCTGTGCGCATATGGAAAGACCAGACTGCTTCAACCCGGAGAATCCCAAACCCTGACATGGCAGTTGGAAGGAGAGAACAGCAAATGACCGCGCCATCTCATAAGACTTTCCGCTTTCATCTCCTGGCTCTCCTGGTTGTAGCCATCTGGGGCGTCACTTTCGTGTGCACCAAGGTGCTCATTGGGGCGGGAATGGCTCCGGCAGCCATCTTCGTCTGCCGATTCATCCTGGCATACGCGGGAATCTGGGCCTACACGCTGATGGCCCGGAAGGAGCGCAGGGTCTGGTACGGGTGGAAGGATGAGGGAATCTTCCTTCTTCTCGGCGTTACCGGCGGATCGATGTATTTCCTGACGGAAAACACGGCCCTCGTGTATACCCAGGCCAGCAACGCCGCCTTCCTGGTAGGAACCGCGCCCCTTTGGACTGCGGTCCTGACTCTTCTTTACAGCAGGATAGGGAAGGGGCGATTCGCTGACAACCTGGAGAGGATCCATATCGGGTGGCCACTCATCGGAGGTACGCTGCTGGCCCTTCTCGGAATGGGCCTCTTGGTCTTTGAAGGGACCCGGATACAGTTGTCTGCGAGGGGAGACCTCCTTGCCATTGGAGCCGCCCTGTGCTGGGCCGTCTACAGCCTCTTCATGGGAGAGATGACACGCGAGTACGGCACGCTCACGGCAACACGTAAAGTATTCATCTATGGCCTTTTAACTATCGTCCCGTTCCTCGGTGGATGTAAGGATTCCTTCTCGATGGACATTCTTATTCAGCCTGCCGTATGGGGGAACCTGCTTTTCCTGGGCCTGGTGGCTTCGCTGGCGTGTTTCCTTGCCTGGAACCTTGTGATGGACCGGCTCGGAAACGTGACTTCGACCAACTACGTGTACCTGAACCCTATCTTCACGCTGCTTTCTGCGATGGCTTTTCTTGGCGAGCGATTGACCCTTGCCGGAGCAATCGGTTCGGCTGCCATCCTTGTGGGCGTAATCTGGGCAGGCCGGAAGTCAAACACGCTTTCTCCGGGAGAAATGTAAAACAACTGAGCACAATACACCTATGCAACAAAAACTTATCGACCTTTCCACACAATACCTTCAAGCCGGGAATGCTATCCATGATGCCATCCGAGATATCATCAAGGATGAGGGGGGATTCATCAACGCCTCCAACAACAAACAGGTAAAAACAGACATTAAAGCATTGGTATTCAATAGCAAAACGGGCTATTCCGAGACGTTTCCAATTAGGGGTTTGAGAGTTAATGAAAAAGGTGAAGTGGAAGTTTTCGTCGGCATTTTCGGAACCATCTATACGGATAAGTACTTACGCGGAAGCGCCTCTGAGGAGCGCTGGAGGCCGCTAAAGGGCTCCAATATCCTGTTTTATCAGACAATACTATCCATAGCCAAGAACATTGATGAATACCTGGGCGATGGGGCCTAAAACAATTTTTAGGATGTCTATCATGACATCACTCCGAGTTACCTCAAAAACTCTCTGAACGAGTTCTGCTGCAAGTGATAACGAGTAGCGGCGTGTAAAGAAATCGAGTACGCCATCAAGAATGGCAAAGTAGTCAGATACTTAGAAAGCGAATAATATGGCAAGCAACACTTACCCCTGCGAGAACTGCAAGTTCCGCGCATCCTACGACAAGAACCCGAAATCGGCTAAAGGCCGCTTCTGGCGCTGGCACATCAATTGGTGCCCGGGCTGGAAGAATTTCTTCACCCATCAGGACGAAGAGACCAAGGCCGCATTGCGGGCAAAGTACAACTTCCAGAAGTATCAGTAATGGAGACCAGAAAGCACCTTGCTGCAGAAAAGAAGCGTCAGAACACGCACAACTGCGCACAGGCCGTTGTGTGCACTTATTGTGATTTGGTGGGTCTGGATGCGCAGACTGCACTAGACATTGCCGGAGCCTATGGTACCGGTATGGGTAATATGGAAGGCACCTGCGGTGCATTGGTGGGGGGCGGAATGGTCATCGGTTTGGCGACCAAGGACAGAATCAAGTCTCGCGCCCGCATGAAAGAAATGATGGAGAAGTTCCAGGCCCGTAATGGCGCCACTCAGTGCCGCCTGCTGAAAGGCATCGGCACGGGTAAACCGCTCCGCGACTGTCCGGACTGCGTGGCCGATGCCTCTGAGTTTTTGGAGGAGTATTTGTGAAGCGGATAGGAGTCATGTTGCTCATACTGGCGGGATAAAAGACTTTGCCGCGCATCATTTTTCATATCGATGTAAACAGCGCCTTTGTCAGCTGGCTGGGAGCCAAACTGGTGCGCGAAGGCAAGCCGGACATCCGGCTTGTTCCGTCCGTCGTGTCCGGTGACCCGAACGACCGGCGAAGCATCGTGACGGCGGCTTCCATTCCTGCCAAGAAACTGGGCATCCGCGTTCCGGAGCCGGTGTCGATGGCCCTTCGGAAGTGCCCGAGTCTGGTCATTATGCGAGGGGACTGGGAGTGGTACAAACAGTGCTCGGAAGGGTTTATTGCTATTTGCCGGAGCTATTCACCCATCCTGCAGCAGTTCTCCATCGATGAATGCTTTATCGACATGAGCCTTCGCTGTACGCCGGATAATGCTGTTGCGGTGGCAACGCAGCTGAAGGATCAGATCAAGCATACGCTGGGGTTCACGGTGAATGTGGGTATCGGCTCCAACAAGCTTCTCGCGAAGATGGCTTCGGACTTCGAGAAGCCGAACAAGGTACATACGCTGTGGCTGGAGGAAGTGCCTGCCAAGATGTGGCCGCTTCCCGTGCGGGATCTGCTATGGGTAGGGAAGAAGACGGAGGAGCGCCTCACGGCCTATGGCATCAAGACCATCGGCCAGTTGGCGGCTATAGGCTTGGGTTCACTGACCAGGCTGGTGGGACAGAAGTTTGCTCTTCAACTGCACGAGAATGCGAATGGCCGTGACGATTCCCCTGTGGAGACGGAGATTGCCGAGGCCAAGAGCTATAGTGCCGAAAGGACTTTTCCGAAGGACCTGCTGGATCCGAAGGACATCGACAGGGCCCTGTTCAATGTGGCCTGCATTGTGGCGCATCGCATTCGCCGGGACGATTTCCGAGCATCGTGCGTGTCTATGTTTGTCAAGTACAAGGACTTTACGGTGGCGCAGAAACAGACTACGCTGGAGCAGCCCTCGGATGTGACGGCCATCATTCTCAATGCGGCCCGGAAGATGCTCCCGGAGATTTGGGACGGCGTCACGCCTATCCGGCAGGTAGGCCTGGGCGTATCGCGCCTGACGCACGAATCGGCCGTGCAGATGTCCCTGTTCGAGGACCCCAAAATGGAATATTACCGGGAATGGGACCGGCAATTTGACGAGGACCGCGCGCGGTACGAGGATGCCAAGATGCTGGCGTATGAGCGGAAGAAGAAGGATGACGCCCTGGTCTTCCACTATTCGGATGGGGAGCAGGCGCTTGCTGCGGCTAAGAAAGCAGTCAAGGGCCATCCCTCATATCGCTTCCATCGGCAACGTTTGGAGGATGGAACGGATTGCTTTGAGGTTGTGGAAGGGAACAAGGTCCTGGAACGGCATATTGTTAAATGAAACGTAAATTCGCAGCCGATATGAGCACCACCAACGAAAAATACCGCGAGGACCTCACCGCCTACCTCCTGGAAGTTGCAACCGGAAGCGGCTACCTCAAAGGGACACTGCTGAACACCCCGGACCTGGACGAAGCCTGGCAGCGTTACGCACCGTCCTTTTACGGCGACGCCGTGCGTGAATTCAACGCGTATCCGGAATACTGCCTTGCTTGCGCGGGCTATCTTGGAATGGCTGTGGCACATCTTTGGGATAAGGATTGGCCGAAGTACATGGACACGCCCTACAGCTTCTTCCAGAGCGATAGGGGATTCGACGATATGGACGACTTCATCACCGGCAATATCCTCAAGGAAGGGAAGTACAGCGTCGCCGCCATGCATTCCCTATCGGCCGAAGCCTACCATTTTCTGATGAAATCCGGCGCCGAAGCGGGCACCGCCGAGGCCTATCGCTTCTTCCTCATCAGCGTGGAAGTGATGTACCAGCTGGGCGTTGCCATCTGGCTGAACAAACTGGGTTACAAGTTCGAGAGAGTCAATCTGGTATAGATGAAAAAGAAAAGAACCAACCCCTACAAGGAAGCCAATGAAGCCTTCCTGGCAGTCAAAGCCCAGGAGGAGGGGATTGTCGCGCTCGATAACGGCGTCCTGTATAAAGTCCTGGAAGAAGGCCGCGGCACCAAGAAGCCCACGCCCCGCAGCATCGTCTACGTGCATTACACCGGCCGGCTTATAGACGGAACCGTCTTCGACACCACGGAAGGGGACCAGCTCCCGGCGCTGTTCATGGTGGGTGACCTCATCATGGGCTGGCAAATTGCCCTCACACGCATGCACGAGGGCGATAAATGGGAAGTGTACATCCCCGCCAAGTGGGGCTATGGTTCCATGAAGATGGACGATATCCCGGCCCATTCCACGCTCATTTTCGAACTCCAATTAGTCAAGATAGAACGCTAATGGACCATCTCCCGCTCAGCGATATTCCCATGCTGGTCTCGACGATTAACTTCCTCCTAAGGGATGAGATCTTCGAGAACCTGGACCAGATTTGCTACTGCTTCAACGTGGAGCGGGAGGAGATGGACCGTCTGCTGGCCAGCCAGGGCTATGCCTATCAGGAACAACTCAACTGCGTGAAATGAAGGCCGATAGAAATACCATCGAGCAGGCTTACGCCTTCTTTCACCAGAAGCTGAAAGTCTATGAACATTCTACGTCCGAAAGGGAGATGGACCATATAGAGGATTGCATAGCAGACTACGCAAACTCCATGTCCAAGGAACTTTTCGACGAACTCTCCCAAGGAAATCCGGCTTTCCTTCACGAGCACACCGCTTTCCAGGAGGATCTGACGAGTGCGGTGTGTATGATGGAAAAATGGTTGGAGTTAAAGACCTTTACCAGCCACAGGCACTTCAGCCATACTTGAGCGCGGTATCACGAACTAGATAATGCCGAATCGGCAAATGGCAAAAGAAGTCCCGCTGTGCCATTGTTTGCATTGAGCTGGCACGTGTGTCACAAAACCGTAACAAAACAAAATAAGCCGCTGATAATCAGTGGCCTTTTGTGGAAAGGTAAATCGCCATTTTCCCAACTAGAAATCGGGCCACCATATCAGGACCTTCACAAAGCGCTTCGGAAGCATTATTCCGGTCAGTCTCTTTTGCCCGGCATCTTGTCAATAAACTGCTCTTTGATAAGATTGTATGCAGTGGCTGGATCGAAAGGCTCGGCTCCTTCACGGAGCAGAATATCGGAATCGCCGAGGAATTCCGGATCTTGCATCTTCAACTCCATGTTCTGTACAAACTGTTTGTACGTTGGCTGTTTCTCTACGACAAACTCTATATACTGACGGTAGCATTCTAATACGCGGTCAACATTAATTTTTCCACTGTTCAGTGCAACCTGTAAATCCAGCAGGTCACGCCCTTTCTTCCGCTGATACAATGCCCTCAATTTGGTGCCCACAAGTTCGTCCAGGCAATATGTCGTCAACTCGCATTTACCTGTGAACCATGGATTGTCTACGCTAAAAGGAATCTTCTGCAGACCAAGTACATTGAAATGCTCATAGCAGTTAATTTCCACCTTCAGGCGAATGGGTTGGACAGGTGGCACCTCTGACTCCATGCGGAACAGCATCGTGTTGTTGTACTTTTTCTGCTTGGTCACTTTGTCCGGCATCCAGGAGAGTACTTCTCCGAGCCGGAACATGATGGGCTTGATTGGGCCAGGATGAATCTGCACGAGGTCGATATCCTCGCTATATCTGATTTGTGGCTGCAGGTACAGCTTATGAAGTGCCGTCCCTCCACGGAACGCCAGATTCTCAGCGAGGAACTCGTCGCTGAATATGCAAACCAGTGCCTTGCAGATAATCAAATCCTGCTCAACCATGGCAGGCTCAGTCCAGGGAGCCTGCTCGTTCCAGGCCATGATGGATGCTCGGTCAATCATATTTCGTCAATCTCAATTTCAATATTAGGGTTTACATGCCATCTGTTGGCCTGGGCATCACCGTTTTCCGCTTCCCAATTGCTAAGGAGAACCTTTTTCCAACGGGGGGAATAAGCCTTGAGCTGCTGGTACAGTTCATCGGCCTTTTCTTTTTCCTCCAAAACAAATTCCAGGATATATCCCAGCCTTTGGATTGTGGCCGATGTCGTATAAGGGAATACCTTTGCCATCTTGGACGCATTTACAGCATCAATCAGCTCTGACAGAACCGTTGCAGCCCGTTGATAACCACCCACATGCCCGGCAAACTGAACCAGGTCCACGGCCGTCAGTTCTGCATTTGAGTAAAGTACTACTCCCATTTCGGCATTCCGCGAAAGCAAGAGCTCCTGAGGAATCTGTTGCCGATAATTCCAGTCCAGTTGCTTGTTCATCCCCGACGGCCTGATACGCGGAGCTACGGTCATCACCTGGGTTTGCATCGCGCGTTGATGCGCTGCTCCGTGAAAGGCCGCTGCCGACAGAAGGCAGACATAATAAGGCTTGCCTACAGATTTCATCAGTTCATGGATATAATACGTCGGGGGGACGATCCCCTTAAGTGCATACTGCGGCGGCACAACGACATAAAAGCCGCGGTAGGGAATAATGATCCGTCCGTGGGCAACTTGCCGCTGAAGTTCTGTAGCCAGTGTCTTGGCCGACAGCCCGGTTGCTTCCCGTACCTCGCTTAACGGGAAGGCTACCTGGCCTCGTATTTCATGATTTCGTATGAAAGCTGACAGTGTCATAGTTTGCCATTTTGTCGCCAAATATAGCAAATTCTGTATATTTTGACAAGTTTTTGGGCGATAATTCGGACGGTCGATGCCCCGCATCTGTTTTTTGCTACTTCAGCACCTTCACAAAACTCTCCGGCAGACACACATTCTCAAGAGCAACCGCCTCGCTGAACAGCGGGGCGATTTCTTTGTCCCGGAAGCCGGCGATGCCGCAGCCGATGCGAGTCACATAGAAGAAAAGCTCAGGATGCTCCTTCGCAAATGCGATGAAAGAAGTAACGTACGGCTCGATGGTCTCCACGCCGAAACTTCTGGAAAGCCACCCATGCAGCGCCGCCACCGTGCATGCCTTCCAGATTGCTGCCAAACACAAACACCTCGTCAGCCTTTAGCTCAATGATGCGCTCCGGGGTGAACTCCGGACGCTCAATCCCGTTATATACTCTCGGTTCTTTCATATACGCGAAGGTACGAAAAAATACCGGAACAACCGCGGGGAATCTACGGTTAAGTGACAATGCGACTATGCCGTCGTCAGAAGTTTCTGGCGGCGGCATAGTCAATAACTAGCGGCGTCCAAAATAGAACGCCCGGTTGGCCCGGAACTCCTGCATTTCTTTCCTTCGCTCTTCAGCGAAAGGAGCATCCAGCCTTTTAAACTCATCCAGTAGGTCGTTCCACTTGGGATAACGCGCGAGCGACGGATCTTCGTCCAGCATATCCAGGCAGAAGGACTTCATGTAGTGATAGCGCTTGGGGAGGATTCCTACCAAGACATAGCCGTATTCGCTGTCAACCTTGAAACGGTCGTCCAGGCACACGCGTGCTCCGTCCACAAAAGCCTTGAAGGCTTCCTGGCGCTTGCCGTGCAGAAGGAGGAATCGGCCATAAGCCTCATAGCTCCGGCTGAGGGCAATCACATCCTGTTCGGTAAGTCGGCCTCGCTCGGGATTCCACCACTCCTCATAGGAAGCCCGAAGGCGCTCAATCTGGTCGATGTAGGGCTGTGCGTATTCGCGGAGCACATTCGGAAGCATCTTTACCTGGCCCTTGTCGGTCCAGGCAACTAACTGATAAGCCATAGCATTGTAGTGTTTAGTGGTTCAACTTAGAGTATCAGCGCATTCACGTCCGAAACTCTTTCGATGGTGGCGATATAGTCCCTCACCACCTCGTCCCCGTCTTTTTCCACAATGTGGATTTCCGAGGCTTTATTCAGCGCTTCGATAGTTTCCTGCGACATATTTCTGATGGCAATGCCAGTGAAAAGGCTGAGCATCAGAAGCGCGGTAGGGGAGCCGTCGAAACAGAAAAAAGCACAGTCGGGCTTGCGGGAGCAAGGACCGATGAGGAGCATGAGTTCGCCCTCTTTGTTTTGAAGGATACTGTACATACTACACAACGTATTTCAAAGAACTGCCCGGCCACCCGGTCCTTCGCGTCAGGGTACAATACTCCCTGGGAGTGGACCTTCGTCCGGGTTGTTGAAATACGTGCTATGACTAAAAGTATGATTAGCTTGTCATAAGAATGGCTTCGGCTTGCAAAGTTACAAAATAAAGACGGACCTGCAAGCCAAATCTATCACGGGATATAATATTTTTGCCATCAATTCCGCGCCCCGCCGGTTAGGATGGATGCCGTCAGAGAACAACTCTTCCTCATTGAAAGTTTTGAAGGCCGAATCCATAGGTGATGGAGTCTCCCAGACAAGCAATCCTGAAAGGTCTGTCAATCATACGTATTCCTTTGTCTTTCTCTTATCTGCTCCTCCAGCCCTTGCGGATGCCGTTAAGAACCTCGTCCATACTCTGGATGGTCTCCTTGTAGATGGACGACATGCTTCCGCTCTCGTCCAGGATGATAACGTTGTAGATGTTCATGGTGCAGTGTGTTTTGGTTTGCTGGTGCAAATATATACTGTGTTTTCACGGGCATTGCAACGGCTGCAAGGCTTGCAGAACTCTTACCTGACTATTCCGGGAATAATCCGTATCTTTGCAACGCTATGAGAATTGACTGCCACTGCCATATCCTTCCGGAGATTGACGACGGAGCCTCTTGCATCGAGGTTTCGGCCGACCTGGCGCGCAGGCAGGTGGCTTGGGGATTTGAACGGGCCATCTGCACTTCGCATCGTTCGTATATGTTCAGGAATACGCCGGATATCGTGCGGCGTGCCTGCGATAGGCTGCGGGAAGCGCTGGCCGTCCGCCGGATTCCGCTTGATCTGGTGCCGTCCATGGAATACCGCTTCATCCCGGAGACCTGGCCGGAGACGCTGGAAAAAAGCTGGCTGCTGCCCTGGGAAGGCAATCATCTGCTGGTGGAACTTCCCATCCATGATCCCACGAAGGTAGGAGACATCGTCCCTTTAGACGAAGTTAAGCGTCTGCTGGACATGGGCTACCAGCCCGTCCTGGCGCATCCGGAACGCTATCTGTATCTGGAGATGGAGGATTATATCGGCCTTCATGAAGCAGGCTGCCTGTTCCAGCGTAATGCCGGTTCACTGGAAGGTCTCTATGGTCAGGCGGTCAGCGTTCGCTGCGAGGCATTAATGAAAGCTGGCCTCTACCATCTGGTAGGGACCGACCTCCATAACGAGCGCTACGCCCAGTTCTTCGACCGTATTCATTTCCAGGCCGAAGCGTTTGGCCAAAACTAGGATTTGGTCCAGGAACCAGGCCGACAAGTACGCTTACTTCGATGAACAACACGGCGTAGCCCAATAAGGGTCGATTCTTGTCGAACAGGGGCCCCGAGCGGGCAAGGTGGGGACCTCGTGCGGGCAAGGTGGGGCCCCAGAATGGGCAAGGTGGTGCCCCCGATTGGGCAAGGTCGAAAACCATCCCCACCTCCTTGCCCACGTAATCCTTGCCACACCACCCTCTAAGCCAATTTCCCCGGGCAAGGTAGTGCCCCTCAAATCCCACTTTGCCCGCTCAGCCCCACCACCTTGCCCGCTCGGGGGTGGAGATAAGGGAACAAAGTGCGGTCATCGTCCCACCATTTGGACCCTTGCGAAGGCCGCAAGACCTTGTTACTTCGCCAAATAATGCGTAACTTTGAAAAACGACCGAGCAATGAAAACATATATCCTTGGAATAGCCCTTATGTTGACAGCAGCCTGCAACTCCTTTGAGCCTTTCACCTTCGTTCAGATGAGCGATACGCAGATAGGCTTTATCGACAAGTCCGAGGGGTACTCCCACTCGGATTCCCTGATGAAGGCGGCGGTGGTGGCTTCCAATGCCCTTTCACCCGCCTATGTCTTTGTGACGGGGGACCTCGTGGATAACCCATCCGACCCCGTGCAAGACTCCGTGTACAGAACAAGGCTCTCTGAGATTGAAGCGCCCGTCTATACCGTCCCGGGGAACCATGACTACATGGGATTCACGCGCGAGAAACAGAAGGCCTACATCGCGCTCCGGGGATATGACCGTTTCTCCTTCCGGGATAGGGGCTGTGCCTTCATCGGGATGGACTCCAACTGCATCAAGGACGGTGTGACGGAGGCCGAGGCGGAGCAGTGGGACTGGCTCGTCAGGGAGCTGGATGCGGCGAAGGGATGCCGGTACACCTTCGTGTTCCTCCATTGCCCTATCGTCAGGGAGAGCCTGGACGAGAAAGAGGACTACTTCAACTTCTCTATGGAGCAGCGGAAGAAGTATCTCTCGCTTTTCAAGGAAAAGGGCGTGGATGTGGTCTTTGCCGGTCACACCCACCAGGACTATGATGCCGTCATTGAAGGGATACACCTTGTGACTGCCGGTCCGGTCTGCAATGCTCTCGGGCACGGGACGCCAGGATACAATGTAGTCAAGGTAGGGGAGAGCGGAGTCGATGTGAACTATACGCCTACCCCCGGGGTGGACCCTTCGCGCTGCGTTTTTAAGTAGAGAGGAAACAAGAAGAGGAGCGTTTTTGAGAACGAAACACAGGGTTTTGCGCATGGACCAGTCCGCATCCAGCAATTCGAGTGCTCACAAAACTCTCCGGCAGACACACATTCTCAAGAGCAACCGCCTCGCTGAACAACGGGGCGATTTCTTTGTCCCGGAATCCGGCAATGCCGCAGCCGATGCGAGTCACATAGAAGAAAAGCTCAGGATGCTCCTTCGCAAATGCGATGAAAGAAGTAACGTACGGCTCGATGGTCTCCACCTCCACACCACCCTGCATAGTGGGGATAGCGTAGCTCTGGCCACGAAGACCAACGCCGCAACCCATTACGGCTCCGAACTTTTTCCAAGCAGCAAACGCCGCACCGCCTCCGTGCATTCCTTCCAGGTTGCTGCCAAAAACGAACACCTCATCGGCCTTCAGTTCCGATATCATGTCCGGTGTAAAGTCCGGACGCTCAATTTTATTGTACGTTCTCATATTGTACACGAAGGTACAAAGAATTCCTGGAAAAGCCGCGGAAAACTACGGTTCTGTGACCACGTCCTCATGGCTATTATTGCAAAAAGCGAAGGCACCTTTCACCAGGAGCACCAGGGCTCCCACATACAAAGCAACGGAAATAATAATCTCAAGCATGGCTTACATCATTTGTTGCTGCAAAGCTAATACTTGCTTGTGCCAAGACATTGCGCAAGCTCTAAATCCCGGAAAAAGTCCGGTCATGCCGATAGGCATCACAGCGCTAGAAAGCTTACCTAAATTACATAAATTAAGTCAGTATGTTAAAACAACAAAGGTAAACGCCGCGTCTTTGGGCGCCCTCCGAGTAGTCGCAAACGAAGGATAACATAATCGTTTGATTATAAATGGTTTTGGATATGACAAAGATAAAGAATAATTGGGAAACGGCAAGATCATTGGAAGGAACGAAAACATTGGTCATGTCACAAAAAACCATTATATTTAAACGGCACATAAAACAATGACCCATGAAACACACGATCACCTTCATCTTTGCTGCTATCTTATTCAGCCTCAGTGCCCTGGCGCAGCCCAAGGAAATCAAAGTCACCGTCGATGGCATGGACATCGAGTTGGTTCGGATCGAACCGGGTACGGTGACCTTGCCGGAGAGAACGGCTTATACGTTGGGAAAGGATCCCCAGACCGGAAAATGGGTGTATTCTTATAAGGACCCCATGACCGGGCGCTACCAGGTTGTGTCGGAATCCCTTACGCTTCCCGAAAGCACCCAGATCATCTCCGAAGCCTATTACATCATGAAATATCCAGTTACCCGGGCACAGTGGGGCCTGGAGCAAAAGGGGAAGAAGGCGACGATGCCTATAACGATGTCATACTCCACAGATGATGGCATAGATAATAACTATGACACCCACGCTGTTCCGTTCATCAAAAAGCTGAAGCAGAAAACGGGACTGGATTGGGCACTGCCTTCACTGGGAGAATGGCTGCTGGCCTGCGGTCCCATCCCCGAAAACGTTGAGGAGTATGCCTGGATAGACGGCGGCACCGTACACGCGGTGGGCTTGAAGAAGCCCAATGCCAACGGGGCTTACGACATGCTGGGCGGCCTTGCCGAAATGGTGGAGAGCGCATCTTATGAACAGGATGGCAAGCTGGTAATAGAGCATCCCGGCTACGTGGGTGGCATTCCAGTCATGGGAGCCAAAGCTTACAAGAAAGACCCATCCAAACTGCTGGAGCTGATGAGTCGCGCCCCTGTTTCCAGCATGTGGCCTCCTACCTTGCGCCTTGTCCTGAAGGGTATTCCGGAGGATAGCCCGGGCATCTTGAAGATGCAAATTGTTAAGGAGGGCAACAAATACGGCCTGGAAACGGAATACGGAACAGTCCTAAAGCCGGAGTACGACGTCGTTAAGTTGGTGGATATGGATTCCGATGTGGTTGCCGGTTGTGGCATCATGGCTGCCAAGAATGGCAAGTGGGGCATATTCAACCGCAAGGGAGAAACGCTTCTGCCTATGATTTTTGCCGACGAGAAAACGACCCTGGACAACATCCAATACCTGGGGTTTGTCTCTTATTCTTACAACTACAAACTGGCGGCCAAAAGTCTCGCTACCTGCAAGGGAGAGTTCGAAAAGACGGCCGATTTCGAAGCCCGGAAGGCCAACCCCGCCCTGCAGAAAGCCTATGTAGAATCTAAGATGGAAGGCCTTGAGGAGCATTTTATTTTAGACATAACGAACAATAAAAGAACCCATATCGTGCTTCTGGATTACGACGCCGACAATGAGGTGTACCGTTTCAAAGTGAGCAATGTCCGAACCCTGTGGACGGTGTATGAGCTGCCAGTTCCCATTGACGCCGCCCCGGCTTTCAGTGAGTATATAAAATCGGCCGATCATCAGGAACTCCTTCAGAGTGCCCAGTGGGGCATTGTGGACGACTGCGCCCAAATTCTCCAGATTACGTTCACCCTCCCTGACGGAAGGAGTTATACCTATTCACGGTAATGATGAAACGCAGTTTTACCCTCGCAGAAATGCGGGGGTAATTTTTTTCACTTTATTTCGAATTTTTGAGCCTTCGATTCTATATTATCACCGTTATGTTGCCCCCAAATCCCTAGAATCTGAATAGTAATGGACACAAAGTATGCATTTATTATCACCGGCGACCGATACGCGCTGGACATCCTGCAGGCCCACGCTGAATTCATCCGAAAATACGATGAAAAGACCCTCTATAACATCACTGAGGTAAACCGTTCCGAAGACAAGACTCAGCTCTTTGTCCGTATCGAGGACGAAGCAGCCAAAGCCGAGCGGTTCAAGGACATGATCCACTACAGGTTCCCCAGCGTAAGAGTCATGATGGCCCGTATAAAGAAAAGCGAGGTTGACTATAATGGATAGAGAACTACAACACTGGTTCAAAATGTACCTCCTGGACATCCTCTGCGGGATGGTTTTCTGGGGACTAGTTTTCGCAATTGGCGTATGCATTGCTATGCTCCTTGCAAATAATTGATTATATTTGTTAACCGCTAATAAACCAAGAATTGATAAAAAGCTTTATGGTAAAATAAAATGGCATCGCATCCTTTAGCTTATGAGTATTGAAGAACTTAAACAGCTGTTTGCTAATCCGCTAGATTATGTCAGCGGCAACGTGCTTGATGCAGATAAATGCCGTCAACTCGCTGAAACCTTGATGAAAAGGTTCTGGATTAAGAAAGGCGACAGGCATTACTGGATTAAGGATATTGAATTCTACATCTATTGCGACAGTCACCGGGACATCATAACCTATCCCAGAAATTGCGAGGCGGGAAGCTGGTTCCTGCATGACAGTGGAGTCGATATCACTTTCCAAAGCAAGACGGACTATGCCAAACATCCCCACAGCAAAAGATGGAAGCCGCGTCTTACTAAGAATTCCGTGTTCGGAGGGATTCTAATCCGTGAAATCGAGCGGGTGGAAAAGCTTGAGCTGCCCGATGGTGCCGTTGAAAGCTTCAAAGGTCCCTGGCTGTCCAGAAATGAGCTTTTCTACAGCATAGACGCCTTCCAGACCGACCCTCTTTTCCCACACCTGGAGCCTAGTGCATACGAAAAGCCCGGCGAAGTGAAAGTATTGGAAAAACGAGAAGGATTTCCGGATAATGCAGCAAAGAAAATATCCACAATCAAGTACAACTACTCAATTGTGGATATTCCTGATGAAGAATTGATCGCGGCTTACGACGAATACAGGCTCAAGCCCTATCATTTTTCAATCTGAACATCCTCACATATCGTCCACGTCACGCAGTTAAGCGCACCTCCATCTCTAACCAGTTCCAGACAATCCGGCACAAGTAAAACCCTGTGGTCCGGATAGAACTGTTTGATCTGCTCTAAGGCCATATAGTCCTCTTCGATACCCAGACCGGGGACAAAAATATGTCCGGCCACCTGCAGAAAGTTCAGATAGGCCCAGGAATATTTAGAACAACGTGGCGTGTCGTATTGTAGCTCTTTTACCTCAAAATGCCCATCAAGTGCCCTTAGGATGCGCTCCCGGAGGCTCCTGTCAAAATCTATATAGTTATTCAGCAGCACTGTCCTCCGGTCAATGAACCGCACCATCCCGTCGGCGTGACCGAACATCTCATACCGGTCCCACGGAATAAAAACCACATCGGTCTCGAACAACTCCTCCAATCGAAATCGAAGCCCATATTCATCATAGCCTGGATTTTCTTTCAGCACCTTGTCTGTCATAATAACCGCATCATCCCACTTAACGACATTACCGCCATCAATCACGAGCGACGTCGGCTTGCAATTCAGCCCCAGCTTCCGAATCATCCCAGCGTAGTTTGGAATATAGTCCTTGTCGTTCTTCAGATAGTCCGGCCGATACACATACTTCAAGAACCTTCCTTCCTCGAGTTGAATCGGCATATAATCCCGCGCCCACACATGCTTCTTAGATTTGGAGTGGGGGAGATACTCCGTCTCGATGCCCTCCTTATATAGCGCATACAGCAGATTCTCCGCCACCTTCGGATACCCCTTGATCCCCTCCGCTAGATACACCTTATTCGTCTGATAATCGCAAATCATATAATAACACTTTTTGTTTAATTATTATGATATAATTATTTATAATTCAATGTGTTGCGTATTAACGCTACAAAGATAGCGGGCCCACATGAGACCGCCAAACGAAAAGTGTTAAAAGTTGTTAAGACTACGCAAAAAAGAAGGACAGGTCATCTTTGAATTCAATGCCTGCCCTTTTCAGACGCTTGCGGTCATAGACCTTCTTCGATTTGTGGAGCGCCGTTCTGAACGAAACCGGCCTTCCTCCATGCTCGGCCAAGTCTTCGGCACGAGCCGCCCTGCGGTTGGCGAGCATAAAGTCCGCCTCCGTAATCCGCAGCTTCTTCATTTTCTTCTTCGGTTTCATAATGCTATGGTTTTACTGCCTATAGATGCAAATGTTACGCCGTTCGTTGCTTCCTACATGGTTCAGTTTCCTCTCAATCTTATTCAATGTGTCGAAGAACCGCCAGGTTGCAACTGCCGGCCCCATCAAAAAAACTCCGAAGGTATTCCAGCCGAACATATGCCACCAGGAAGTGAATGGTCCCTCGATGCCTAAATCAATGGCCTTTGCCTTAAGTTCTTCAGCAATATTTGCCATCCAAACCAGTGTATAGATGAATAATGTCGGGATCCCCAGCAGATACGCCACCCAATACCGCTGCGTCCTCTGGCCAAGAATATCGTCCAGCTCATCCTGCAGCCCTCCCAGCGGCATGTAGAAAAGGAAAAACAGCCCGGCCGTACAAAAGTCTATAAAGCCGAACCAGAATCCCGGTCTATTTGTATGCTTGAATCTCACCGACAAATTCGAATTCCCACCATGAGCACAATATCCAACAGGCCCGACCCGAACGCTGTCTTCCCGAACCCGAATCTTCCACGTCTTTGCTTCATAAAGAATGTAGTTAAGAATCCTCGTATCATCATCGGGGGATTATCGGAAAGTTCTGCGCCATTGCCCAGGGCATTGAGTTCGTAATGAACGGTGCCAACCACAGAATGGAAGGCGTTACCACCTATCCGTTCTATATCATGGGCGGTGACTGGGGCAGCGCCATCGCACCGGTTAAGGACGAACTTCCCCTGAAGGGCGACACAATTGTTGGTAATGATGTGTGGATTGGGCAGAACGTGACTGTGATGCCGGGTGTCCATATCGGAGACGGAGCTATCATTGGTGCCAATTCGGTCGTGGCGTCAAACATACCTCCTTATGCCGTTGCTGCCGGAAATCCCTGCCGGGTAATCCGGAAACGCTTTGATGACGAGTTCATTGCCTACCTTCTGGAACTGAAGTGGTGGGACTGGGACATCGAAAAGATTGAGGCC
>ONII01000030.1 GCA_900317845.1 uncultured Bacteroidales bacterium
GCGGTAGAACATATCCTTCCGGCAGGCAAACATCTGCCCGAGGATGCTCTTGGCAAAGTTGTGTCCGTTTTTGACGGCGAAGAAAGGGAACAGGACCATGAGCTCAAGGACCTGCCCGGCCGTGAACTTGCAGTTCGCAGCCTTGGCAAACTCCATCTGCCTTTTGTCAAGCGTGATATGAGACATTACGTTCATGATTCCCTGAATCGCCTTCGTATTGTTACTTTCAGCAAAAAAGCTGTTGAGTTCCGAGATTATATGCCTATCTTTGTTCATGCTAAGGTTGACTGTATTAAGTTGTTTGGCGACACTAATATAGTGAAAATCAATGAGATATGCAATAATTCTCAAAGATTTCAACCTTAGCTTTTTTCGTTTTTTAGCTACTTGCGAAACTTAAATTGTCTATTACACTGCCCATGTTGTTCCATTTCACGTCGTCCTCCATGTATCCCGAACCGGAGAGCTGGAAATCGTTGCTGACGAAGGTCTGTCCCGTAAAACCGGTGAGCACGTCAAAGCGGTGCTTACTTGCCTTCCATTTATATGTAATGGTATTTTCGGTCGACAGTGTCTGGGAATCATATTCGCGGCGCCAGGCGTCACCGCCATCGCCGTCCCGCTTGGCCGGAAGGGTGCCCGGGTAATAGCGATACCAGTGCTCCTGATAGCCGAAGTATGTGTTCTGGCTCCTCAGGACCAGATCCTTTATAGGGGTGATTTCCAGATAGCCGGAATGGTTGTTGGCTATTCGTCTGGTCTGATATGTATTGAGGAGGATGGTCATGGTGGGCGGATTGTAAGTCACGGCATCATAATCATCGTCAATGGAGTCGTATAGCTGGCGCAGGGGACTCAGGTATATGGCAGCGCGTGTGGACGTACCGCCGATGCTGGCCAGATTCCTGTCCTGGTCGCGAAGGGTGAATGACCCCTTGTAGCCAATCTTGAGCCACGAAAACAGCTGCTTGTCCAGGTTGAGCCTGCCGGAATAGCGTTCTACGCCGCTGTTCTTGATGATGCCCTGCGTGTTGTTGTATCCGAGGGAGACATAATAGGATCCCTTTTTGTCGCCTCCACCCACGGACAGATTGTAATTCTGGGTCACGGCCGTGCGGGTAATGGCCTTTATCCAATCGGTTCCTTCTCCCTTTGACAGAGGATCCGGATATGTGTAGTTGTTAAGAATAGCACCTTCCTTGGCACCGGTGTTGTCACTTGAGAAATACGCAACGTCGTTCCTGTACTGTGCATATTCCGCTGCGTTCATCAGGTCCAGGCCTGCGGGCAGCCGGCTGATGCCGGCTTCGGCCTTGAATGTGATGCGGGGTTTGCTTTCGCGGCCTTCCTCACCCTGCTTGGTGGTGATGATGATGACGCCGTTGGATCCCCGGGATCCGTAGATTGCCGTGGAGGAGGCGTCCTTGAGCACCGTCATGCTCTCAATGTCGGAGGGGTTTAGGTCTCCGAGGTCCGACACGGCATCCATCACGCCGTCCACCACGATGAGGGGCTCGTTTGACGCATTGATGGAACGCGTGCCGCGGATGCGGATGGAAGAGGACGATCCCGGTTCTCCGGTGGTTGTCATGATGTCGGCGCCCGCGATGCGGCCCTGCAGGGCCTGGTCCACGGAAAGCACGGGAGAATCCTTGATGTCTCCCATCTTGACATTGGTGACGGAGCCGGTAAGGTCTTCCTTGCGCACTGTACCATAAGCGATGGTCACTGCTTCCTGTAACACATTGTTGCTGTCGGGAAGCATATGTACTTCTAGCTTTTTTCCATTCTCTGGTACAGTCAATGAGAGGGTCTCATAGCCCATGAATTGGAATTCCAGCGTTTGGCCGGGCTTTGCATCCAGTGTAAAATTGCCGTCAATGTCGGCAGATGTTCCGGTTGTCGTTCCTTTAATTAGGACATAGGCTCCAGTCAGCGGCGCGCCCGTGTCATCCAAAACGACACCCCGAACCTTGACGGTCTGGGCGGTCAAGGCCAGGGAAGAGAACAGTACAATGGCCGCGGTTAATAGTTTTTTGTGCATCATGGCATATGCGATTTTTTTGCAAAAATATGCGGAATGACCCCGAAAACAAAGACCATAGCTTTAAAATATAGATAAATAAAAACACTAAAAAGCTGAAAAAGGCAGAATCATGCTGGTATAATACATGAATCTGCCTTTCATTGTAGAGCGATTAATATAGAAAAACGACATTCTATATTTTCTTGATTCTCTCCTCAAATTCCTCTTTTGTAAAGACGGCCCATTTACGCATCTTGGTCCTGTAGGTATAGACCGTTGCCGGAGAGCATTTGAGGAAGGTGGCAATTCGGCCGCTGTCTGTGATCCCGATACGGATGGCGGCCAGAATTCGCAGTTCCGTAGTCAAAGTCTTGCCTTTTGGTTCCGGAATCTGGCAGTCTTCCTTGAGAAGGGAGTTGACCCGTCGCACAAAATCAGGATAGATACCCAGAAAGGTTTCGTCAAAAATCCGGTAAAACTCTTTGAATGCCTGGTAACTCTCCGTGGGGGACCTCAAGCGCTGGCGTACAGCCGGAAGCCCATCCTCCTTGACCGTTTGAAGGAGACTGTGCCGGAATTCGTCCTGCCGTTCCAGGTAGTTCACCGATAAGGCCATGTAGCGGAACACATAGTTTTCCTTGATGATGTTGGCATCGGTCAGGTCGGCATTCAAATGGTCCAGCCGCTTCGACAAGGAACGGTAGCGAAGGAAGAAGGCGACACTCACTAGAAGCAGGGCGGTAATTACCGAGGAGAGTCCCAGCCACAGCATCCGCCGCCGGTGCTCGGCGCGGAGCGACGCAGCGGCGATCATGAGTTGCGCTTTCCCGGAATTGCTCATGCGCGTATTGAAATGGCCGTCCAGCACATCCATCATGTTGGTCTGGATATAGCGCGCCGCCCTGTCCAAGTCTCCATCCTCGTAAAGCAGCATGGCAAGTGAGTACAAGGATAGATATTCGCGGTCCTGCGCCAGAAAATCGTACTGGGCAGAACGGGCTAGCCATAATTTCTGTTGCTCCCGGTCTCCCATCATTTCGTGTGCGGTGGCAATGTTATAAGCCGTGGATGCTTTGTCATTGAAACCCACGTCCGGATCGTCCATCAAGGAAGAGAAGGTGCAGAGGGCTTCCTCCATCTTTCCCGAATTTCTTTGGACCTGTCCCTTCAGGCGACGGGCATAGGCTGAAAGGGTATCCAGCGTGAGAAGCTCCAGCCTGTAGCGGGCATATTCCTGGCGCAGTTGCGATATTTCGGTCGGCGAATCGGAACCTCGGCTCAAATTGGTGTAAACGATAATTCCACTGTGATAGTATTCTCGCAGCAATGCAGAGTCCCGGACCCCCAGGGTGTCTATTTCTCTGAAAATGGCGGCGGCCTGTTCGACGGCGCCAAACTGGGAGAGGATGATCGCCTGGCCAAGCCGGCTGACAAAGCGTTGGCCGGGTGTAGAGGCCTCTTGCATCATTTTCCCTGAATACAGTTTGGCCGAGTCCAGGCTGTTGTGATAATAATAGCGGTAGAGACTGTCCAAGACAACCCATCTGGCCGAATCCCCCTGCGCCCTGTGCAACGAAGTACGCAATCGGTCCGCTTCCAAGGAGAAGCGGTCTTCATAGATGGGGCATGAGGCAATCACTTCATCCAGGCGGTCGAGTTCAATCTGTAGCGGTGTCCTTGTACAGGAGCAGGCGAAGAGAAAAGTTGACGCCAACAGGCAGGTAACATGCGTTTTCATGACGCGAATATAGGAAATTATGTCTATATTTCAAATAGTTATAATACTTTGTTTTTCGTTGATAATCAGATATTGTATATATAATATAGATAAAAGATAACTATATATGTAATATGATATGTTGCGTGTCAGTTCTATCCTAATTATATTTGTCAAAACATCGTCTGTCATGAAACATACTTTTATCCTGTTTTCCTTGCTGTTCCTCTCTCTGGGTGCTCATGCCCAAGAACAGTTCCACCCGCTTGCCGATGCAAAATCCCAGGTTGTGGCGGGGAAAGCCCGTTTCACAATCCTAATGCCGCAGCTTATCCGTATGGAATGGGCCGAGGATGGCGTATTTGAGGACCGGGCCACGCTTGGCGTGGTGAACCGTTGCCTGCCCGTGCCTGCATTCCGTGTGCGAAAACACGGGGAAGGTGTTACCATCAAAACTGAATCCGTTACGCTTACCTATAAAGGCGGGCCTTTTGATGAGAAGAGCCTCAAAGTTGAATTTTTACTGAACGGTAAAAAGCAGGTCTGGTATCCCGGTCTGTCTGCTGAAGGCAACCTTCTAGGCACCACTCGTACTCTCGACAAGTTTGACGGTGAAAAATACCGAGATGATTGGGATTATGGCGTATGTTCGCGGGACGGCTGGGCTGTGCTTGACGAGAGTGAGCGTCAAGTGTTTACCCCTGTGGAAGAAGACTGGAATTACTGGGTGGATGAGAGACCGGAAGGAGAGCGTATAGACTGGTACCTTTTTGCCTATGGGCACGACTACAAGCAGGCTGTGAGCGACTTTACACAGGTCTCCGGGCGCATCCCTCTGCCACCGAAGTGGTCTCTGGGATACTGGTGGTGCCGGTATTGGCAGTATTCTGACTTTGAGTTTATCGACCTGGGCAGGCAGATCCGGGATTTATCCATTCCCATCGACGTCATGGTGCTGGATATGGACTGGCATGAGACCTGGGGTCTGCGCCGGAAAAACACCCCCAAGGATGAATTCGGTGAGCGTATCGGCTGGACAGGTTATACGTGGAATTCGCGGCTGTTCCCCTCTCCGGAGAACTTTTTGCAGGATCTGCATGATATGGGGCTCAAGACCACGCTCAACCTGCACCCGGCCTCCGGCATTCAGCCTTATGAGGAGCCTTATCGCCGGTTTGTCTCCGATTATTTGTCCCGGACGGATGACTACGACGGACCGGAGGGATTCGTGCTTGACGGGAAGGAAGTGCCTGTTCCCTTCCGCATCGACCAGATGGCCTGGGCCGATGCCTATTTTAACAGTGTGATCCGTCCGATGGAGCGGCAGGGCGTTGATTTTTGGTGGCTGGACTGGCAGCAGTGGCGGGAGTCCAAGTATATTCCGGGTCTGTCCAACACCTTCTGGCTCAATTATACCTTTTACAATGACATGGCCCGGACCGACCGGGACCGTCGGCCGATGATCTATCACCGCTGGGGAGGGATCGGCTCTCACCGCTACCAGATCGGCTTTTCCGGTGACACCTATGCGACCTGGAAGGTGTTGGGGCGGCTGCCCTGGTTTACCGCAACGGCCTCCAATGTGGGCTATGGCTACTGGGGGCACGACATCGGCGGGCACATGCAGCCCAAGGGCGTCTCGGAGACCGATCCGGAACTCTATACCCGCTGGCTACAGGGAGGTGTGTTCACCCCGATCTTCAAGACACATTCCACCAAGGACCAGACCATGGAAAAGCGCTTCTGGGTTTTCCCTGAGTATTTTGACGCCATGCGCGAAGCCATCCGGCTCCGCTACAGCCTGAGCCCTTATATTTATGGCGCAGCCCGGGAAACCTACGACACGGGTATTTCCATGTGTCGTCCGCTGTATTATGAGTATCCGGAAGCGGAGAACGCATACACATGGGACCAGGAATTCCTTTTCGGCCCCGACATCCTGGCTACAGTCATCGATTGCCCGGCCGACAAAGTGACTGGCCTTGCCCGGCGCCGCATGTGGTTCCCGGAAGGGGATGACTGGTATGACGTGAGTGCGGGGACCCTCTTAAAAGGAGGATCGGAATGGGAATTATCTTATACCAAGGACGAGAATCCCTGGTACATCCGCGCTGGAGCTATCATTCCCATGGCCCCGGAACATATCACGTCCCTTCAGGAGCCCTTGGGAGAATTTGTCGTATTTGTCGCTCCCGGTGACGGGAAGAGTGAAGCCTTCCTGTATGAGGATGACGGTGTTTCCAAGGCTTATGAGCACGACTTTGCCCGAACCCGGCTGGAGAAGACGGCGTCCGAGAGGGACGTGACCGTCCGCATTCATGCCCGGAAGGGGAGTTATGAAGGCATGTCTCCACTACGGAAAGTGCGGGTGGTACTGGACCGTGTATTTCCGCCCACGGCCGTGCTTGTGGATGGAAAGGAAGTGCCATATTCGCGTTTCCCCGCCAAGGAAACCGGTCCGGTATGGACCTATGTCGGCAAGAATCTGGCCCTGGAAGTCTGGCTGCCCGAGGCATCGGCCGATGCGCCTGTTGTGGTGGAATGCTGTTTCGATCCCGTGCTGGATCAAGCCTTGCTTCAAGGAAAGAAGGGGCTCATTCAGCGGATGATGCGCCTTACTCCGGAGTTCAAAATGGAACTGGGCCGCAAGGACAACCTCAAGAGCCTTCCGGACGAATTTGTTTCAGTCGCCCAGGCCGGGAGCATCATGACTGAATATCCGTCCCAGGTGGAGTCCGCCTTGCGGGCGATAGATACCGGCCAGATGCTGCTGCAGCTGGAAAAATATGGTTTTCCGGAAAAATTCATGGCCAAACTGGCGGCTCAGTGCCAGTTTGCGGATTCAGGGGAGCATACAGGTCGTCCATGAATATAAGCGGCAGTTCCTGCTGTCCAGGCATTGGCCCCTCCGTCTTTATGACATGTTTGATTGCAGCAAGCCCGAAACCGGTTCGGCTTCGGGCTTGTCCTAAATGAACGAGCCTAAATCGGATTGAACCGCTTATTATCTTCCAGCAGCCGCTCTGCCATGATCTCATGGCCTTTTTCATTGGGGTGGATGCCGGCGCGGCATATGTAGTCGAAATAGTTCGTCCGCAGAAGAAAGGGTGTAGTGATGTCCACGACCGGGACGTCCATCTCCCTCCCCAGCGAGAATACGGCCAGGTTGTACCGCTCGTGCCAGTTACTGATGAAATCCGTCCTTCCGCTCATCCACTTGAGAACGTTCTCCTTGCCCGCAGGATCCAACTCCCGCGTTACGTGGCGGTAAAACTTGTCCGCAACCAGCGGGGGAAGGGACATCATCACCGGGTGGGCGCCTCTTTCGCGGCAGAGGCGGATCATTTCGGCATATCCGGAAAGAAATCCGTCCATAGGCGTGAAAGGCTCTTTGGGATAATCTGCATCGGCTCCGATTTTCGCCCAGGGAAAGTCGCAGTCGTTGCCGCCGAATTCGAAGAGGACGATGTCACCATTTTCGATATTGTGGACAAAACGGTCAAAAACGCTTCGGCCAACGGAAATTGTGCTACCGAAGCGAGCATGATTCACAAGATCCAAGCCCTTGGCTAAGCAGACCTGCTCCAGAAATCCCGCCTGAAGCAGACTGTACTTCAAGGTTGGCCCGTCCGTAAGGACCGCCCCTTTCAGGATGGAATCGCCGAATCCGATGACTTTCATCAGTGGTACAGATAGCGTTTGATGCTCATCTTGGGCGTCTTCTCAAAAGGCTTTTCCACCAGCTCCACCTTGACGATCTGGCTGTATGTAGGAAGAGCCTTGTTGGCGGCGACGCGGATGGTCTCGGGCACCGAGTATCGCGCCTCGGCATCCATCCCCTCGGGAATATCGGCATACACCAGCGCCACAATTTTGCCGCCGCGGTCCAGCACCAAGGACTCCGAGACGTATGGACAAGTGGACAGGACAGCCTCCAGTTCCTCCGGATAGATGTTCTGCCCGGAAGAGCTCAGGATCATGGACTTGATGCGGCCCCGGATGAAGATGTTCCCCTCGTCGTCCACGATGCCCCGGTCTCCGGTGCGGAACCAGCCGTCTTCCGTGAAAGCGGCCTCGTTCGCTTCCGGGTTCTTGTAATAGCCAATAGTGAGGTTGGCGCCCCGTGCCTGGATTTCCCCGGCCACGTGGGCGGGATCTTCCGAGTCGATGCGGATCTCGTGGACAGCCTTCCCGCAGGAACCCGGCACAAATTCCTTCCACCATTCCCAGCCCAGCAGCGGGCAGGCCTCCGTCATCCCGTAACCCACCATATAGGGAAGGCGCATCTTGCGGAAGCAGCGTTCCACTTCCGGCTTAAGCGGCGCCCCGCCCATGATGAAGCAGCGCACCCTGCCGCCGAAAGCGGCCTCCACTTTCTTTCTCACGGTCCTGTAAATCAGTTTGTTCAAGCCGGGGATGGAGAGCAGTACCTTCATTTTCCCGAGCGCCGGTCTGATGGAACTGGCATAGACCTTCTCCATCACCAGCGGCACCGTGACTACCATATACGGGCGCACCTGCTGCATCGCTTTGAGAAGTGTCGTAGGCGAAGGCGTCTTTCCCAGGAAATATACCGTCACGCCGTCGATGTTGGGGTGGATGAACTCGATGACAAGGCCGTACATGTGCGCGAGCGGAAGCATGGACACGATGGTTTCACCAGGATGGTTCGGGAAATGGCTGTTGCTGAAATCGTCCGTGTCGGAAAGGGCCCCGTAAGTGAGCATAACGCCCTTGGGGTTGCCGGTGGTGCCGGAAGTATAGTTGATGATGGCGACCTCGCCCATGTCGTGTTCCGGAATGGAGATCTGTTCGAGCCGCATACCCTCCGGGAAGCGGAGACGGAAAGCGGCCTCCCTGTTCTCCCAGGCCTCCGCCGCGGTCTCATCGGCATACCACAGCAGCCGCCCGCTCCGGATGTCGATGGCGGCTTTCAGAAGCGGCATCGATTCCGGACGGAGCCTGGACCAGATGTCTTCGTCTGTAAACAGCAGCACGCTGTCGGAATGGTTCACAAGCGCCTGGATGCTGTCCGGATGGAAATCCGCCAGAAGCGGCACGGCCACCCGTCCGTTCGCATTGACTCCCCAGAAGGTCATCGCCCAGCGGGCTGAATTGCGTCCGAAAAGGGCGATTTTCTCTCCTTTCGATATCCCTGCTTCATCCAGGAACAGACGGAATTGTTCGATCTGTGTGGCAATGTCACCGTATGTAAACTGCTCGCCGCCGTAGTCGCAGAGCGCTTTCTGTTCCCAGTTGGATCGGATGGTATCCTCCAGTTTCTTCAGATAATGTTTCATCTCTTTTTAGGTTTTGGTTCACGTTGCAAAGGTAGCCTCAATCGGCCTCTTTGACGTTATCCTTAATTGATAAGAAATTGTCCTATATTGATTATCTGCATGAGAAACACTTCCTTTATTGCGTGGATTGATTATCTTTGCATGGGAATAAGCAGATTTCACGATGTACCTTTCCATCCATCAGCTGGCCATCGAAGAGGTGCGGTCCCGGCTGGATACACTTTCGGCCGGCAGGCCGTTCTTCGCCCGGGACGGCTACTCCATCCAGATGGACGTAGACCGGCCGCTGCTCGGGGACGTCCTGTCCCTGATGCGTGTTCCGGCCCGCCTGTCGGAAAACAGGATTGTCCTTGTCACGCGCGGCAGGGCGCGCTTTACCCTGGACATGGAGACCTTCGATGTACAGGCCCCTTGCTTTGCCCTTCTCAAGGACAAGGCCCTTTTGCGCATCCAAAGTGTCAGCGCCGACTTTCTCTGCCACGTCATCGCGTACAGGGAACGTTCCGTCCTGGACGCCCAGCAGAAAGTAGTTGTCCCGGTATCGGATGCAGAAGAGAAAAACATCGAGGCGCTGATCCGGCTCATCTGGCGTTACTGCGCTGCAAAGCCTTTCCTTTATACCGTGGTGAGCCCGCTGCTGGAAGCCCTTTTCGAGCAGTACGCCGCCCTTTCGGAAAGGGCGCAGCAAAAGGGCGGCAAGGTGGCCGTAAGCCGCAAGGAAGAATTGTTCCGGAGCTTCCTCGCGCTCGTTTCCGAGCACTGGCTGGATGAGCGGGAACTTGCCTGGTATGCCGATGCGCTCTGCATCAGCGTCCACTACCTCTGCGAAGCGGTTTACGCTGTGGGCGGGCACTACCCGAAGCATTACATACGGCAGACCCTCGTATCGGAAGCCAAATACCTGCTCTGCTATACCGACGGCATTGCCGCCGAGCTGAACTTCCCGAGCCCCGCCTACTTCAACCGCTTCTTCAAACGCGAAACCGACCTAACACCCGGAGAATTTAGGAAGAAGAATCGTATCCCATAAAACAACAAAACCCCGGCACTCCGGAAGGAATGTCGGGGACTATGTTATACCGATTAATTCGAATTTGTATTATTCTTTCTCTGGAAATCTGTTCGATCAATTTTGATTTTGCGAATACAAATCTACAAAAATCTTGATTCTGTGACAAATAAGAACCGAGTCAAAAGAAAAGGATTCTCGGCCAAGATGGCCGTTCCTGAACCTCCATTGTCTCGGAACCATTATCGGCACTTTCATCCCGAACGTCGAACGCTAGTCTATTTTATATACAATTATCTCCAAGCCATTGCTGACTTGGAGATTGAGAACGTCAGTTGAAGCTTTCCTACGCGTGATGGTGGAATGCGTAGAGCTCGTACTGGCAGAACCCGCTGCGCTCCTTGTAGCCCAGCGGAGAGGCGATCTTGTTCTTCTTCAGCCAAGCTCCGATGCCGGGCAGGTTGTTCTCATCGACGAACGCCAGATTGTCGGTCTGGAGAAGGCTGCCGAGGTTGACAGTGATCACTGCATAGAGGTCATCGTCCGGAACTGTGTTCATCAGGACGGCCAGGGTACCGTTGTTGCGGTAGGTGTCGAAGGAGAGTTTCACTTCAGTGTTTTTGAACTTGAGGGTTTTCATGGTTAAAACTTGTTT
>ONII01000029.1 GCA_900317845.1 uncultured Bacteroidales bacterium
CAGGACGGCGCTTCGCTGGTGCAGACGGACCTGAGTTCCCTGGCCCTTGGAAAACTGCTGAAAACGTTAGAAAAACCTTCTCAGGAATGATTGACGCTTGTATTTGTACCATTGGCGATGAAATCCTCATCGGACAGGTGGTAGACACCAATTCTTCCCAACTTGCCCTGGCCCTGGAAGCTGCGGGCATCCATGTAAAACGCATGATTTCGCTGGGCGACGACAAAACGGAAATCGCCACCATCTTAAGCCGCGAACTCTCCCAAAATGCCCTTGTCATTTCTACCGGCGGCCTGGGCCCCACCAAGGACGATATCACCAAAGCTGTGCTAGGGGAAATTTCCGGCGCCAAAGGCATGGTAACACACCCCGGCCAGCTGGAAATGGTCCATAGAATCCTCCGGAACCGCGGCCTGGACGTACTGCCCTCCAACCTGGCCCAGGCAGAGGTCCCCGACACTGCAGAAGTCATTGTGAACCAGCTTGGAACCGCTCCTATCATGGTGTTCCGGAACATCCGGGGCGGCGGAACGCTCTACGCCCTTCCCGGAGTCCCGCACGAGGCTATTGGCGCCATTCCATCTGTCATGGACGATATCCGCAGCCACCAGCCGCTGGACAGCATCCTGCACCGGAATATCATGGTATACGGCATCGCAGAGTCGGCCCTTTCGGAAAAAATTGCCCCCTGGGAAGACGCCCTTCCTGCCGATATGCACCTGGCCTACCTGCCCAACCCGCTCACGGGCATCCGCCTCCGTCTTTCCACTTACGGTGGCAACGCCCAGGAGCAGGAAAGGAGGATGGAGCAGCAGTTGACGCAGCTTAAAGCCCTGCTGGGGCCTCTTGTGTACGCCTCCAAAGACACAGATCTGGAAACCACCGTTGGGGAACTCCTGAAGGCCGCCGGAAAAACCCTCTCTGCGGCGGAATCCTGCACCGGCGGAGAGATTGCCCACCTGATTACTTCCGTTCCCGGTTCCTCGGCCTACTTCCTGGGATCGGTCACTTCCTATGCCATTTCCGTGAAAGAAGCCGTATTGGGCGTCCCCCCTGCCATTATCCGGGAAAAAGGCGTGGTGAGCAGCGAAGTAGCCGCCGCCATGGCCGAGGGCGTCCGCCGGGTTACCGGCAGCGATTACGCCGTTTCCACCACTGGCTTGGCGGGCCCCGCAGGAGATGCCTTCAACCCGGTGGGAACCGTATGGATTGGCGTGGCCGGACCCAAGGGAACACGCACCGTCCGCTACTGTTACAAGAACGACCGCAAACGCAATATCGAGCGTTTTGCAGCCTCTGCACTCAATTTTCTACGCCTAACCCTCCAGGAAGAGTTATAGTGCTGATTTACAATAAAAGTAACACAAATGTTAAATACTATAACATTTGTGTTACTTTTTGCTAAATTTCAGTTAATCTGCTAATTCAGAGCACTTTACGATTTTCTGCCAAACTGCCATCAAATTGCCGCCGGAGACCTTCTCTATGTCTGTTTCCGCGTACCCGCGGCGGCGCATTTCGTCCCAAAGGACAGGCAATTTCGAGACATCTTCCAGCCCGGCAGGCGGGACCTGGATACCGTCAAAATCGGTCCCGATTCCCACATGGTCGATACCCGCCAAACGGACGGCGTGGTCGATGTGATCCACTACCTCTTTTACCCCCGGACGGGGCATTTCCAGCAGGCGGTCCTGCATCCGGTTCCAGGCATCGGCCCGCTCTCTGTCGGCGGGATTTTCGATGAAACGGGCCTCTACGGCATCGGCCTCATCCAGGAGGGCTGCAGCGGCAGGGGCAGCGGCAAAATCGTCACTTAAAAAAGCAGGATAAAAGTTGATGCCCACATAGCCGTCTTTCTCCCCCAGCGCCTGGAGCATTTCGTCCGTGAGATTGCGCCGGTGGCCGCACAAGGCCCGGCAACAGGAATGTGTGGCCACAACGGGCGCCTGAGAAAGCCTGATGCAGTCCCAAAAGGTTTTATCCGATGCATGGGACAGGTCAATCATCATGCCCAGGGCATTCATTTCTGCCACCACCTGCTTGCCAAAAGGGCTCAGTCCGCCCCATTTGCGGCCTTCTGCGGCACTGTCGGCAAGGGCATTGTCCCCATTGTGGGTCAGGGTTAAATAACTTACCCCAAGGCGGTAAAACGTGCGTAAAAGCGGCAGGGACTCCTGGATGGGCGCCCCGTTTTCCATCCCCATAAAGATGGAAATGAGTCCGTCGGTCTTGTTCCGGGCCGCTTCCTGAGGCGAAAACGCCAGCGCAGCATAGTCCGGATTGGCATCTACGGCATCATATACCGCCGAGAGCATCTCCAGCGCATAGCGCGTGGCAGTATCCGGAGCCAGGGAAGCCGGCGTGTACAGCGCAAAAAAAGAGCCGTCCACGCCGCCCTTCCGGAGCTTGGGGAAATCCACGTGCGCATGCGGATTGTCAATGCCTATATTCCGCAGCCGGATGAGCTGGGAAGGCGTATCGACATGCGAATCGTACATTATTTTACAGTACCGGCGGGTGCCAGCGTAGATTTGACAATCTTATTGACAATGAGTGTGGGAGAACCGGTAAAGAAGAGCGAACTGCCACCCAGCAGGGTCACATTCATCTCTTTCTCCACCGCCACATTCACTTTACCGCCATCCAGTTCCGCCTTCATGGTCTTCACAGGGAATGCAACGGCTTCCACCTCTGCATTCTTGCCTCCTTTCACTTCCAGATACTCGCCCGTACCGGTGAGAATGAGCTTGGAAGAGCCTCCGACATTCAGTACGGCATTCTTGGTACGATGGCTCACGTTGCCGGTAGCTTTTTCACTCAGATTCAGATTCAGGATCTCGCCTTCACCGGAGAGGGCGTTGTCGGAGTTGCCTTTGGCATTCAGCGTAATTTCCCGGGCCTTCTCCGCCAGTTTCAGAATGGCTTTGTCGTCCGTTGTCACCTCCATTTTTTTATCGGCCGTAAGGGTAAGGGCCGCCTGGGCGTTTTTCTTCATGTTTACGGTGATGGAATTGCCCTGCACGGTCAGGTTTCTTATCTGGGCCTTGTCCGTCAGGGAAATGACAATGTCAGACCCGTAGAAGGCCTCTGCGGAGGAAAGGATCACATTGTCATCCAACTCGATACCGTTTAACTGCGGCATGGATACGACGGCGCGGAAAACCGGCTGGGATGCATTCTTGCCCTTATACAGCTTCTTGATGTCCTTGGGAACGGACTTCTCGTCGTACGTCAGATAAAGGGTATTGGAACGCACGTAAACCTGGACGTAAGGCGTCAGGTTTTTGTCGGTGGTCAGACGCACGCCATAGGAACCCTTGGACAAGGTTACTTCGAAATCGCCGCTGGCGCTGACCATGGTAAATTCCCCAACGGGCAGTGTACTCTCCTCCAGGTGGTTGACAAACTGCGCACGGGAAGGAAACGCAAATGCGCTTGCCAGTACGGCAAGGCAAAGAAGCTTGCTAAAAAGGTTTTTCATATCGCTAAATAATTAGTTGTCAAGTTGTTCCATAAGTGTTGTCCACTCGTCGGTATCGGCATCCAACGCCCGTTTGAGCTCCAGGTATTCCCGCGTAAGCTCCATCACGTCATCCTGCGGACCGGGGGTGCTCAGGAGCTTCTCTATCTCCCCCATCCGGCCTTCCCGGCGGGCAATTTCCTTTTCCAGGAAACTCACCCGGTTTTGCAGCTTGCGCTGTTCCTTGGACACAAACTTCTGCTGCTGGAATTGCTTCTCCTGCTCTTTCACAGGCTTTTCTACCGGTTTTTCCGCCTGCGGCAGCTTGCGTTCCAGTTCCTGCAGGCTTTCCAGTTTGCGCTTTTGCAGGAAGTCCTGCACGCTCCCCAGATGCTCGGTTACCTTTCCATCCCGGAATTCGTACAGTTTATCCACCAGCCCGTCCAGGAAATCACGGTCATGAGACACCACAATTAACGTGCCGTCAAAGGCCTTCAGCGCCTGTTTCAGGATATCTTTTGAACGAATATCCATGTGGTTGGTGGGTTCGTCCAGCGCCAGCACGTTATAGGGACTGAGCATCAGCTTGGCCATGCCCAAACGGGCGCGTTCGCCACCGCTCAGCACAGATACTTTCTTGTCGATATCCTCCCCCTTGAAAAGGAACGCGCCCAGAAGGTCCCGCAGCTTGGTGCGAATCTCCCCAACCGCAATACGGTCCAGGGTGCCAAAAACGGTCTCTGAAGGGTCCAGAATGTCCTCCTGGTTCTGGGCATAATAGCCGATTTTCACGTTGTGTCCCACCTTGGCCTCGCCAGCCTTGGGCTCCAGCTCGCCCATAATCACGCGCATGAGCGTGGTTTTTCCTTCGCCATTCCGGCCAATCAGCGCCACCTTCTCCCCTCGCTTAATCTCAATCTGCGCATCGCGGAACACCACCTTCTGCGGGTACCCGACGGTAAGGTCCGTCCCCTTGAACACCACATCACCGGAGCGCTGCGCCGGCGGAAACTTCAAGGAAAGCGTAGCGTTATCGCTTTCGTCAATCTCTATCCGCTCCAGTTTTTCCAGCGCCTTAATGCGCGACTGAACCTGGTTGCTTTTGGTGGGTTTGTAGCGGAAACGGTTGATGAAATCTTCCGTCTTCTCAATCATCCGCTGCTGGTTTTCGTAAGCGGCGGTTTGCTGGGCTATGCGCTCTGCTCTAAGCGTAACATACTGGCTATAAGGAACTTTATAGTCATTCACATGCCCCAGCAGGATTTCCACGGTGCGTGTGGTCACATTGTCCAGGAACTTGCGGTCGTGCGAAACCAGCAGTACTGCGCCCCGGAAGGCCTTCAGATAGTCCTCAAACCATTCGATGGACTCGATGTCCAGGTGGTTGGTGGGCTCGTCCAGGAGCAGCACGTCCGGCTGCGAGAGCAGGATTTTGGCCAGTTCGATGCGCATGTTCCAGCCCTGGCTGAAGGTTTCTGTGAGGCGGTCCAGTTCATCGGCCTTGAATCCCAGGCCAAAGAGCACTTTTTCCGCCTGCGCACGAGGCGACAGGCCGCTTTCCAGCGCCAGCCGGTCGTTCAGCTGGTTCATCCGCTCGATGAGCGCCTCATAAGCGGCTGATTCATAATCGGTTCTTTCTGCCAGTTGGGCCGTAATACCGGAGAGTTCCCCCTCCATTTCACGGATATAGTCAAAGACCGACAGGGCCTCTTCCAGCACCGTATGGCCGCGATGGTGCTCCATAATCTGCGGCAAATAGCCAATCTTGAGCGAAGACGGCTTGTCAATGCTGCCGCCGGAAGGCACCTGCTCGCCCGTAATCAGCTTCATGAGCGTGGATTTGCCGGCGCCGTTCTTCCCCACCAGGCCAATCTTGTCGGTTTCGCTGATGTGGAAATTGATGCAGTCCAGCAGGTTCCAGCTGCCAAAGGATACGGTTACGTTATTGATGGATATCATGCGTCTTTTTTACATAAAAGGATGGACAGTTCGTAGAGGCCGTACAGCGGAACAGCCAGCACAAACATGGAAAACGGGTCGCTGGGCGTTATTAACGCACTGAGAATGAGCACGGCAATAAAGGCATGCCTCCGCAGTTTCCGGAGCTGGGCCCTGTGCACAACGCCCAGGCTGGAGAGCACCAGGATAATGGTAGGAAACTCGAACAGCAGCCCGATCAGGAACACCATGGAGGTGAAAAGGGACATGTAGGAACCCAGGGTAATGGTATTGGCGATGGCGTCGCTCACCGTATAGTTCATAAAGAACATCAGGCAAACGGGCAGCACCACAAAATATCCCACCGCTACCCCCAGGTAAAACAGCCCGGAAGACAGCAAAAACCCCTTCCGGACGGCCCTGAGCTCATGCTCATACAGCGCCGGCGCCACAAATTTCCAAATCTCATAGATCACATAGGGAAACGCCAGCACCAGCCCGCAGAGCATACTCACCTTCAGGTGCATAAAGAATTGGGCCGATACCTCCGTGTTGATGAGCGTCATCTGAAAAGGCAGCCCCAACAAACTATACAGGATAAAATCCGGCTGTGTGGGCCAGAGGACCGCATAGAAAAGCTGACGCGGAAAGGCCAGGAAGACCAGCGAACACAGGCACACCGCCACCACCGAGCGGAACAAGGTTCCCCTCAGGGCCTCCAGGTGGTCCCAGAAGGACATTTCACTGTCCTGGACTGCCACCTTTACTTCTCTTCCTTTTTAGGATCGTCCTCCTTAACGGCGTCTTTCACTTCCTGCTCCACCTCATTCATCCCTTCCTTGAAGCTTTTCACGCCCTTGCCAAGGCCTTTCATGAGTTCGGGAATCTTCTTCCCGCCAAACAGGAGCACAACCAGCAGTACGATGGCAACAATTTCCCAGGTACCAATCATGATGAGCGGATACGCGACCATACTATTACTTGTCGTTAATATGTTTTTCAAAAAGTTCCGTGATGATTTCCGGGCAGCGAATAGGGGTAAAAGTGGCACTGTCCAGGAAGCCCAGGGTTACCGCCCCTTCCGCGCAAAGTACGCCATCCTGGTTGTACACGGCCTGCTTGATGAGCATCTTGGCCATGGGGACGCGGGTTACCTCCGCGGTGGCGGTAAGCACATCCCCCATCCGGGCGGGATGACGGAAATGGCACTCCAGGGAAACAATGGGGACTAGGACTTTTAATTCCTTCTCGCAACGTTCGATGGGAAAGCCCAGCTGCACCATCATCTCGTCCCGGGCCAACTCAAAATAGCGGACATAATTGGAGTGATGCACCACCGCCATTTGGTCGGTCTCATAATACCGGACAGGGAATGTTGTCTTAAATAGAGCCATAACAAAAATGTTACTACAATTAACAATTATGTTTTATTTACTCTCCTCCAGCGATTTAATCTTTGCTTGCAGGCTTTCAATCTTGGAAAGCGAATCGGACTCCTTTTTGCGCTCGTTTTCAATGACGGCAGCCGGAGCATTGGCCACAAAACGCTCGTTGGAGAGCTTTTTGCGCACATTGTCCAGGAACTGCTGCTGATACAGGAGTTCCTTTTGTGCTTTTTCAAGCTCTTCTGCCACGTTCACTTTGCCCTCCAAAACAACGAACATTTCCAGGGTGCGAACCATGAATCCGACGCCTTGTGCGCCACCGAAATCGGGCACGATTTCCACGACGCAGTTGGAAAGTTTCTCCACCACGGGAATCATATCGGCCGGGAAAGCGCCTTTGATTTTGAGGTTCAGCTGCTCCTTGGGAGGCAGGTTACGCTGGCTGCGGACGCCGCGTGCACCGTTCACCGTTTCCATGGCCAGGGCAAAGTGGTCCAGAACCTCTTGCTTATAGGCCTGTGCCTTGGGCGTAGCGGCATACATGATGGTCTCCCCTTCCTTTCTGGGAGCAATGTCCTGCCAGAGCTCTTCCGTGATGAACGGCATCACCGGATGGATGAGCTTCAGGAGGGCCTCGAAGAAGCCCAGAGTAGCATTATAGGTAACAGGGTCCACAGGGCTGCCAAAAGCGGGTTTAATGGCCTCCAGGTACCAGGAGCAATAGTCGTCCCAGAACAGGCGGTAAATGGTCATGAGGGCGTCCGAAATGCGGAACTTGCTGTAATGGTCTTCCACCAGGGCTACGGTTTCCGAGAGCTTGGCGTTGAACCACTCAATGGCCTTGGCGGCCACGGGGCTCTGCAGCACGTCATTGCTCACCTGGAAGCCTTTAACCAGGCGGTAGCTGTTCCAAATCTTGTTGCAGAAGGCTGCGCCCTGCTGCACCTGGGCTTCATCGTAGAAGATATCGTTGCCGGCGCTGGAGCACAGCAGCATGCCAATACGGACGGCATCTGCGCCATATTTCTCAATAAGGACGAGCGGATCCGGGCTGTTACCCAGCGTTTTACTCATCTTGCGGCCCAGTTTATCACGCACGATACCGGTGAAATACACGTTGGAGAACGGCTCCTTGCCCATGAATTCCTCGCCGGCCATGATCATGCGGGCCACCCAGAAGAAAATGATGTCCGGGCCCGTCACCAGGTCGTTGGTGGGATAATAGTAGGCCAGGTCCTTGTTGGGCTGGTGCTCCGGATGACCGGGTTTTTCCGGGTCGAACACGGAGATGGGCCAGAGCCAGCTGCTGAACCAGGTGTCCAGCACGTCTTCGTCCTGCTTGAGGTCTGCGGCCGTAAGGGCCGGATTGATGGCTTGGGCAGCTTTGAGAGCAGCCTCCGGAGTGGGTTCTACCACATAGCTGCCGTCCGGCAGATAATAGGCCGGGATGCGCTGGCCCCACCACAACTGGCGGGAAATACACCAGTCTCTGGCGTTTTCCATCCAGTGCCGGTAGGTATTCACGTATTTCTCCGGGATAAACTGCGTACGACCGCTTTCTACGGTTTCCAGGGCCATTTTGGCAAGGGATTCCATCTTCAGGAACCACTGGGCGCTCAGTTTGGGCTCAATGACGGCGTCTGTGCGTTCGGAATAGCCCACCGGAGAGGTGTAGTCTTCCACCTTTACCAGGTTGCCGGCTTCTTCCAGCATTTTCACAATCTTCTTGCGGGCCACAAAACGATCCTCGCCCACCAGAATCTGGGCTTTTTCGTTCAGTTTACCGTGGTCGTCAATGATTTCCAGCACGGGAAGGTTGTGACGAAGGCCAATTTCATAGTCGTGGACGTCGTGTGCGGGGGTAACCTTAAGGCAGCCGGTACCGAAGTCCATCTCTACGTAATCGTCCTCAATCACGGGGATTTCGCGGTTGATGAGCGGAATGAGCACCTTCTTGCCCTTGAGCCAGAAGTGGCGCTCGTCCTTGGGATTCACGCAAATGGCGGCATCCGCCATGATGGTTTCCGGGCGGGTGGTGGCAATGACCAGGTACTTGTCCGTGGGCTTGCCGTTACCGTCGGAAATAAAGTATTTCAGGTGATAGAAATGACTCTTGGTGTCCTTGTGGATGACTTCGTCGTCGCTCACGGCGGTGAGGGCCTCCGGATCCCAGTTCACCATGCGTACGCCTTTGTAAATCCAGCCTTTCTTGTAGAAATACACAAAGGTGTTGATCACGGCCTCCGAAAGGGCCGGTTCCATGGTAAAGCGGGTGCGGTCCCAGTCGCAGGAGCAACCTAACTTTTTGAGCTGCTGCAGGATGATGCCGCCATGCTCCTCTTTCCATTCCCAGGCATGCTTCAGGAATTCTTCCCGGCCAATGTTCTCCTTGGAGATGCCCATGCTCTTGAGCTTGGCCACCACCTTGCTTTCCGTGGCGATGGAAGCATGGTCCGTTCCGGGCACCCAGCAGGCGTTCTTGCCGTCCATGCGGGCTTTGCGGATAAGAACATCGTTCAGGGTATTGTTAAGGACGTGTCCCATGTGCAGGATACCCGTCACATTGGGCGGCGGAATCACAATGGTATACGGCTCTTTTTCATTGGGTTCGCTGTGGAAAAACTTGTGGTCCAGCCAATACTGGTACCATTTGTCTTCCACCTGTGCGGCACTGTACTTTGCAGCTAATTCTTTCATAACTTCTTCTTTAATCCTACAAAATTACACTTTTTTCCGGACATGGGCAATATCTACCTCTCGGACACAAACACTGAGTCCGCTCTGTCCGTGTACAAAATACCGTCCAGGTGGTCTATCTCGTGCTGGAAAATGACGGCGGTAAAGCCCTCTATCTCTTCTGTACGCTCCGCACTGCAGCCCGGGGCCACATAGCGGATCTGCACCTTGGTATGCCGCGGAACCAGCCCGCGTTTCCCAGGAATGGACAGGCAGCCTTCCGGGCCCACGGCTATTTCCCCTTCCAGGCTCTCTATGTGTGCATTCAGGTAGCACTCAAAGGGCTCTCCGGGCCTATCGAAGCGTTGCACACACACAATGCGTTTGTTCAGGCCCACCTGCGGCGCGGCAATGCCCACGCCGTCCTGCGTGGGATGCTGCACGGTATAAAGCATCTTGGCCAGGAGCACTTCCAGCTCCGGACTGGCCAGTTCCTGGGCCGTTAAATCCACGCTAATAGCCCGCAGAATGGCGCTGTCTGCCGGGACGTCAATGGTGGTCACATACATCAGGGAGTCCGAGTCCATAATCAGGGCCCTTTCCGCCGGGGTAAAAGCCCGCTGCGCGCAGCCCACCGTCAGGGCCGCCAGCAGTATAAATAGAATGGTCTTACGCATAATAACTTCTTTACCACAAATATATTAAAAATCCTTGAAATTCTCACCTCCCTCTTTTCATTGGCCGCGATTGCAAGAAAACAGCATCTGGGGGCGTTTTTGTTGCCGATGCGGCAAGGAAAAGGGCCGATTTCCGCGAAAACGTTGCCGCGATTGCAGGTGGAGGGGCTTCCGGAGCCGATTTTTTGCAATCGCGGCCAGTCAGGCATAGGCCGGCGGGGCATTGCCGGGGCCTATCGCTTCTTCCTTATCAGTGTGGAAGTAATGTACAAGATGGGCGCGGCCATCTGGCTCAACCGCCTGGGCTACAAATTTGAAAAGGTTAACCTGGTATAAAAGGAGCGGGGAAGATACCTGGCATCTTCTCATTAGGTGCCGGGTATTTTTTCTTATGGAAAAGTTTGGATTTGGCGCGAATAAATCTTAACTTTGGCCTTCGAACAAAGCGGCAGACTTTTTCTTATGGTTAAGTTGTATTCTTCATCCAGGATAATGAGCGTTTGTATCGCCACTGCCTTTAGGTGTATACTAAAGGATTCAAGGAATACTGCCTTCACGCCAGGGGTAACTACCTCCGGCGGTTTTGTTTCAAGATATTGTATTCAATTGAACCTTTTAAC
>ONII01000028.1 GCA_900317845.1 uncultured Bacteroidales bacterium
GAAGTCGAAGAGCCCGAGGACGTGACGCCCAGCATGACCGAGGCCCAGTGGAAAGAACTGGTGAAACGCAACCAGTCTTCGGCCCCGGAAAGCGGTGTGGTCCTTTCCGACTATGACAACGAACCTGATTTCAACAAGAATTACTACCAGACCCGCATGCATGTGTTTGTGGAATGGCTGGAGAATGCCCTGCTGGAGCAGACCCTGACCAAGGCGGAATCCTATGAGAACATAAAGGCCAGCATCGAGAACCTCGGGCAGCGCCTGACCCACAACTTTCCCTATTCCCTCAGCAAGACCATCGACAAGGGGACATTGTGCGACCCGGACGTCCTGTCCAAGAGCGGCAGTCTGGACGTGGAATTTCGGATCTACCCCTGCTACCTCCAGTCCTCCAATGGCGACAAGGCCGGTGATTACTATGCGGTGGTGTCCACAGTCACACCGCACAACGCCAGCATGTGGGGACCCTTCGTCGGCAGCCACGGCGGCTGCCGCAACCGAGTCTATGGATTCTGGTTCAACAAGATGGTGATGTCGACCAGCCTGGTGAACAGCAACAATACGCCCATCAGCGGTCTGGAGTACTATGACCGGCCCATACCGGAGAACAAGAACAGCTCCAAGGAGTATTCCAACGGCAAGAGCGTCTCGGTGACCGGAACCTTGAGCGGCGGATACGGCGGAAAGCAGGCCGGTGGCGTGGGCAGCGCCAGCCTCTCGGTCGGCGGCACCTGGACCAGTTCCACCAACTACACGCTCGAAACCATCGACTATTCGCTGGATTCCTCTACCCCCACCGTCAAGTACAGTTATTCGACGAACAATGTGAAACTGACGGACGATTACGACAACTGGGACAAGATCAACAATGAGGATTTCCCGGCGCCTGTCCGCACAGAGTTCTCCTCCCATGCCATGTGGACCTGGCACGTCCCCGGCAGCACGGTCCGGGACGGCAGCCTCGATGCTTTCCGCCTCAAAACCAAGATCACCATCAACTATGCCTCCTGGTACCATTGGCGCGGGTCGGCCGAATTTGACGGCAACAAGAAGGATTACGACATCGACCTGCCGGAAATCAGTTGGAACCTGAAGTCACCGGACCGCACGCCCTGGGGATTCATCCGGCTCCGCAATGCGTCCAACTATGAGATGGCCCATGTCTCCTTCTATCGCTCCGGCGAGGAAAGCGGCACGCCGGTGGCCACACTCTCCTACTCCTACAGCAAGGGGGATGATGCCCGGATGGCCCTTGCCGAAGGTACCTACTCCATCAAATGGGACCTTCTCGACGGCACGACGCAAGAAAAATACGGCTCGTACATCTACCGCAATGTCAAGGTCCATCAAGGAGCCAACGCCGATGCCGCCACCGTCAGCATCTCCTCGGTGGACGCCGAGAAACTGTAGTTAGGCCTTGGTGGTCCAGATGTAGACTTTGTCGCCGCGGCGGGGATGGACCGGACCGGCGGGAACGGCCACGGAGCAGCGCTGGCCCTGGGGGCACACCTGGGCAGGCCACTTCCAGCGCTCCGGTGGTGCTGCCAATAAACAGCAACCGGTCGCCGCGGTGCAGCGGGGTGGCGTCCACTTGCACTTCCACTACGCCAATCTTGGCGAACCAGTTGGTTACCGGGCCCACGTAAACCTTGGTACGGGTGGCCTGGGAGCCGTATTTTGCGCTCCACTCGCCCATGCGGGCGCCCAGGTAGTAGCCGTCCCAGAAGCCCCGGTTGAAGACTGTGGCCAGGCGCTCCTTCAGACGGGTGCCCAGTTCCGGGGTATAGCTGCCATCGGCCACGGCATCGGCCGCCTCCCGGTAGCACTGCGCGGTGATTTTCACGTAGTCTGCACTGCGGGCTCGGCCTTCAATTTTGAACACCTTCACGCCGGCTTCTACAAATTTGTCCAGAAAGTCGATGGTACAGAGGTCCTTGGGCGACATCAGGTATTTGTTATCCACGTGGATCTCGTTCCCGGTCTCGTAGTCGGTGAGGAGGTACCCCCGGCGGCACACCTGCAGGCAGGCGCCCCGGTTGGCACTGGCACCATAGGCATCCAGCGACAGGTAGCACTTCCCGGAAACGGCCATGCAGAAGGCGCCGTGGGCAAACATTTCTATGCGTACCAGCTCTCCGGACGGCCCCGTAATCTTCTCAGAAACAATGGTTTCGTGGATGGCTTTTACCTGCTCCAGCGTAAGTTCCCGCGCCAGCACAACCACATCGGCAAACTGGGCGTAAAAGCGGAGCGCTTCTATGTTGGAAATGCTCAGCTGGGTGGAAATATGCACTTCCAGGCCAATCCGGCGGCAGTACAGGATGGCAGCCATGTCCGAGGCGATGATGGCGTCCACGCCCACCGCCTTGGCCGCGTCCAGGGTGTCATAGGCCGCCTGCAAATCTTCCTCGTACAGGGTAATGTTCAGGGTCATATAGGCCTTGACACCGCTCTCCCGGCAAATGCGCATGATCTCAGGCAGATCCTCGCGGGTAAAATTGCCGGCCGAATGCGAACGCATGTTCAGGTGGCCAATCCCAAAGTATACGGAGTTGGCGCCTCCCTGAATGGCAGCCTGGAGACAGTCGAAACCGCCTGCAGGGGCCATGATTTCCAATTCTTTTTTCTGCATAACGTGCAAAGGTACGCATTAAATTGCTATCTTTGCGCTGGCTAACCACAAAACTTTTGATGAAAAAATTCTTCCTTGCCATAGCGTGCCTGCTGGCAGCAAGTGTGATTGCATCGGCCCAGGTAGATTATGCTGCTTTTGAGGCCCGGGGCGCGTTTGTCGTAAATCAAGGGAAACCGGGCGTCAGCGCAGATTTCCTGAATATCCAGGTAAAGGGGCATATCGGCCCGTCCCTGCGTTTCCGTTTCCGCCACAGGCTCACCAAACCCGTTTACGATGCCAATAACCCGCTCAACGGCACGGATATTCTGTCCCTCACCTGGGACATTTCCCCCAAATGGAGCATTTCCGGGGGCAAGCTGCCCATCTTCATCGGCGGGTACGAATGGGATGCCGCCCCTATCGACGTGTACTATTACAGCGGGTTCTGCAACGGCATTCAGCAGGTGTATGGCCTGGGCGGTTCGGCGTTTTTCCGCCCCAAGGAAGGCCAAGAGCTGGAACTGCAGGTAACGCATTCTCCGCTGCATGGCGGCAATCTGACGCGTTTTAACGTGGGCCTGTGCTGGAGCGGTCGCTTCTGCCCCTGGTGGGAAACCAAGTGGAGCATTAACTGGATCGACGACTACTACCATCACATGATGGGCTACGTGGCGCTGGGTAACCGTATCCAGATGGGCTCGGTGGTGGCCCTGGAACTGGACCTGATGTATCGGCGCGCCCTTACGCAGAAAAAGGCGCAGTTCGACGGCACCGTCATCGCCAAAATGGATTTCCGCATTAACGACAAATGGCGCCTGTTTGTGAAAGGGTCCTATGACGAAAACGACCAAAACGTGGACGATGAAGGGATTCCGTACGATATGACCCTGCCTGCCGGTTCCTACTATTGGGTGGCCGGCGGCGGTATGGAATTTTTCCCGCTGGGAAACAGCGACCTCCGTATCCACGCCGTAGCCTGGACGGAGAGCGCCACCAAGAAGGTGAGTGCTTCTGTGGGCCTTACTTATTACTTTGATTTTGTGAAGATTATCAACAAATACCATAAGCGCAAAGCGTCATGAAGCAGCAATCCCGTATCCGCCGCTCAACCGTAGAGGCACTCGTTTTTCTGACCGTCCTTATTGCGGTATTCTCCCTGCTGGGGTGGCGCATGGGGAGCGGCAACATGCTCAAAACCATCATGAACACGGCGCACGACCTCCTGCTCAATACCGTGTTCTACCTGATGGGCATTACCGTACTCACGGGCGCGCTGTCCAAGCTGATGTCGGAGTTTGGCGTGGTGACGCTCCTGGAGCGCTTCCTGCGCCCGCTCATGAAGCCGCTCTACAATCTTCCCGGCGTTGCGGCGCTGGGTGCCGTGATGACCTTCCTGTCGGACAATCCGGCCATCATCGCCCTGTCCAAGGACAAAACCTTCAGCGCCTATTTCAAGAAGTACCAGCTCATCTCCCTGACCAACTTTGGTACAGCCTTTGGCATGGGGTTCGTGGTCATGATTACCATGATTGGCTACGGCCACCTGACCGGCGCGCTGGTGGGCCTGTTCGGCGCTTTTTGCGGGTCGATTATCTCCACCCGCCTGATGCAGCGCAGCTGCCTGAAGGCCTATCCGGAGCTGGACAGCCCGGTGCAGGAGCAGGTGGCGGAAGAGATTGAAGACCGGCACGTGGAAGAAAGCAAGAAAGACGGCATCTTCATGCGCTTTCTGAATGCCATTCTGGACGGTGGCAAAAACGGTGTGGAGCTCGGGCTGCAGATTATTCCGGGCGTGCTCATCATTACCACGGCGGTGATCATGATCACCTTTGGCGCCGGACCTTCAGGGGTGTACGACGGGTCATCGTCACAGGGCGTCCCTATCCTGCCCTGGCTGGCAGAAAAGATTCACTGGGTCTTTGAGTGGCTGTTCGGCTTCGAGCACATGGAACTCATTGCTTTCCCGATGACCTCGTTGGGCGCCGTGGGGGCTTCGCTGGGGCTGCTGCCCACTTTTAACGCGGCGGGCATCCTGGACGGCAACGCTATTGCCGTGTTCACCGCCAGCGGCATGTGCTGGAGCGGCTTCCTGTCCACCCATACCGCCATGCTGGACTCCCTGGGCTACCGCAAAGTCATCTCCAAGGCCATCGCCGCGCACGCTACGGCCGGTCTCTGCGCGGGCATCATCGCCCATTTCGTGTACCTGCTGGTTTCGCTCCTGTAGGGTCCCGCGCGCTGGGCCCCGGCGGCAATTTGCAGGATTTTGTGTATCTTTGTACTCGATTTATCGAGTAATATGGGAAAACGCAACAACAAAAGTAAGCATCGCAGTTCCAGAAAGAAGAAGACCAGGGTGGTCCCCGAGTTTGTGGGAAAGGCCCTGATGTCACGGGAAGGGTTTGTATTTGTACGCATTGAGGGCCAGGAGGAGGACGTCTATGTGAAGGCCTCCAAAACCCGCGGGGCCCTGCACGGAGACACCGTGCGTGTGGCCGTAACGCAGGAGCACACCGGCCAGGCCAAACGGCGCAGCGGGGAAATCATCGACATTGTGGAGCGGTCCGGCCGTCCGTTTGTGGGCATCCTGCACACGGTGGGCAAGCAGGCCTGGGTGCTCATGAGCTCCAAAACCATGCCCTATGACATTGAAGTGCCCGTCCCCGAAGGCGCCAAGCGCGGCATGAAGGTGGCCGCCATCGTGGACGGCTGGGAGCGCGGCGCTCACTGCCCCCACGGCCATGTGGTGGACATCCTGGGCATGCCCGGCGAGAACGAGACCGAAATGCATGCCATCCTGGCGGAGTTCGGCCTCCCCTACCGCTTCGAGAAAAACGTGGAAAACGCCGCGGACCAGATCCCGGACGTCATCACGCCCAAGGACCGCAAAGGCCGCAAAGACTTCCGCAAGGTGCTCACCTTCACCATCGACCCCACAGACGCCAAGGACTTTGACGATGCCCTGAGCTTCCGCAAACTGGAAAACGGGAACTTCGAGGTGGGCATCCACATTGCCGATGTCACCTACTACGTGCATCCCGGCTCGGAGGTGGACAAAGAGGCCGAGGCCCGTGGCACCTCCGTGTACCTGGTGGACCGTACCGTGCCCATGTTGCCGGAGAAGCTCTCCAACAAACTGTGCTCCCTGCGCCCGAACGAGGAAAAACTCACCTTCTCCGCCGTCTTTGAGCTTACGCCGCAGGCCAAGGTCCTGAACCCCTGGTTCGGCCGCACGGAAATTATCTCGGACTACCGGTTCGACTATGAAGGCGCCCAGGCCATCATCGAAGGCGAAAAACCGGAAAACGTACCGGCGCCCATCCAGGAGGCCATTCTCACCCTTAACGGGCTGGCCGCCAAGCTCCGCGCCAAACGCTTCAAGGCCGGCGCCGTGAACTTCGAACGCCCGGAGATGAAAGTGGAGGTGGACCAGGACGGCAAGCCCGTGGGCGTGCACCAGAAATTCTCCAAGGAAGCCAACTGGCTCATTGAGGAATTCATGCTCCTGGCCAACCGCAGCGTGGCGGAATATGTGGCCAAAGCCAAGAAAACCTTCGTGTACCGCATCCACGACCTCCCCAATATGGAAAAGTTGAGCGGCCTGAAGGACTTCGCCTCTCATTTTGGCTACAAAGTGGGCCCCATCGAGGACGGCAAAGACGTTGCCAAAACGCTCAACGGCCTCATGAAAGACGCCAAGGACAAGCCGGAGCTGGGCGCCATCCAAATCCTGGCCCTGCGCTCCATGGCCAAAGCCTGCTACTCCACGGAAAACATCGGCCATTACGGCCTGGCCTTCCCCTATTATACGCATTTCACCTCCCCCATCCGCCGCTATCCGGACATGATGGTGCACCGCCTGCTTTCCCAGTACCTTGCCGGCGGCGAATCGGCCTCCAAGGACTACTACACCCTGGAATGCAAGCACGCCTCCGAGCGTGAGAACGTTGCGGCCGAGGCGGAGCGCGAGAGCATCAAGTACAAGCTGGTGGAATTCATGCAGGACAAGGTGGGTCAGGAGTTCGACGGCCACGTGTCCGGCGTCACCGAATGGGGCATTTACGTGGAAATCGAGCCCACCAAAATTGAGGGCATGATCCCCTACCGAACCATCAAGAGCGACTTTTTCATTTACGACGAAGAGCACTATCGGGCCGTGGGGCGCCGCTCTCACCGTTCCATCCGGCTGGGAGACCCGCTCCGCATCCGCGTAAAAGGCACTTCGCTGGAGCAAAAGCTTCTGGACTACGAACTGGTGGAAGAGCTGCCCGAGAAATAATGAAACGCTCTCTCCTTGCTACGCTGCTGTTTGCACTGAGCCTCACTGCAGGGGCGCAGGAGGACGATTTTACCTTCCGCACCGTATCCACCCTCACCCCGGACCTCAACACCGGCATATTCCGCATTCACATGGCGGCCACCCGGCCCACGGAGGTCTTTTACGAGCTCATGGATCCGGACAGCGTCACCGTTGCCGATGCCATCTTCTCCTTCCACGGTGCCATAAACACCCTCACGGACAGCATCCGCGCCGTGCGCCCCTGGACGCCGGAAACGCCGGACATTTACACCCTCCGCCTCACGGTGAACGGGAAAGTGAGCGAGCACCCGGTTAGCTTCTACAGGCAGGAGAATGCCCTGTTTAACGGCCGGCAGCCACATTACAAGGGCGTCCGGCTGCAAGGGGGCGCCCAGCTTCCCGCAGAGGAATTCGCCCGGATGCGCAAAGCCAACATCAACGCCCTGCAGGACAGCACCCTTACCCGGGAGCAATGCCACGCGCTGGGTTTTTATCGGGCCGATGGCAAAGACTTCCCGGCTTGGGAGGCGGTCCGTGCCGACAGTCTCCTGCTGCCCCTCAAACGGGCCTTCCAGCCCATCGCCATCACCCTGGAAGACGCGGAAAAAGGGCTTTGCACCCTGCACAACCTCCACGATTTCATCGACCTGAGCGGTTTCACCCTCCATTACTGGGTAGAGCGTGACGGGAAACGCCCCTTCTGGTACCGGCGGCGGGAACTCCGCTTCCAAACGCCCGCACAACAGCAGGAGCGCTTCCTGGTAAAACTGCCCTGGATGCCCTGCAAGGGGGAGTATCGGCTCTGTTTTGAACTGCGCAATACCAGAGAAGTGGTGGCCCGGGAGGAATTCCTCCTCAAGGACACCACCCCGCGGGACAAACGCGTCGTCAAAGGAAAACTGCTTTATACAGAAGGCGATACGCAAATTGTGGTCCGCGGCAGGCGCTGCGAGTGGGTGCTGGACAAGGTGAACGGGGAACTGCGCAGCTGGGTGGTACGGGGCCGGCCGCTGCTCGCTCCGGGAACCGCGCTCGTCCTTGGCCAGGAAAAACCGCAGCAAACCTATGCGCGCAAAGGCCCCGGCGAAACAGTGTATGTGTACTTGAAAGGCGCCCATAACCTCCGCCTCACCTTTTACCCGGATGGCGCGTTCAAAGTGGAAGGGGCCCCATCCTGCGTCAGTTTTACTCCAGCAGAAGACACGGTGCGCTACTTCGGCCGGCAACCCGGTGCGTACAAGCACTACTGGGAAAGTTGCACGGAAGGCCTGCAGACAGAGACCGACTGGCTCTGCAGCGGAAGCATTACCGCCGTGGCAGACACTCCCTTCACCTTCCGCATACGGGGTCGGAAAACCTGGCTTTCTGTCAACGGGAGCCTGGTGCTCACGCCCCAAAAGACTAAACGAAACTACTATGAATAAGAAGGTTGCACTTGCGCTGGCCAGTGGCGGGCCGCGCGGATTCGCTTATATTGGCGCCATCGAAGAACTCCTGGACCGCGGCTATGAGATTTCCTCCGTTGCCGGGGTAAGCGCGGGGTCGCTGGTGGGCGGCATCTACGCCGCCGGGGGGCTGCAGGCCTTCAAAGAATGGCTCTTTGGCCTGGACCCCGTAAAGGTGGTGGCCCTTATGGACTTTTCCGTAAGCAAAAACTACCTGGTAAAGGGAGAAAAAGTGATCAGCGCCATCAAGGAACGGGTGCCGGACGTGAACATTGAAGACCTCCCCATCCCCTTCACCGCCGTGGCCACAGACCTGTACACCGGCGAAGAAGTGATTTTCCGGGAGGGTCCCCTCTTTGACGCCATCCGGGCCTCCATCTCCATCCCGTCCATGTTCAAGCCCGCACAGATTGGCGGCCGCACACTGGTAGACGGCGGCATGGTGAACACCTTCCCCCTCAACCGCGTGGAACGCACCCCCGGGGACATCCTGGTGGGCTTTAACGTGAACCAGATAGATGCAGCGGAAATCCAGGGCTTCCTGGACAGCCGCGCCGCCCTGCAAAAAAGCGCCCAGGAGAAAAACCTCCTCGGACGCATCGAAACCACCCTCCAGGAGTTCCGCCTGGTGTCCGATGCCGCCGAGGATCACCTCCCGGTAAACGCCAGCGACAACATGGTGAAAATCCTCCAGCGCAGCTTTGGCATCATGAACTGCACCATTGCCCGCATGGGCATCGCGCTCACCCCGCCGGACATCCTGGTGGACCTTCCCTTCGACACCTATCACGGGGTCTATGGCTATTCCCACGCGCAGGAAATCGCCGAGCGCGGCCGGGCACTCATGGCCCAGGCCCTGGACCAATACGAATCAAACCATGCCTAATCCCGTTACGCTCAAGGACATAGCACAAGAAGCCGGCGTCTCCGTGGCGCTGGTCTCCTTTGTGATGAACAGCCGCCTGGACGCCGACGGCAAACCCAAATATCGGGTGGGCGCCCAGACGCGGGAGCGCATCCTGGAAACGGCACGGCGCCTGGGGTACAGGCAGGCGGAGCCCACGCAGTCCGTCGTCCCCCAAAAACGCGTGGTGGGCGTTATTTTGCCAGACCCGGCCGATGCCTACTACGGCAGCCTCTCCGCGGAGCTGGAGCGTCTGGCGCTGCCACAAGGCTGCACCCTTCTCTTTGGCTACTCCCGCTGGGACCCCATCCGTTTCCAGCGCCTGGCCGACGTATTCCGCAGCCAGCGCGTAGACGGCATGGTGGTAGCCCCGCCGGAAGGCGAAAAGGAAGGCCTGGACATGCTCTGGCGGGCCGGTATCCCCTACGTGATTCCGGAAACGGGACGCGACCCGCTCTTGTCGGCACGCACCTGCGCCGCACAACTGTTCGAATTAATGAATAACCAACACTGATATGACACCCTTGAAATTTAACCCCATCCTGAAGACCCTGGTGTGGGGCGGCGAGAAAATCGCCCCGTATAAAGGCATTGAGACCGAGCAGCATCACATTGGTGAAAGCTGGGAACTCTCCGGCGTAAAAGGCAACGAGAGCGTGGTGGCCGATGGCCCCCTGGCCGGCCGGAGCATTGCCTCGCTGGTGCACGAATACAAAGAGGAACTGGTGGGCAAACACGTGTACGGGAACACCGGTGACGAGTTCCCGCTCCTAATCAAGTTCATCGACGCGCTCACGGACCTGAGCATCCAGGTGCACCCGAACGACGAGCTGGCCGCCAAACGGCACAACGGTTCCAAAGGCAAAACGGAAATGTGGTATGTAGTGGATGCCGAGCCAGGCGCCCACCTGCTTGCCGGACTCACTCAAAGCATCACGCCGGAAGAATACGCCGCCAAGGTGGCCGATGGCACCATTACAGAGGTCCTGGCCCGCCACGAGGTTCATCCCGGCGATGTCTTTTTCCTGCCGGCAGGCCGCATCCACGCCATCTGCGGCGGCTGCTTCATTGCAGAAATCCAGCAGACTTCGGACATCACCTACCGCATCTATGACTACGGACGGCTGGGCCTGGACGGCAAGCCTCGGGAAGTACACACGGAGTTGGCCAAGGACGCCATCGACTATAAAGTATACGACAATTACCGCACGGCCTATACACCGGAGGAAAACGAGGAAGTGGAGCTGGTGAGCTGCCCCTATTTCACCACCAGCGTTTACGATCTCACGCTCCCCTACGCCAAAGACTTGTCGGAGCTGGACTCCTTCCTGGTAGTCATGTGCCTGGAAGGCAGCGGCTCGCTGGAAGTGGACGGTGAAACAGTGGACATAAAGCAGGGTGAGACCGTCCTTATACCCGCCAGCGCCGACGACATTTGCTTTGTCCCCGACGCTGGCATGAAGGTACTAACTTCGTACATTAAATAAAAGACCCCCGGTCAAGCCGGGGGTGACGCTCGTCATGGCCGACCTGATCGGCCATCTACTCCAATCCACGGGCACGCATGAGGGCGGCGGGGTCGGGAGCGGCGCCGCGGAACTGCTTGTACAGGACCATGGGTTCTTCGGCACCGCCCTTCTCCAGGAAGGTCTTGCGGAAACTCTCAGCCGTAGCCTTATTGAAGACACCATCGGCAAGGAACTTCTCCCAGGCATCTACGGCCAGGACCTCGCTCCACAGATAGCTGTAGTAGCCGGCGCTGTAGCCGCTGTTGAAGATGTGGTTGAAGTAGGTGGTGCGGTAGCGCGGGATTATCTCGTCCACCAGGCCCATCTCCTTGCATACCTTCTCCTCAAAGGCACGGATGTCCTCCGGGCCGTTGAAGGCGGCGAGTTCCTCTGCGGAGAGTTCGTGCCATTTCATATCCAGGATAGAGGCGGCGCAAAGCTCGCCGGTGGTGAAGCCCTGGTTGAATTTCAGGCTCTTACGCACCTTTTCCACCAGCTCCTGCGGGATGGGCTCACCGGTGCGGTAATCGTTGGCATAGGCCCGTAAAATCTCCGGAACAAAGGCAAAGTTCTCGTTGAACTGGGAGAACATCTCCACAAAGTCGCGGGCCACGTTGGTGCCGGAAACGCTCTTGTAGTTGCCTTGCGCAAAGAAGCCGTGCAGGGCATGCCCAAACTCATGGAAGGCAGTGGTCACATTGTCGATGGTGAGGAGGCTGGGCCTGGCATCCGTGGGATCGTCGCCCGGAGCCGGGAAGTTGCACACATTCACAATGATGGGCCGCACGCCGGCCTCTTCCTCGCGGAAGTTGTTCATCCAGGCACCGCCGCGTTTGGTCGGTCGCACATAGTAATCCCGGTAGAAAATGCCGATGAGGCTGCCGTCCGGTTCCGAGAGCTTGTAAGCCTTCACCGTGGGGTTATACACCTCCACTTCCGGCGCAGGCTCGATGCAAATGCCATAGATGCGCTCTGCAGCCGTGAAAACGCCCTTAAGGACGCTGTCGGCCTGGAAATAGGGTTTGGTCTGGGACTCATCCAGCGCGTACTTCTGCGCACGCACTTTCTCTGCATAGTAGCTCCAGTCCCAGGCCTCAATCTTGTGACCGGCGAGCTTTTCCATATCGGCCCGCTCCTCTTTGGCCTTACGCATGGCCGCGTCCATGATGGGCTGCAGGAAGGCATCCACCGTAGCGGGGTCTCCGGCCATTTTGTTGGACAGCTGAAAAGCGGCGAAGGACGGATAGCCCAGGAGCTGTGCCATCTCGGCCCGTAACTTCAGGATTTCCAGGACGATGGCGTTGTTGTCCTGGGCGTTGCCGTTGTTGCAGCGGGCGCCGTAGGCCTTGAACACCTGCTCGCGTTTGTCGCGGTCCGGGCAGGAGCTCATGAAGTCATAATACTCGCTCACGGTGAGGCCCGTGGCGTCCTTGAAGGCATTGTTCTCGGCCAGGAGGTTCTGGCCGAACTTCTGGGAAAGGGTGCCCAGGCGGGTGCTAATCTCCGCAAAGCGTTTCTTCCCGGCCTCATCCAGGCCCACGCCGTTTCTCTCGAAGCTTTGGTAGAGTTTCTTTACCACCATCTGCTGCTCACGCGTAAGGGCGTCAGAAGCCTCAAAAACGGCCTTTACGCGGGCAAAGAAGGCCTCGTTCATGAAGATGTCGTTCTCCAGTTCCGTCACCAGCGGAATCACTTCCTCTTCGATGGCCTGCATGCCGGGAGTGGAGTCACTCTCCGACAGGTTGAAGAACACGCCCTGCACCTTGTCCAGGATGGGGCTGGCGTTCTCATAGGCCAGCACGGTGTTCTCGAAGGTGGGGGCCTCCGGGTTGGCCACAATGGCCGCTACGTTTTTCCGGGCCTCCTCAATGCCCGCCTTGAAGGCCGGCAGATACTGGTCCTCGGTGATTTGAGAGAAGGGAGCGGTGCCGTACGGGGTGTTCCACTCCTGCAAGAACATGTTGGTGTTGGATTTACAAGCGCTCATAGTCAAGAGCAAAGCCAGGCCCGCAAGCCTGGCTATTGTCGATAATTTATGCATGGAACTTATTCAATAACCACGGAAATGGAAGGGTCGTCTACCAGGGTGAACTGGGCGGCGCCGGAGTAGAGGGTGATGATACCGGTAATGCTCACCGGAGCACCGGCGAGGATATCCTCGTCAATCGCCTTGTCCGCAAACTTGGCATAGCCGCTGGTACGCACCTGCACGTCGGTGTTTCCTACCTTGAAATAGTGGGAAATGTAGTTGGCAGTGGCATACTTGATCATGATTTCCTTGTAGGAAATGTCGGCGTCGGAACCAAATTTCTTAACCATATCATCGCTCAGGTACTGGCCCGGCGTGCCGGTGATGGGACCGTAGCGGGTGGCGCCGCTGCCCACCTGTGCGGTATCCCATACGCCTTCCTCCAGATAGCCGATGTATCCGGCCTTGGAGCAAGCCCAGGTGTCCACGCCCCAGGTGCCGGCGTCCGAGAGGAACACACGGTTTTCCGGGTTGCCGCTCTTGTGGGCCATGTTGGGGTTGGGATAGAACAGGGCGAAGATCTGGTTGCCGTAGGTGAGGTCGTTCACGGTGATGAGCTGGCCCCACAGCGGGTTCTGGGTACCCTCGGCCAGGGCAGCTTTAATCTCTGCCTCCGACACCACGGCGGGTTTCAGCGGCGTGTCCAGTTCTCCCTTGAATACATGTTCGTCAATCAGGGCCTGGAGCTGGATGTAAGAGGTGTCGTACTCGTTGGTGGTAGTTTCGTCGGCGGCAAAGCCCAGCTGCGGCATGCCGTTGTAACTGCCCAGCGTGAGGCCGTCACACTTGACATACACCCACTGGCCCAGTTTGTACTCGTTGTACAGGGAGGAACGGCCCAGCTTAAGGTCGATGGCGCCTGTTTCGTCCTGCAGGTAAATCTCGTTGTAGATGTTCCCGCTTTGGTCGCTGGTGGTTACCTGGCCTTTGATCCAGACGTTTCCGTCCACCAGGGTGGGTTTGCCCTGGTACAGGGCTTTGAGTGCTGCAATAGAAACCCGGCGCATGCCTTTGTTGGACATATCGGTATCCGTGTAGAACGCCTCCTTGGCCGGAACATTCTTTCCATTGTCAAATACGGGATCCCACTCGTTTTTCAGACTCTTGCAGGAAACGATGGCCGCGAGGGCGGCAAGGGCAAATAATGTCTTTTTCATGGCTCTTAGAATCTGAAGTAAATGTTAAGCATATAGTTGATACCCGAATTGTAGTAGTAGCGGGAATCAAAGCGGTAATAGCGCTCCTTGGTGGCGGTGTTGTCCACCATACGGGTTTGCTCATAACCACCGGTCTTGACGCCGCGGTTGTTCAGCAGGTTCTTCACATTCAGGGAGAAGCCCAGCTGGTATTTGCGCTGGATGAACCAGGACTTACCTACGGAAGCATTCACCAGCCAGGCGGTCTTGAAGCGCTCCTGAGTGGTCATGTACTGGATTTCCTTGTCCGTGATCTCATTGTCCAGGCCGGCCACGGCGTAGTCTGTGCGGTACAGCGGGTTCATGTCCAGATAGGCACGGTCGAAGCACTCTACATCGGCCTCGATGAACCAGTAATTGTAGTTGTAGCTCAGGCCCAGGCTGGCAGCTGTCTGCGGCGTAGAAGGCACATAGTGCTTCTGGGTCACGGTGCCGTCCGTGAGCTGGGTCTTGGTCCAGTAAGGAACCAGCACGTTGGACATCACCACATTGGCGTTGTTGTCCACGGTCTGGGTCATGCGGGGCGTAGAGGTGTAGATGTACTCACCCAGGGCCAGCACACCCTGAACGGAGAGGTTGGGGACAATGTAGGTGGGCACCTTGAAGCCCAGCTCAATACCCATGTTGCGCTGGTTGATGCCGCTGATGGCAAAGTTGGAGAAGGCGTTCTGGAGGTCGTCGAAGGCGCTCATCACCTTGCTCTGGTCCCAAATTTTGGTCCAGTAGCCCGTGACGCGCACGTTGATGCCATTGCCGCTGTACTGCCAGTTAATGTCCGAGGTGAAGGTTTTCACGGTCTTCAGGTCCTCTACCATGGAGTTGCGGGTACGGGGGCTCAGGAACGCCTGGTTGAACTTGGGGGCGTCGTTGAAATATCCCACGTTGGCATACACACGCATGTTGCCGCCAATCACATAATTGAGGTTGAGCTTGCCGCCATAGGTGAAGAACTGGGCCTTCTGGGACTTGCCCAGGGAGGTGGTGACGGTTTTTCCATCGGCCTCATACGTGGGCTCGATGATTTCACCGGTATTGGGGTCGATGAGCTTGTTGCCATTTGCATCCAGGCCCGGGAACAGACCCTTGCGGATGAGACCCTCACGCCAGAAGCTCTCGTAACCGGCACGGCCGGAGACCTGGGCGCTAAACGGCCCGGCAGTGAACTTGGCGCTGATCCAGCCGCCGAAGTTACGCACCTGGGCGTAGTAGTCGTAGCCGTATTTATCGCCCTTGGACAGCAAGCGGGACTTCCCGTTCTGGAGGTAGTAGTCAAGGTCGTTCTGGGTGCGGTACTGGCTGGCGGCAAAGTCACGTTCTGCAAAGTTGTCCACATCCACAAAGTACCAGCCGCCCAGCAGGTCCTCAATCACTTTATAGTACTCCGTGCGATTGATGCGGGCGTCCAGGCCACCGGTGAGGGTGACAAAGTCTGCCGGACGGGCCTTGAAATTGAAATTCAGGTTCAGGTCCCGCTGGTCTGTGCGGCGCTCCTCCTGCACATACTTGGAACGATGGTTGTCCGAGTTGTAGTTAATCTGGTACAGGCGGTCCCAGTTAATCTGGGTGAGCTCCGGATACATGTTGGCATGGGTCCACACATTGTAGGCGGCCATGTACTTGTCCGGGTTGTTGCGGTTGAGGTCCGGCTCATAGACGCCGTTGATGGTGCCGTAGTAATAGCTGGGCAGATTGCGGTAGTAGTCCGGACGGGGATCCTGGGCATCGTACCAGTCCAGTGCCGTGTAGCCATTGCGGCCAAAGCGGAACAGGGCGGTGAGGCTGCCTTCGAACTTGTCCGAGGGAGTGAAGCTCCACTTGGCCAGGGCCACGGGCTCATGCGTTTTGCGCACGCGGGCGTTGCGCACCTTGCCGTTCTGGTAACCCCAGTTGGAGTTGTACATGTTGTCCCCTATCAGGTCGTACACTTCCTGGGTAGAAGCCATCTGGGCGCCACGTTCGCCGGGAGTGGCAAAGAATGCCAGGCTCAGTTTATGGACATCGGAGAACTTCTTGTCCGCGGCCAGATAGTACGCCAGGGAACGATAGTAAACGCCTTTGGTCCAGTCGTTTCCGCCCAGACGGGCGCTCACGTTGGCAGCGAAAGCCCAGCCATTGTCCATCATGTCGGTGGCATAGGAAGCCATCACGCGCAGACGGTACAGCGTGCTGTTGGTGAGGGCGCTCACGCGGAAGCCTTTACGCATCTCGGAGGCC
>ONII01000032.1 GCA_900317845.1 uncultured Bacteroidales bacterium
TCACGCGTATTGGAAGAGTGTAGTATCGGCCCTGGACAAGGAGACCATTTTCACCAAAACCTTCCTGAAGGATCCCGGCGTGGGCAGCATCCTCGCCAGCTCCATCCTGCGCCTCCCGGAGGTGGTGGACGCCCGCAAAGGGGATGTCATCGCGCCCGAAGAATGGCCGCTGGTGGCTTCTGCACTTGAATCCGCCCTGGCGCAGCTCATGGCCTATCGGGCCAACGAGGGCAAGGCTTTGTATGCCGATGTCACCTCCCGCGTGGCCTTGATTCTTTCCCTGTATGACCAGGTGGAAGCACTTGAGAGTGAGCGCGTTGCAGCCGTCCGCGAGCGCCTGGGCAAGGCCCTGGAAGAGCTCGCCGTGAAGGCTAGTCCGGAGCGCTTTGAGCAGGAGATGATCTTCTACCTGGAGAAGTACGACATCAACGAGGAAAAAGTCCGCCTCCGCCAGCACTGCAAATACTTCATGGAAGTGATTGACTCAGAGCCCTATCCCGGCAAAAAGCTGGGCTTCATCATCCAGGAAATGGGCCGCGAGATCAACACCACCGGCTCCAAAGCCAACCACGCCGGCATCCAGCAGCTCGTCGTCCGCATGAAAGACGAACTGGAAAAAATCCGCGAGCAAAGCATGAATATCCTGTAGGCCACCCCTCCCTGCGCCCTGTCATACCGAGGCTCCCCCTCCCTGTCATACCGAGGGCGTAGCCTGAGCGTATCTCCTCCCGCTGGTCACTAACCGCCTGATACTCAGTCACATCCTTATAATCCTCGGCTCCATTCGCGCCGAGGATTTCACGTAATTCACTGATTCTTAGCCACTTACCAGCCAGCCATTATGCGGTTGGCGCAGGTCAGTGGGGTAAGTGGAGCAGGTCAGTAGGGTGAGTGGAGCAGGTCCGATTTCGCCCTACTGACCGGCGCCAGGAATCGCCATCCTGGGCCTTCTAGCGGTGCAGGTCCCCACCACCAAATCGGACCTGCTCCATTTACCTCACTGACCTGCACCGTTCACCGCTCCCTCCTGCACCATCCACTGCACCCACCTGCACCACCCTGCCCACTTACCTGCACCACTCACCCACCGACCTGCTCCCCCACTCCACCCTCCTGCTCCACAGGCTGCACCGACCTGGTCCACAGCAGGGCCCAACCACCGCTGACACAATGCGCTGGCCCTTATTCCCCCAACGGCGCCGCCGCACGCAACCATGTGCGGCGGCTACCAGCACACGGAACCGCCACCTCGAAATACGCAGCTCGGTGGCTAGCGGAAACCCTCTCGGGCTCCGTTAAAGGGCCCAAGAGGGTTCCGCTTTCCTTCCGGAATTTACTCCCGCGGGCGGATGTTGTTCTCCCAGAGGACGCGGCGGACATCCTCCTTGCGGAGCTGCAGGCAGCGGGCCAACTGGGCTACGGAGGTGCAATAACTTCGGAATAAGTAGGTTACCAGTTTGGCCTTCTCCGCTGGGGTTAGCGCAGGGACCTCCTTCTTGAACCATCGGCCGGCTACATCGGCCACACAGACCATAAATTGGGCATCGTTCTGCCAGACGCGGCTGTTCAGGACCAATTTTTGCCGCATTTCGGCCGGATTAACCTCGCCAATCATGCGCAGGTAGTAGGCCTGATCGCCCAGAAAAGCACTCTCTACATAGGCGCAGTCGCAGGCAGAGTTGGGGACGATCCGGTCCCGCTCGTCCAGCACCCAGGGCACCTGGCTCAGGTCTTTGTGGGTCCGCAGCAGCGTCTCCTTTTCCCGGCGCGAGAGCCCGCTCACAGCCCGCACGCCCTTAAGCGCCCCGGCAAACATGCCCCGGTACGAGGACCAGGGGTAATCCTCGATCCGATACCCGGTATCCACCGCATTCCGGGGAATGTAGGCCAGGGCGTTCCGTACATATCGGTCCGAATCCAAATATTGCACACTAATCCGCGTCCTGGCCATGACATTCCTTTCCCCGTATTTTTTGGCAATGTACTGGGAGTGGCGTTTCTTCACAAACTCACCCACTGCCGAGGCCCCCTCCCAGTTCACTGCCAGCACGGCGCAATGTCCGTGCGAAGACATGGCTATCTCGCTAATTACCAGCGCATTGCAGCTTAGCGCACCCAGGTAGAAACTCTTTTCCAGATGGTCGAAGTCCTCATCGTCCCGGCACAGCAGGACAGACTCCATCCCCTCCAGGCTGATATGAAACGGGTACACCTTTGCCACGGAGCCGTCCGGTAAAAGGCGTTCTACAACTCGCTGAAAGGCCATGGCTAACTGAATTTTCCGCCTCCCCCGGAGCCCCCGAAGCCCCCGAAACCAGGGCCAAAACCGCCCATCCCAAATCCCGGCACCGGCATGGGCGTCCCGCTGGGCGGAAAACTACCGCCGCCGGGGAAGCAGCAGGAAAACACCTTGTCGGACATCTGCATGATACTGGTCCCATCACCCACAATCGGCCTCACCACCTTGGACGGATCAAAGCCAAACGGAATTTTGAGCCGATCCGCCAGCTTCTCATAGCGAGGAATATAGTCGAACATGAGCGCGTGCCACAGGTTCTCGGCATGGTCGTACGGCTCTGCAGTCGCGATAATCTCGGCCATGGAAAGGTAACGGATGGCTTTATCGGCCTGCGTCTCCCGCCTCTCCCAAAGGGCGGGAATAATCCCTTCGATGAGCATGCGGTTCATGCTCTCGTTCTGCTTTTTCGCTGCCGATTTTGACGGCGCCGGATGGCAAACATCGTCATAAAACGCGTAGTCCGTTCGCATGTGCAGGCGTCCGTCATCGGCCACCAAAACTTCCAGAAAAGTCTTCATAACGTAGTGATTTCTAAGATGTCTTTGCCATATTTGTCGAACATTTTATCGCCAAAGCCAGGCACCATGGTAAGTTCTTCCCGGGTCGATGGCTTGAGGTCGGCAATAGCATGCAGCACCTTCTGGTGCAGGATAAAGTAAGGCGGCACGTTCAGTTCGCGGGCCTTGGCTCTGCGCCAGAGGACCAGATCCTCCGCCACATCCGGATGCGGCCCGCGGTAAGGTTCGGCCTTCTGCCGGATAGAGATTTGGACGGCGAGTTCATCTTCAAGCGAGGCATAGTCACTGAAGAACTGGGCTTTTCCATCGTCGCCGATGGTGATTTGCAACAAGGTGTTCATACGCAAACAATTTTAAGGTTATGTGATGTTGAGCACCCCGGAAAAGGGGTTTGCAGCAGGTCTGGAGGGGCCAGATCGCTGCTGCAAACCTAAACACTACGCTCGGTAAAAACAAGGTTCGGTTGAAAAGAAGTGTTGTTTCACATGTTTTTTGTGCTGTTTCAACCGAACATGCAGAAAAAAATATTTTTCTACCGATTTTTCACAGCCATTTTAGCCTCTAGTTATGACCATATAGTCGGCCAATTTGGTCCAGCATTTGTGAGAAGCAGGCGTGATCGCTAACTATCTCACACATAATGAGTTACCATACAATCCTCGTTCGGTTTTTGAACGAGGATTGTTGTGTAAGTTACAGTGAGTCGATTACTTAAGTGTCACAAGTGTAAAATTCAACCTGTGACAGCTAAAGTACTGAACATCAATAGGTTACAATATAATCCTCGTTCAAAAACCGAACGAGAATTAGTATATAAGTTGCTGTGCTTCAATTGTTTAGTTGTCACCGAGAGTGGCCGCCGCACACAACCAGGTGCGGCGGCTGAGTGGGCACGGAACCACCGCCTTGCAATACCGAGCAAGGCGGCTAGCGGAAACCCTCTCGGGCTCCGTTAAAGGGCCCAAGAGGGTTCCGCTTTCCTTCCGGGAACTGCCCCGAAGGTCCAGCAGATGGACCTTCGCGCAAAGCAAACCGCCCAACTACTTCCGCACACTCACATGGAACTCGCCCATGTACACGCCCATCCAGCCGGTCTGGACGATGGGGACGCGCTCCCCGTCCAGGTTGGCCACATAGTCCGGCTCTTCCAGGAAGGTGTGGGAGTGGCCACCCACAATGAGATCAATGCCCCGCGTTGCCGCAGCCAGCTGGGAATCAATGAGATCCCCCGGATTGTGCTCCGTATAGCCAATGTGCGTAAGGGCAATCACTACATCGCACTGGGGCCGCAACAAATCCACATATTTTTGCACGGTGGGCACGGTATCAAACGCAGGAATGCGGTTGGCAATGTCCCCCGCCACCATGTCCTTGAGGCCGCAGAGCACACCCACTACGCCAATCTTGAGCCCGGCCTTTTCCACAATGGCATACGGCTGAATGTACTTCCCTGCCTCAAACGGCGAAAAATCGTAGTTACACACCACCACAGGCATGTTCAGGCCGGAAAGCAGCTGCCCCAGGCCCTCAATCCCGTTGTCGAATTCATGGTTCCCCAGGGTCACTACGTCGTAGCCCATCGCATTCAGGTCAGAAACCTCCACAACGCCCTTCAGCTCAGAGAAATAGGACGTTCCCTGGCAGAAGTCGCCGGCGTGCAGCAACAGCACGTTCGAGGCACCATCGGCAACACGGACAGAATCCACATAGGCCGCGCGCTCCAAGGCACCGCCCATACCTGCATACTCGCCGGAACGCTCCGGCTCAAAATGCGAATGGGTATCGTTCACATGCACAATGGTAAGTTTATGCACCGACCGCTTCCCCATCACGGAGCCAGCATAGATGCAAAAGCCCAGCGCTAGCACGCCCGCCGCAATCAGTAACCACTTGTAAATCTTGTTCATAGCCTAGTCCTCCATGATTACGCGCCCGTCGGACGCAGCCACAATCTCCTTGCCGGCCGCCTCCGTGGCATAGACATAATCCAGCATCACGTCCTTCAGCAGCACATGCGTGAGCACCACCTTTTCTGCCAGCGCGCCAATATTCAGCTTGTCGCCGCCGTCCAGCAAAAAATCGATAGTGGTCACATTATACAAACGAGAAGGGTCGATAGGTTCCCCGCCAATCAGGGCCTGCTCCAACTTCCCTCCTTTGGTTCGCACCTGGCAGCCCGAAACCGCCTGAAACGCCTTAGTACCAGCCAGTTGCTCCAAGAGCGTCGTGAGCGAAGAGCCCCGCAGCTGCGCATAGCAAAGGTAGTTTTTAAAAGGAAACATAGAGCCGATATCCTCCAGCGTCACCGCCCCGGCCGGCATGGGCGTCCGGATGCCCCCGTAGTTGGTAATAGCAAAGTCCATCGGCACCTTGAAATAACGCGAACCGTAGGCGCGGAGAATGTCTGCCACCAGGTTCCCCAGCGGCAGGTCCGGCTGGTTGCGAAGGTTCATGTACATGCCGGCGGAATGGCCGATAACCTTCTTCAAATGAGCCAGTTGCGACTGCACCTCCAGGAGTTCCGCCGCTTCCTGCGCAACGGAAGAATCGTCCATATAGCAAGCGCCGGAAGGGCACATATAGCCCTCATCCGTGAAGGTGCCCAGCGCCTGAGGAATGTTGTCCGCCGTCACCGGCTGCGCGCCGGTCCTGTGCCCGTCCATGGCCACCCGGCGCCACTCCAGCTTAATGCCGTCCTCCTTCATAGCCTGCGTCCCGGCAACGATGGCACCCACAATAATCAGCGCCCAACCCAGGTACCATGCCATGGAGTTATTTACTTTTGCTTGAGCCATTTCCAAAGGTCTTTAAACGTAGATTTCTTGCCGTACATGAGGATACCCACCTTGTAAATTTTGGCCGATGCCCATGCGCAGGCGGCGAAGGTGGCCACCAGCAGCACCATCGACAGGGCCAGTTCCCAACCCGGCACGCCAAAAGGAATGCGCGCCAGCATGACGATGGGCGAGGTGAACGGAATCATGGAGCCCCAGAACACCAGCGAGCTGTCCGGTGCCTTGAAGGCATACAGGGCAATGAAAAATCCCAGCATAAGCGGCACTGTCACAGGCAGTTGCAACTGCGTGGAATCGCCTTCGTTCTCCACGGAACTGCCAATGGCCGCAAAGAGCGACGCATACAGCAGATAGCCAAAGATGAAGTAGAAAATGAACGAAAGCAGGATCTGGCCCAGGTTCAGGTTGCCAAGGGTGCTTGTAATGGCCTGCATACCCGTAGGTTCCGCAGCCGCAACGGCCGTGGTGTCCGTAAGGGCGGAAAGATCCAGCGTTGTGCCGTCCATGCCCGGGGCCATCTGGGCCACCATCTCGGTGGAAGGATCGTCCTGCAGCATGCCCATCATCTTGTCCTTGCCGATAATACCGGCCGCCACCGCCAGCAGCAGCAGCGTGAGCAGAATCCACAGCAGGAACTGCGTCAGGGCCACCAGCGCCACGCCGATGATTTTGCCGAACATGAGCTCCGTAGCCTTGACGCTGGACACCAGCACCTCCACTACGCGCGAGCTCTTTTCCTCGATGACGGAACTCATCACCATGCCGGAGAACAGGGCGATAAACATATAGAGCGCCATGCCCAGAATCATGGAAATGGCCATATAAACGCCTGATTCCGAAATACTTTCCTCTCCGCTCTCGGAGATGGTATAGTTGTGCACATGCACGTTGGACTTGACGCTGTGCATAATCTCTTCCAGGTTGTCAATCCCGTAAGAATCAATACGATAGGCCTCCACGGCGTCGTTGATGCGGCGCTCAATCCCGCTCCCGCTGTCCATGCCCAGTGGCTTGAGCGAGTAGGTATCGGCCGTCACGCTCTTGGTTTCCGGATCCAGCGGAGAAATGGTAAGCAGGATGTCGATATCGGCCTTTTTCAGGTCCGCCTTGATGGATTCTACGTCGGCGCCGACCCCTAAATCCTTGTATTCCAGCACTTCCCCGCTTTCCAAGTAGGGCATCACAATGCCGGAATGGTCCACCACGCCCACCTGTTTGGCGGCCTCCTTGGTGCCCATCATGATGAGCGACGGCAAAATGGCGATACCGGCAAACAGCACCGGCGTAAGGAACGTGATAAGAAGGAAGCTCTTCTTCTTGACCTTGTTCAAGTATTCCCGTTCAATGACGATTCCTAACTTTCTAAAATTCATACGCTTATGCCTCCTCCGTTACCAGTTTAACAAAAATGTCGCGCATCCGGGGAATCACCTCCTTGAAGGAATTGATCCGGATGTCTTTGTCGATAAGCTCCTGCAGCTTGGCATTGGCCTCTGCGCGGGGTACCACGATGGCCTTGCGCTCCAGGGTGTCCGTGGTGTACTCAATCTCCACGTTGTCCTCCCCGTGCCGCCGGCGGATTTCCTCCGTACCGCCGGTGACCACCAGCTTGGCCTTGTTGATAAGGGCGATATTGTCGCAGAGCTCCTCCACCGACTCCATGTCGTGCGTGGAAAGGATGATGGTGGCCCCTTCCTCCTTGAGCCGGAGAATTTCCTTGCGGATAAGGTCTGCGTTCACCGGGTCGAAGCCGGAAAAAGGCTCGTCCAGGATCATGAGCGAGGGTTTGTGCACCACCGTGGTGATGAACTGCACCTTCTGGGCCATACCCTTGGAGAGTTCCTCCACCTTCTTGTTCCACCAATCGGCAATGTCAAAGCGGACGAACCATTTTTTAAGCTCCACGGCGGCCTCACGGGCGCTCATGCCTTTGAGCTGCGCCAGGTACATGGCCTGGTCCCCCACCTTCATTTTGCGGTACAGGCCGCGTTCTTCCGGCAGGTAGCCGATGCTGGCCACGTCCGCCTCCGTGATGGGGTGCCCCTGAAAAAGCACCTGCCCTTCCGAGGCGATGGTGATGCGGTTGATAATGCGGATAAGGGTGCTCTTCCCCGCCCCGTTGGGCCCCAGCAGGCCAAAGATTTTGCCCTCCGGGATTTCCATCGACACGTTGTCCAGTGCCACTTTGGGGCCGAAGGTTTTGCTTACGTTCTTTACTTCTATTATTGCCATTAGTAATTTAAAATTTTAGTCACAAGTTCCGTGAGCAGTTCTGCGGGCGTGGCTTCGCCGGCGTCGCCGCCCTTGCCTTTGTAGTCGTACTCGCACAGGAGCGAAATCACGTTATTGCAGCGCTGGAGCGGGTAATTCCGCACGGCAGCGTCGTACTCTTTCATGAAATAGGGGTTCACCCCAAGGACCCTGGCGGCTTCCCCGGGCTGCGGGCGGCCTTTCTCCAGCAGGGCATGGTATTTCAGGATCCGGTAAAAATGGTTGTACAGCGGCGCCACGGCCATGGGCAGGGCAAATTTGGGCGCCTCTCCCATGTGGGCGGCAATCTTGAGCGCCTTGGCTCCATCCCTGAAACTCAGGCACTTGGTGAGCTCGAACACGCTGTACTGGCGGCTGACGCCCACGTTTTTTTCTACATCAACAGGCTCCAGCAATTCCAACTCGTAATTACCTGCCAATACTTTCCTGTAAAGCACATCGCCAAAAGTCTGCTTGCCCGACTCCAGCGTGGCTATCAGACGAAGAAACAGTTTCAAAGGTGCTGTGCCCAAACCGTGACTGGAGTCAGGACTCAGCAGCCAGCACAAGAATGCGGAATGGCGGTTTTCGCTTCTCTCAGTACCAATGACATTGAAAAGCGTCGTTTGTTTGTAATATGCCGTCAGTTTTTGGAACGGCTTACTGCTCAATAACGAGAGAATTCTTTGATTGATTTCTTTCATGTCAACTATCTTATAACAAGTTCCGCAATGAGTTTATGTGGGGATTGTGCAATGCTGTTTATTATAATTTACAAGGATGCTTTGGAAATATTTCTCATACATGACATCCACGAACAATTGCAAGATTTTTACCTTGTTCTCGTTCGTAGCATTATCATATCTTGTCATCCAAGGTGACACAAATTGATAGTCTATTGCATCCAATTTCTGAACATCGATGTGCAAATCTTCATTTGCCTGATTGAGCGCCTCATACCTTCCCTTTTCATTCTCAATGAAGGTTTTCCAAGCCAATTTGTTGTTATGCACATCCTTGTTGTTCCCATCTGTTATACAAGTCCCTTTGTAGTTAATCAGCCTATAGCAGAACTTAGGGAAATCTACAACAGTGAAGAGCTCTTGGTTATCCATGATTATCTCAGATTGGTTATAGTATAATTAGCTCATCTCCTTTGCAAACTCTATACAAATCTGCTCAATGAGTGGATATAGTTCATTATCAGAAACAGACGGGTGTATATTATTCCGAAAAATTGATAAAAGAGTA
>ONII01000027.1 GCA_900317845.1 uncultured Bacteroidales bacterium
GACGGGGGCCACCTCCGGGAACCTCAGCGTGCAGATAGACAAACTCACCGCCGCCGGCTATATCACGGTGGAGAAGGGCTTCAAGGGCAAGATGCCCCGTACCACCTGCAAGATGACTCCTGCAGGTCAGGAAGCCTTTGGTAACTATGTGGAAGCGCTGAAAGAATACCTTTCGTCCGGAGGGGTTCAGCTACCGCAAAGTTAGCAAAATTATGGGAACAAGCACACATACTCTTCAAAACGGAAGACGGGAACTCCTCTCCGGAGACGGTCCGGCTCGATGATGAAGCCGCAGTCTATAATTACTTCTTGAGCCGGATGTATTCCGAAGGCGTCAGTTTGAAGCGTTCGCGGAAGAGCGTGTTGAAGTGACTGCGGCTCTTGAAGCCGCTCATTTCCACAATCAGGCCGATAGGTTCGTCGGTATGGGCCAGCATCTCGGCCGCATGCCGGAGGCGCCAGTCGTCGATGAATTTGCCGATGGTCTGCCCACCGGCACATTCGCGGATAGCATCGGCCACCAGATTGTAGTTGGTGCCCATCATATGCGCCAGCGTATCGCGGTTCATGGCGCTGTCTGTATAGGGCTTCTGCTCCTGCATCAGCTTCACGATACGCTGGTACAGTTGCTGTGTGCCAGAAAGGGCCGATACCGGAATCCCTTCCAGCGCTTCTTCGGCCTTCTTCTCCTGCTCCAACATTTGCTGGATGGTATCGTACAAATCGTGGTTGACCTTCCTCAATTGTCTCTTGGCCACGATATTACGCCAAAGAGCGATGCCGGATATGAGAAGAATCAGGACCAGAGCCGCAATCATAATCCATTGCAGCCGCTCTTTGGCCTCTTTCTTCTGGAGAGCCAACTGGACCTCCTGCGTTTTAAAACGTATCTCGTACTCGGCCGCCTTGCTGTCGCGCTCGCGGACGGTGAGGCTATCCTGCAGGATGGAAGCGCGCATAGCGGCCTCCAAGGCACGGCGATAGTCGCCCAGATTCTTATAAAGGTTGGCCTTGTTAAGGAACAGGGTGCGGTAGAGCGGGCTGATGGAGTCACCCTGTCGCAGCAGACGTTCTTCCTGGAGTTTGCTCAGTTGCTCCACGCGGTCCTTATCGCCAGCCAACACATAGTAACGAAGAATGTTGAACTGCCCCGTAGGTGTTTGGGCATACGGAGTATTTTCATATTGCTGGGCAGCCCACCGGGCTTCTTTCAAGTGGCCCAGTTCGGCCTCGCAGCAGGCCAGGATGCAGTAGGCGCCGCCCCGCTGGTTGTCGAAGTAGCCCCGCGGCATGTGGATTCCGGCCTTCTCCATCTCGTCTACGTAGGCCAGACGCTCGCGGCACACCTCGGCGGCATCGGCATATCTGCCCTGCTCTCCCAGACGCTGGGCCAGCAGGCTCATATAATAAGATGCCTTGGGTTTGGCTCCCGCATCCTCCAGGTTCTTGATGATGCCGATGGCCTGCCGCATGTACTGCTCTCCTGACCCCGGCCACTGAAGCTCCATGGCCGATCCTGCCATCGCATAAAATGACGCTTCCAGCCGGGGGAACTCCCGATCGCGGGCCAGACCTATTCCTTCCAGCGACGCATTCAGCGCCTCCTCTGTATTTCCCTCCGTAACGCACAGCGAGCAGAAGGCGTCCAGCGTGGACAGATACACGTCGCTGTGGTGGTCTAGCCCTTCGCGGTCCAGCACAGCGCGCATATATTGCTTGCCATTCTCCCTGTCGTGCAGCCCTGTGTTGTACACGTAGCCGCGCATCATGTTGCAGCTGTCGGCCGACATGGTCCCCTTCAGCTGGGCTGTGTCCAAGAGTCTCAGGCAGCGCTCTGGCTCCCGGACCATGCGCATGGCGATGTATCTGTAGGTGTAGATGCTGTCGGCATCCGAAGCCGGAAGCGGGGTCATGCACCCTTTCCGCTCGCAGGCGGCCAGCGCCAGAAACAGGGGGAAAATGTATAAAAACCTTCTCATTTTTCTCAAAAAACAGATGGGCAAAGATACTAAAAAGAAGCGAACAACCCCACCCTGGAGGGGGTGTATGCGTTGTGAGTACAAATCTGTGCGCCATGAGTACAATCTAGTGCGCCATGAGAACAGCGTTATTAAAGTTATAACATAACTTGCAAAATCATTAAGAATGATCGTAAACTTAACATTTGCATTATGGAACAGAAAAAGGTCTATGAACAACCCGCATCGGAAACGGTAATCATTGCCCCGGAGCAGGGCATGTTGATCCAGACCAGCAACCTCGGCGCCGGATTCGGTAGTAATCCCGAGGAAGAAGAATTGCCTTAGTTGAGAAATAAAGCGAAAAAATATGATGAATACGAGAACATTATTCCTATGGTTTTCCCTTTCAATGGCCATCATTCTCGGACCATCGTGTGTGAGGGAAGAAGCGCCCGCCTCGTCAGAGGAACCGTCGGAAACAGAAAAGCCGGCGGTCAACGAGGGAACTGTGATCTTCTACAGCGCCACCGTCAGTGACGCCGACGCAACCCGTGCTACCCTCGACAGTGACAAACATTACATCTTTGAAACGGGAGACCAGTTGGTGCTTACCGGCACCAACATCAGCGGAACCCTGACGCTGAAAACCGGAGCCGGAGAGAACAATGCTACCTTTGATGGCAATCTCACTTATACGGGGGAAGGTTCACCGGCTCCGGACCTGGAATTGAAGGCATATCTCAAGAGCACGTCCGACGCTATGACTTCGATGTCTTATGATTCCGCCGAGTACCCTACTTCGGCTATTACCGCCACGACGGCCGAGGCTGTACAGAAATACAGTCATTTTACGGGCACATCCACCTTTGCAGCCAAGTCTTTTACCGTGTCCCAGCAGTCTACTTTCCTTAACTTCATCATGACATTTGACGATGCGACCAAAGCGGGAGACGTCCTGGACATTTATATTAATTCCGGCACCGGCACAATGCGGACGGGGAGCACTACTGCCACTTTGTCCGGTTCCGATGTGATGGCCCTGTTTGTGGCAGTGGTTCCTGCCGGAACCGAATTGAATAATGCCACGGTGCAGGTCGGGGGCAAGGCTCTTCCCTTCGGCGGGTCCATCACTCTGGCGGCCAACAAGATATACAATATCCGGAAGCGTGTTCCTGCGGTTGTCGGTCTGGAGGCCGTCAGCCTGGGATTGTCCAGCGGAACCCGGTGGGCAAATATGAATCTCGGAGCATGGGGTGTGCCTTCCTACGGCCAGTTCTTTGCCTGGGGGGAAAACCAAGACTACGGTGTGAGCGGTCATACATTCTCTTGGAACGATTACCTGTGGTCAAAAAATGGGTCCAGCACGGAATTCTTCCGATATAATTCCCAAGACAATATCAAAACACTGATGCTGGAATACGACGATGCCGCGAGGGCAAAATGGGGCGCATTGTGGAGAATGCCCACGAAAGATGAAATGGACGAGCTGATTGACCAGACCACCCAGCAAGTGGTTGCCAATTACGAATCCTCCTCCATTGCCGGCGTTAAGTTCATCAGTAAGGAGGACGCCTCGAAACACATATTCCTGCCCTTTGGAGGATATATGGACGCGACAGTAAACGGACGCGGTCATAGCGGATACTATTGGACTTCAACCCTGGGGGATAATGTTGCCAATGCGCAGTATCTCTATATGCATGAGGGAGGCTCTACATATACCACCAGCGTTGCGCGCTATCTTGGCATCAGCATCCGGCCGGTTTATATCCGGAAAGAGCTCGTCGCCGTGGATCTGGGCCTGCCCAGCGGCACCAAATGGGCCAATATGAATATCGGCGCAGAAGAGGCTTCTCAATATGGCCAGATGTTCGCCTGGGGCGAAACCACAGGCTACAGCAGCACGGATTATTCAGACCATTCATTCAATTGGGACAACTATATCTGGAACCCTTCCCACGACGGGCAGACTTTCACCAAGTACTCGAAAGATGATCAGTCCCCGGGTGACGGAAAAGACCGTCTGGAACCTGAAGACGATGCCGCAGCCGCCATTTGGGGAGACCCATGGCTGATGCCTACCAAGGCCGATTTCACGGAACTGATAGCGGGCACAACCCAAAGTTGGGTAGCCAATTACAACGGTACCGGGGTCAGCGGCATGAAGTTCTCCAGCAAGGCCGCCGGAAACTCCAATTACATTTTCCTTCCGGCGGTTGGAGCGCGCGCCAATGCCGAGCACTTCGGAGCAGGAAGCGAAGGCTATTATTGGGCCTCATCGCTGAACAATGTTGCGCAGCAGGGGCGTGCACTTTACTTTAGTTCCTCGGCTGAATACACCACTCAAACCATCCGCTCCTTTGGATTAAGCATCCGCCCTGTCATCAGGATCTCTGCCGGAGCCGGTGTGGAAGATTATGACAAAGAAGGATCTCAAACTTGGAAATAACCCACTTAATACGAAAAGCAATGAAAAAGAACATTGAATATCTTAGTTTCACTGCCATCGTTCTGGTGGGCACGTTGATGACAGCTTGCTCCGTCAAGGAGGAAGTCCTCCCGGAAGCCCCCAGGCCCATCCCACAGGACGGTTTGGTGATGCTTTCCACCACTGTTGGCTTTGAACAGAGTGAAACCCGCGCTCTCACGGCCGACGGCGAGAAGACCTTCGCCGCGGGCGACCAGATTGCCGTTATTTATACCAATACCAGCGACAACACCGTGAAAGCCGTGAGCGAGGTCCTGACGGCCGACAAAATCTCTGCCGGAGGCAAAAGCGCCACATTCTATGTGGAAGTATCCAATCCCAAGGCCAACTCGGACGTAATTTATATCTATCCCGCCTCGATGGCGGCCGATGACTCCGGGACCCCGGACCTGGATGCACTCAGCGTACAGGACGGTAAACTGGAATCGATTGCCCGCAATCTGGACTACGCCAGGTTTGAGGGAACGCTGACGGCCAAGGCGGAACTGCCGGCATCGGCCACCTTGGAGAACCAGCTTACCATCTGCGAGTTCACCCTACTGGATTCCATTGAGGATACGGATCTTTCGAGCAGTATCAATGAGTTGAAGGTCCAGGTCAACGACGGGGAATGGTTCTACATCTATACCGTAAACTGGATACCAGCTGCCGGTCCTATCTATGTGGCCATGCGGCCTGTCGCCGACAATAGCATCACGGTAACTGTCCAGAAAAGCTCGGTCTATTACCAGAAAACCTTTACGGACAAGACACTGGCAGCCAACAAATTCTATCCCATCACCGTGATGATGCCTTTGCAGACGATGCAGGAAGTCCCGCTGACCTTCGAGGCCACACAGGCCGGAACGAACGTGACTTTCAGCATCAATGCTGTGGCCTCCAATCCGGTTTCTTACCGAAGCTTCACCGGTGGAGCGTGGTCTTCCTGGGCCACATACACCAGCGGAACGGCCATTTCCCTGGCCGAAGTGGGCGACAAAGTGCAGTTCAAGGGCACCAATGCAAGGTATGCTTCAAGTAATGTGGCTTTTAGCCATTTCACTTGCTCCAAGAACTGCAAACTGTATGGCAATATCATGAGCCTGATTAACGCAAGTTCCTTTGCGCAGCTGACAAGCCTGACAGGAGAATATGCTTTCTGCCTGCTATTTAACAACCGTCAAGGGGATGTCAATGTGCTGTCAGATCCCGACAAGCCCCTGCTGTTGCCTGCCACAACGCTGACTCGGTCTTGTTATCATCTGATGTTTGAAAAGTGTTCTAGTTTAACTGCGGCCCCTGTACTGCCGGCGCCAACGTTAGTTGATAACTGTTACGATATGATGTTTTGGGGCTGCAAGAACCTTAACAGTGTCACTTGTCTGGCCACCGACATTTCGGCTAATGATTGCACCTTTGATTGGCTATCCGATGTCGCCAGCACCGGCACGTTTACCAAGGCGCCGGGAATGACGGCCTGGACAACGGGTGCGGACGGCATTCCGTCCGGCTGGACGGCTATCGGTACTGACGGCCAGGGCGCACTGAGCAACTATGAAACCGATAACTTGAATTGGGACTAAGCATAAAACGATCGGCCATGAAAACTACAGTATATTATATTTCGCTTATTGCATTGCTGGGAACAGGCCTGGTCGCTTGCTCCCGTTTGGAGAAAGAGGTCCTTCCTGCCGATGACGTGGTGATGCAGATTGCTACCGTCGGCTTTGGTAACCCCGCCACCCGCGCCCTCACTGACGGCGGAGTGAAAACCTTCGCCCCCAACGATAAAATCGCTGTTTTCTACACGAACACCAGTGATGAAGTCGTAAAGGTGGAAAGTGCCCCCCTGAGGGCAGCCTGCATATCGGCAGATGGGAAGAGCGCCGGCTTCGACGTGGCTCTTACCAATCCCAAACCCGGCGGATACCTGAACTACATCTATCCGGCCGCTATTGCCGGCGCTACGGCAAATAGCCCGGATATGGATAAGCTCTGCTATCAGCAGGATGGTACGCTGGAAACGATTTCCAGCACGATGGATTATGCCAGTTATGTGGGAACCCTGAGCCAAGACGGCAAACTGCCCGAATCTGCCACCCTGGAGAATCCGCTTGCCATCTGCAAATTTCAAACTATTCAGGGTATAGTCACGAATGCACCCATCAATGCCAATATCACGAAACTACGCATAACGGTAGGCTTACTCGAATACACTTACCATATCAACCGTACGCCCGCTGACGGGTCCATCTATGTGGCGATGCTCCCTGTTTCCAACAATACGGTTCACATCTGGGCCACTGACGGGACGAATCAGTATTGGCATGAGTTTACTGACAAAACATTGGAAGCCAACCATTTCTATACTGTCACTACTAGTCTGGAGTTTTGGAAGGCGAGTTTCGAATACACAGGTGCCAGACAGACTTTCACCGTGCCCAGAACGGGCTGGTACGACATCACGGCCTATGGCGCAGCAGGCGGCAAGGCTTATCAGAATCTGAGCGGCGGAACAGAGCAGAAAGCCGGAGGTATTGGAGGAAAAAGTGAAATCACCTATCGTTTTGAGGAGGGGACTACGCTTTCTATCTACTGTGGTGGTGCAGGCGGCAATGCCAGCCGCGTGGCAGATGGAGGAGGGGCAGCCGGCTGGAACGGCGGCGGTGCCGGTGGCAACGGATACCAGGATGGATATACCGGCGGAGGAGGTGGCGGCGGAGCTACCTATATCGCCACCAGCGATTTGGGCGTGATTTCCAGTACCAACAGTCTGTTTACCGGTGAGTGGTCCAGTCCCACGGCAAAAAGCGGCCTCATCCTGGTAGCCGGCGGTGGCGGTGGTGCTGCCTACAATTCATGCACGGCAGGAGCCGCCGGCGGCAGCAGTTACACCTTAGGGACCAGAGCCAGTGATAATCAAATTTCGGATGATTATAAAAAGGATACCACGTATTTGACAATCAGCGGTTCACTGGGCGGTCCCGGCAACAAAGGGTACGACGATAAATCAAATCAACGTGGCGGTTCCGGCGGCCACGGCGGAGGGTTTATCGCACTTTACAGCCTGAATGGACAAGTCCAGACTTACGCCGGCGCCGGCGGGTCCAGTTGGGGTCATGAAAATGGCGTCTCGTACAAAAGCACTCTCGGTGGCGGTACCACAGACGACGGCAATGGTTTCGTAAACATCAGCTGGGTCGGAACTTACCTTAAATAAGGCACTTGCCTGTCTATCTCGCGTTTGGAGATGCCAAGACGGTTGGCCATAAGGACTGGATAATCCGGCTGGCTTCTTCACGGCCAATCATGTACTCCTCCGAGGCCTCCAGCAGCAGATTCATATCCCAGTCCCCCAGCGACTAGTCCTATCGCAATAGGACCGGTATCGGGCAAGGGGAGAACCTGCTTGGAGAAGAGTTCCTACGTATTCACAGGTCTTACTTGGTCAATGTGAACTCGACTTCCCTAATCTCTCCAGACCTGGTTTCCGCTGCTGGGAGGGAATTGCCTGTCTCCCGCAAGTATAAGGAAACCGTTCACTTTGAATTTGAGCACCGAGGGCCAGTTTGCTAGACCTTCACATACTTTTGATTCGGGTCATTGGGCGTATCCTGGGCATCGCATTCTTTTCCAGATTATTTCCCTTTAGGTCTGACACCAGGTCTGACAGTAGGTGTGACACCTTGCTCCGTTACTCTGATACCAACCTCTGCCCTTTTAAACACTTCTATGAGCATTACATTTTTCATTCTTGCATAGTTCCTGTCGTTTGTATATATTTGCATAGCGCCCTGTGATTGGGGATCAGACCCAGGTAATTATTATGAGAAGCGAGAATAATTATTTCGACAATAAGTCTTTAAAAACCGTCGTTGGAAAAACGGCAGATTTTGATGAGTTGGCCAAGGATGCCGTGGCTTTTGCCAACACATCTAAAGGAGGGGATATTTATATCGGTATTGAAGACGGTTGTTCACTTCCTCCGCCTAAACAGATAATTCCAGAGGAATTACCGGGTAAGGTTTCATTACGCATTTCCCAACTTACCGTAAACACCTTCGTCACGGCCGATCCGAAAACAGCCGAAAATGGCGGTGAGTTTATTCTCTTGCGAGTATATCCCAGCAGGTCTACTATCGCCGGAACAACTGACGGTAAGTACTATATCCGAATTGGCGATGAATCACGCCCGCTTCTTCCGGATCAACTGTTTCACTTGCTGACCGACAAACCTTCATATATTTGGGAGACCAAGGCAACTCGCGTGCCTCGGACTGAATATGATGAAAAGAAACGCCAAGACTTCCTTATTGGAATCAGATCCTCTGATAGAGTCAGCAACTTCGTTAAAGAAATGGCCGATGATGAGTTATTGGACTACTATCTTTTTACCGAGGGTGAGTTTTTGACTAATTTGGGTGTATTGTGGATTGGGAAGCGCAACGATCGTGCAAAAATAAAATACTCTCCTGCTATTCAATTCATTAAGTATGATGAGAACGGCAACAAGGTGAACAAGATAGCATGGGACGATTATTCCTTGAATCCCCAGGAACTCATAGACGCTATTTGGACTCAGATTCCTGATTGGAAAGAAGGAATAGAGGTGGCTGACGGATTATTTAGGGATTTCATTCCTAATTACAGTGAAAAGATTGTAAGAGAGCTCGTCACCAATGCCATTGTCCACAAGCCCTATACAACAGCTGGGGACATTTTCATAAATCTTTACCCCGATCGTTTGGAAATCCACAATCCCGGCAACCTTCCCATCGGTGTGACCCCTCAGAATATTCTTCACAGTTCCATACGTCGAAATGACCACTTGTGCAAGGTCGTCAACGATTTAAAAATGATGGAGAAGGAGGGCTCAGGATATGATGTTATGTACGAAGAACAACTGATGAACGGGAAAGCCGTTCCGGAGCCGAGAGAAGGAGATGATAGAGTTATTGTCTCCGTCAAGAAACTGATTAACAATCCGGGTATCATTGGAATGATCAGGAGAGTATCCGAGCAGTATTCTCTCTCGCGGAAAGAACGAATCGCCCTTGGACTGATTGCGCAAAACCACTCAATGACGGCTACGGAATTTGCTAAAGCCCTAGACCTTAAGGGAGATCACGCTACTCGGGCTTGGCTGGATAAGTTAATTAATCAGAGGATAGTACTTACGAAAGGAAAGACCCGTGGGACGGAGTACTATATCAACCCCCAGGTGATACGGTCATCCAACTTTCAGCGCAAACCTGACTTGAAGATAATTGAGCCACACCGCTTAAGAGAGCTGATTTATGAGGATATCCGTACTTATAAGAAGTGCTCTATCTCTGAAATCAGTAAACGCATTGGTCCTGAGATATCCAGATACAAGATTCGTCAGCAACTACAGGCATTAATTGATGCCGGTAGAATTGTGAAAGAAGGGGCTTCTTCTGCAACGGTATATCTTGTTAAAAAAGGTGGCGAATAAAAAGGGATTTTTACAAGTTTTTAACAAGATTTTTAACAAGATTCGTCCCGGGCAAACCGCAGACTATCTGACAGTCAGAGACTTACGCCATTGTTCGCTCGTTCGTCTTAATGGATAATATCCAAGTTTTGGTCAACTTTATACTGTTCAGCTCCAAACGCAACACACATTAAGGCAAAGCGGTCTTTAAGTTCCATCATTGTATAGCGCTTCACAGCTTTACTGCCTTCGCGGTGCAGACCGGCAGCATACAGGTTCACTTGAACCTTGTTCATCAGGTCTACGTGCGTGTTGCGGGCCAGTTTGCTGCTTCCCACTTCATAAAGCGGCACGTACTTATTTTCGCCGGCAGCCTCGTCAAAGACGGCCACCTTCCGGTCAATGCCTACCGCCTCCAGCAGTTTTTTGATTTTCTTGTTGTATCCACTCTTTCCGGAAGGATAGCGAAGTATCGGCAGGTTGAATTCCGTTCGTTTGATGATATCCAGTGCGAATCGCATCAACGGAGTTTCAATCTCATGGTTATCCGCCTGGCGGGTTTTCGTCTTCTGTGGCAAATAATGGATATAAGGTATTCCGTCAGGCGAAACACTCACATTGTCCATCGTCATACGCTGGAAATCGCCGATACGGAAACCGATGGCGCAGTGAAGCACGAACGCATCCTTGGTCTCTTTCAGAGAATCCGGTACTTCGGCTGCCATTACTTTCTGCAGTTCCTCTTTACGCAGGAAAACAGGGTCATCGTACGTGGTCTTCATCACAATCTTGCGCCTTTCGGCACCAAGTTTCCGGAAAGGAGATTTGCTTATTTCGTCTTTGTCCTCCAACTCGGCAAAGAAGGTGCGCAGGAACTTCATTTCCCCCACAACCGTATTGCCTTTACGCCGTTCTGTGGGGATATCACGACTCTTCATATCCTTATAGACTGCCGGATACTTATCCACATACTCGTATTCTTCGAAAAGGAAAATGCGGTAGTCCATCAGCATATCGGCAGTAAAATCCTCGAAAGGCAGCGCGCTTTTCCGATGAATGCGCAGATACCTGGACATTTTGCCGACGGAGCCGCGATAGTGCTTGAGACGGCTTAGCCCAAAGACACCGTCCCGGTAACCTTCCTCCACAAAACGGGAAAGGCGGGCCGCCATAGTCTTGTCCTTGGCCGGAAGGTGCACGGCCGGCGTAGACAGGGACTGAATTTCGGCTTCAAGGTTGGCGCTGGTGATGCTGGTTCCTTTATCGACCATCTGTTTATAGGCCTTTTTGATGAGCGCCTTTTCGTTCTGGATGTCCTCGAAAAGATCCTTGTTGTAGATGGTTACGCGCGGTTTGAGCTCACCATTCACCTCAAACTTGTCCAAGTCCGATACCGTAGCCACGATATTGCTCTTGTGGAAAACGTCCACAGCCCTTCCATCCCGGAGGCGGAAGCGGAGCCGGGCCTTCTTCTCCCCTTCCTTGAATCTCCAAACTATGATGATCTTTTCCATACGCGGCAGTGTTTAAAGTCCGTGGGGCAAATATACAAACTTTGCCCCACAAAACCTAATTTCTGCTCCACGGCGTCAAATTAAGGTTAACACATACTCGCGTAATTTATTGATTTACAATTTATCTATATTTAACCCGATTTAACTCAATTTAGAATTTGTGTCACCGCCCGAGGCACAAAAGTGAGAACAACTGGCCGCCCAGGTGGTTTAGACGCAGGAGTGCGATGTTGCCTTCTTTGTGACTCAACCCAAACGCCATTCGGAGGGAGTCTTTCCAGTGATAAGTTTGAAGTTACGGAAGAAAGAACGCTCGCTGAGGAAACCAGATTCGTCGGCCACCTGGCCCAGAGGCATATCGGGATGCTCCTGCAACAGACGTTTAGCGTGCTCCACACGGAAGGACGCCACAAAATCGCTGAAACTCCGTCCAAGCTGTCCGTTCAGGCATGCCGATACATACGTCGCATTGGTGCCCAGTTCTGCAGCCACATCTGACAGACGGAGATCCTTACGGAGGTAGAGCCGGCCTTCTTCCATAAGTGCGACGATACGGGAAAGAAGGTCAACCCGTGGCGATTCTGCAGGGGCCGGGGCAGGCTTTCCACGACGAACAACAAGCACCAGCACAAGACCGGCAAGAAAGCCGGAAACAAGTAGCCAAGGCCACGGGAAGCCATTCCTGGCCGGAACATCTTCAAAGTCGTCCACATGCAAGATAAACGCAGATGAAACCGGATGGAAGTTATCCTCCATACGTCCGCCGACAAGCGCAATCTGCCCGGGACGAAGAAGGATCGAACGGGATTCATACGGGAAAGGGCCATCCTCCTCCGGAGCAAACAGAAGGGAGAGCTTAGCCTCTCCGCCATCCAGGGCCTGGTCATAATCAACCACGAGCACCGCGCAGCCGTGTCCTTCAGACAAACCGGTCATATAAGCCTTTCGACGGGCGCGGTCTACCAGCAGCCGGTCCCAATAGATCTGCGCACTGTCTGGGAGTGCCATAGAAATAGGCTCGTCGGTGGGGAGCAGGCTGAATTCCTTCCCTTGCACGCGGGCGATGGCAATTTGCCCGTCGGAACGCCGCATAACCGGAAATAGATAGCTTCCGCCTCCCAGGGCGTACCCATTGGATGAAGCTGGACGCAGTACATACGGAAGATACTCTTCAAAAAGCTCCGGCTTGAACGAATCTCCTTTCAGGCAGTCCACCCAGCCACTTAGATACTCCCCGCGGGTATCAGTGCCGCCGAAAACGAGGACATCGCCGTCCTCTGTAGGGAACAGAAGGGGCGCAGAACGTTCTTCGGTAACCGGTTTAAAAATGGAGAATTCTCCATCGGCAGTATAGAGGACGATGTTGTCCGACGCATACCAGTTACCACTCACCACCACGGTACTGTCCTTGAGCATAACTGCCGATGAAAGCGCCCGCCTCCCTGGCATGATACCAAGCGGATCAAAGGTTTCCGAAACGGGGTCGAACATCTCAACGCCAAGTGTCTGGCCAATGCCGAAAGCCTCTGCGCTACCGCCTCCAACCACAACGCGGCCATCTTCCAGAGTTACCGAGAAAGCCCCGGCGTGCGGATAGCGCATCGGTGGAAGCGCCCTCCATTTCCCGTCACGGAAGACCTCGGCCGATGAGAGCGGCACGAACCCGGTGGTGTAACCGCCAAGGGCATAGATGCTTCCGTCCGGAGAAACCACCATCGTGGGAAACGAACGGGGTACCGACATATCTGGCAAGCGCTCCACCTGCAGTTTCTGCAAAGTAGCGTTTGCCAGAAGGGCGATAAGCGGTATGAGCAGCCTGACAATCACAACCGCAAAGATAGCAAATTCCAGCCACTGAAGAAAGCCCGTGTAATAGAATGCGTCTCCTTTGATGTGCTCCTCGTTTTAAAGATTTGGCAGTAAGGTTTCTCATATCTGGCAGTGGGGGTGCCGGGAATGGCTGTACCTTTGTTTTTGGTCCAGAAAAGACCACCTGAACGTTGTTTTTGCTATTCCGGCCAATATCCACATATTTATGCGATTCACAATTAATCAATTTTCATTGAAATGATTAAGCCTGTTACTAACCTTTTTGCTACTCTGCTTTGCATAGCGGCGCTATTCTCTTCCTGCGGAAAAGTAGCAACCGACCATGGTTCGGAATCCCCTTCCGGCGGCGGGAATGAAGAAGATCCTGCAATTGTATTGGAAAAATCCGACATTGCCGTTCCGGCCGATGGCGGGACGTATACAGTTTCTTTCACATCCAACCGGGACTGGACCGCTTCCGTATCTGACGACTCCTGGGTGCATCTGACAGAGACTTCCGGCAAGGCATCGGCCTCTGCAGCGACCATTCACTTCCTGGTGGACGAAAATCCAGACCAGAGTGAACGCTCGTCAGTTATTACCCTTCGGGCCGAAAGTATCAAGAAAACCGTAAGTGTGAATCAGCAGGGGTGCGCCCCCCCGCCAACACAGGATTACTTCATTCTGAAGAACCTGTCCGGAAAAGAAACAGACCTGGTCCTGATGTCACGGGAAGGTGGCCGGCAGGAACTGATGGTAAGTACTTCCCTTAAGCCAGCTGAATGGAGCCTGGAAGGCGAGAACGAAACATGGTGCAAGGTATATTGGGACGGAAGCCTGATCCGTATGGAAGTGGATCCGTATGGGGAGCAATACGAGTATTTATACCCACGTTCCTGCAAGGTGAGCATAAAGTCGTCCAAGCTTTCCAACGTGAGCTTTACTTTGGCTCAGGAAAGCGACACGGAACTCCATACGCTTTATTACAGGAATCAGTTCCAACTCTCTCCGTCAGGAACTCCGCTGGATATTTTCATCTTCACCAATTTCTATCAATGGAAAGTGAAAAACGACAGCGACTGGTTTACTGCAGAACAACCGGACCGTATGACCCTTAGGGTGCGGGCAACGCCAAAACAGGAGTGGGACACCCAAATCCGTAATGGAAGTGTAACCCTTTACAGCGCAGCCTGGGCTGAAGAAGATCTGGAATACATCTACTGGAGCCAAATCGTCAAACTGTATTTTAGTGACGGAGATCCGGACCTTTCTGGAGAAGACTATGAGTATGGTGACAAACAAGATTGGGATTAAACGCGTATGAAAAAGTATATTATCGGAGGTATTACCATTATTGTAGCTCTGGCCTGCACCAGAGAGAACCTGCAGCCCGAATCCTTCTCTGAAGATAACGGGCTGGTTGCCACTATCGTCTCTTCCCATACAGACACAAAAGCCATCCTCCTGGACAACCCAGGCGTGAGGATGGAATCTTTCTGGCAGGCCGATGACCATATCGGCGTAGCTGGCTCCGACGGTCAGGTGCAAGTTTTTTCTGTAAGAGATTCGGATATCCTTAATGATGGGAAAACGGCTGTTTTCCGTAGTGACGAAGCCGTCCCTTCCGGCCAGCTTACGGCTTTTTCTCCCTGGCAGGAGAATGCAAGCGTGGGTGACGGCAAGGTAACTATGACCCTCCCTGCCATTCAGAAGTACACCAAGGTAGATGGCGTTTCCCAGCCTGACCCTGCCGCTAACCTGATGGTGGGTAGCGGCAACGCAACCGGCGGTGTTTCGTTCCGCAATACCCTGTCTATCCTGAAAGTCGGCCAGACGTTTGATAAGGACGTTGTTTTGGAGAAAGTGGAATTCCGTGACCTCAGCGGAGCGGCCGTAGCAGGAACAGTAACAATTAGCTCTGGAGAAGCCCCCATTGCCGTTGTGTGCGGTAAAGAGAAAGTCATTACCTTGAACTGTGAAGAAGAAAAACTCAAGGTAAATGCCGGTGAAACTGCGCGTTTCTATATCATGATACCGGCCCGATCTTATCCCAAAGGTGTAGAGATTGACTTTGTGACCACGGGTGAGGAACGTATTGTGCGCACAACCGGAACGATAGGCGGCGTCTCGTTTGAGCGCAGCGTCGTTTATCCGGTGGGAGACGTTCCCAATATGGATTATGAGCTGCCATCGGCCGCCACCTTCCAGGACGGAGCCCTCATGATGACACCGGAGCTGCTTCGCAGGGTAAAGTTCCTTACCGTTGAAAAAGTGCACGTCACCTCGGACGACGGCAGCGAAACGGCAACTTATAACGGGGTCCCCATCTCTCTTCCGGCCATAGAGATGCTGGTCCCGCGGGACATCAAGATGGAAGTTGGGAACTGGCTGGTGTTTGATGCCACCGATGATCTTCCTTCAGGCGGCATCCTTAAAGTCAAGGAGGTCAGAGACCCCTACGGGGATGAAAACCACGCCTACGTGTATGCCGTTCCCACCAACAACCCCTTTGCCGCCTACAAGAAACTGGAAGTAGGCGGAGAACTGTACGGAGAGGATGGGAAAGAAAATCCGGATAACGGGCTGGATTTAGACCTTTCCAAGTATCTGAGTGCCATAAAAGATGCGGAAGGTAATTCCATCCCCTTTTCCCGTAACGCCCGGGGAGAGATTGTGTTTGACCAGGGCGCCATGCAAACGGCGATGAGAAAAACCGGGGTGTCCATGAACAAGACCATCAGTTCGCCCCCGCTTTCCATCTCCCATTCAGGAGACCACTGCTCGGGCTCCTTAAGCGCCACTTTGTCCGTGAGCATGCGGATGGCCATGCGCGTGGACGAAGGGAAGCTCTGGTATATGGGCTTTTCCTTCAATCCTTCGCTGGAACTGGGAGCCGAATTCTCCATCAAGGCAGAAGGCTCTACCGGTAAGTCCATCCATCTCATCACGCTGGAATTCTACCCCGGCATTCCCATCGCGCCGGGTGTTATCCTTACTCCGGAACTGGATATCAGTGCTGGAGTAAGCGTGGGCGGTTCCATCGAGCTCAAAGCAACCATGAGTAAGAGCTTCGACCTGGGCACCTACGGCTTCTCCTACAGCGAGCAGGGCTTCACCTTCCGTCACAATGAAGCCCAGCCACCGGGAGATAACGGCTTCAGTCCGGAACTGGGCGCTTCGCTTGAGGGCAGTTTATCGGCCACAGCCACCCTCACGGCTACCCCCAGAATCAGCCTGTATGGTCTCCTCAGTGTGGGCCTTGCCACGGATTTCAACCTCACGTTCGCCCTCAAGGCCGGAGTCAGTTCGGATGACGGGGCCTACGGAAAGCTGGAGCTTACGCCCGGCCTGAAATTCACGCCGGTGACGGCTTCGCTGGGGGGCATCTTCTCCAATAAATGGGACGACTATGCCCCGGAGGTAGAATTCGAGCCCATCTGGGAGCGCTATCTGTTCCCTTCCGTTAGAGAGAGTGGTGAACTGATAGGGCCATATACCAATTGGAGAGGTTCCATCTACAGAGTGCAGCATACGGGCTATAATCCAGAAACCCAAGAAGAATACAAGTACTACACCTGCTATAAATGGATTAAACCTTACAGCGTTCCCAACTGGGTGGGGGGCAAACAGCTTTTCACCGCTATTGACGGATATAAGTGTGCGGCCGCGTCGGACAAACCCACGCTGGATCCCTGGGAGTTTGTGCTGGTGGTATATTCCGGTGTATCCCATAACGGAGAGTGGGATGATATTGCCTATGCTAACTGTCTGAATGAAAATGCGGACAACGTGGATTGGCTGAAGTTCCAAAAGATTGGAGAATACACTATCCTAAGCATTCCTGCCGGCAGTACAGAAGAAGTCGTCGGCGGTGGGACGTTTGGCGTATTCCAGCCCGGCGAAACCTACGGCCTGTCCTTCAATTACGTAAACAAGCGCACCGGAACGCGTATGTTTAAGGATACCCCCGGGAAAGCATTCAAGATCATGTGGCCCAACTTCCTTCCCTGCGGAGACCCTTACATTCAGGAATCTTTTGATGAATTCTGGTGGGACTCCTATGTTGCCAGCCATTACCCAATAAGCAGCGAGCCCTCCCTGGAGCCCGACGGCTACTACGACTTTGAGCCGCAACTTTAGCCCCGCGGGCGGCTGTAGGTATTCCCCTGATCCGTCAGGATATAAATCCTGCCGTCAGCAAACCATAATTTAACGATAGATTCCATATCATTAGTTCTCATCAAAGTACTCGTTCCAGGCCTTAATCATGTCGGCAGGTTTGATGCCCGTGTTCTCCACGACTTCGGCGGTCTCAATATTGATTTTGGCTTTGCCGTCACCATTTTTTACGTGTACATGCATAGGCAAATGCTCATCTGAATAAAAGAAGAACCGAAGGCCGATAAACAGGTATTTACCTACTCCTGAACGAGTGAAGCTTGAAAGAGAAATAACCCTTCCCATCCAGATATGCAAGAGCATCTTTTAGGAGTGCAGCCTTCCGGTCTTCTTCCATATTTGAATGAAAGAGGATGTCTATGAACGTTTCCAGGCCGTGGTCGGAAAGTTTGCACTCTTCCACAAGATACAGGATGGGGTTCTCCTGCCGTAGGACCGCATCGAGATCGAATGGCAGGCCGGCCTTGCCGAACTCATCCCTGACGTCCGTCAGGGAATAATCCGGCGTGTCGCCGTCGAGGAGACCCAGCCTGCGGGCAATCATCAGCAGCATCTCGCC
>ONII01000026.1 GCA_900317845.1 uncultured Bacteroidales bacterium
GGAAAGCGCCTTCGTCAGTTCGAAGATGCTGAACTGCCGGCTGATGCCCACGTTCCGCTCGATGTCCTCCGCCGAGATGGACTTCACTCCTTCGGGAAGGTTCTTCAGGAGTTTTTCCGTTTCTACGGCAATTTTTCCGAGGTCCGTGCCGGCGCTCTCTGCCAGAAGCAGAGCCGCCTCCGGATGGATGCGCAGCCCGCGGCCTTCATAGTATGCCTGAATCCACTGCGGAAGTTCATAGTCCCTGAGGGGCAGCGACTCCACAATGACGCCCGTTTTGAGGACGCTTTTGTACAGCGCCTTACGTTTATCGGCCGATGCTCCGTGCATCAAAATCACCAGCACGGTGCTCTCCAGCGGGTTTTGGCAGTAGAGGGAGAGTTCCTCCAGGCCCTTCATTTGCTGGGCTTCCTTTACCACCACCAGCTGGCGGTCCGCCATCATGGGGAAGCGGCGGGCGGCCGTGATGACGGTGTCGGCATCGACATCGGCCCCGTAGCAAATGGTTTCGTTGAAGTCTTTTTCCCAGTCCTGGAGGCAATTGTCGATGATGGCGCCTGCCACCAGCTCCGGGTAATAGGGTTCCTCGCCCATGAGCAGATAAACAGACTTGAAGATGCCTTTGCGGACATCTTCAAGTATGCTCTTGACCTGCCTATCGGTCTCGATGTAGCCTTTGGCAGCCACTATTTGGCGAACTTTTTCTCTTTGGCGCGCACAATCTTTTCCTTGAGGGCATCGGCGGCCTCCGTCACGGCTTCCTCGAAGGTGTGTGCCTGGCGCTCGATGACCATGTCCTCACCGGGAATGTGGGTCTGGAGCTTAACGCATTTGTTCTCTGCGTCCGGCAGGAGGCTTAAGGTGACATCGATATCACCCATGTTGTCGAAGAACTTCTCTACTTTTCCAACTTTTTTGTCAATGTAGTCCAGCAGCTTCTCGTCTGCGTTGAACTTGAGGGACTTAACGTTAATCATTGCGGTCTTCGTTTTTTGCCCTTGGATGGGCGTTCATGTATTGTGCTTTGAGCCGTTCCACGGAGTTGTGGGTATATACCTCTGTGGCCGCTAAACTGCTGTGGCCCAGCATCTGTTTAATGGCATTCAGGTCTGTTCCCTCGTTTAACAGCGCGGTGGCCAGGGAATGCCTGAGCACGTGGGGGGATTTCCTCCCGGTGATGCCGCTTTGGCCTTGCAGTTCCGCTTTCACCGCCCGGTCCACAAATTCCGGATACAGGGGGCGTCCCTTGTCCGTTACCAGGAGCGGAGCGTTGGCAGGTCTTTTCCCCACCATGAAACTAGCTGCACGTAAATATAGCGAAATTTCTTGAAGTAGCGAAGGAATGAGCGGAATTTCTCGCATTTTATCCCCTTTTCCCAGTACGCGAAAGGTCTTGCGACCGGTATCCACGCTTTGGATTTGCAGGCCGATGAGCTCTGCGCGCCGGATGCCGCAGGTGTATAAGATACTGACGATGAGGCGTCTGAGCCTGCGGTTGTAAAGCTCCTTGGCCAGCTTGCTGTCCGGTGCGGTGCTCAGCAGGACCTGGAGTTCGTCGGCATCGGCCTCATGCTCACTTTCCGAGAGATAGGTGTCCATGGCCTGCTCCGTGTAGTACTCCGGCAAACGTTTTTCCATTTTGGGCCGCTTCACCGCCTTCGCGGGATTGCTTTTGAGCACGCCCTCCTTCATCAGGAAGCCGCAAAAGCCGCTGAGCGCGCTCATGTGCAGGTGCACGGTCCGGGGCTTAAGGCCCGTGTCAATCAGATGCCCCTCGTACTCCCTTATGCGCGACGGGATGAGATGGCCGATCAGGTCGGCCATGACACCACCCCCGGCCTGCCCCCTTCCGTCACCCCCGGCTTGACCCTTTCCGTCACCCCCGGCCTGACCGGGGGTCTGGGCCCACTGGGCAAACGCCCTCAGCGCATCCCCGTACAGCGTCACCGTCCGGGGCGAGTACCGCCGGACATCCCTGAGATATGTGACATACTTATCGATCATTTCGGCTCCAGCCCAAAGCACTCCCTCGCCTTTTCCCGCATATACGCATCCGCGGCCTCGAACGAATACGGGATTTCTCCGTCCAGCACCGCATTTTTCACCATCTCCTTGAGCTTGCCAATGGTGTTACACGGCTCAATACCAAAGAGTTGCATGATGTAATCGCCAGTGATGGGATTCTTCCAGTTACGAATACTGTCCTTGGCTTCCACCTCCACCATCTTCTCCTTCACCAGCTCAAAATTGCGCCTGAGACGCGCGACTTTTGCCGGGTTCTTGGAGGTAATATCGGCATTGCACAGGAGCATGAGGTCGTCGATGTCATTGCCCGCGTCGAAGAGCAGGCGCCGCACCGCGCTGTCCGTGACTTCGTCGTCCACCAGGGCGATGGGCCTAAGGTGCAGATTCACAAGTTTTTGCACGTATTTCATCTTCTCGTTCAGCGGCATGCGCAGTTTCTCGAAGATTTTGGGCACCAGGCGCGCGCCGGTGACCTCGTGCCCGTGGAAGGTCCAGCCCTGCCCCGCCACGTAACGTTTGCTGATGGGCTTGCCGATATCGTGCAGCAGCGCCGCCCAGCGAAGCCACAGATACGGCTCCGTGCGAGGCGTTGCGTTGCCGTCCGCGTCGTAGTCGTTCAGGCGGCCTTCCGCGATGGCTTCTTTTTCGAAGCGAATCACGTTTTCCACCACCTGCAGCGTGTGGGTGAAATTCTCCTTATGTACCTTACCGTCAACCGTTTCCACGCCTTTTAGGCGGCTCAGCTCCGGCAGGAATTGTTGCAATAGGCCCGTCTGTTCCATGAGCTCGAACGCCATGGCCGGATGGTCTGTCAGAAGCATTTTGTTGAGCTCCTCAACGATGCGCTCCTTGGAGAGAATTTGCAGGCGGTCGGCCATGACTTTCATGGCCTCAAGGCTTTCCGGGACGATGGTAAATTTGCGCTCGTCGGTGCTCAACCGCGCCGCAAAACGGATGGCCCGAAGCATGCGGAGCGGGTCGTCGCTGTAGGTTTGTTCGGGCTCCAACGGAGTTCGGATAATGCCCGCCGCGAGGTCCTTGATGCCCCCGAACGGGTCCACCAGCGCACCATAATCCTCTGCTTGAAGTGAGAAAGCCATCGCATTGATAGTGAAGTCTCTACGCAGCTGGTCTTCTTCCAGCGTACCGTCCTCCACAATGGGTTTTCGGGAGTCCCTGTGATAGCTTTCTTTCCGCGCGCCCACAAACTCCACCTCTATCCCGTGATACTTGAGCATGGCCGTCCCAAAATTCTTGAACACGCTCACCCGCGCATGGCACTTTTTACCAATCGCCTCTGCCAGCAGAATCCCCGGACGTACCTCCCCGCCATGCCCGGCTTGACCGGGCACCTCCACGACGATGTCAATATCTTTATTGGGGCGCCCCAGGAAGCAATCCCGCACATACCCCCCAATCACAAACGCCCGCACGCCCAGTTCCCTGGCCGTTTCACTCACAAGGTGGAACACCGGATGCTCCAAATATCCTTCCGTAATCGTCATAACATCTCCTCCCACAGCGGGGCGTGTTGCATAAACTGCCAGCCATCGGCCGTTCGTTCAAAGATGAACGTCTTGAGGCCGTTCGTTATGGCTATATACCTCACATTCAATTCATTATTGTACCGCAGAGCCTGATCCACCACCGCCTGGTCCAGCGGGACTTCCGGGCGCTTGCACTCCACTATCATGAGCGGCTGCGCCTGGCGGTTGTACACTACGATATCGGCCCTATAGTCCTTTCCCGCATGGCTGAGCGCCACCTCACTCCCCATCATGTGCTCCGGGACATGCATCCCCTCATGCAGCACCGATATAAACCACTGCCGCACCGCCTCCTCCGGCGTATTCCGCACACTTTTTTTCCGCAGCGGATCCCAAATATAGTCCTGTTGCACCATCTTAACGCCAAATTTACCCTTTTTCACCCACTTTTGCAACTTCCACCCGCGTTAAAGCACACCCACCCCGTCCAGAACCGCCTCAGTGCCATGGCCCCGTGCTTTAATGCCACCATTTCACCCCCATTAAAGCACACCCACCCCCTCCAGAACCACCTCCGTGCCCTGGCCCCGTGCTTTAACGCCCCGCGCCTTGCTTCCGAGGCTCCACTCTGGAGGTAATTTCCACTTTTTGCCCAAATCAGCCTCATCGCAATTTCAAAAAATTGGGCAAAAAATGAAAATGTTAGTAGTCCCGAATCCGCATCACAGCACCCTGTAAGGCCTATTCTAAAAATTATCCGTGTATTTTTGTTTACACCGAACCAACTTCGGAACTTTGCAGAAAAAAAATATGGACAATTTTGCACCCAAAGTAATTGACGATTGTTATCACATCTATTCAGATGGGACCAGACTCTCGGTCCTTTGCGATACAGAGGAAGATTACGTATTCATCATGAACCAGATAGCCATCACCTCCTTATACTGTGATGTACGAATTCTCTGTCAGGAAGTGATGCGTACCCATTTCCACCTCATCGCCAAGGGAGCACCCGATAAAATCCAAAAGTACAAGCGGGAAATCAAACGACTCATCACCAGAAGATATAATCGGGACGGATTGGGCGATATCGTCAAGGACGCCATTCAAATTGCCGTAGACCCTATCAAAGACGACGAGGAACTACGCCGAAAGATCATCTACGTCTTTAGGAACTGTACGGAAGCGGGCTTCCGACTCCTGCCGGAAGAGTATCCCTGGGGGCCTGGACTGGTGTATTATCGGCAGGACAAAACAACGTATCGGAAGGTCTCGGAACTGGACTACAGAGAACAATGCCGATTATTCAGAACCAGAATCAAATTACCGCAGAATTGGGAATTTGACGCCAAAGGCATGCTGGTTCCGCGAAGTTATTTTGACATGCAATATCTTCATAATGAGGTATTTCTGTCGCCCAGGCAGTTTATCGCCTTCCTCAATGTAAAAAAGAAGGATTTGATAGAAATGGAGGCGGCCGATGCCCGTCCCTTCCTGGAAAAACAGGATGAAGGGAAACTGCTGAAAGAAATGGAGCACGAAAGTACAAGACGATTCAAAAAGCCCATCAAACAGCTTTCCCAGGCCGATAAAATCCATCTGGCCACCTACTTTTGGAACGAACGGAAAACGCTGTCCGTAAAGCAGTTGGCCAGATTGTCAAGGCTAAACGAAGCGGTCCTTCGCGCTATTGTTCATGTTCCAGCAAATACTGCCGCCAGAAATCCCGATTGGCCTGGGTAAAGTGCCGGCCCTGGTAGCCGCGATAGCCGTGCATGCCGTCCGGGTAAATCATGAACTCGAAGCGGGCGCCCTGTTTGTGGAGCATATCAATCAGCTGTAACGTGTTCTGGAAGTGGACGTTATCGTCCCCGGTTCCGTGCGTGAGCTTGAGCATGACGGAAGTATCGGCAGTGCCCACCTTGGCGGGATAAGCGGCAATGCGGTTTACCACCGCCGTCTTTTCATACCCTTCCGCGTTGTCCTCCAGCGTGGACATGAAGCGCTCCGTGTAGTGGCTGTCGTACAGGCGCCAGTCGTACACGCCGCCGCCGGCGATGCCGTAATGGTAGGCGTCGGAGGCCGTTGTGACCAAAAGCGTTGTCATGGTTCCTCCAAAGCTAAACCCTTCTACGCCAATCTTTTCCGGCTTCACGTACGGCAGGCTCTGGAGCCAGCGGGCCCAGGCCACGAAATCGGCCACTTCCACCGTAGAAAGCTGCTTGTAGATGGCATCGGTGCCGGCTTTTCCGTTGTGCCCGGCGGCGCGGCAATCGGCAATGAGCTGGATGATGCCGTTCCGGTAATACCAGTCGTAGCGGGAAGCGGGCACCCAGCGGTCGTTCACCAGCGGCGTGTCCGGACCGCCGTAAATATCCACGTGCACCGGGTAACGCTTAGCCGGATCGAAGTCCTTGGGATAGTAGATGATGCCCGGCAGTTCCAGCCCGTCCGTGACGATACTAACCAGTTCACCCTGAGCACCTTCCTGCGCTGGAAGGGCCGCCACCGTATAGCCATGTGCGGGCTTTCGGGTCTCCTGGAGCCGAATCTCGTACGGGGTGCGCAGGTTGGATACCAGGCTCAGGAAGTACTTCCCGTCCGGCGAGAAAACGACATCGGCCACATCCAGTGCCGGATCCGTAAGGGCGGTAATCTGACCTTTGGCCGATACTTTATATAGCGCGCTACGCACACGCGCGTCACGTTCGGCGGTGAAGTACACGCTGCCGTCCTTGTCTGCGCGCACTAGGCCGATGCGCCAGTTGGGACCGTCGGTGAGACGTTTGAGCGTAGTACCGTCGTAGCTGAGGAAGTAAATTTGCTGCCACCCGGTCTCAAAACTACGCACCATGTACAGGCCTTTGTCGTCAAAGAGCATCTCACTCATCCAGTCCAGCCAGGTAGAAACTTCCTCGTGATAGATGACTTTTTTATTCCCGTCGATAGCGTTAACCGCATATAAATCAAGTGTTTGCTGCTTGCGCGGCATGCGGGCCACATAGAAGGTTTTGCTGTCTGCGCCCCAGAAAGGGATGCCAAAATATTGGTCCTCTTTTTCGTTGAAATCGGCCCAGGTGAGATTGCCCTGGAGGTCTGTGAAGCCTACGCGGACCTCCGGATTCTTTTCGCCCACCTTGGGGTAGTGCGTTTCGCGGAGCTTGCCGTCCTGGCCGAAGGGCGAATAGATGGGGAACATGGGCACCTGGGTGTCGTCAAAGTGGTAGAAGGCCAGTTTTTGGCTGTCCGGGCTCCACCAGAAGGCGCAATATTGGGATGGCCTGCCCAGAATTTCCTCATAATAGACCCAGCTGGCATAGCCGTTCATGACGGTCCGGGTGCCATCGGTGGTAAGTTGCGTCTCTTGGCCGCTGGCGATGTCCACCACCCAGAGGTTGTTCGCGCGCGTGAAGGCGAGCTTGGTGGAATCCGGGCTATAGGTGAGGTTCACGGCGTCCGCAGGCTGGATGGGAAAGTCTGCGAACTTTTCCGGCGCGTTCACGCCCGCGGTCTTGCTGAATTTTTTGCCGACGGTGACCACATAGCCGTCGGAGTCTGTAAAGGAGCCGTCTTGCGAGAAGGCTATTTCCTTGTTATTCAGCCATTTGTACGCGCGCGGGAAGTCCTGCGCCTGGGCAGTGAGGGCGCCGAGGGCCAGCGCCAGGATGAGGGTCTGTGTTTTCATGACCCTAAAGGTAGTGAAAAAATTTGATTAAAGCACAGGACCAGGGCGCTGAGGCAGTTCTGAACGGGGCAGGTGTGCTTTAACGGGGGTGAAAAGGAGGCATTAAAGCACAGGACCAAGGCGCTGAGGTGGTTCTGAACGGGGCAGGTGTGCTTTAAGCAGAGTGAAAGGGAGCATTAAAGCACAGGACCAGGGCGCCGAGGCGGTTCTGAACGGGGTGGGTGTGCTTTAAGCAGAGTGAATTGTGGCGTTAAAGCACGGGGCCAGGGCACGAAGGCCCCAAAAGGCCTAAGCAAAGAAGCTGTCGCGGAAGTTAACCAGGTACACCTGCTCCACGGCGCGGGTGAGGGCTGTGTACAGCCACTTCAGGTCCTCTTCCTGAAGTTCGTCCTGCCAGAAGGGGTTGTCCACAAACACGCACTTCCACTGGCCGCCCTGGGCCTTATGGCAGGTGATGGCGTGGGCATATTTGATTTGCAGGGCATTAAAAAACGGATCCGAACGCACGGCGTCGTACCGCTTTTTCTTGGTGGGAAGGTCGGAATAATCGGCCAGCACGCCGGTGAACAGCGCCTGCGCGGCCTCCTGCCCCAGCGAGGGCGCATCGCTCTCCAGCACATCCAGGAGCACTTTCATCTCTACCTCCTGGTCCCCGTAGTCCGGGAACGAGAGACAGGCATCGGCGAAATGCAGGCCGTACCGCTCCTCAAAATGCTTGATCCACACCAGCTTAGCCATATCGCCATTGGCAATGTAGTCCGTTCCCTCCAGCCCGTCCAGGTAGTGGTTCCGCACAATCATGAGCCGCTCTCCCCTCACCAGCCGCTCCTCATGATAAAGCACCGAACTGCGGATGCCGGCATTGTACCGGCCCGCCCGTTTGTTGGAGCGGCACAGCACCATTACCTCGTCCTCTCCGTACCGGCCATAGGCGTCCGACAACGCCTCCAGCAGTTCCCCGCCGGAAATGCGCCGTACGTCCGGAAAAACAGACAACTTCAACGGTCCAAAGGAATAAGGCAACATCTCCCGCAGCCCCGTCGCATTCCGCAAAATCCCTGAATCGGCCGCCTGCCGCACCACCGTGGTAAGTTCCACGTACGATACGCCCCCGAAGCCGTTCATGAACGAGGGAGACAGCGCCGGCGATGCATCCAGCCCCACCGGAGGCAGCTGGGCAGCGTCCCCCATCAGGATGAGCCGACAGTCCGTTCCGGCCCGCACAAACGCCACCAGGTCTTCCAGCAAATTCCCCGTCCCGAAGCCGTCAGAAAGGCCGATCAGCGACACCTCGTCCACAATAAACAGCGTGCTCCGCGCCTTGTTGAACGTGAGCGTAAACGCGCCAACTCCCTCTGCACTAAGCGACTTCTGCCGATAAATATGCTTGTGAATGGTAGAAGCCGGATGCCCCGCATACTGCGACAGCACCTTGGCCGCCCGGCCGGTAGGGGCCAGCAGCACGGACGGAATCTCCAGCGATGCCAAACCGGCCACCACCGCAGCCATGGCCGTGGTCTTACCGGTCCCCGCATACCCGTTCACCACCAGGATATCCCCGTCGTCCGAAGACAAAAAGGCGGAAACCGCCCGCAGCAGCCGCTCCTGGCAAGGGGTGGGAGAATACGGAAACGCCTTCCGGAAAAATGGATAAAACTCCATTAGTAGCGACGGTTAAAGATACTCGAAATCACGGCGAAAACCGGATAAATTTCTACACGGCCCAGGAACATATCCACCGTGTACACAAACTTGATCCCCGCCGGTTCCATGTTGAAATTGCCCATGGAGCCAATGTCGTAGATGGACGGCCCCACATTGCCCAGCGACGCCACCGAGCCCACCAGCGCATGCCCATGCGGGTCTCCCATGAGCATAATGACGATGGCCGATGCCCCCAGCAGCAGGAAATACATGGCAATATAGAGTACCTGCGGATAAATCTCTTCGTCGTGCAGAATCCGGCGTCCCACTCGTACCTCGAAAATGGACGAAGGATACAAGGTTTTGAGGATTTGCATGTGGATGGCCTTGAACAGCACGATGACGCGGTCTACCTTAAGACCACCGGTAGTGGAACCGGCACACCCGCACACCAGGCTCACCAGCACCAGCATAAAGCACGGCAGCACCGGCCAGGTGGAGTTGTCTGCAATGGCAAACCCGCTGGTAGAAGCATAACTCACTACCTGGAAGGTACCGTCCAGGAAGGCCCCGCCCCACGAATCATTCACCCCCTGAAGCTTGAGTGACATGGAGGTAATCACGGCAATCACCGCCAGCGCAATGCAGTAGAACCGCAGCACCGGGTTGTGCAGCGGCCGCAGCGAACGGTTCACCAGCGCCATGAAAATGAGCCCGAAATGGATGGACGCCAGGAACATGAACACGATGGTGACGATAGAAATCAGGGGCGAATTAAACGCGCCGATACTCAGGTTCCGGGACGAGAAACCACCCGTTGCGCAAACGCTAAACGCATGACACACAGCGTCAAAAATGGGCATTCCGCATAAGACGTACGTCACAAACGCCGCCCCGCAGATACCCAGGTACACCCACGCAAAAATATACACCGTCTTGTTGGCCCGGCTCTTGTAGTCGTCACGGGAAAGGGACGAGAGTTCCATGTTGGTGAGTCTGAGCCGCACCGGCGACGAGTTGGGAATAATCAGGAGCAGGAACACCACAACGCCCAAGCCGCCGATAAAGTGCGTAGCCGAACGCCAGAACAGGAGACTCCGCGGCAGGGACTCTACGTCTTCCAGGATGGTGGAACCCGTTGTAGTAAAGCCAGAAACGCTTTCAAACCAGGCGTTTATCACCGAAAACGGACCGCCCCACAGCGCGTACGGAAGCGCCCCGAAAATGAAGGACAGCAGCCACGACAGGAAGATAATCATGAACCCGTCCTTCAGGGAAATCTGGGAGGTTTTCCGCACAAAAATGAAAGGGAAAACGCCCACGATAAAGGTGATGACAAAGCTGATCAGCAGCGGTGACAGGGCGGAATCTCCGCCGTCGGCCAGGGAAACAAAAACCGACAGTAGCATGAACAGGGCACTCACCAGGAGCGCCACGCCCACATTCCGCGATATAACCTTAAGATTCATTCTGCAGCTTCTTTTCCTTGAGCTCCGCCATGCGCCGGCGCAGCGTTCGGTTCTCCTCGGTGAGGTCTGTAACCGCATTATTCAGCTCACAGAGCTGGTCGTTTCCGTCAAAGGAATAGGTGTAGCGCCGCCGGAATTCCAGGTAGTCTTGCAGCGCCTGCCGCATCCGGTAGATGGGACTGACGTAATACACCAGGATGTAGAACAGCAGTAGGAACACCAGCAGAATGCCCACGGCAACGGCCACCGCACTGGGAATGATGCTGCGGAAAAAGCCCCGGTCAAAGTCCTTGGAGTTTTGCTCCAGTTCCATGTACATGGTGGTGCTCAGACGGTCCAGATAGCCTCTCATGCGTCCGAACAGCGGCTGCAGGCGGCTAAAATACCAGTCCCGCGTGTTGATGAAATTGGACTCCAGGACATCTTCCAGTTCCATGGAAGCCAGCATATAGGCCGAATAGGCATACACCACGGAGTCTGCCATGGGCACCGTTTTACCGGCGCCAAAGGAGGCGCGCAGCGAGTCGCAATAGTCCAGGAAAGCGCTCCGGTCAAAGTCCGGCAGCGTGGACAGGTTATCGTCCCCTATCACGGCCAATAACTGCAAGTTATAGGTATCTACGGCATCTACCAGTTTTTGGGTGAGATGGATGTTCCGGATATCATCCGCAATCATGTCCGAGACGTAATTGGACATGCGCCTGTACTCCAGTACGGAGATGATACTGGACATGAGCAGGACCACCGCAATGGCGCTTAAGGCAAGCGTCACCTTCATTTTCAGGGACAGGCGGAATTCCTGCAACCAGTTTTTCAGTTTCACAAACATAGCAAATGCAAAGATAGGCAAATTTTCGCATTCATTATGCGCGTATTAAAATAAAGATATTTTTGAAGATTTGCAAATTCACTAAAAATTTTTTAAATTTGCCGCGAAAAAATGAAAATCTTATGAGAGAGACCTTCCTTGACAAAAAAGACAACAAGAACTCCCTCTTGAAAAAGAACATCCTGTTCCTCTGCATCGAGCGCGGGGAACACAGCATCGCCTCCATCAGCGAGGCCATCGGCGCATCCGTTCCCACGGCTACCAAACTCATCGGGGAACTGATGGACGAGGGATTCATGGTAGACCTTGGCAAGTCCGGCACTTCCGGCGGCCGCAGACCTTCCATCTACGGTCTCAATCCGGAGGCCGGGTACTTTGTGGGCGTACACATCCGCAACCGGCATGTCAGTATTGCCGTCACCGACTTCAAAGGCGGTCTCATCTCTTTCCAGGACGATATCCTCTACAGAATGGAGGCCAACGAAGAATCCGTGCACAAGATTGCGGACGGCATCCGCGAGCACGTGGACAAAAACGGCCTGGACTGGAACCGCATCATGGGTGTGGGCGTGGCCCTGCCCGGCCGCGTGAATCCGGTCACCGGCTACAGCAACAATTACTCGTTTGACCCGTCCCGTCCCATCGGCCAAATGCTGGAAGAGGAACTGAACGTGCATGTGGTGCTGGAAAACGACTCCCGCGCCATGACCTACGGCGAATACCTGGGCGGCGGTCTCAAGGAGAAAAACATGCTCTACGTGAACGTGAGCTGGGGTCTGGGCATGGGCATGATCCTGAACGGACGCCTGTACTACGGCACCTCCGGCTATAGCGGAGAATTCGGCCACTTCCCGCTCCTGGACAACGGTCAAATGTGCCGATGCGGCAAAATCGGCTGTCTGGAAACCGGTGCCTCCGGCAGCGCCCTGGTGCGCATGATCAGCGAAAAGCTCACCGCCGGGCGCGCATCGTCCCTGGCCCGCAAGTTCAAGGTCGATGGCAAAATCAACATTACGGAGGTGTTCACCGCCATCCAGCAGGAGGATATCCTGGCCATTGAGACGGTGGAAAAGGTGGGCACCAACCTGGGCAAGGGCCTCGCCGGCCTCATCAACATCTTCAATCCGGAGCTGGTGGTGATTGGCGGTAAGGTAGCCGTCGCCGCCGGCGATTACCTGATGCTCCCCATCCGTACCGCCATCAAACGCCATGTCCTGAACATCGCCAACCAAGATACCACCATTAAACTGACGCAGCTCAAACAGAAGGCCGCCCCTACCGGCGCCGCCCTCCTGGTCCGCAGCCGCATGCTTGGAATCCTGTAATTTATGCCTCAAATATCCCGTCGCGGCCTGGAAATGCCGTCGTCCCCCATCCGGAAACTCGCCCCCCTGGCCAATGAAGCCAAGCGTCAGGGCGTGAAGGTGTATCATCTGAACATTGGCCAGCCGGACCTGCCCACCCCGCAAAAAGGCCTGGACGTGCTCAAGGCCATCGACCGTAAAACGCTGGAATACAGCCCCTCCGAGGGCCTTTCCATGCTGCGCGAGAAACTGGTGAAATACTACGCCAAGTTTAACATTGCCGACATCACCGCAGAGAACATCATCGTCACCAGCGGCGGCTCGGAAGCCATTCTGTTCGCGTTTCTGGCCTGCATGAACCCCGGCGACGAGATGATTATGGTGGAGCCCGGCTATGCCAACTACATCTCCTTCGCCGTTACGGCGGGCATCAAGGTAGTTACCGTCACCTCCTACATTGAGGACGGCTTCAAACTGCCGCCCATGGAGGATTTTGAACGGGCCATTACGGATAAAACCAAGGCCATCCTCCTGTGTAATCCCAACAACCCCACCGGCTACGTATACAGCCCGGAGGAACTGCAGCAGTTAAAAGAGCTGGTGGTTAAACACGACCTCTATCTCATTGCAGATGAGGTATATAGAGAATTCGTTTACACCAACGAGCCCTATGTAAGCGCCATGTCGCTGGGCATCCCGGAACATGTGATTCTGGTGGACTCCGTGAGTAAGCGCTACTCGGAGTGCGGTATCCGCGTGGGCATGCTGGTTACCCGCAACCGCCTGGTGTATGACACCGTGATGAAGTACTGCCAGGCCCGTCTGAGCCCCCCGCTGCTGGGCCAGCTGGTGGCAGACGCCTCCATCGAGGGAACGGAAGAGTATTCCAAACAGTGCTACAACGAGTACAAAGAGCGCCGGGACTTCTTTATCAAAGGCCTGAACAGCATTCCGGGCGTATACTCCCCCATGCCGCACGGCGCCTTCTACACCGTGGCTAGTTTACCCGTGGCCGATGCCGAAGATTTTTGCCGATGGTGCCTCACGGACTTCCGCCTGGATGGGGAAACCGTGATGATGGCGCCGGCAGCCGGTTTCTACCGCAATCCGGACCTGGGTCGCAACCAGGTGCGCCTGGCGTATGTCCTTAAAAAAGAAGACCTTCAGCGGGCTCTGATGCTACTCAGAGGCGCACTGAAGGCCTACAATCGCAGAACCGTCTATTAGCGGCGCAGCCGCTCCAGCAGTTCGTCGCCCAGCGCCTGTTTTACGCGGATGTGCTCCAGCACGGCCGTCACAAAGGCATTGGATTCAAAGTCACCGCGAACCTCGGAGAAGTCCTGTTCCTTTTCTTCGCGGGTGCCATCGGCCCCGAAACCGGTCATGGAAGCCAGGTTGAACTCCTTCTTGGCGTCCTCGTACAGTTCTTTATCCAGGCCGATAACGGCGTCTTCCCACTTGCGCACAATGTCGGCCACCTGCTCCGCGGTGATGGTTTCCAGCGGATAACCGAAGAAGTCGGCATATTTGTCGTAGGCCCAGGTCCACTCGTACTCGTAATAGTGGCTGTGCATCTGGTGGAAAGCATCCGAGAGCTCTTGTAGCGTGAATGTTCCGCTCTCCATCTTGTCCAGCGCGGCATTCACCGCAAATTTGGGAGCAATCAGGCCGCTCAGGTCCACCCAATAACCTGTCCCGGTTGCCACCGTGGGCTTCAGGGCCTCCCGGATTTGGGCATCTGAGGCTCCTGCAGGCAGGTTTTCCAGCTTTTTAATGATGGAGTTGCCCAGGAACTTGGTAATGGCCGTCTGGTAATAACGGATACCGTTCCTCAGTGAGGAGTTACGGATTTTGGTGCTGTGATAGGAGTAAATGTCCGAGAGTTCACCGGAGGAGTACAGCAGGTTTTTGAGGAGCTGTACACCCTTGAACATCTTCTGGATGGTGAAGGGACTCAGGAGATTGTAGTTGATGCAGTCCAGGCGGTCCGGGTCTTTACGGTTGTCACGCTTGGGCCACTTCTGGGCATCGCGAACCGTGCCCACACTGCGCAGGTTCACGCCCGGAACAAGGTAGGTATTGTTCTGCTGCTCAATCAGATAAGAGAACGGCAGGTTGGTGGTGTCCGAGTGGGTCACGTGCCGGCCCATCACCAGCGAAAACGCGCCGATGCGGGACGGCCACAGGATATAGGAATCGGAGGCCGTTTTGGCGCCCCGCTCCAGGATGCCCTGGTGGATGGGGCCCAGCTTGTACATGTGGTTGCTCTGGTTGGAGCCGGAACCGGCGTTCATGAAGGAGAACTTACCGGCGATAAGCAGGGTACTCTTGTGGTGGGTCACCGTGAACGGGCCGGCAAAAATGGCGCAGGCCTCCCCGTTCTCTCCCTGGCAATTGCTGAAGAAAAGGGAATCGGAGGCGCTGTAGGCATGACCCAGCGTGCAGCTCTGCCCCACAAAACAGCGCGTAAGGGTGGTATTGTCTTCCACCTTGGAGCCGCTACAGATGATGAAATCGTCCGCAATGACGCCATAGCCGATAGTGACCGGCGCCACCATATTGCTGTTGATGCTGCCGTTTTTCAGGCGGCTGGCACCGCTGATCCGGGCACCGTCGCCAATGCGTACCCCATTGATAATGCAGGTGTTACGCACCGTCACGTGGTTGCCGATGGTCCCCCGCTCGGAGCTGTGCTCCCGGGCATCGGCCTCAATTTGCGCGTTCATCTGGGCAATCAGGCCGGGACGATGCCGGTACATGGCCAGTACATAGGCAATCTGCGCACTCAGGCGGTCGAAAATCTTCACCTCACGGCCGCCGGTTTCATTGAGCACGGACACCTCTACCCCATTGCCAAAGCTGCAATTGCCGTCCACGAAAATCAGGTCTACATTCTCGATATAGGTATCGTGGCCAATGTCGTAGTTGGCAATATAGTCGGTCACATTTTCCACCAGCGAATTATCGCCGATGGTGACGTTGTGCAGCGTTGCATTCCGAATACCGGCATGCTTATGCAGGCCGCCGGGAAGCGTAAACTGCGCCTCGAATTTGCCAAAGCGCACCGTTCCGGAAAAACGCACGTTGCGAATGTACTTCAGGGATTCCGGATCCGAGGTTTCAACCGTTCCCCAATCCTCCGCGCGACAGCCAAAACTGATGAGTTGATCGACTTCTGCACGGGTTAAAGGTCTGTATTCCATATGATTATGACAAATTAAGTGTACAAGCCGCCGTTTACGGAAATCACCTCACCATTTACGTAGGAGGCTCCCTCGGAAGCCAGGAAAGCCACCACGGCGGCTACCTCTTCCGGCTCACCGAAACGGCCGGCGGGGATGTCTTTCTTGAGGGCGTCCTCGTCCAGTCCTTCCACCATATCCGTACGGACAAAACCGGGCGCCACCGCATTTACCGTTACTTTCTTGCGGGCTACTTCCTGGGCCAGGGCCTTGGTGGCGGCAATCATACCGCCTTTGGTGGCCGAGTAGTTGGTTTGGCCGGGAAGGCCTTTGAGGCCGCTCAACGAGGCCATGTTGATAATGCGGCCGTATTTTTTCCGCAGCATGGGCTGCAGCAATACGTGGGTCACATTGTACCAGCCGTTCAGGTTGGTGTCCAGCACTTTGCGCCAGTCTTCGCGTTTCATCCAGATGAGGAGGTTGTCGCGGCGGATGCCGGCGTTGTTCACCAGCACTTCCACGTACTCGTCCGGATGGGCTTCCTGCCAGGCTTTGAGGCAGGACTCCACCGCTTCGGCATCGGCCACATCGAACTTCAGGAGTTCTCCGTGGCCGTCAATGGAGGCCAGGGTTTCCTGGGCTGCGGCCTCGTTGGAGACATAGTTGATGAGCACTTCATAGCCCATGCTGTATAATTTCTGGACACAGGCGCGGCCAATGCCACGGCTGCCTCCGGTGACTAATGCATATTTCATGGTTCAATTGATTTACAAGTGTTTAGGGCAGAAATACTGGTGCCCAGGATACCGTGCAGCCCCAGGTTCTGACCGGTAAGGAAAAGCCAGGGAAGGGGCGTAGCGGCGGCGATGAAGTCTGCGTTGGAATGTTTTACGATGCCGTAACCCTGATTCATCCGGCAGTGATACTTACGCACCTTGAGGCCAGGAAGACGCTTTGCCGCACGGGCAATCATTTCCTCCGGATTCCCTTCCCCGAAGCACATCAGTTCCAGGATGCCCGTTCCGGGCTCGTCAAAGTGAATCATCAGGCTGTCATCCAGGAAAATAGCGCCGCTTTGCCAAGGCACGCAGTCCGGTTCCATCAGGCAGTGAACGGAGAAGATGTCCGGTCCGTTCTCCTGCATGCTCAGGCGGTGCGTATAGGCACGGCGGACATGGTCCTTCACCAGTTCCATAGTGGTGAGCGGATGCAGGTCTGAGATAACATAATCGGCCTGGAAAGTACTGCCATCAGAGCAGGTAACCACCTGATTCTCAATGGAAACTACCTTCTTCTGATAGTGGATATCCAGCCCGTTGGCAAGAGCCTGGGAGAGGGTGTCTCCCCCGCCCTCCAGCCGCCAGGTGCTCTGGCGGAAGGGGCCCAGGATGTGCGAGAGCTCAAAGTCCGAACGGGTGTTCAGCCGCAGGAAACCCAGGCCTTCGTCCGGATCGGCCTTATACCAGGGCAGATCCATCAGGCCCAGCGGGCGGAAGATTTTCTCCAGCGGTTCGCCGGGAGCCAGCCCGCCCACCGAGTGAAAGCCCCGGTCGCAGCGGGCACCCTCCCAGGTGAATCCGTGCAGGATGCCGCCGGGCTCTGTATCGGCCTCCAAGACCGTGACACTGAGCCCTTTGCGAACCAATAGTTGGCCGCAAAGCAGGCCGCCCAGGCCGGCGCCGATGATAAGCACGGACTTAGACATTCCGTACGATGAGCGTGGAGTTGGTTCCGCCAAAACCGAAGGAATTGGACAGGAAGGTGTCGAAGTGGCTCTCGATGGTGGTAGCAGGAATGAGCAGGTGGCAGGAATCCTCGTCCGGGGTCTCGAAGTTGATGTTTCCGGCAATGAAGTCGTTCTTCATCATGAGGATGGAGTAAATGACCTCCGAAGCACCTGCCATCCACATTTCGTGGCCGGTCTGGCTCTTGGTGGAAGTGATGGGAACGGTCTTTTCGCCCAGCACGCGCAGCAGGGCCTTGGCCTCGTTGGCATCGCCCACATGCGTAGAAGTGGCATGGGCATTGACATAACCAATTTCTTTCAGGTCGATACCGGCGCGACGGATGGCCATTTCCAGGGAACGGGCGGGGCCATCTACGTTGGGCGAAGAAATGTGGTCTCCGTTGGCGGAGAAGCCGTAGCCCAGCACCTCTGCGATAATGGGAGCGCCACGACGTTTCGCGCTTTCATAGCTTTCCAGGATCACGGTAGCGGCACCACCGCCCGGTACCAGACCGTCGCGGTTGGCGTCGAACGGACGGCAAGCCTTGGTGGGCTCGTCCTCACGGGTGGAGAAAGCGGAAATACCGTCGAAGGAACCGGTAGCGGCCATGTTCACTTCCTGTGCACCGCCGCAAACCACCATTTCTTGCAGGCCGTTCTGGATAAGGAGGGCACCCAGGCCGATCGCATGGGAACCGCTGGCGCAAGCGCCGGACACGGTGAGATTGATGCCCTTGAGGTGGAAAATCACGCCCAGGTTCATGGTTACGGTAGAGTTCATGCTCTGGAAGATGGCACCGGCGCCGCAAAGCATGGTGTCCTTCTTGGCAATAATCTTGGCCACAGAATTGTACACAGCGTCTGCGGTGCTGTCGTTGCCATACAGCAAGCCCACCTCATGGCTGTCCAGATAATCCTGGTCGATACCGGCGGCCTTGAGGGCGTCGCGGGTGGCGCAGTAGGCGTACTGGGCCGGCTCCGGCATGTAGGCGCGCTGAGCGCGGGCCAGTTCTGCCTTCAGTTCCGGCTTGGGAACAAAACTGGTGAGACCGGAACGAAAACCCATTTCCTTCCGGGCCGGATCCAGGATAATACCGGATTTGCCCTTATACAACGAATCTCTTACTTCATCCAGGGTAACGCCCAAGCAGGACCAGATACCCATACCTGTAATTACTACTCTATTCATATATTTTCTGATTAATATTCTTTTAACTTACAAAGATAGTGAAAATAGCGTTAACAAAAAAGCCCCGGAGGTCAGTTGACCTTCGGGGCTTCCAAAGAACCGCAGCTACCTACTCTCCCACCTGGTGGGGCAGTACCATCGGCGATGGTGAGCTTAAC
>ONII01000025.1 GCA_900317845.1 uncultured Bacteroidales bacterium
TTAGCTACAATGGAGTGAACCGCTGGTTCAAAGTGGACGACATCTCCATTTCCTATATTTTCAAAATAGCAGCGCTATACGACCTCAAAGTAAAAGTAACTGCCACTCCAAAAGAAAAGGCCACGCCATAGCGTGACCCAATCATGTTCTCCGGCCATTTTCTGCCCTGGCTGCTACAGCAAACTATTGAATTTGGTCATGGACTCGGCTTTGATGGAATCCACGATGTCTATGTAGGGTTTCATGGCCTTGTAGTCGGAGTGCCCGGTCCATTTCATGACCACACTGGGAGGGATACCGAGGGAGAGGGCATTGACAATGAAGGTGCGGCGGCCGGTATGGGTGCCCACTTTTTCCCACTTTTGGTAAACGGTATCCGTACGGGTGCTGCCCTTGTAGGTGGTGATGCGGATTTCTTCGTTGATACCGGCCAGTTTGCAAAGCTCTTTGATGTCCCGGTTCATAGCCTGATTGGTTAGGTTGGGAAGGGCTTTGTTGTCTTTGAAGGGAACGTCCTTGTATTTTTCCAGGATGGCCTTGGTAATGTCGTTCAGCTCGATGGAGATACTGTCGGCGGTCTTTACGGTGGTTATTTCGATGTGGTCACCCTTGATGTCGCTTCGTCTCAGGTTGTTGGCATCGGAATGGCGCAGACCGGAGAAGCAGCAGAAGATAAAGACATCGCGCACCGGATCCATGTAGGCTTTATCGCCCGACAGTTCCACTGCCTTGACTTTGGCAATCTCCTCTTTGGTGAGGTAGATGACCTTGCGCTGCGTTTGTTTGAGGGTGGGGCGGAAAGACTTGTAGGCCCGGTTTGGGTTATAGCCCTTGTCGGTGGCCCAGTTCAGGAACCAGCGGAAGTAGCCCAGTTTCTTCTCGATGGTGGAGTTTCGGAGGCCAGTTATGTCTTCGTGGTCATACTCTTCTCTTTCACCCTTCTTTTTCCGGGGCGTGCGGAGCTTCTTATTGTCCCTAAGATAAACGACAAAGGCCGTGAACCAGGACTCCGTAAGGTCCTCGAATTTGATGGCTTTTTTGAAAGCCTTGAGGTCCACCCGCAATGCTTCCATCTTTTCCAACGTGGCCGGAGTCCAGGCGTTTTTCTCGCCAGCTTCCGCCAAGAACAAGTCAAAGCATTCCCAAAAATCCTTGCTCTTCGGTTTCCTTTCCTTTTTCGGGGCCTCTATAGGTTTTTGCGGAACTGTTCCCTCCATGCGCTCTTGGAACTTCTTCTGAATATCGGCAACACTGGGGACGGTATCCATCGCCTCAAAATACTTGAAAGCCGTATCCATCTGGTCCTTCACGTTGCGAAGCTCGTTGTTGATGGCCTGGGCGGTCTCGTTTTTGGGCCCCACATACCCATCCCTGACCAACTGTGCTTTCTCATCCCAGGCTTCCCGGTCGTTAATCTGGCATCCGGTCTTGATGTCAAGCCTGTTTCCATTAAAGGTGGTACGAAGCCGTATCTGGAAAAGATTACTATCTTTTCCGTAAACCCGCAGCTTAAAGTTGATGTTTCTCTTAATCTTCATGGCGCATTTTTGTTAAATCGTGGCCCAATAATGGCCCATTTTTGGGTGAGGCTATCAGACTCCACCTACAAAATTACGCAATAGAAACCATTTAAACAACACCTTCTAACGAGGAGCGCAAAGAATTTACGAATCTCGGTCTCTCCGCCAAAATGCCTTCTACAGTAGTGTAGGAGGCATTTTTCATAAAAAGTGGCCCAAAAAATATCCCAAAAATTGCATTTCCTAACTATCTAATATTTGGGCTCAATGCAAAAACCCGGTTGTTTTGCATTTCCCCTAGGCGAAGGTAGTTGCAGGCATAAAGATGATGAAAGGGATATCCTCCATGACGCAGTAGATTGCCGCGTTGACGGGGAATCGGTTTCTGGGTGCATCCAACTGTCCACGCAGCAACAGAATTGAGGAAATCGGGGCATTTCTTTGCCACGTTGACCTAAAATCCTTTCCAGACGCATCCTGGCTGTCAACGCGGCACAGACTTGAGACAGTCACAAGCCATCATAATAACTTTTACAACCTACTTTTGACATTGACCCAATATTTGTTTGGAGACAGATGTGTTCTTTGAGAAGTAAGCGATAACTGCTACAAAGCTTTTAGAAAAAACGAGGGCAACTTGCGTGACCTCGATAGTGAAGCCCTTGATTTATTCAGGAGAAAGCCTTATAAACCAATCACCTTTTTGACGATCATCCAGGAGCCATTCCTATCAGAGCCAATCCGAATAATAATTCCCATTTTCTTCAGTGCAGTCGTCGCTCTTGTGATAGTAGCACGCGATACAGAAAACTTCTGCATCATTTGCCTCTCTGTTATTTTGTCATTCTCCGCAATGGCCCTTAAGATAATCTGCTGTCTTTTAGATAGTTGAGAGAGGAGAATCGTCTCATTTTCTGTCTCATTTTCTGTCTCATTCAGGAACAGCGATATCGTTGGCGAAAGCGCAGATGCTCCTGTAGATAGGAGCAGGATTCCATCCCTCCTTAAACTCTATGCGGTGTCCTTCCACTGTGTGCCCGTCCAACAGGCGTTCTATGCTTATCGGCAGTGCCATAGGTCAATCATTTTTGCGAATTTAATGATTCTTCTTCAAAACCTACAACAAATTGTTGAATTTGGTCATGGACTGGGCTTTGATGGAGTCCACCAGAGGTCCTTGTATTGTTTGAAGAAGCCTTTGTATGTCATCTTTGCCATAAACCCACATTTTTTCGCGAATATAGTGACTCTTCCGCAAATCCGGCAACAGACAATGTCGGCTATATCTTCTTGGAGGTCTTTCTGTACTTTTGGCCTTTTGCTTTAGGGTTCCCTTGAATGGTCGGTTCAAGGTAGCCCATATCAATAAGCGGTTGAATATGGCGCTGGCGATTACGGGACTGATTGCATAACCCAAGTCGGTCCATGATTTCTTTAGAAGATCTTGGAATGGAACAGAAGTTAATGATGTCGGTCTGTTTCTTGGTCAGTTGGTGCGTTTTTTCGCTTGATGGTGCATTTTCTTGGTGCGTTTCACCGCCTTCTTGGTGCGCTATTGCACTTGATGGTGCATTTTCATGGTGCATTTCGCCGTTTGATGGTGCATTTTTGACATGGTGCTCCCTGCGGGGAATCGTAATCACAAACTCCCGCGTCTTCTCATTGTCATCAAACTGTACTTCCACGCCGGTATCCATGGCACGGCGAAGACCGCTGCCCGCACCTGTGTAAGGCAATAGGTAGATGGCATTGTTGAAAAGTAGGTCGTTCCTGGGCATAGATACGCCGGCCACCATGCTTTCTACCGTCATCCCGGCGCAGCTTTCGCTGCGGTGCTTTTTTTGTTGCCCGAGTGCTGTCATGGGTCCAAAGAATGGGACGATGACTTGCCCCTCCATCGCCTAGTGGCAAAGTGATTTACAACCTCTTACTCACATTGTTCCAACCCTCTGGGCGGCACTGTCAAAGGTTGACAACACGTATGCAAAAGGTTGGTTTTTGGGTGACCAACCTTTTGCGGGGGAATGGCATCTGAGCGGTGTGAGTGGGGGATACGATGTCAAAGGATGGCAGTGTAAAAACCAACCTTTGACAAAAAGGCCACCAACCTTTTGCAGCCTGACCTGGGGGGAAGGTGGAAGACCTGGGGGCGGGTGGGTATCCTGTTCCTACCCAAACGCTACCAGGAGATACTGTCGATGGTTACCAGGCTCACCTTGGAGAAGAATGCCGGAATGGTGACCCCTCCGGTAGAGATGCTGCGGCTGGCTTGCACGGGAGAACCGGCAACCAGGCTGTTGATAATCATGGCCTGGGAAGAAACACCCCCATCAATACATTGGTCCATGCACGCATAGTCAGAAGTTTTTTATAATTTGCTGCAAGATAGTCATTTTTTGGTAATAAATCCCTCGCTTCATCCAACCACGGCATGAAAACGAGTCAGGCGAAATATTCGGCAAAAAATTGTATCTTTGCGCGGCGAGAAGAAGAGAATGTAAAACTTTATGGAGGCGCAAGAGTTACTTCAGGACATAGTCTTTGTCATCCTTTACGGGTGCGTAATGGGGCTGAGCATCGCGGCGGCGCTTTATCTGCTGCTGCGGCGCAGCAATGCCATTGCGCCGGGGGTGACGCCTCCTTTGCGCCTGCGCCTGTGGGCGGCGGCCCTTATGGTGGAGAACGTGGTCAGCCACATTTTCTGGCTACTGTACTTCAGTCATCCTACGGTTAGTGGTTACATTCTTGTCTGCACCCAGGACGTCGTGCTCCTCATCCCCATCGTAGCCGGCTTTTTGCTGTCTATGCTGCAGGACCGGCATCGGCCCGTATGGCCGGTGGTGGTGGCGCTGGTCCCTTCCATTGTTTTGTCGGCCTTGAGTATCATTCGCAATAACGAGGCCTTTATGGAGTGGATGCGCATTTATGTCGTTGTTGTCTTCGCGCTGTTTATGGTGTATATGTCCTTTTCTGTACGGCGCTATGGACGCTGGCTCAGGGACAACTACGCAGACCTGGAGAACAAGGAGGTGTGGCAGAGTTTCCTAATCCTCGTCGTGCTTATTTTGTTATCCATTCTCTACCTCTTTACCTCGGAACAGAGCAAGGTCCTGATCTACCTTCTGGAGTATGCCTGTATCGTCATTATGGCCCTGCTGTTATGGCGAGTGGAAACGCTGCAAGCGTTGAGCGAAAGCGCCACGGCAGAGGATCCGGCCGGGGAGGAGACAGCATTGGTACCGCAGAAACTCCTTGTCGATATGACCTCCCTCCTGAGAAAGAACTGCGAGGAGAAGCAGCTCTTTCTGCAGCACAATCTTTCCCTTTCCCAGCTTGCCCTGGCCGTGGGCACAAACCATTATTACCTGAGCCAGTACTTCTCCCAGCAGGGGCTCACCTATAACGCTTACATCAACGGCCTTCGCATCGGCCATTTCATTAGCCTGTACCGGAAGGCTGTGGCCGAGGGGCGCGTATTCACTGCTCAGCAGCTGGCATTCGAGAGCGGATACCGCAGCTACAGCACTTTCAGCGCAGCGTTCAAACAGCGCACCGGAAAGTCCGTTACTGCGTGGATGCGCGGCGCCGGAGAGTAAATCTCTCCTTCTTCCACTTTCAAAATCTGCAAAAGTAGTTTCAGACTCTGCAAAAACTGCAGCCTGGACCGTTTTGCCTGTGGCAAAATGGCCTGGGGTGTGGTAAATTTGCTTTTCAATGCTGCCGCGAATATTTGGTTAGTTGTTTTAAAATATGAAAAAAGCATTTTTAGCCATCGCTATGGCGATGATGAGCATCCTCTTCGCAGGATGCAACAAAGGAAATGAAGTTGAACCGGATCGGGGTGTTGCCCAAAAGATTATCGGAAAATGGATAACGGCCGAGACGGACAGCAAGGTTATCCCCACCAATGAAAAAATCGTCTTCGACATTGTCTCCACTACCGAGGCCTATGTGAGTCTTTCCCTTCAGGACAGACAAAGAGAAAAAACCCCTTGGAATGATCGGCAAAAGGTGGATATAGAAATATTGGGCAATGACGTGACCCTCTCCCATAGTCCCAAGACCGGTATGACTGTGATAGTTGAACTCCACGTCAATGCCATTACAAGCACGACGATGATTGCCAAGCGCACCGTTACCATCCGGCAGGACGGCAATCTGGTGAAGTCCGACGAGAACATGGTCCGCTACGAGAAACTGAATGTGGACTACAGCAAAGACATCTATGGCCTGTGGGAAGGCCGTATGATCAGCGACCAGTCTGAATACGACGACGGCCAGGAGCACCGCTGGGAGTTCAAGGATGACGGCACCTTCGTATTTTATCTCAAGAACAAGAAGGGCGTCTGGGAGAAGAAGGATGATGAGTACGCACAGTACTTCGTAGCAGGAAACCTGCTCTGCACCCGCTGGAAGAATGCCGGCGAAGGCACCCAGGAGAACCGTGAATGGTGGGAAATTACCGCCCTGGGCGAAAGCGAAATGGTATGGACCGCCCTGCGCGAGAAGGAAGACGGCAGCCAGTACACCGCCGCTTTCACTATGCAGAAGATGCGCGCTCCCTCGCAGGAAGAAATAGAGACCGCCATCATTGGCAAGTGGATGACTGCCAAGATTAATGGTGAGCCCTTCCTGACCAATGACAAGAGTGTGTACACTTTCCTCAACACCACGTCGGCCTATATGAGCGCCTCCGTAAACACCGATCCCGAACTGGGAGACCTGTGGCACAATCTTACCGAAGCGGGCGTGGACATCACCAGCAACGTGGTCACTCTTACCAACAAACTGGACGAGCATAAGACGTTGAGCATCACGATGGTGATCAACTCCATCAACGCTCAAGAGATGCAGGCCGATGTATTTGCCGCCCTGGAAGTGGACGGCACAGCGGTTAACCCCGTCTGCGACCATATCCTCTACGAAAAGGTAAAAGAGCATTACCGCAAGCCCATCCGGGGCATGTGGGAAGGCCGGAGAATCTCCGGTGGAACCACCGAGTATCACCGCTGGGAGTACCTCGAAGACGGCACCTACAACTACTACATCAAGGTAGGAGAGGACCAGTGGATTAAAGTGCAGGACGAATATGCCGATTACTTTGTGGATGGCCGCCTGCTCTGCACCCGCTGGAAGAACGCCGGCGAAGGCACCCAGGAAAACCGCGAATGGTGGGAGATCAGTAGCATTGAGAACGAGGCCATGATCTGGACCGCCCTGCGTCAGAACGAACTGGGAGAGAGATATGTGGAGTCCTTTGCCATGACCAAGGTGGCTGTTCCCACCGAGGCTGAAATCCGGGAGCACATCATGCACAAGTGGATGACTCAGAAGATTAACGGTGAGGTCGCAACCACCAATGAAAAGGCCGTCTTCACCTTCTTCTCCCGGATTCAGGCCACTATGAGCGCTTCCTTCAACGACATCCCCGGAGATGCAGGATGGGTGATGATGCGCGATTATGAATACGAAATAGACGGTAACAAGATCACCCTCACCAGCAAGCCCGACGAGCATATCACCATGATTGATGAGATGATTGTGGGCACCATTGACGAGATGGAAATTCACTGCCTGTTCAGCCACAAGGAATACAAGGACGGCGAGTTGATCGCCCACTATTCCCCGGTGAACCTCCAGCTGGAGAGAATTAAAACCCCGGCCAATTACCAGTCTCTCATCATTGGTACATGGGAAGGACGCGTCACCAGCGAACATTCCCAGTATGACGACGGCAAGGACCATCGCTGGGAATTCTCCACCAACTTCGGTTATGTCTATTATGTGAAGGATGGCGCCGAATGGGTCCCCAGTTCCAATACCAAGAACGAGTACTTTGTAGACGGCCGCTTGCTTTGCACCCGCTGGATTGACGGCGGCGAAGAGTACCGCGAATGGTGGGAGATTGTGTCCCTGGACGAGGAGACCATGATCTGGACCGCCCTGCGGAAGAATGATTCCGGCGAGGCGTATACCGCTTCCTTTGCCATGAAACGGGTGGCGGAATAGGAATAACGAATAACGAAAGAAGAAGGTTATGAAACAAGTAGAGTACGAGGCCCCGACGATGCAGGTCGTCGAGCTGCAAGGAAGACAGCAGCTACTGACAGGCAGTGGACTAAACAATCCGACGGATTATACCAACGGTGGCGATCCGTTTAATCCCGTGCCTTAAACAATGACAGTGTAGAACAATTAAAACGTAAAGACAATGAAAAAAGCAATGAAATTGTTCTTTATTGCTACACTGGCGCTGATGACTGCCGCATGTAGCACAAAAGAGAAAGACTTAATCCCGGAGGAGGTCCCGACAACCCAGCCAACCCAAGCGGCCGATGGCATCACCATCACCGCGCAGTTGGCGCCCAAGAGTGGCAATGATGCCACCCGCGCCTTGGTCGAGCACTCTTCCTACATCGAGGCTAAGTGGGCCGTAGATGAGCATATCGCCATCCTCTACGAGGTGAGCGGCACCAAGTATGCAGCTGATGCAAGGATTACTGCCGTGGACGGAAGCACGGGCGCAGCCACCATCGAGTTCACCGTGGAGGCAGGCACTGCAGATGAAACCCCCTGCACGCTGGTCTATCCGTACTCGGCTGCCAACGATGAACACAGCGGCTTGAAGGCTCTCGACGCACTCTTAGGCGCCCAGGACGGTAAACTCATTGCCCGCCCCAACCTGGACATCCGCGTGGGCGCAGGCACTATCCAGACCACTACTCCGGGTCTGTCCGTAGAAATACAGCCCGAAGCGCAGAACGCCATCTTCCAGTTCACCATCAAGGACGCTTCCAACCTGGAAAACATCAATGTGACGAAGCTGACCATCACTACCGGTGCGCAGGACTTTGTCATCACCCCTGCTGAAGGAGCGAAAAGCACGTTCTTCGCCGCCCTGCCCGCCCTTACGGAGCAGGCTGTGAGCTTCGTCGCCAAGGGAAGCAATGGCCACACCTATTATGCTGCAAATCCCGAAGTCACCTTCACGGCAGGCAAGTACTATCAGTCGACCATCAAGATGACAAGGCATAATACCATCGACCTCTCGACGGTGTCAGCTAGTGTTACCGCCATGAACGGCGATGTGCTGACGGGCACGCTGGCCAACAACGTGTATGTTAATATTGCCGACGGCGCCACCGTGACGCTGAATGGCGTGAGTATTAATGCCGATGGAAAATGGACAACTGGGTACCATGGAGGCCTCGACTGCAATGGCGACGCCACCATCATCCTGATGGACGGAACAACGAACACCGTAAAGGGATTCTATGAGAATTATCCCGGCATATATGTGCCCGAGAATAAGACGCTCACCATCCGGGGCGGCGGTTCCCTCAACGCCAGCAGTAACGGCGCTGGTGCTGGTATTGGTTGCGGCTATAGTGGTTCCCCTGAAATTAACTGTGGCAATATCAACATTGAGGGCGGAATAATTACGGCTACCGGCGGCACGCAATCTGCCGGCATCGGTGGCGGTAAGAGTGGCAGATGCGGTAACATCACCATCTCTGGCGGAACAGTCATGGCGACTGGTGGCAGTTATGCAGTCGCTATCGGTGGCGGTGAAAGTACCAGCTGCGGCAATATCACTATTACTACAGACGGCATCCTGATTGCCTCGAAGGGTTCCGGTGCAACCAACTGTATCGGTGCGGGTAATGACGGAAGCTGCGGCACGTTGAGCGTATATGGCGCCACAGATGCTATTACTGCCAATACATACACCCACAATTACAATCTAGGTTTCACCGTCGACGGAGGCGGTACCCGAGTACACTTCGCACCGGGCAATTTACAGGCAACGACCACTGACTTAGGTGAATCATGGACCTGGCATTTTGCAGAACACCAATGGGATTATATTGGCAATGCCGCCGCCAATAATGCCATCAAAAAAAATGAGAAGTTGAAAGTGTCTAACAATGGCACTGTAGACCTCTTCAGCTGGAGCAATACTATCCCCTCAGTAGCTGACAGTTACGGCATAGATAGTATGATTAACCCCCCCTACGATCCATATAAGGATGAGTATAATTTTGTTGATTGGGGTAACCTATGGATAGGTAGTGATGCTCCCAACACATGGCGTACGCTTTCATACGCCGAGTGGGACTATCTGATTAATGGCCGTCTCGGGGCTAGACAAAAATTCGCTTTAGCTGTCGTCCATGGTGTTCGTGGCCTTTTGTTGTTGCCAGACAGATGGATTCTTCCTGCAGGATGCTCGTTTATTGCCGGTGTCGGCGACTGGAGCAGAAACATTTACACAGACGCTCAATGGAATTTGATGGAAGGCTATGGCGCCGTGTTCTTGCCATGTGCGGGTATGCGAATGGTAAGCCTTGAATCAAAGAGTTATGTGCAGGACGACGGGACGATAGGTCGCTACTGGTCGAGTTCTCAAAATATTGATGACAAAAAGAATCACTGGGTGTGTTCCTTTGAGTTCGGCTATGGCGTGTTAGAACACGGATACCATGTAAGAACATATCAATTTCAAGTTGGTGTCTTGGGCTTTTCAGTGCGCCTCGTTAAATAGTAATTTCCAGACTCTCGCATAACAATACGCGCACAGAGGGAAATGCCCCCTGTGCGCTATAAACAACAAAAACGTAAAGACAATAAAAACAATATGATGAAAAATACTCTACAATTTGAGTTTTACGAAGCTCCTCGCACAGAAGTGCTGGAGGTGCATTTTCAGTGCCTGAACTCGGCAAGTCCCGCACTGACCAACTATGAACGCCAAACCGAAGAAGATTGGTAGGATGAAACAGATAATGAAATATTTTGGACTTACGGCCATGGCCGTCATGGGCCTGTTGGCATGTACCCGCGCTCAAGTAGAGCAGCCGGTTCAAAAGACGATAACCCTTACTACCACCATCAATTTGGGTGAAGATGAAGACTCCAAGGCTTTGTCGGCCCTGGGCGTGAAAACCTTTGCCGTGGGAGAACAGGTGGCTGTGATATATGCTGGTACTTACAACTCTTATACAGGCAAGGTTGTGAGCGCGGCCCTGAAGGCGGAGGATATCTATGACAATGGCAAGAAAGCCAGAATCACGGTGGCTTTACCAAGCGAAGGCGACCAAAAGGCCCAGAACGGCGGTATGTTTCGCATGATCTATCCCGCTTCAATGGCAGCGGATGGTGACCCTACAGTAATACATGGAGATGGCAATCTCAAACTGTCGGCTCTTGGTACGCAGGATGGCACGCTTTCATCCTTGGCGAATAATCTGGACCTTTGCGTATATGACGGCTACTTAGAGACCATTAACAATACGGCTGCATTCCCATCATCCATTTCGCTGACCAACCGGCTTGCCATTTGCGAGTTTAATGTGTTTGTGGGTGGCGTGGACAAAACCAACACGATCACAAAATTGACGCTCACAAATGGTACCAAGACCTACACTATAAATAGAGTAGCTTCTGCCGGCCCCATCTATGTGGCTATGCAACCTGTGACAAGCGGGAATATAGAAATTACCGCTAACGATCTATATATGAAGACCATCTCCGGAAAAACCCTGGCTGCAGGCAAAATGTATCCCATTCGTTTGGGACTTCCGCCTACGGTTAATCTGGCAACGCTTAATGGTAATTACACAGCCAAGGACGGAGAGACCCTTGCGGGGACGCTTGGCGATGATTACAGGATTATCATTCCCGCTGGTGCCACGGTCACGCTGCAAAACGTAAGTATTAATGCCAATAAGAGTATGTCTTCTGTTTTCCCCGGCATAAAATGTGAGGGCTCTGCCACCCTGATCCTTGTGGGCAATAATGTCGTAAATGGCCGCCATCAGGACTATGCCGGCATCTATCCCGGCCCCGCGGGAAGTACACTGACTATCCAGGGAAATGGTTCTTTGTCGGCCAGTAGCGGGGCGGCGCCTGGTATTGGCAGCAGCAGTGGCGATTCTTCCTTTATACATTGCGGAAATATCGTGATTGAAGGGGGTACAATAGTAGCTAGTGGTGGTGGCAAGGCGCCCGGGATTGGCAGTGGTGCAGGTAGTGATACAAGTCAAGATAAACCAAGCTGTGGGGCCATTACTATTACGAGCAATGTCACTCGGGTAACGGTCTCTAAAGGCGCAAATGAAGGCTCAGTCTACAGCATCGGCCCGGGGCCGGGGGGCTCTACCTGTGGAACGGTTACTGTCGGAGGAATCAACGTGGGGTACATTACCACTAGTCCCTATATCTATGCTCCTTAACTGCAACCCCTAAGGTTACTTTATGAAAAAACTTATACTAAAAAAATAAAAAGATGAAGAAGTTGTTTTTAGTGCTTGTCGCCACTATAACCTGCGGCGCTTGCCTGTTTACATCGTGCAAGAAGAATGAAACCCCGACACCCAGCGAGCCTGAAGGAGAAGCGTATGTCGTGCCGGAGGAACCTACCACCGACCAGCTGGAGGTGAAGGTGACCGTGCCCATGCCTACGGCCGCGCTCAGCAGTTTTGATGAGAACTCCATGGCCCGTGCCCTTTTAAAGCGTGTGTCCAGTACCACCAATGCCATCGGCAGTGATACCAAGATGGTCTTGTTTAAGGGCAGCGACATCCTGTCCATTAGCAACGACGTCTGGAGACAGATGGCCCGTGTTTACATGAATGACGGTTATATCGGCATAGAACGCGCCACCAATTCAGAGGTGCTCGCCTTCGCCATGGGTCTTGGTCTTGCCGTAGGTATTGTCCAGGATGAGTTGTTGGAGGAAAGCGGCATAGAGGTTTCGGGCAAAAATGCTTCCAATGCCTCAAGCGCATACGCCAACGAGCTGCAGCGCCGCGTAGCCAATGCCGGCGCCCTTACAAAGGCTGTTGCCGATGTGGAGGAGAATCCTGACAGCATCGACTTTGAATTGTTCATCCTGACGCCGGCTAAGAGTTTCTCCCAGGCACCTTACAATGCCGAGGAGACCATTTCTTCTACATCCGTAGATGAGTCGGGCAAAGAAACGACTAGAGAGGTCCAGGTACAGCATCTGCAGAATGCTTATCACTATGGCCTGCTGGCCGACGGCGCTGCCGCCTTTGTGAATCAGCGGGAGAAGGAAAAGGAAGAGCCCGAGTCAAAGGCATTTGCCCTTACAAAAAGTGGTGGTGAGAAGGCTATGAACGATGTGTTGGGCTGCTCCGATGAGTTTGTTATCCACCACAGTCTTTCCGCCATTGACCCCACTGGTAAAGATGTAACACGTCAGAACATGGTCACCACCACGCTCAAGTCGTGGAGCGTGCATGATTTTGGCAGCAACCAGGACTTCTATTATGTGGATGAAAAGGTGGAGGCCCGGATGGGTGGACAGAATTCCGATTACAACAAGACACTTTATTGGGGACCCTATACAGAAAAATGGAAGCCGTCGAAACCTTTTGTGTACGATGGTCAACAATACAATTACTATTATGGCTCTTGGCTGAATCGAATCAAGCATAGTCTGGATCTGACGGGAGCCGGCACCGTCACCGTGGAGGCGAGCGTGCCCAGCACCGACAACAGCAGCGAAAGCAAGACGATCGCTGTGGGGACCTCAGATTCACAATCCTCAACGGAGGGATGGAACATTGGTTTCAGCGGCGGCGGTGACAGCAGCGGCAAATTATCCGGCAGTTTTAGTTTCGGCTATAGCTCTTCCACCACTACCTCCCACAGCAACTCTTTCACCATGACCCACGGCTCCACCAACAAGGCTTTGAAGTTGGCAAGGAACACGAGGGGAACCGAGGTGACTTTTGATTATTCGGAAGGTGTTAAACCCGACTGGTCGTGGAAACCTTTCCAGATTGTTCACATGGCACCGGATATCCTGACCAATGACTGCGAGGTGAACAATATGGTGTGCTGGAGAGTGAAAAATCCGTCCGACAGTTATAAGCTAAAGATCTCTACGCGGCACGAAACATCGAGTATGTGTGTATTCTATGTATTCGAGGGTTTTTCTAATAATACAGGTAGTTGGAGTGGTTATAATATGACCTGGAGTGACACCTATACCCTCAAGCAGCCCTGCCGCTATCTGGGTTCCTGGACCTGTGATATTGCCATAACCGGTAAGAATCATGTGGCCAATGCCTCTGAGCTATTCCGCAAATACTTGCAGGGTGTAATTGTTGAAGCTGCATTCAAGCATCAGTTTAATGTGGCTGAAATGGAGCAGGGCGAACTGGATGTGATGAAGAATCTGATGAGGAACGTCTCTCTCGCCATGAGCCAGCCTGAGGCAAAGCGCAAGATGATAGAAAATTACGCCAAGGAACTGGGCATTGAGTCATACATCATCACTTGGTTCTCTAACGATCCAACTGTAGAGGAGAAGTTCACGCTTTCCAGAGCCATCGAGTAAACAACTTGCCCGCTCGTTTCCGAGCGCAGCAGCGCCAACGACGCCAAGGCCCTCACCGCCGCTCAGGTTGTGCTGGATGCCAAGAGTTCCAAACCCGAAGGAACGATTATCCTGTATTTCGCGCCCAGCACAAAGATCGGTGAGCCCGATGCCCAGAAAGTCATTTTAAAGACTTGGAATTTCTAAATTCCGTGCACTGAATAGAAAAACGAGGACGACGCAAGTTGCCCTCGTTTTTTCTAAAAGCTTTGTGGCGGCAATATACATATTTGATGATAATAATGCAAATATTCACGAAAAATCATCAAATATGATAATGCTTTGCTAAAAAAGCAATTCCGCGCGAGATGGCCACATTTCACCAAAAGTCGTATCTTTGCGCCGCGAGGAAGAGAATGGAATCGTCAGGATTGTATATAATAACCTCTCCACCCAGGTTTTCTTTTTGTATATCGGGCAACTGTCGCAAATTTTGCGACTGTTCAATGCTTTTCTTTGCCATAGGCTCAAACATTTTTTGCTAAGATAACGAATCTTACCCAAAAACCTACAACAAACGGTTGAATTTGGTCATGGACTGGGCTTTGATGGAGTATCGCCCGCCGGTGGGAGGGATCCGCGCAGCGGAATCTCGTCCTTGTATTGGGCTGTTTCTGAGGACGAGACCCCCATTTTGCCCTCCTCGTCCATAAAATCGGCCATTTTTAAGGACGAGACGGCGCATCGATTAAAGATTACCTTTTGAAAAGTAGGACATCAGGGCCTTCTGGTAGTCCTGAAGGGCGGTGGAGCCACGGAATTGTTACAAAGAATCGTGGTCATGGATAGCCGGAGAGCCTGCATATATAATTTATGTACTATATTTAAGCCAAAATCACTACCTTTACGCAATAAAACGTAAGCGTGCTCGCCTATGGCCATCAATATAATACCCTCTTTCGAGTCAAGATAATAAAACGGGCTAGGCTCAATAGTTATAAATGAACTTCGTCATTTACTATGAAAAGGATACTTTTTATTCTCTGCTTTTTACTGCTGCCGTTGTGCTCTTTTGCCCAAGACAAGATGGTTTATACAACCAATGATCCTGCCTTCGATTTCATCCGGGAGTATATGCCTGAGTACTATTATGAGAACCACGAAGTGGATGGTGAACCAAGAGTTGTATCTCATAACATTTTGGATGTCGACGTTCGTGTTATGCACAATTTCAAAGATGAAAAAACATTTACTTATCTCATCATCCGAGGAAAAGAAGAGCATGCTACACTTTTTACGGAAGAGATACCCTCTCTCATTTCTTACTTGGAGCGCGTATTAATGTTAATGAAGGTGAAGAAAATAAAGGACACGAATAACTACGTATATAATTCCCTTACAGGATTGTTTTTCAAGGCGAAAAGAAATAAACAATCCCTTGGTTGGCCGTTTTTTGCTTTAGAACTTCAATTTCCGCAAATTGAAAAGGTTAATTTTACCAACGTCGTTGAAGATATTATATTTACCAACGAGAAAGAGATTCAGCAGTTTATCTTCAAACTTAAATCAGCTGAACAGTATTTCCCTCCTAAGGAGAGCGACTTCCGTTTAGGTAAAGAAGATGAACAAAATGACAATTGGAAGATGAAAGAGGTCCAAGAGCCTGGACGGAAACTTAAAACGACATAGCGCAAGTTGATAGAAACATTGTATACAATACTCAGCCTATTCTTAATCTTCGGCCTATTCGTTCTGCTACGATGGCTTATCCCATCTAAGGGCAAGGTTGGAGAGAAAGTTGTCGCCAGCAAGCTGGATCGTTTACCTAAAGATCAATACCGGGTTCTGAACAATGTGACCATTCCAACGCCTAAAGGTAGTTCTCAGATAGATCACCTGGTTGTGTCAATCTACGGAATCTTCGTGATTGAAACCAAAAACTATAACGGCTGGATATATGGCGGAGAGCACGCCGAATATTGGACACAGAACATTTACGGTAATAAGTATCAGCTCTATAATCCTATCCTCCAGAATGCAGGTCACGTGCGTGCTTTGAGGAGAGTATTGAAAGAGTTCGAGCCGATGCCCATCCTTTCTATCGTTGCCTTCTCAGGCAAGGCAGACATCAAAGTCAAAGTGGAAGAGGCTTGCGTGGTCTACTGGAATCAGATTCGGAAAGTCATCAACCAGTTTGAAGAAAAACGCCTCACTTGGTCCCAGGTCAACGCAATTTGCGATGCAGTTCAGGCCGCCCAGATTGAACCAGGTAGAGAAACCGATAAGCAGCACCTGAAAGATATACGCAGTGCCCGTGAGCAGAAATACGATGCAATTGCAGCTGGCCGGTGTCCCCGATGCGGCGGTACCCTGGTCCCCCGTTCCGGCAAATTTGGCCAATTCTACGGCTGCTCCAACTACCCTAAGTGCAAATACACGCATCCGGCTTAATTGAGAGTGTATGGCAAAAGACGAAGTATTATTTGGGTATGCTCTGTTGGATGACACCAAGCACACGGTCAGTATCGACGATATTGACCGATCATTCACGCGGCTTCACAAATTCTACTGTCCACACTGCCATAATGAAATGTACGCCACTTTCGGCGAGGTCCAGCTGCCGCATTTCCGCCATAATGGAGACAAATGCCAGCACAGCAAGTACCTCCATGATTTGGCAGAACATGTCTTCTATGAGGAGTACTCCAAGTGTCTTGATAAAGGATGGCCATTCTTCCTGGTATTAAGCATCCCAACGCCATGCAACAGGGCCTGTGTCTTGAAAAAACATGCGGACTGTAAGGAGCATTACATCCAGAAGACAGTTGATCTGACAAAAGAATACACACGGATTTCTCTTGAGACCCGGGTCGATATAGATGACCGCTACCGGCGTCCGGACATCCTTCTTGAATCCTTAGACGGGAAGCAGCTGTGGGTAGAGATATGGGTATCACATGAGACCGAAGAGGAGAAGCGGGAAGACGGGCGGATCATCGAGATTAAGATAGAAACTGAGAAGGATCTGGAAAAGATTCGCCAACACAAGATTATACAATCTGAAGGTGAAGACCTCGCAGTACGCATATTCAGTATCGATGCAGATGGTACTGATCCTTTATTTACAGATGAAGAGGATTTGCCGATTGATTCTTATCCCTGCGAACGTTATTTTTGTTTTGAAGCTGGCAAAGGTGGCTTTAAGGCTGAGATTATTGACTACATCAAGACAAGCATTGGTACAGATTTGTTGTATCGTGTAATCCTTCGTTTAAACTGGCAAGGCCGTCACGATTCCACTGCCGGATACGTCGGAAAGCAGACCACTCTGGCAGACCTTCGCTCCGTGTTCATCCAGCGCTATGATTCCTATCTTGACAGTAGAGCATTGTATCTGGACAAATCGTACGATTCTCTGATTGTATCAGAATGGAAAGCAGAGGGTATTAAGTCAAAGTCAGTTCAGGTTTCAAAGCCTTACCATCGTTCTTCCTACAGACTGCATTCCAACCCCACTGCGCAGGAATCTCCTTCCGCACCAGTCGATATTGGAGACATGGAATGGGTCGATCTTGGGCTTCCATCCGGGACGCTCTGGGCTAAAGACGACGTTGGTGGGAAAACTTCGTTCATGGCAGCAAGGCAATCCTACGGCGCTCATATGCCATCCAAGAGAGACGCACGTGAGCTCAAGGAGTGCTGCGCCAAAGAATGGAACGAGAAAGAGCATATGCTCGTACTGACAGGCCCGAATGGAAATGCCATATCATTCCCCTGCAAAGAAAGCAATAAGTCATATTGGTTGGATGACTATGCAGCAGGAGACTCACAATTCGGCCAATGTTTCCATATTGGACAAGACCAGCATTTTTGGATTAATGACAAAGACGTTTATTCTGCCATTTATGTGCGACTGGTAAGTCGATAAATATTTACCTCCATAGAAAAGGGTAATGCCGTCATTATACTGTTTAGATTTGCGTGCTGCTTTTCTTGCCCACCTTGGGGCCTCGAAGATATAGGTTATGGGGCATATCATTTTTAAGTCATCCTCATACTGTACGTAAGTCGGAGGAAGGGATACCCTCCCGGGGGCTTGTGCACCCCCGCACAAGGGTAGGGGGAGGGGCCCGTTGGATACAAGTTCCCGCGACAGCGGGGACGCAGGAGACAATGGGAGGGGCCGGAACGGAGCGAAGCGAAGTGGATGGAGTCCCCCGGGAGGGTATCCCTTCCTCCGACTCCTTGCTATGTTGACAAAAATCGCAATTGGGCGGTACTTTGGCGATTCACATTGCCGTTCGCGGAATCTCGTCCTTGTTTTGGGCCATTTTTGAGGACGAGACCTCCATTTTGCCCTCATCGTCCATAAAATCGGGCTTATTCAAGGACGAGGGGGCGTTTGGGGGCTGTTGCTCCAGGTCTACTTGCCAAAGGTTTCTTTCTTCCACTGGCTCCAGCTCTTGGAGTAGCCGTTCCCGACGTTTTGATCGGCAACGAGAAGGATTCTGGATAGTCTCTTCATGTGTGTATCATTTTGGCTACAAAGGTAATAAAAAACTTGAGCCCCCGGTGCTTCGCAGCAACGGGGGCTCTCATTCTAACCTAAAAACTTAACCTATTAAAAAAACTATTCGGTGGTTTCTACTGCTAATTCCGTGCCAAACTCTTCTTTTTTGGCGGCTTCATTGAGCTCTTTGTTGGGGCGGATGGAGAGAATGCGCACATCCTGCACGGGACGGTCCAGGCGGTCCGTGCGCACGGCGGCAATTTTATCAATGACATTGAGCCCCGCTACTGTTTCTCCAAACACCGTGTATTCACCGTCCAGGTGCACGCAGTTGTCCGGGTTCTGGACCAGGTAGAACTGGGAACCGCTGGAAGCCTTGAACGGATTGGCCAGGTCTCCCACGCGGGCTGCGGCCAGCGCGCCTTTCTTGTGCCGGTGCAGGGGATTGCCCTCCGCGTCCCGCATCTCGGCCGGAATGGTATATTTGGGGCCGCCTTCCCCATAGTGCTCCACCATGGCGGTGTCTTTGGTGAACGGGTCTCCGCCCTGGATCATGAAGCCGTAGATGACGCGGTGGAACAGCAGGCTGTCGTAGTAGCCGGAAAGGGCCAGTTTCTCAAAGTTGTCCCGGTGCTTGGGCGTGTCCTTGTACAGCTTTACCCGGATGGTGCCCAGGTTGGTGACAATGTCAAAGACGGGCTCTGCCGGCAGGGTTTCCGCTGCTTTTTTGGCTGCAACGGTGTCTGTGGGTTCCACGGTAATTTCTTCTATGGCAGGAGCCTGGGCCTCCTTCTTCCTGTTCTTGCAGCCGGCTACTACAGCCAGCACCAGCATAACATACAGATACTTCTTCATATTCTTGACGTTTCTTTCGGCAAAATTAACTAAATTTGTGCAACTATGGCAAAAAATCCGTTGAAACAGCTTGCGGGGGAAACCGCAATTTATGGATTCAGTTCCATCCTGGCCCGGGTGCTCAATTTCCTCTTTGTGCCCATTTACACGCGCATGCTCACCCAGGTGCAGTATGGCGTGGTCACCGAGTTCATGGCCTACATTGCCATCCTGCAGGTGGTGCTGGTACTGGGCCTGGAAACCGGCTGTTTCCGTTTTGCCAACAAGGAGGGGGAGGACCCGCGGAAGGTGTACTCCGGTGCGCTGCTCACGGTATTCGGCCTCAATCTGGCCTTCCTGGCGTGCATGGTGGCCTTCTCGGAGCCCATTTCTGCGGCGCTGGGCTATGAAGGGTATCGCTCCCTGATCATCTACGTGGCGGCCATCCTGTTTTGCGACAGCATTACGGCCATCCTCTTTGCCAAGTTAAGGCAGGAGCACAAGGCCGTGAAGTTCGCCATCCTCAAAACCGTGAAAATCTTCACGGAAACGGGCGCCAACCTGGTCCTCTTCTTTGTCTATCCCGCCCGCCCGGACTTTACCTATCCCATTTTTGCCATTTTCGTGAGCTGCGTGCTGTGCCTGGTGCTGTTTGTTCCGGATATCCTCCGGCTCAAACTGACCTGGGACGGGGGCGTGGTGAAACGCCTCCTGGTGTATTCCATTCCACTCATGATTGCCGGGCTGCCGGGCGTGGCCAACGACTTTCTGGACCGGGTGCTGTTCCGCTACTTTGACACCTCGTCCGAGGCCTGGCGGGCTTCCCTGGGCGTGTATCAGGCAGCCGTAAAGCTGGCTGTTATCATGAATCTGTTCATCCAGATGTTCCGCTACGCGGCGGAGCCCTTCTTCTTCCAGCGCGCGCGGGACAAGAACTCCAGGGAGCTCTATGCCGTCGTCATGGAATATTTTACGGCCTTCTGCGGCCTGGTGTTCCTGGGGGTGATTGGCTATATCGACCTTATATCCCTTTTCCTGGGACGGGATTTCCGCGTGGGCGTGGGTGTGGTGCCCATCATGCTGCTCAGCTACATGCTGCTGGGCATGCTCTTTAACGTGTCCATGTGGTACAAGCTCTCCGGAAAAACCAACATGGCCATCTGGATTACCCTGGCGGGGCTGGCGGTCACTACCCTTGTGAACATTGTCTTTATGCCGCGGTATTCCTATTGGGCATCGGCCTATGGTCACCTGGCCAGCTACCTGGTCATGTTCATCCTGAGCGCAGCGCTCGGGGCCAAATACTATCCCATTCCGTACAAATGGGCCCGCCTGGGGCTCATCGTCCTCCTGATGGGCGTGGCGTATGCGGGGATTCGCCTGTGCGAGGGCATGATCGACCCCGTGTGGGGCCGGCTGGCCGTGAATACGGTGCTGCTGGGCGTGTATGGGCTGGCCTGCTGGAAACTGCTCCAAAGCCCCTGGAACCGGAGCGTACTTAAAGGTGCAACCAACTAACCACTTCAATCATATGAGAAAATACAGTTTTATTTTTGCCGCTGTGCTGGCCCTGGCCGCTTGCCGTCAGGTGCAGCCGCAGGCCTTCAGTGTAATTCCCATGCCGGCGGAGGTTTCCGTCTCGGAGGGCGCCTACTCTGTAGCCGGAAAGGCCTTTTTCCTGGACCCGCGCCTGGATAACGCCTCGCAGGATGCCATCTGGCGCTTCAAAGATGCCCTGGAGGCCGCTACCGGCAGGACGTGCCCGCTGGGAAAGGGCGACATCCAGTTCCTGATGAATCCGGAGCTGGCCCCCGAGCAGTACACCGTCCAGGTAAGCAAAGACGGCGTGGTGGTGGAGGCATCGGCCCTGAACGGCTTTGTCTATGCCTGCGAAACCCTCAAGCAAATGCTCCCGGCCGCCATTTACGGCGGAAAAAAGGCCAAGGCCCACTGGGTGCTGCCGTATGTGAGCATCCAGGACCAGCCGCGCTTTGCCTACCGGGGTATGCACCTGGACGTTTCCCGTCACTTCTGGAGCGTGGATGAGGTGAAACGTTACCTGGATGTAATGACCGTATACAAACTGAACCGCCTGCACTGGCACCTCACCGACGACCAGGGCTGGCGCGCAGAAATCAAGGCCTATCCCAAGCTCATGGAAGTGAGCGCCTGGCGAAACGGCACCGTCATCAAGAAGGACTGGGGATCCAACGACGGCATCCGTTACGGCGGTTTCTACACGCAGGAAGAAATGAAGGAAGTGGTGGCTTATGCCGCCGCCCGTGGCATCACGGTTATTCCGGAAGTGGACCTTCCGGGCCATATGGTGGCAGCCCTCGCCGCCTATCCGGAGCTGGGCTGTACCGGCGGCCCGTATGAGGTGTGGACCCGCTGGGGTGTGGCCAAGGACATCCTCTGCGCCGGCAACGACCAGGTGTTTACTTTTCTGGAGGATGTGTTCACGGAGCTGATGGACATCTTCCCCTCCGAGTACATCCACATTGGCGGAGACGAGTGCTTTGGCGGCGATGCGGAGCCGAATCGTCCGGACCCTTGGGACGTGTGCCCCAAGTGCGCCGCCCGCATGAAGGCCCTGGGCATCAAGAAGGGGCCCCAGGCCAAGCATTACCTGCAAAACTACGTGACCGGCCGTGTGCAGGCATTCCTGAATGCGCACGGACGCAAGATCATCGGCTGGGATGAAATCCTGCAGGGCGATTTGGCGAAGGGCGCCACGGTGATGTCCTGGCGTGGGGTGCAAGGAGGCATTGAAGCCGCTTCCAGGGGCTTCGACGCCGTCATGACGCCCAACGGCTACTGCTACTTTGACTTCTATCAGACCCAGGAACGCGACAAGGAGCCCTTTGGCATTGGTGGCGACCTCTCGCTGGAGAAGGTCTATTCCTACGAGCCTTTCGAGGGCCTCGCACCCGAGGCGGAGGGGCACATTCTGGGCGTCCAGGCCAACCTGTGGACCGAGTATATTACCACGCCGGAGCACCTGGAGTACATGCTGCTGCCCCGTATGTGCGCCCTTTCGGAAGTGCAGTGGTGCGCTGCTGACAAGAAAGACTATGTCCGCTTCAACGCTTCCCTGGACCACACCTTTGAGATGCTGGATGCCATGGGCGTGAACTACTCGCTGGATTGCCGCGGTCTTGTGGGCCTGGACCGCCAGCCGGCCCGCTCAGCGGAAGAAATGGAGGAATATCTCTCCCATAAAGACTGGGGATGGTAATCAGTAGAGCAAAAGTCCCAGCACGGCTCCGGCAAGGATAACGTAGATGGGATTCACCTTCCCCCAATAACCGGCCACAAAAGCGCCGCCCAAAAGGCACCAGCTTTTCCAGTCCGGAAAGTTTTCCGAAACCACTTGGACCTGAGGCACACCGCCCGTCCAGGTGGTTTTGACGATAAGAATAACAGCTGCGGCGCCAATCAGGCCCGCCACGCACGGTTTGAGCCAGTCCATGGTGCCCGCGTACAGCCGCGAGGTGCGGAATCGCTCGTAAAAGCGCACGATGAGAAGGACGATGATGAACGACGGCAGCATGAGAGAAAGGGTGGCGGTAAGCGAGCCGCAAACGCCCAGCAGCTGGCTCCCGGTGGCGTTCAGGAGTACGTCGTAGCCCACATAGGTGGCGCTGTTGATGCCGATGGGCCCCGGCGTCATCTGGCTCACGGCCACAATGTCCGTAAAGGTGCTCTCGGAAATCCAGGGATGCTCCACCACCACCTGGTTCTGGATGAGGGAGAGCATGGCATAGCCCCCGCCGATGGTGAAGGCGCCAATCACAAAAAAAGTCCAGGCCAGCTGGCCAAAAAGTACTAGTGTTTCCATCGGCCCTCCTTATAATAAGTGATGCTGAAGCCCAGCACAATCACGCACAAAATAATATAAATGGGGGAGACATTGAGAAAGGCCACCAGCACCAGCGACGCTGCGGCAACCAGCCAGGCCCACACGTTCTTGCAGGACTTCCGGGCCATATTCACCATGGGAATGGCGATAAGGGAAATCACCACCGGCCGGATGCCCTTGAACGCCCGTTCCACGTAGGGATTGTCCTTGAAGGCGGAGAAGAACATGGCAATGCCCAGGATAATGAGGAACGATGGCAGGATGCTGCCCAGGGTGGCCACTACGCTACCCTTGAAGCCGCGGAGCTTGTGCCCGGCGAAGATGGAGATGTTGACGGCCATTACGCCCGGAGCGCTTTGCGAGAGCGCCACAATGTCCGGGAGGTCGTCGTCCCCAATCCAGCCGCGGCGCGACATCTCTGCCTGGATGATGGGAATCATGGCATAGCCGCCGCCTATGGTAAAGGCGCCGATTTTTGCGAAAACCCAAAAGAGTTGCCAAAGCGAAACTTTCTTTTCCATATCGGCCACAAATTTACCAAAAATCTTCGTCATTCCCGGCTTGACCGGGAATCACTTATTTTGTATCTTTGTATGCTATGAGAAAACTAATAACTGTATCGTTGGCCCTCTGTGCCATTTTTTCCCTGCAAGCCCGCAAACTTGAGCCCTGGCAGGACCCGAATGTTTTTGAGGAAAACCGCCTGCCCATGCGGGCCACCTTCACCACCCATCAGCAGCAAACCTTGTCGCTGAACGGTCGCTGGCGTTTCCACGGCAGCCCGTCGGTGGAAAGCCGCCTGAAGGACTTTGCGTCCATGGCCTATAACGACGCTTCCTGGCGGGAGATGCCCGTCCCCGGCATGTGGCAACTCAACGGCTTCGGGGATCCGGTGTACGTGAATATTGGCTATACCTGGCGGGGGCTGGCGCCCAATACGCCGCCGGTGGTCCCGGAAAAGGGCAATTACGTGGGGCAGTACCGCCGCGTATTTGACCTGGACGCCTCTTGGGAGGGGAAGCCGGTGTACCTGTGCATCGGCAGTGCCACCTCTAACGTACGCGTGTGGATGAACGGCAAAATGGTTGGATACAGCGAAGACAGCAAGCTGGAGGCCCGCTTCGATGTTTCCAAATACGTGCGAACGGGGCAAAACGTGATCGCCATGGAAATTTTCCGCTGGTGCGACGGCTCTTACCTGGAGGACCAGGATTTTTGGCGCCTGAGCGGCATTGCGCGCGGCGTGTACCTCTATACGCGGGAAAAGCAGCGCCTGGAGGATGTCCATATCCTGGCCGATGCCGACGGCAACCTCACGGTGCAGGCAGAGGTGACTTCCGGCATTGCCAAGGTGGAGGGGGTGCTTGCCGATGCTTCCGGCCGTCCGGTGGCCGCTTTCCAGGCCCCGGTGAAAAAGGGCCGGGCGCAGGCGCGGGAGATTGTGGATAACGTGCAGCCCTGGAGCGCAGAAATACCGTACCTGTATACATTAAAGGTGAGTGCTTGTAACGGCGCCGGAGAAGTAGTGGAGAGCGCCTGCTTTGAGGTGGGCTTCCGCACCGTGGAGGTGCGCGGCGGCCAGCTGCTGGTGAACGGCCGTCCGGTGCTCATCAAGGGCGTGAATCGGCACGAATTAAGCTCCGTGAAGGGCTATGTGGTGTCGGAGGCCGATATGATTCGCGATATTCGCATCATGAAAGAGCTCAATATCAATGCGGTACGCACCTGCCATTATCCGGACGACCCGCTGTGGCTCTCGCTCTGCGACCGCTACGGCCTGTACGTAGTGGACGAGGGCAACATCGAGTCCCATGGCATGGGCTACAAGGACGGGGAAACCCTGGCGCAGGACCCGCAGTTCCGGGCGGCGCACCTGATCCGGGACCAGCGCATGGTGCAGCGGGACTTCAACCACCCTTCGGTCATCATCTGGAGCCTGGGCAATGAGGCCGGCGCCGGCCCCAATTTTGTGGACTGCGCCGCCTGGATCAAGGCCTATGACCCTTCCCGCCCGGTCCAGTACGAGCGTTGCCTGGAAACGCCGCAGTATGACTGCTCGGACATCATGTGCCCTATGTATTCCGGCCCCCGGGGGTGTGAGCAGTATGCGGCATCCAACCCTTCCCGGCCGCTCATCCAGTGCGAATATGCCCACGCCATGGGCAATTCCATGGGCGGCTTCAAAGAGTATTGGGATCTGGTGCGCAAATACCCGTCCTACCAGGGCGGCTTCATTTGGGACTTCCAGGACCAAGCCCTGTGGAACGGCACATTCTTCGCTTTCGGGGGCGATTACACCACTTCCGAACCCTCGGACGGCTCCTTTAACTGCAATGGCGTGGTGGCGGCGGACCGCACCTGGCATCCGCACGCGTATGAGGTGAAATACCAGTACCGGAACATTCTTACCGGCGGCACACCGGAGGCCCTGGAGGTGCACAACGAGTTCTTCTTCCGGGACCTGTCGGACGTTCGCCTGCTGTGGACGCTGGAGGCCGATGGGGAAGCCGTGCGCACGGGTGTGGTGGAAAGTTTATCGGCCAAACCGCAGGAGACCACCTGCGTGACGTTGGGCGTGGGCCCGCTGGAGGATCTGCCGGGCACCCTCACGCTTACGGTGCGCTATGTGCTTAAACGCGCCTGGCCGCTCCTGCCTGCCGGAACGGAGATTGCCTATGACCAGCTCCTGCTGCGGGATGCTCGTCCCGTGATGCTGGAGGCAGAAGGCGGCAAGGTGGGCGTGTATGACAGTTCCAGCACCCTGGTGCTAAGCGGAACTACGGATGCCGCCGGAACGGCAGGGGAGCGGAAGGCCGTCTGGACGGCCAGTTTTAATAAGAAAACGGGTGCTTTGACCTCCTACACGCTGGAGCGGAAGGAACTGTTGTCGGCCCCGCTTATGCCGTGCTTCAACCGCGCACCCGTGGAGAACGACTTGGGCGCCGGGCTCCAGTTCCGGCAGGGCCTGTGGCGAAATCCCGCTTTTGAGGTGAAGGACTTTTCCATTACGCCGCAGGAGAGTTCCTGCCTGGTGGAGGTGACCTATGCGCCCATCGGTGGCGTAGCGGCGGTGTCCGTGTTCTACTATATGGCGGCGGACGGCAGCCTGAGCGTAGTGGAGAGCCTCTCCGATGCCGGTGGGCTCTCGGACGCGCCGGACCTCTTCCGCTTCGGGATGCGTTTTGCCATGCCCGGTGCCTATGACACGGTAGATTTCTTTGGCCTGGGGCCCTGGGAGAACTACGTGGACCGTTGCAGCGCCGCGCTGCTGGGTCGATACCGGCAAAAGGTGGCGGACCAATACCATTATGGGTACGTGCGTACGCAGGAGTCCGGCACCCATACGGGCCTTCGCTTCTTCCGCGTGCTGGACGGGGACGGGAATGGCCTGGAACTGGCTTCAGCGGTCGATTTCAGTGCATCGGCCCTGCCGTTCTCGCTGGAACAACTGGATGTGGCGGCCCCGGAAGGGGATACCCGGCAGAAGAACCACAATAATCAGTATGGTATTCCCCGGCATCCGCAGGAACTCAGGCCCACCGGGAACACCTATGTGCATGTGGATGCTGTACAGATGGGGGTGGGGGGTATCGATTCCTGGGGCGCCATGCCGCTGGAGCAATACCGTATCCCCGCCGCCCCGCGCGAATTCCGCTTTGTCCTGCGGCCCGTGGTGAACCTGTAGGAGCTTTTTTGTCATGCCCGGCTCCGACCGGGCATCTTTTTTCAAAAAAAGTTGCAAAAAATTTTGCCAGTTTAGAAAAGTTTACTACCTTTGCAGTCCCGTTTGAAACACAACGGGATTTTTTACGGCTCATTGACAATATTGAAAGACTAAAAGTACAAGCAAGTACCGGAAGTTGTAACATACAATTTCTAATTTAAACGAGCGTCAGTTTCTTAAGAGAAACTAAAGTCAAGGACAAGCTTAGTAATTTAAAAATATACAATGAAGAGTTTGATCCTGGCTCAGGATGAACGCTAGCGGCAGGCTTAACACATGCAAGTCGAGGGGCAGCGGGTTGTAGCAATACAATGCC
>ONII01000023.1 GCA_900317845.1 uncultured Bacteroidales bacterium
CTCTGCAGGTAGCTGCGGCTCACGTTCAGCGGGATGTCCGGCGAGTCAATCACGCCGTGCAGCAGGGTCATGAAGTCCGGGACAATGTTATCGACATGGTCCGTAACGAACATCTGGTTGCAGTAGAGGGAAATCTTGTTGCGCTCCACCGCCACGCGGTCCTTCAGCTTGGGGAAGTACAGGATGCCGGTGAGGTTGAACGGGTAGTCCACATTCAGGTGAATCCAGAACAGCGGTTCCTCGTTCATGGGGAAGAGGGTGCGGTAGAATGCCTTGTAATCCTCGTCCTTGAGTTCGCTCGGGGCCTTGGTCCACAGCGGTTCTACGGAGTTCACAATCTTATCCTTGTCCGTATCGACATACTTGCCGTCCTTCCATTCCTGCTCTTTGCCAAAGACGATGGGAACAGGCATGAACTTGCAGTATTTGTTCAGGAGGGTCTCGATGCGGGCCTTTTCGCCGTATTCCTTGGAATCATCGTCCAGATACAGGGTGATGACGGTTCCGCGATCGGCCTTGTCAATCTCCTCCATCTCGTAGGCCGGCGAACCGTCGCAGGTCCATTTCACGGCCTTGGCGCCTTCCTTCCAGGACAGCGTTTCAATGGTCACCTTCTTGGACACCATGAAGGCGCTGTAGAAGCCCAGGCCAAAATGGCCAATGATGTTGCCAATCTGGTCCTTGTATTTCTCCAGGAACTCGCCGGCGCTGGAGAACGCAATCTGGTTGATGTATTTGTCAACCTCTTCTTCTGTCATGCCGATACCGTTATCGACAATCTTGAGGGTCTGGGCTTTCTCGTCCAGTTCAATGCCCACTTTCAGGTCCCCCAGCTCTTCTTTGTAGTCGCCGCTCGCGGCCAGCGCTTTCATCTTTTGCGTGGCGTCCACGGCATTGGCCACCAGTTCGCGGAGGAAAATCTCGTGGTCACTGTACAGGAACTGTTTGATAACCGGGAAAATGTTCTCGGTGGTTACACCAATTTGTCCTTTGTTTGCCATATCGTTTGTGTTTTAAGAATCAAAATACCGGCCCCATCATGGGACCGGCATCAGATACTCAAATCCTGCGCCAAGCCGTTGTGGCTGACAAATTGGCAGGCTATCGGCCAATGAGCTGCAGGAACTCGTTGCGGGTTTTGTCGCTTTTGAGGAAAATGCCCGAGAAGGCCGATGTGGTGGTGACGGCGTTGGACTTTTGCACGCCGCGCATCGACATGCAGGTGTGCATGGCTTCAATGACCACGGCTACGCCCAGCGGATGCAGGGATTCCTGCAGGCAGTCGCGGATTTGCTCCGTGAGACGTTCCTGCACCTGGAGCCGGCGGGCGAAGGTTTCCACTACGCGGGCGACTTTGCTCAGGCCGGTAATTTCCCCTTTGGGAATATAGGCCACATGCGCCTTGCCAATGAAGGGGAGCATGTGGTGCTCGCACAGGGAAAAGAGCTCAATGTCCTTGACAATGACCATGTGATTGTACGGCTCCTGGAAAAGGGCGCTCTTGACAATGGTTTCACCGTTCTGGAAATAGCCCTGCGTGAGGAACTGCATGGCCTTGGCCACCCGCTCCGGCGTCTTTTGCAGGCCTTCGCGTGTGGGGTCCTCTCCCAGCAGCTTCAGGATGGCCTCAATGTGTGCAGCAATCTCCTGCGTGGTCTTTGGGTCGTATTCTTCTATTTTTCTGTATGCCATGGCTTGTTCTTTGTAGCAATTGGTCCGTTAAAAAAGGATTGCAAAATTAGCGAAAAAAATCCATTATATCATTTTTTTGTCTATCTTTGCAGTCCAAATACGGCGATTTTTCGTTAAACAACTGATTATAAACAACTAAAACCCATACTTACTATGTTTTGGACACTCGAACTTGCAAGCTCCCTGGACGACGCTCCGTGGCCCGCAACCAAAGAAGAACTCATTGACTATGCAACCCGCACCTGCGCCCCGGACGAGGTAATTGAAAACCTGGAAGAACTGGACGACGACAACGCAGAAATCTACGAATCCATCGAAGACATCTGGCCGGACTATCCCACCAAAGAGGACTTCATGTGGAACGAGGAAGAATATTGATTTGATAATCAAATAATTATCTAATTTTTAGCCCGTTTTTAAGGAAACGGGCTCTTTTTGTCGCCATGTTCTCCAGCAAATACCCAGCAAGTAAAAATTAAGTGGGCTATGCGGCTTTCAGCAGCATAGAAGGCCGATTTGAGTATTTACGAGAGCGACTCCAGCAAGTACCCAGCAAGTAAAATCACAGGAGCACATCTGTCGATTTCTCTCAAGAACGGACGCAATTTTGCGACAGACACTCGAACTTTTCCATTTATGCTGCTCCGCAACTCCTTTTCTCAGTGAGTTGCGGAGATATAATCCGAGATAGCTCATCCTTAACGATGTAATTTTTATGCGTTACGGAGGATGCATCTGATATAGAGAAAATACAGTTGTTTGAGGACCAGAAAGTCCGGACAATATGGGTTGAGGGCGAAGAGAAGTGGTATTTTTCTATCAAAGATGTGGTTTTGGTACTTGCCGATGCAAAGGATCCCAAGGATTACCTTTCCAAGATGCGACGCCGCGAACCGGAACTTGCCAAAGGGTGGGTCAAGATCCTGAATATGTTGGACAGGGCTATCTGTCCAAAGTGACATTTCATTCATAGCTTTCACGATATCCATACTGCAATATTTAAAAATATCCCCTCTCCTCAAATTCTGTAGTTAAGGAGAGGGGATGGGGAATTTTACGCCATCCTTCGGCGATAGACCTCGTTCTTGCCAAAGCGCAGGGCTTTGTTGTAGGCCATGGCCTCGTCGGGGTCTCCGGCGCAGGAATTCCAGTTGTCCTCGAAGCAGTCGAAGGGATAAGTAACATGGTCGCAGGATTGCTGGAGGTGGCTCTTGTCCCAGGAATACCTGAGTTGGGGATACTGCCGGACCAGGTCTTTGCAAACGCAGAACATGGCGAAGAAGCGGCCACGGAGGGGTTTGCAGAGAATCTCTCCCCATTCGGTGTCGTCCCACTCACTGCTTTGCAGGCAGCACTGGGCCGCCCGGGCATATTGCTCGAACGCATCCTCTATCCGGCCCAGTCGCAGAAGGCCGACAGCCAGTTTTTCGTAGGCCTGGCTCAGCTTGAGAATACCACCGCGTTCCTGTTCGCTCCGGTAGCGGATGCTGTCGGCCTGTTGGTCGATGGCCTCCAATTCGGCATGAATATAATCTGTGACTTCGCTGGGAATCATGCGGACCTGGCCTTTGTCGGTCCAGGCTACAAGTTGATAAGATTTTGTCATAACAAAACGTATTTCAATGAACTGCACCGGCCCCCCGGCCGCTCGCGTCAGGGCACAATACACCCTTTGGAGTGGACCATCGTCCGGCGTTTCATCGTAATACGTGCCTGTTATGGCTTATAGAATGTTCACGTGTGCATAGAATCTGCTTGGGGTTGCAAAGTTACACATTAAAGACGAAATAGCAAGCGAAATCATCACACATACTGCGTGGAATGCAAATTACTGAGTGGCAATAGTTTATGGAAAATGACCTGGGCAGCTTCGCCCAGGTCATTTTTCATAATGTGCTGTAAGTCAGGTTGTTGCATTTTACGGGCACTGTGTTATATATCGCGCACCAAGCGGACAGAGGTGCAGTAGTATCTTTCTATGCACTCCTGCGTGTTTACGACAGAACTCCCAAAGCTTAGGCTGTAGGCTTTGTATGTTACGCCGGATGAACTGGACCAGTAACGGCCCTCGGTGCCCGGTAGCTGTTATGCATTAATGATGATCGTTCCTTTGCCGGCGTCCATGGTAATGTGGTCGCCGTTTTTGAGGAGCTGGGTGGCTCCTTTTACATTGACGATGGTGGGAAGGCCGTATTCGCGGGCTACCACCGCGCCGTGGGAGAGGGAAGAGCCAATCTCCGTAATGAGGCCGTTGACCACGGAATAGTACGGCGTCCAGCCGATGTCCGTAAATTTGGCCACCATGATTTCGCCTTTTTGCAAGCGGTTGGCATCGTCGGCGGAATTCACAATCCGTACAATGCCTTCGCAGGTGCCGTTGGAAACGGGCACGCCCTTGAGGGTCCCGTCGCCCGCTTCCAGGTCAAACGCGTCCGCGACGGGCTTGCCGATATACGTATCGTCAAAGGCCAGGTCCTTCTGGATGTCGTACGCTTTGCGCCGGCGTACCGCCAGGGAAACCAGCGAAGCATCCCCTTCAATGAGCCGGCCTATCTCCTTGTGCGTGAGGAAGTAAATGAGGTCTGTGTCCGGGAGCACCTTGGCGGCAAGCAGGAGCTCTGCCAGGCGGGCATACTGCGTCTTGAACAGGTCGATGATCTTGATGAGGCAGGACTTGGTGTATTCGCGGTCCACCACCGCCTGCCGGGAGCGTTTGGCAAAAGTGATGCACGCTTTCTTGAGGAGGGGATTCCCCACAAACGCGAATTCCTTCTCCCAATCCGGCTCCGCCTCCCGGGCCACCAGGCTCCGCGGGGCCTTGATGATGCTGGAAAGGTAGTTCATCAGCGCGCGTTCGTCGTCCCGCCAGGGTTTGCTGCGCATCTCCGCCTCTTTGATGCAGCGGTGGCCGTGTCGGGCCAGGAAGTCCCGGTACTGAGCAAGGAGGGCCGGATGGCCGTTGATGCAGGCGAGGAGCTCGTCGGGGCCCCCATTCACCGCTTCCGGCGCATGCTCCTTGATCAGGGCCGCAAGGGCCTGCAGACGCGCCAGGATATCGGCACTCTCAATGCCCGGAATGTCGCTTAAAAGGTGCGACAGGAAGGACTGGTACTGCTGCTTGTCCGGGAAATACGGGTCCACCAGCTGGTACAGCGTACTGGAGGCACTGCCTGAATAGGATGACGAGGCATAATGGTAGATAAGGCTCTCGTCCAGGAGCGCCAGGTTTTTGTCGATGCTCGCGTAAAGCTTCTGATAATCAGTCGTATCGGCAAAATGGACGCGCGTAAGGAGTTTGTCGAATTTGCGCTGGGCGCGATGCCCGGAAAAGACGTATTTGAGGAAGCGGACGGAGTTGATGCCCCGCACCAGGTCGTTCGCGTACGGCGCCTCTACGGGCGGATAGTCGTGGTACTCGCCCATGATGGAGAGGTTCATGGACTGGGGATTGGCAATGCCCACCCGCGCGTGCATGTTGTACAGCAGGTTCATGTCAAAGAACAGGTGCCCGGAGATGGACGATATGAGCCGGAGGGGCGCTTCCTCGTAGGCCGATTTGTACACGCCGGCCTTCGCAAGCATGTACCGCATGCCGTAGTCGATGGCGTTCACGGAAGTGGACAGGGTGAGGGGCGTGACGGCGCCAGGCAGCATCTCGCCCACGTTTCGCTTGGTGAACAGGTGCCCGCTCAGGTCTTCGTCCCGGTCAAATTCCTCGATGTCAATGATTTCTGTGGTGATGGGACGCATCTGCAGGAGGTACAGCGTGCCGCCGCAGAGGGCCCATTCCAGGTCTTTTTCCTCGCCAAAACAACGGCGGATTTTTTTACCTGTTTCGTACAGCTGCCGTACTTCTTCCTCCGAGAGTAAATCGTCCCCGCAGGGCCTGTAGTATTTGCGGGAAATCTCGTAGCGACGGGCGCTGACCTTTCCGGAAACCAGGTTCTCTCCCTGGCCCTGCACGGCCTCGATGAGGAGGCAATGGCCGGCTGTAGGGGAGGCGGTGAACAGCACTCCCGCCTTTTCGCTGTCTATCATGGCCTGCACCACCACGTTCATGGCGCCTTTCCCAAGGTCGAAGCGCCTGGCGTAATCCTGCACCCGTTGGGCGTCCAGGGAATTCACGCACTTTTGGATGCTTTCCACCAGGTGCGCGCGGTCCACAAACAGGAAAGTCTCATACTGGCCGGCGTTGGACGCGGCGGCGCCGTCCTCGTTGGAGGCCGATGACCGGACGGAGACTTTGTCCACCTTTAACGCGTCAAACGCCTCATAGACAGCGTCTTCGTCCAGAGCATCCAGGTCTGTGATGACAAAGCCCGGGGGAACGGTGAAGCCGTTTTTGAGCAGCAAATCCAGTCCGGATGCCTTACCGCCCACCGTCGCATACACTGCCTCGGGAAGGTTTCCAAGCGCGAAGATTCTCATCGTTTGATCTCTTTCAGGTTCCGTTGGTTAAAGTATCGTTTCTCGTTGGCGTTAAAGCCAATTTCCAGGATGCCGCGGCAGGTTTTTCCGTCAATGGTGAATTCCGCAATATTCTCATGCAGAATATATTGTCCGTCCTGGAAATGGTAGGTGACGCCCGCAAGCACCCTGGCCAGCACGGGGATACGGCGCCGGTCGTCCAGAAGGACGCTGAGCGACAATTCCTGGGGAATGGTTCCCTTGGCTACCTGATGGAGGTCCAGGTTTGCCTGTAGCAGATAGTGCTGCCCGGCGGCGTCCCGGACATTGCCTACCTCCAGCACGCTCAGGGCAGGGTAGGAGACCAGCGAGTAGTTGAACTGGACCGGGGAGGAAACGGCCATGAGCCACAGGTGGTTGTTCATGTAGTTCCAGTTCCTTTTCCCAAAGGAATGGTCCCGCACGCAGGGGAAGGAGAAGTCCACCGTTTCCCCGTTGAGGGTGAAGCAGCCTTCCAGCACGCCTTCCTGCTCATAGTGGCACTGGCCGCTGATGGTCTGGAGCTCTGCAAAAAACGCCTTGCTCCATTTCTCGTTGGCCATGCCCGTCGCCATGCGTTCCGCCGGCATCTTGCTGGTAAAGTCGATGGGCGCCTGGCGGGCCACAAACGTGCCCCGGAAGCGAATCCGGTCTTTCTCGTTGAGGATGCCTTCGTAGGAAACGGTCCATTTCCCGTCCTTGTTCTCTACCTGGAGAGGGGAGGCCCCTGCGGGGAACACTTCCTGCTTAAGGGAGTACAGTTTTCCGTCCAAATCGAGCACAAACCAGGTCTCTTCCTGGTTCACCCTTTTTCCCAGACGGGCAAAAAAGGACAGGTGGGTGTTATGCGCGGAGAAATAGTAGGAATTGTTTACCAGCGGGTCTGCGTGCGCATCCAGCGTATAGTTTTCTGCGGCGGCAAAGTCAAAGGGATGTTCCAGGTTCCTTTTGGCAATGGCTCTGGCCATGAGTTTCTTCTTCAGGGTAAAAAACATCTTTCAATAATACAAATTTCACAAATATAAGAAAAATAGTGGGGATTTTTGCGTACTTTTGCATGACTGATAAGAAGTTTAGGACGATGGAAAACAAAAAACTCACGCCCATGAAATTCCTGCCGGATGTGCAGGAAATGCCCTGGGGCACCGTAGAATACAAACTGGCAGACCTGGGCTTTGTGGATTCCATGGCCTGCGAAGGCTGGCTCAAGGGAAATACCCTCAGTGATATTATGCAAACCTATCTGGAGCGCGTGGTGGGAGAAACCGCCTTCGAGTGGTATGGAACGCAGTTTCCGGTGCTGGTCAAGCGCCTCACCGTCAAAGGCCGCAGTTCCCTGCATGTGAATCCGGACGATGAAACCGCGGAGCAGCGTTACGACTCCTTTGGCAAAACGGCCCTCTGGTATGTGGAGGCGGCAGGTCCCGATGCCCGCCTGTACCTGGGGTTCAAGCGCCCCGTGAGCGCGGAGGAGTTCTACAAGGCCTGTTTGGAGGGCCGGGTGGAGCCGCTTCTTCACAGCGTCACGCCCAAGGCGGGGGAACGCTACCTCATTGAGCCGGGCATGGTGCACGCCGCCAAGGATGTCACCCTGCTGGAAATTGCGGAGGCTTCGGAGCTCTGGTTCCGCCTGCACGACTGGGGTCACACGGAGCGCGAGCTTCATCTGGAAGAGGCCTTTGACCTGATAGACCTCAAAGGAAAAACAGGTGCGCACGGAGCAGAAACCGTTGCTACCGAGCAATTTACGGTAAACGCCATTCCGCTTACGGATGCCCTCAAGAGCCACCGGGACCTGGACGATACCTTCCTGGTGTACATTTGCGTAAAAGGCGCCGCCGTCCTCCAGGCTGATGGGGCCAATTACAACCTTAAGCAGGGTGAGGTGGTCCTGGTGCCAGCAGAGGTGCAGGATTTCTTCCTTGTCCCGGCAGAGAAAGGCACGGAGCTTCTGGAAGTGCGCATGGATCCCCGCGCAGAAAATGATCTTGTCTCAGCACCCGTAGAAGAATAATGGCAGACGTTCGGATCGACAAATACCTCTGGGCCATCCGGGTCTTCAAGACGCGCAATGAGGCGGCCGATGCCTGCAAGGGCGGCAAAGTTAAGATTGGACAGGTGAACGCCAAGCCCTCCAAGTTGGTGCAGCCCGGGGACGTGCTGCAGGTGCGAAAAGGCGCCGTCACCTATGTTTATAAGGTAGTGCAGCCCACGGAGCATCGCGTGGGCGCCAAACTGGTGTCCAATTTCGCGGAAAACCTGACCCCGCAAGCGGAACTGGACAAGCTGCGTGCCCCGGTGGAAAGCTTCTTCCTGTCCCGGGACCGTGGCGCCGGCCGCCCCACCAAAAAGGACCGCCGGGAGATAGAACAAATCTGGGATGCCATTGACTTCAATGACATCCCGGACGATGTTGCTGCAAAATTCGGCCTTACGGACGAGGACCTGGAAGCACTCTGATCACCAGGTTTTCCAGCATATAGAACACGAATACGCCCAGAACGGCGAGGCTCCAGTTGAGCCGGAAAACAGCCGTGCAGGCGATGATAAGGACGATGGCGCAAAGGAACACGATGCGCTTGGCGTCCAGGAGCCTGTGCCCCTTGGCCACCTTCATGCCAAACATGGGAATTTCGCTCACCAGGAGCAGCCCCAGCACCACGGCAACCGCAGGCAGGAACCACTGGGAGCCCACCAGGGCGTCCAGCAGGGGACTATGCAGGGAGAAATAGCACAGCGAGCCGCAAATCATGGCGGCGGTAGGGGTGGCCACACCAATGAAATCGGAGCTTTGGCGCTCGTCCACATTAAACTTGGCCAGCCGCAGTGCACTCATCACTGCCAGGAACACGGGAATGACCTCTGTCCAGCTGTCTACGCCCTTTAGCTGCATGGTGCCGATGAGCATGACGGACGGCAGGACACCGAAGCTTACCATGTCTGCCAGGGAGTCCAGCTCCTTGCCCATGGGGGAATAGGCGTTTAGCAGGCGGGCGGCCAGGCCGTCGCAAAAGTCGAAGACGGATGCCGCCAGCATACAGATAAAGGCGTAATCCGGGTGCCCCTGCAAGGCAAACACCACTCCTATGGTGCCCGAGAGGGCATTCATAGAAGTGATGCTGTTGGGAATATAGTTCTTGAGCTTCATTACTTCAGGCCCAGTTTTTTAAGGATTTCCTTGGGAACGGCCTTCTTGTTCACCAGAATGTCCAGGGCTTTGCCCTTGCAGAATTGCTCGCTCATGTACCAGATGCCCTTGTACTCGCCGCTTTCTCCCCAGGAGTTCTTGATGAGGTAGAATTTGTTGCCGTTCTGGTCCTTGGCAATGCCGTAGAGGTGCATGCCGTGGTCGTCCGTGGAGGTTTTCTCGTCGAACCACAGCTGGCGGTTCTCCTGGGTGACCTCAATTTCCTTTACGGCAGCCTTCTCTGCGGGCTTGTCTTCTGCCTTGCCCACCCAGCGCTCCTGGTCCGAGCCGCTGGTAGCTTTGGCTTCCGTGTCCACCAGGATGGCCAGGCCGTTCCGGGTGAAGCCGGGCTCAGAGACGTCGCCGCCCCAGGCTACGGTGTAGCCGTTGTTGATGGCATTGTCAATGATGGCCATGAATTCGTCCAGCGGAACATTCCAGGAAGGGGTCCAGCGCCAGTTGTCTTCTACCTCGATGGCAAAGGTGGTGTAGAAGGGATGATGGGTGAAGGAGGTGAAGGAGATATAGTCGTCCAGGTTGAGGCCCTGGGCGTCCCGGTAGCTTTCCGGGGTATAGCTTACGCCATTGACGGTGAAGGTTTCCGGGACCTGCCCCATATAGGCGTCCAGAATGCCTTCCAGGCCCTTGGGCCACACGGCGGTGAGCTTGCGGTTGGGGTTTTTGACCACGGCCTCTACATAGCCTTTGAGCACGGCGTCCAGTTCCCCCTGCACGGGGAGGTCGTAGCCGTACTGCAGGCCGGAGTAGGCTTTTTGGTCCACCAGGCCGTATGCTTTAGCCACTTCCAGGACATCGCCGGCGTCCGAGCCAACAGCAAAGTTGAGCTTGCCGTCCAGGCGCACGAACTTGCGGGCACGCTGGGCATAGGAGCGGCGCACGACAAACATTTCCGAGAAGTCCGGATACAGGGCCGGGTCCTTGATGCCCTTGGCCTTGATGGCCTCCGACTCCAGGAAGGAGAGGGTGCTGAAGCACCAGCAGGTGCCGCTGCGGTATTGGTTCTTGATGGAGGTGATGGGGTTTTCCTTGACAACGGTAAACTGGTAGTCTGCCGGTTTTACGGGGGCGGCCGGCCGCTGGGCGCTGGCGCTCAGGATGGCCAGGGCGGCGAGGGCTGCGGAAACAATGTACTTTTTCATGTGCAAATCAATTAGATTACCTACAAAATTAAAGATTATATATTAATTTTGCAACCGTGAAAACCATTCTTTATATCCACGGGATGGGGGGCGGCGGGGACAGCCGCATTCCCAATTACCTGCGTGCCCAATTAGAAGCGTCCCGGGTGCGCGTGGTCATCCGCACCTATGACTTCGACCCGGAAGTGGGCCGTGCCCAAATTCTTTCCTGGGTGGAGGAAGTAAAGCCGGATCTGCTTATCGGCGAATCGCTGGGCGCAATCCAGGCGCTTCGTATTCAAGGCCTTCCGCACCTGTTTGTGTCGCCGTCGCTGGGTGCGCCGGAGAACTTGTACCATGCCGCACGCATCGCCCGTTTTGCCCTGGGCCGATGGTACCTGCACCACCGTTTCCCGGTAAAGGAAGGGGACCGGCAGGAACTCAAGTTCACCCGCAAGGTCTTGCTCAAGTACAAGGCGCACGGGGAAGCGGCCATCGCAAGCATTGAGCCGGGCGGCTATTATTACGCTTTTTTCGGCAAGCAGGACCATTACAAGGCTTCCGGCGTGGTGCGCGTGGACCTCTGGGAGAAGTACTTCGGAAAGGATACGTACACGGAATACGACGGCACCCATTTCATGGAACCCGAGTATATCGACACCCTGCTCATCCCCAAAATCCGGGAAGTGCTGGGATTGGAAAAGTAGCGGGAATTGTGTATTTTTGCATTTTTAGCAAGCACTATGAAAAGAATCATCATACCGGGACTCGCCGCGCTGGCCGTACTCTTCTCGTGCAACCGCGGTGCGGTGGCGCTCAAGTCCAGTCTTCCGCTGGTGGTCTCCATCGCGGCAGACTCCACCGGAACGGGCCGTGTGGTGGCCCAGGCCGGTAAATACGGAGCAGAAGGCTCCATCGCCATCATCGGGCAGCCGGAGGAAGTCCTGCCGCTCTCGCGCCATTTCCAGACGGCAGATGCCGTGGATAACATCGACGGCCGTCCCGTGCGGGACTCCCTGCCGGATTTTGCCGGGGAGCGCTTCGACATTATCCTGGATGCCTATAACGAGGCCTATGCGCACTTTATTCCGGAGGGGAAGGATGTCTTTGAGTCGGCAGACAGCCTTCGTGAAGCCGCCGTCCGCAATGCCGTTTTTGCCTGGGATACCACTTGCGTACGCTCTTCGTCGGATAGCAAGCAAACACTTGAAAAGACACGTGCTAAAATACTGATTTTCACTTCTTCCATGCAAGGGGTGTTTGGCGTATCCGATGTGGATACCCTGCAAACGCTCTGTGGCGGAAAGAGCATCCTGCTCACGCCCACGGACATTCTCCTGGAGCAGGCCTATGCTTCCGGCGCCCGCAACCTGGTGGTGTGGACCGGACGGGCCACCCGCAGGAGTGGTGCCTGGCAGTCCGTCTTTGCCCGCAAAGGCTGGGCCGACGCCAGCCTGGTGGTCCTGACGCCGGAATCGGCCCTGGATATCCGGACGGAATTCCGGAACCTGCTGCGGCAGTACCGCTCGTCGGGCCGGCCGATGGATGCCCTCATTATGGACAGTTATAACTTCGACCGTACTTATCTGGAGTCGGAGCTTTCCCTCATCCGCCGGGAGGGAACGGAGGAAGACAGCGCCTTTAACAAGATGATTTCCAAAGGATTCCGTATCTTGGATCCGCAGCAGGCGCTCATCCGTACCACGTATGATATGTTGCGCTCGCAGCGGCTCTTTACCCACCGGATTGCCCGCCCGTCGCTGCATTATTATGAAACCGAAGAAGGGGAGTCGGGACTTCCGGTCCTGGTGGAAGTGACTCCTGCCTATATACAGGAAACCTATGTACAAGATTTCCGTTAGTCCAGAAGAGATCGGGGCCTTGGAACTGGCTGCTTTTCCCGGAACCATCGAGGTAATCGAAGCGGACGGGGATGCCTTCCACCGTGCGCTGCGCTACCTCAAGCGGCAGCGGGTGCTGGGCTTCGACACAGAGACCCGTCCCACTTTCTCGCCGGAGCAGCATGCCAACGGGACGGCGCTCCTGCAGCTTTCCGGCAGCGGGAAGGCCTTCCTTTTCCGGCTTCAGAAGCTGGGCCTGCCCCGTCCGCTGGCTTCCATCCTGGCGAACCCCTCTATTACCAAGGTGGGCGCCGCCACGCTGGACGATGTAAGAGGCCTCCAGAAACTCACCAAATTCGCCCCCAAGGGCTTTGTCGACCTGCAAAATATGGTGTGGGAATATGGCATCCGCGACAAAAGCGTAAAAAAAATGACCGCCATCATCCTGGGCGTCAAAATATCCAAGGCCCAGCAGCTTTCCAACTGGGAGGCCGAGCACCTGAGCGAGTCGCAGCAGCGTTACGCCGCCACGGACGCCTGGGTGTGCCGGGAAATGTACCTGAAGCTCATGCATTCCCAGAAGAATCCCCTCACGCCGGAACAACTTTACCCCGAAAGATTTCAAGACAATGGATAAAATCATCCTCAAACCCCGCCGGGAGGAATCCCTGCTGCGCTATCATCCCTGGGTGTTCTCCGGGGCCATCGCCCAGATAGTGGGCCATCCCGCAGAGGGAGACCTGGTGAGCGTATGCTCGGCAGACGGCAAACTGCTGGCCTGCGGACATTACCAGATCGGGTCCATCGCCGTGCGCATTCTCAGCTTTGACGAAGACCCTACGCTGCCGGATTTCTGGGAGCGGATGCTCCTGAGGGCCTATCAGCTCCGGGAAGCCTATGGCCTGGCGCAGAATGAGCGCACCAATTGCTACCGTCTGGTGCACGGGGAAGGGGACGGCCTGCCCGGCCTCATTGTGGACTATTACAACGGCGTTTGCGTGCTCCAGGCCCATTCGGTGGGCATGTTCCGCGCCAAAAACGCCATTTGCGAGGCCCTCAAAACCGTGTATGGGGAGCGCCTCAAGGCCGTTTACGACAAAAGTTCAGGCACCGCGCCCTTCAAGGCCGGATTGGACCTGGTAGACGGCTACCTCTACAAAGCCCCGGACTTTGACGAGCCTTCTTCTTGTCATACCGAGCGAAGCGAGCGTATCTCCAGAGACGAGCTCATCGTCCTGGAAAACGGCAACAAGTTCCTGGTGAACTGGCAGGAAGGCCAGAAGACCGGTTTCTTCCTGGACCAGCGGGAAAACCGTGCCGCGGTGGGACGCCTCGCCGCAGGCCGGAAGGTGCTCAATCTTTTCTGCTACACGGGCGGCTTCTCCATCTACGCCCTTGCCGGCGGCGCCGTGCACGTGGACTCGGTGGATAGCTCGCAGCGGGCCATGGACATGGTGGACCGCAACGTGGCGCTCAATGGCTTCACCCCGGAGCAGCACACCTCGTATTGTGCCGATGCCATCGACTTTGTCAAGAATGTGCCGGACGGTGCGTATGACCTTATCATCGTGGATCCGCCGGCATTCGCCAAGCACCGCGGTGCGCTCAAAAACGCCCTCAGGGCCTACCAGCGCCTGAATGCGGCTGCTATCGCCAAGGTGGCGCCGGGCGGCTTTGTGTTCACCTTCAGCTGCTCGCAGGTGGTGGACAAGGAGGCCTTTGCACTGGCCGTGTTCTCCGCTGCGGCGGAAACGGGGCGCAGCGTCCGCATCCTGGACCGCCTGAACCAGCCGGCCGACCATTCCGTGAACATTTATCATCCGGAAGGAGAATACCTGAAAGGACTGCTTCTGTATGTCGAATAACGACTACATGTTTCCGACTTCCGTCAAGGAGGTGCAGGCGCTGGGCTGGGATTACATTGACATTATCCTGGTGAGCGGCGACGCCTTCATCGACCATCCGTCCTTTGGCACGGCGGTCATCGCGCGCTGGCTCCAGAAATGGGGCTACCGGGTGGCGGTGATTCCACAGCCCAACTGGCGGGACGATTTACGTGATTTCCGCAAGCTGGGCGCCCCCAGGCTCTACTTTGGCCTCAATGCCGGCGCCATGGACTCCATGGTGAACCATTACACGGCCTCCAAGCGCCTGCGCCACGACGATGCCTACACGCCGGAAGGCAAGGCCGGCGCCCGGCCGGACTACGCCGTCACGGTGTACACCCAAATCCTCAAGAAACTGTATCCGGAAGTTCCGGTGATTATCGGCGGCATCGAGGCCTCGCTCCGCCGTCTCACACATTACGACTACTGGAAAGACTGTCTCATGCCCTCGGTCCTGTATACCTCCGGAGCCGATTACCTCTGCTACGGCATGGGCGAGCGCCCCATGCTGGAGCTTACCCGGGGCATCGAAAAGGGCTGGTCCCGCCACCGGATGCGCCAAATCCCCCAGATCGCTTTCTACGTAAGTGGCAAGCTTCCGGAGGGTGGGAAATGGCGCTCATCAGAGCGCCCGGCGGAGGCCGTGTCCGAAGGACTTATAGGCCGGGAGCCGCAGGGGGATAATAGGGGGGCGGAGCCCACCTCAAAAGCGAGGGTGGCCACGGATTCTGGAACAGATACACCCTCCGGCATTTTAGTTCTTCATAGTTTCGAAGAATGTTGTAAGGATAAAAGGGCGTTTGCCGAGAATTTCCACTGGATTGAGACCCATGCCAACATGATGCACCCGGATACCATCCTGGAGCCGGTGGGGGAGGGGTATGTGCAAATCAATCCGCCGTATCCGCCGGCTACGCAGCAGGAGATGGACTCCTTTTGGGACCTGCCGTTTACCAAACTGCCGCATCCGCGGTACAAGGGCAAGCGCATTCCGGCCTACGACATGATCAAGTTCTCCGTGAACACGCACCGCGGGTGCTTCGGCGGCTGTAACTTTTGCACCATCGCCGCGCACCAGGGCAAGTTCATATCGTCCCGGAGCGAACAATCGATCCTGAAGGAAGTCAAGGAGCTCAATAAGCTGCCGGATTTCGCGGGCAATATTTCCGACGTGGGCGCGCCCACAGCCAATATGTACGGCATGCACGGGAAAAACCTGGAACTGTGCGACAAATGCAAGCGGCGCAGCTGCCTGTTCCCCAAGCGCTGCCCCAACCTGAACTGCGACCATACCCGCCTGATGGAACTGTACAAACGCATCGACAGCACCAAAGGCATCCGGCACAGCTATATTGGCAGCGGTATCCGCTACGACCTTTTCCTTACGGAGGACGGCTTTGTGGATGCCAGCTCCAAGCCGTACCTGCAAACGCTGGTGCTGGACCATACTTCCGGCCGCCTCAAGGTGGCGCCGGAGCACACCGAGGACCATGTGCTGCAGAAGATGGCCAAGCCCAGTTTCCGCCTTTTTGAGCGCCTGCGCAAGGAATTTGACAAGGTGAACCGCGACGCCGGCACCCACGTGGGCCTGGTTCCGTATTTCATTTCCTCGCACCCGGGCTGCACCATGAAGGACATGGAGCACCTGGCGCAGCACCCGGCCCTGAAGGGAATCTGGATGGACCAGGTGCAGGATTTTACGCCCACCCCCATGACCACTTCGTCCGTGATGTTCTATACGGGACTGGATCCGCGCGACATGACGCCGGTGTTTACGGAGCGCGATCCGGAGAAAAAACAGCGGCAAAAATCGTTTTTCTTCAAAAATTCTTCGAAAAAAACACAAAAGCCCTTGCAGAGTTCAAAACAAAGTCCTAATATTGCAGCACGAAAACCTAAGCACAAGTAAACCGATATGGCAGACAGCAAGAAAAGACATGTGGTGAGTTACGAGAAAATGTCCGGACACCCGGACCTGGCCGCTGCATTCCAAGAAAAGTACCCCAAAGGCTTCAGTGATTACCTGAACGATCTTATCAAGTATCCCAAGCCGGACGGCACTTCCTTCTACGCAGTGACGATAGAAACGGAGGATGCCATCTATCTGGTGAAAATCAACGTAAAAACGGACGATCTGGAAGACGTTGCCCGTTGGCTGGAAGGGGAGGAAGATGCAGAAAACGAAGCCGTGGCCGGTGGCAGCGCAGATGCCTCGGACGCCGCAGGGGAAACCCTCCCGGACGACAACATCGCCCAGTACTCCAACGGCTCGGACGACGAATAACCTCCATGGCAAACCGTGGTGGCATAAAATGGATATGGGGCCCCGTCAGGGGCCTTTTGCATAAGATGCCGGAAACCACGGCGCTTCTGGTTCTTTCCATTGTCACCGGTACGCTGTGCGGCCTGGCTGCCGTGGGACTCAAACTGGCTATTCATGGCATCCAGGGCGGGATTGCGCAACTGGTGCCGGGGAGCCGCTGGCCCTATCTGGTGCTGCCCGGCGTGGGCATGCTCCTGAGCCTTCTCATCGTCCGGTATCTTATCCGGGACAATATTGGCCATGGCGTTACCAAGGTACTGCAGGCCGTTTCCAAGAACGAATCCAAAATCAAGAGCCACAACTGCTGGAGCTCGCTGGTCACCAGTGCGCTCACCATTGGCTTTGGCGGTTCCGTCGGTGCGGAGGCTCCCATCGTGTACACGGGCGCGGCCATTGGCTCCAACCTGGGCCGATACTGCGGCATGTCCTACCGCGGCATGACGCTCCTGCTGGGGTGCGGCGCGGCCGGTGCGGTGGCGGGCATCTTCAATGCGCCGCTTGCGGGCGTGCTGTTCACGCTGGAAATCCTGCTGTTCAACCTTTCCATGAGCGGTATCCTGCCGCTGATGCTCAGCTCCATATCGGCCACCCTGGTCAGTATCCTGTGCCTGGGGCGGGAGAGCGCCTTTGCCGCTACCGTGGTGCCGTTCAATATGGGGAATGTGCCGTTTTACGTGCTGCTGGGCATCTTTTGCGGCTTGGGCTCGCTGTACTTTATCCGCACCACGCTGGAGATGGAAGACCGCCTGGGTAAGCTCGGGAATCCCTTCCTCCGCTGGGCCCTTTCCGCCGTCATGCTGGGCATCCTCATCTTCCTGTTCCCGCCGCTGCACGGGGAGGGCTACAATTTCCTCTCACCCCTGCTTAACGGGCTTACAGTGGATTTTGGCGGCAATACGCCCCTGAACTACTTCCTCAGGTGGCAGTGGGCCGTTCCGCTGTTTTTCCTCCTGGTGATGCTCCTTAAGGTGTTTTCCATGACCTTCACCAATGCCGGCGGTGGCGTGGGCGGTACATTTGGCCCCACCCTGTTCATGGGGGCTGTCGCGGGTTTTGTGCTGGCCACCACCGTGAACCTCATCCGGCCGGGGCTGGTTCCGGTGTCTAATTTTGTGCTGGTGGGCATGGCCGGTCTCATGGCCGGCGTTATGCAGGCGCCACTCACCGCCATCTTCTTAATCGCGGAGATTTCAGGCGGTTATGAGCTTCTTGTCCCGCTCATCCTCACCTCGGCCATCGCCTATGGCGTAACGCGTATTTTCGAGAAATATTCCATTTATACCAAGCGTATTGCCGCCAGCGGGGAATTGCTCACGCACGACTCCGACCAAGCCGTGCTCACGCTCCTGAAGACGGAACAGCTGCTGGAAACGGACTTTCTGCCGCTCCGCATCGACGCCACGCTACGGGAACTGGTGGAGGCCATCTCCACCTCCAACCGCAATCTGTTCCCGGTGGTGGATTCCCGCGGCCGCTTCCAGGGCTATGTCATCCTGTCCGACGTCCGCAAGGATATGTTCCGCCAGGAACTGTACGATAAACGCCACGTTTACAATTACATGCGTACTGCGCCGGAGTATGTGCATCCGGACGAACCCATGGAATCGGTGATGCGTAAATTCGAAAAATCCGGCGCGTGGAACCTGCCGGTGGTGGACAAGGGCCGTGTGTATCTGGGCTTCCTTTCCAAGTCCAAGATTTTCAGCGCCTATCGGGAGGAACTCAAAGACTTTTCTCAGGATTAAGCCCCAGGAGGCTCCGGATATCCAGGACGGTTTCCCGCAGGACCTTGGCATAATAGCCGATGAACAGGTAAAACGGCTTTAGCAGCCGGGGGGCGCGTTCATAAAGCATATACGGCCCAAGGAAAAGAAGAGCCAGCGGCAGCAGTTCAATCAGAAAGAGAATATTGACGATGGTCCACCACCAGGAGGGGGCTTGACTTTGCACTTGTTCCATATTTGTGTCTCGTGTATATTGCAAAAATACGCAAAAAATCGTACATTTGAAAATATGAAACACCCATGAACTTTTCAAGTTCGTCCACGAGAATGTAAATAAGAAGTGTTACCTTTGGTATCGAACCAAAGCTAACACTTACGATGGACGGAATCGCGTTTGAACAAATCGTCAAACGGGGCTGTGGTATAGACATCCACAGAGACGAAGCAGTGGCCACCATAGGTGGAGAAGGAATCACGACTGAGACCCGCAGTTTCAAGACCTTCACAAGTTCATTGACAGAACTGAAAGAGTGGCTGATAGAGAATGGTGTGACGGATGTGGCGATGGAGAGTACCGGAGTGTATTGGAAGCCGGTGATGAACGTGCTGGAAGGGCCGGAACTTCGCGTTTGGATTGTGAACGCACGGCACATCAAGTATGTGCCAGGTCACAAGACGGACAAGAAGGACAGTGCCTGGATATGTCAACTATTGCTGGCCGGTCTTCTGAAAAAGAGTTATGTTCCTCCTCGCGAGCAGCGCGAACTTAGGGACTTGACTCGCTATCGTAAGAAGCTCATTCAGAACATCGCGTCTGAGAAGAACCGGATAATCCGGATATTGGAGGACTGCAATGTAAAGCTGGACAGCGTAATAAGTAGCCTAGAAGGTGTTACCGGGACAGCACTGATAGACCTTCTCATCTCGAATGGAGAGGTTACAATGGATGACATTGACGCCGTGTACCACAAGAAGCTGAAGGCGAGCAAGGAGTTGTTGTTTGAGGCCTGTAACGGAAAGATCGGCGAACATCACAAGTATATGCTCCAGATGATCCGCAAGGACATTGAACAAACTCAGAGACTGATTGACGAGTTGACATTCCGCATAGCGGTGGTCCTTGCACCTTACAACTCCGCTTTAGAAGCGCTTTCCGAGATACCAGGCATTGACAGGAAAACCGCTGAGGACATTGTTGCCGAGATTGGCCTTGACATGGAACAGTTCCCGACCGAGAAGAATCTGGCATCGTGGGCAGGCATATGCCCCGGGAACAACGAGTCCGCAGGTAAAAAAAAAGCTCAAAAACCAACCACGGGAACAAACAAGTGAAGTCCACCATCACGGAAGCGGCTTGGGCCGCGACGAGAACGAAAGGCACATACTACTCAGCACGATATCACAGACTGGCGGCCCGCAGAGGAAAGAAACGGGCATTAGTTGCTGTAGGACATTCGATCCTGAAAGCCGTCTGGCATATCCTGCATGATAATGTGAGCTATAGTGAACTTGGCGCAGACTACCTGACCGAAAAGGTTGCTGAAAGACGGAAGGCTTATCTCCAGAATGAGTTGAAGTCATTGGGCTACGATGTGTCCTTGACCAAACTGGAGGCGTTGCCTCAAGCTGTTTAGGGAATACAATAAAGATAAGGTCGATCTTCTCTGGGAGGATACCGTAAGGTATGAACCTGTATATGAAACTGGCCTCAACAGCTGAGCGGTCACGACTGGGAGTCCTTAAGCCCGTGAATGAAATTACGCCATTAACTTGGCTGTTGTAAAAAAATAACGCTGTACTCTATCTGCCAATATGCACTTGCCCTCAAAGGAGAGTGCTTCTTTTGGTCTGGCTGAACTTTAGAAAAGTATGTTGAACGCCTGAGAAATCAGGCATAAACGAATAATTATTTACGAATGAAAGAACGATACATCAAGCATATCGCCCAGCTTCTGGGCATTCAACCCTGGCAGGTGGAAAACTGCGTGGAACTGTTCCGGGACGGCTGCACCATTCCCTTTATCAGCCGCTACCGCAAAGAGCGCACCGGCGGCCTCACGGACGTAGAGGTGGCAGAGGTCAAACATTGGGCCGATGTCTTTGAAGAGATGGAAAAGCGCAAGGCCTCCATCCTCAAAACCATCGCGGAGCAGGATAAACTTACCGCAGAACTTGAAAAGAAGATAGAAAACTGCGTCAGCAGCAGCGAGTTGGAAGATTTGTATCTTCCGTTCAGGCCCAAGCGGAAAACCCGCGCCACCCTTGCTGTCGCCAAAGGTTTGGAACCGCTGGCAGACCTCCTGTGGAGCGGCAAGTCGCAGGATCCCAAGGCCGATGCCCGACGCTTCGTGAAAGGGGAGGTCAAAGACGTGGAAGAGGCTCTGCAGGGCGCCCGCGACATTGTGGCGGAACGCCTGAGCGAGACCGCACTCATCCGCGAGAACCTGCGTGGCATTTACCGTACCCGCCGCGTGGCCTCCAAGGTGACCAAGGCAGGGGAGAGCAGCCCGGATGCCGCCAAATACCGCAGCTATTTCAACTTCTCCATGCCCATCGGCAAAATCCCGGCCCACAACCTGCTGGCCATGCTGCGCGCCCAGGAGGAAGGCTTCCTGCGCGTAGAGATAGATGCCGACGGAGAAAAATGCGCCAACAAGATGTATTACGACTTTTGCCAGGCACAGGGATATCCCCAGCGGGAGGCCGGCTTGCAAGTGCGTGAGGCCGTGGAAGATGCCTGGAAGCGCCTGCTGGACCCTTCCATCACCGGAGAAGTGCTGCGGGAAGCCAAGGAAAAGGCAGATGTAGCGTCCATCCAGGTGTTTGGGGAAAATCTGCGTCAGCTCCTGCTGGCGCCGCCCGTTGGGCAAAAGCGCGTAATGGCCATCGACCCGGGCTTCCGTACCGGTTGCAAGGTGGTCTGTCTGGATGCGCAGGGGAACCTCCTGCACCACGACGTCATTTTCCCGCATCCGCCCGTGGCGAAAAAGATACAAGCCATTACCACCGTGGCCAATCTGGTGGAAAAGTATGATATAGAGGTAATTGCCATCGGCTCCGGAACCGCCGGACGGGAGACGGAGGTTTTTGTGCGGATGGTGGGGCTGCCGGAAAGCGTGCGCATTTTCTCCGTGAGCGAGGATGGCGCTTCCGTGTATTCGGCCTCCGAGGTAGGACGGGAGGAATTCCCGGAATACGATGTCACCGTACGCGGTGCCGTTTCTATCGGCCGTCGCCTGATGGACCCGCTGGCAGAACTGGTGAAGATAGACCCCAAGTCCCTGGGCATTGGGCAGTATCAGCACGACGTAGACCAGGGGCTCCTCAAGGAAAAGCTGGACAATACCGTAGAAAGCTGCGTGAACAGCGTGGGGGTGGCTGTGAATACCGCCAGTCCGTACCTCCTGCAATACGTGGCAGGCATCGGCCCGGCGCTTTCCAAGGCCATCGTGGCCTACCGCAGCCAGAACGGCGATTTCACCAGCCGGGAGGAGCTCAAAAAGGTGCCGCGCCTGGGGGCCAAGGCCTTTGAGCAGTGCGCCGGTTTCCTCCGCATTCCCGGGGCCGCCAATCCGCTGGACAATTCGGCCGTACATCCGGAGGCCTACCACATTGTGGACAAAATGGCCCGTACCCTCCATGTGAGCCCCCGCGAACTGGTGGGAAATGCGGCGCTGTGCAAGCAAATCAAGGCGCAGGATTACGTGGAAAAGGCGTTTGGCCTCCCCACCATCAACGACATTCTTCAGGAGCTCCAGAAACCGGGCCGGGACCCGCGTGAGGCCGCGCAGGAATTCTCCTTTGCAGACGATATCCACGATATAGAGGACCTCAAGGTGGGCATGGAACTGCCCGGCCTGGTAACCAATCTTACCGCTTTTGGCGCCTTTGTGGATATCGGCCTGCACGAGAACGGCCTCATTCACGCTTCGCAGATGGGTGTTCGCGGGATGGCCGTGCCGTCACAGGTGCTTAAGCTCCACCAGCACGTAAAAGTCCAGGTCCTTTCCGTGGACCTGGACCGTAAACGAATTGGCCTTAGGCTTATTTCCGGCCGCGGATAGAGCGGAACCGGAGCCCCATCACGCCCCAAAAAGCCTCGCCAAAGATACCTCCGCTCATCTTGGAGGTGCCTTTTTGGCGGTTGGTAAATACAATGGGCACCTCCTTGAGTTTGAATCCCAGTTTCCAGGCGGTATACTTCATCTCTATCTGGAAACCGTAGCCTTTCATTCGGATGGCATTTAAGTCGATGGTTTCCAGTACCTTGCGACTGTAGCACACAAAGCCGGCCGTGGTGTCGTACACCTTCATGCGCAGGACGGTGCGCACATAGCCGGAGGCAAAATAGGAGATGAGGATGCGGCTGATGGGCCAGTCCACCACGCTCACGCCGTTGCAGTAACGGGAGCCAATGCTCAGGTCTGCGCCTTCCTCCTTGCAGGCCTTGTACAGGCGCAGGAGGTCTGAGGGGTTGTGGGAAAAGTCCGCGTCCATCTCAAAAACATAGTCATAGCCGTGCTCCAGGGCCCATGCAAAGCCCGTGAGGTAGGCGGTTCCCAGTCCCAGCTTGCCGCTGCGCTCCAGCAGGTGCAGCGTGTCCGGGAATGCTTCCTGCATGCCCTTGACCAGGGCCGCTGTTCCGTCCGGGGAGCCATCGTCAATTACCAGCACATGGAACTGGCCTTCCAGCTTGAATACGGCTTTGACAATGTCCTGAATGTTTTCCCGCTCGTTGTAGGTGGGAATGATGACGAGTTTTTTATCCATCTGTTATTTGTTCAAGCTTGTATTGTTCGGTTTATGGAATGCGACGGCCTCCTGCCTGCCATTACGGATGACGGAATAGCCGGTGAGGAGGTGGGTGTAGTAGCTCCGGTCGATTTTCTCAACCGTGTTGATTCTCAGCTGCCCGTACGCCATGCGGTATCCTGCCAGACAAAGCCCGGAGGGGAGGAAGGTCTGCATGCAAGCGTCCAGGCGGCGGAGCACGTTTTCCTTATCCGACTCCCGGATATCGTCTTCCAGCACTACGTGAGCAACTATCGGGCCGTTCTCCGTTTCCAGCCGGCATACCAGGGCATCTTTTACGGCAGGGTCTTCCCGCAGCCGGTTGGCAATGTCAAAGAGGTACACTTTTTCTCCGCCGCGGGCCACTACGTGCTGGGCCATGCGGCCATAGATGAAAAGCTTGCCGCTGGAGTCCAGCATTCCCAGGTCCTGGGTGAGCAGCCAGCCGTCCCGGATTCTGGCCCGGGTTAATTCCGGATGGTCGATATAGCCGCAGGTGAGGGAGGGGGTCTTTATCCGGACCTCTCCGCGCTCCCCATAGTCCAGTTCCTGCCCGTTCTCGTCAAAAATACCTACGGTGACGCCGGGGATGGGGTATCCGACACACACCACCTCGTGGGAGTAGTCTTTTTCAAAGCCCGTGGGCTCATAGTCCACCGTGGATACGGAGAAAATCTCGGTGAGTCCGTAGCCCGAGGTAAGGGCCAGCGGACAGCCACAGGCTTCCAGCACCTCGTTGATATGCCGCAGCGCATCCGGCGTGCAGCCTTCGCCGCCCATGACAGGGAAACGGAGGAAACTCAGGTCCGGACGCTTTCCTTCCCGGATGAGCCGGTCCACCTGCTCAATCAGTTGAATCCAGTATCCTCCTGTGGCCACGGCAATTTGCGGGCGGATGGTAAGGACGTTTTTGGCAAAGCGTGAGGCCGATAGCCTTGGGTCCAGGTATACGGTCATGCCCCGGTGGAGCGGTGCCATCACCAGCGTAAAGAAACCGGTGCACACAAAGGGCGGAACGGGGCAGTAGGAACGGGTCCCTTCCCGGAAGGGGCTCCCTTTCAGGTTGAATGCCAGTGCATTCCGGCACATGGCAATCATGGCCTTGTCCGTCATGCCAATCTGGTTCGCGTAGCCGTTTCCGGACGTGCCGGACGAACTGAAAAGATAGGCTGGTTTATCGATCTCTCCCGCCGCCTCCAGCGGACCGTTATAGTGTCCGAACTGCCGGATAGCGGCGTTGGCAGTCAGGTACTTGGCTTTGAAGCGCAGCCCCAGTCGCTTGAGGCTGTTTACGGTCGAGGCCAGCAGTTTGAGCGGATAGCCCATGGAACGCGTGGCCGGGAGAATGACCACGTGCTCGAACTGCTTCCGCCCAAGGGTTTCCCTTATTCTTTTTTCCATCCCGTCGAACACGAAGGCGACGCGGCTCCGGCCCACCATGGCGTCCAGGTCTTCCGCTTTCACCATCAGGTTGGGGAGGTTGGCCGTTACGCCTGTCATGTCCGCTGCAAACAGAATGTAGATGAATTCCGGCAGGGCAGGACCGTATATCAGGAGCTCGTCGCCCTCCTTTAGCCCCATGCCCTTTATGACGCGGCCCCAGCGGTACACCTCTTCCACAAGGGTATTGCGGCTGATCCGACGCCCGAAATACACCAGGGCGTCGTGGCGGTTTTTATCGGAAAGAATGCCGTCCTCCAGGAATTTCCATAACGTCTTCTGGGGAAACTCCTGCTCCAGGATTTTCTCGTATCCGCTGGCATAAAACTGCTTCCAGCGCATTTCCTCAGAAGGACGTCGTTTGTTTTGCTGTTCAATCATAGTTTAGTTTACCGGCCTGTATAGCAGCGTCATGTCTTCGGGGTCTTTTGCGCAGGCCATATTGATGGACATGACAAAGGAGGTGTAATAGTGAATGCCCAAATTGCTGTTAATCAGCTTGCCTTCTACGGCGGGAACGGACAGCAGATGTACCTGGGGATTTTGTCCGTTGTTGCTAATGTCTTTGTACAGCTTCTCTACACTATCGTATGGAACCAGGTCATCCTCCGGAGAATGGGCCATATAAACAGGGTGCTTGGGTTCCCAGGCAAAGTAGTCGTTGTGCTTTGCCAGGCAGGAAAACCAGGCGCGTGTTTTGGGACTGTTCTCATCCAGCTTTCCGTCGGGCGTGAGCATGTCGGCGGCAAAAAACTGGTCCAGTGTATTAATTTCCTGAACCTTATCCCAATCCGGCAATTCATCCAGGTGCATGCTGGCTGCTTTCATGTAGGAGACCTCCCTTCCGTCTTTCAGTTGCACTTTCCTCTCAACGAGCCATGGGACAAAGAACTCATCGGGGTCATAACCGCCCAGCTGCTCACGGGAGTAGGGGTAGAAATAAGCTGCGATGAATGAAACAATGGACGGGAATTGTTCCGGGTGAGGAATGATTCGGCTGAGGATGTAGCTGGGAAAAGCCACCGTCCCTTCCCCGGCAAAGGTGGATTTGAGCCTGAGCGCATCTTTGAACCATTGGGGAGCCTCCAGCTCATACCATTTGGCAAACACCAGGGTGGCATTGGCGCCCTGTGAACTGCCCCAGTTGGTCGTATACCCGTCCGGCGAGAGGGTAACACCGTGCTGCCGCATTACTTCCAGGGCTGCAACGGTGCAGTCTGCCAGTTGACGGGCCGTACCAGCGGCAGACTCCGAGGCATCGCTTTCTACCCCGTGCGTGATGCCCCATACCTGCAGGTCCGGCTCAATGACGGCAGAGTCCCACAGCACTTTGAGCGGCATGAACATCAAATTTTCGGAGGGTGCACAGTCCGGGGATAACAGTGCCTGGTGAAAATGGAGTGAGAGGGATTGAACCTGATGGGCAATGCCGTCTTCTTTGCTTCTGGGGAAGGTGACCCGTCCCGATAGGACCTGCCCACGGCCATCGGCAGTAAAACTGCGATAGGAGAACGTGTAACTCTGGATTTCCCAGCAGCGTTTGTCCAGCAGGCTCGTGCCGCACTCTTTGGCAAATTGGCGGTCCAGTGCAGGGAGGTGCGACAAAACCTTGGCCTTCATAAGCGCTTGGGCCCAGGGAAGCACTCCGGGCACCATCTCTTCCAGTAACGCGGTCATGGAAGGGGCGCCCAATGCCTCTGCAAACTCATTGGGCGCATAGTGACTCTCGGTGAGGATACTCACCAGGGCCTTCTCCGAAAGCTCAGCTTGCTTCTCCTCGCTACCCGGGTCCGGGGTGAGACGGTTGTTATTGCAGCCTACCAGGAGGGCGGCGAGTAGCGGGAAGAATACGATGCGTTTCATTCCTGTCCAATTTCTTTTAACATTTCCGCTACCGCAGCCTCCAACTGGAGGTCGCGGCCGCTCAGCGTGGCTTCCGGCGTGTTGTATACCAGGATATCCGGCTCCACCTGGAAGTTCTCAATGTAGCGCTGGTCCTTGGTGCCCCAGTTGCCCACCTGCGGGATACCGAACACGAGCAGGGCGTTCACTTGGGTTTCCCACCACACGGCGGTCATGGTGCCGGGTACGGGGGCGCCGATCAGCTTTCCAAGACCCAGGGAACGGTAAGCGTAGGGGAAACCGGACGCGTCCGAGTAGTTGTCTTCTCCCATGAGCACGCAGCTGGGTTTGGTCCACTTGTTAAACGGCTCATGGCCAATGTATTGGCCGCGCGGCGTAAAGGTGCAGTACTCCTTGCCGCCCAGGAAGGTGACCAGGTCGTCGTGCAGCCAGCCGCCGCCGTTGTGGCGCGTGTCCACAATGAGGGCGTCGCAGGTGCGGTACTTGCCCAGGGCCTTGTGGTACAGTTCCCGGTAGCTGGGGGAGTCCATGCCTTCAATATGCACATAGCCCACGCGGCCACCGGAGAGGCGTTCCACCATTTGCTCGCGCTGGCGTACCCAGCGTTTGTAGAGCAGTTTGGCATCCGAGGCGCTGGGCGTCACAATGTAGGTTTTTTCCTTGCCGCCGGTCTTTACCGTAATTACGGTCTTTTTGCCGTTACGCTCGTACAGGTACTTCATCCAGTCGTCACCGGCCTTGACGGGATTGCCCTCGATGGAGGTGACAAGGTCGCCGGCTTTGATCTCGGCGTCCGTGAGCGAGAGCACGCCGCCGGGCAGAACCTCCGCAATGCGCAGGCCGTCCCCCTGGTAGGTTGCGTCGTACAGCACGCCCAGGTGGCCCAGACTGCGGGTGGAGGTGGGACGATACCGGGCGCCGGTGTGGGAGCCGTTGAGCTCTCCCAGCATTTCCGACAGCAGGTCCTGGAAGTCATGGTAGTTGTTGATGTAGGGGAGGAACTGCACGTAGTTGTCGTGGTAGTACTGCCAGTCAACACCATGCAGGTCAGGCACATAGAACTTCTCTTTCACTTGTTTCCAGCAGTGCTCGAAGATATAGGCCCGTTCCTCCTGGGGCTTGAATTCATAGTCTCCGGAGAAGGTCACGGTTTTGTCCTTGCCGCTGGCAAGGTCCAGCTTTACCAGGTTGCCGCCACGGCCAATGAACAGCGACTTGCCGTCTGCAGAAGGGTAGAACTGACCCATTACGTTCTTTTTGAGCACGGAGATATCTCCCTTTTCCATATTGAGTACGCAAAGGTCGAAGTTCTTTTCCAGGCGCTGGGTGAAGTAGAGTTTTTCTCCGTCCTGGGTAAGATAATGGTCGCCTATCCTATTGGAAAAACGCGTCAGCCGGCGGATGCGGTCCTCGCGGTTGGCTAAATCCAGCTCCAGTTTTTCTACTTTTTGCTTCAGGCTGTCTTTTTCGGCCTTTTTTTCTGCTTTCTCCGCGGCTTTTTCGCCCATCAGCATCTTGTCGATTTCCTTTTGCTCCTTGCTCCGGCCAAACTGGGTATAGGCTTTGCCGTCAAAGAACATGATGTAGATGTCGCTCTCCGCGCCCCAGCTGCCATGGCTGCGGTAGCCGTTTTTGTCGCTTTCCCAGGTCATGGCTTTGCCGCCCAGCGCCCAGCGGAAGCTGCCGTCCGAGTAGCCGCTTTGGGTGAGGTTGGTGATGGCGCCGCTTTCTACTTCCACCAGGGCGATGTCCTCGTTGTTCCAACCGCCATTGGCCCCCCAGTTGCACAGGAGGTAACGGCTGTCCGGGCTCCAGGCAAACTGCTGGTCGCCGTCGCTGTAGGAGTAATTGACGTTTTTGTGGAGGCTCTTGGGCTGGCCGCCTTTGGTGGAAAGGACCACCAGTTCCGTGCGGTCACGCAGATAGGCCAGCCACTTGCCGTCCGGGGATACCTGCATTTGAAAGGAAGTTTCCCCTTCCGGGCTCACGCGCTCTTCCTTGAACTGCACGGCGTAGGTGAACAGTTTGTCTTCCTTCTTGGTGAGGCTGCTCTTGTAGATGCTCCAGCCGCCGCCGCGCTCGGATGCGTAATAGAGCTCACGGCCGTCCTTGGAGAAGCACACGCCCCGCTCCTGCTCCGGCGTGTTGGTGATGCGGCGGGTGGTGTTGAATTCCACGGAGGTGACAAAAACATCGCCCCGCATTACCAGAGCCACTTCTTTTCCGTCCGGCGAAACGGCCAGGGACGATGCGCTCTTGAGGGTGAGGGGATTGATGTCTTTTTGATCTTCGTCACGAGAGAGGGTGATGTTCACTTTGCCGCCCTTGAGAGTGTACAGGTCGCCATTATAGGAATAGGCCACCGTGCCGTCCTGGGCCACGGACAGGAAGCGGACCGGGTTTTTGTCGTAGAAGGTGAGCTGAACCTGGTTTTCCGGGTGCGAGACGCTGCTGCAGAAGATGTTGGACGTTTTGCCGTCTTGCTCGCTCAGGAAGTAGAAGGTGTCTCCGTCGGCCCCGAAAACGGGGTTGCGATCCTCGCCTTTAAACGTGGAAATCATTCTGAATGAGGCGTTTGCGTCGATGGTACCGGGCTTGGCGGGCTTGCACAGCCAGATGTCGCGCGTGACGGAGGAAGTGTGGTGCTTGCGGAGCGGATCCTCGTAGCCCTTCCAGTCCTCGTACAGGATATCGCCCCGGGCATTTACGCTCATGGCCGAGAGGGTGAGGGAGGTCACCAGCTCCGGCGCCTTACCCTCCAGGTTGGTCTTGTACAGGGCCGGGTCTCCGGGGAAGCCGTCAAAGCCGGGGCTCATGAGGTTGGAGTCCTGCCAGGTAAAGTAGATGGTGCCGTCGGCGGTGACGGCCAGGGGAGTCTCGTTGCCGGGGAGGGTAGTGAGGCGTGTGGGTACGCCACCCTCTTTCCCGCTCATATACAGGTCCTTACTGCCTTCCCGCCAGCTGGAGAACACAAGCTTTTGGCCGTCTGCCGTCCAGAAAGGGTCGGTTTCATAGGCCCGGTTGGAGGTGATCTGGCGGGCCTCACCACCGGCTGTGGGGACGGTGAAAATGTCTCCTTTATAACTGAATGCCAGGGTTTTGCCATCCGGGGAGATGGCGTTGCGGCGAATCCAAGTGGGGGTTTCCTGGGCTTGGGCTGCAATGGCGAGCGCAAGGCAGGCAAAGGCGGTAAGAATCATTTTTTTCATAACAAGCAAAGATAGTGTTTATTTGCCGATTTCTACGATTTTTTCCAGCCAAAGTGCATCTGTTGCGTCAAAAGTGGCTGGTTCCGTGCTGTCGATATCCAAAACGGCGGTAACGGTGCCGTTTTCGCGTACCGGCACCACAATCTCCGAGCGGGACAGGCTGCTGCAGGCAATGTGCCCCGGAAATTCTTCTACGTCCGGCACCACCAGCGTGCGGTTTTCCTTCCATGCGGTGCCGCACACGCCCTTCCCATAGCCGATACGCATGCAGGCCGACGGCCCCTGGAACGGTCCCAGTACCAGCTGCTGCCCCTGCACGCGGTAGTAGCCGGTCCAGAAGAAGTGCATCCGCTCCTGGATGAGCGCAGCCGTTTGGGCCATGCGGGCGATGGGGTCCGGTTCATCGGCGAGGATGAGCCGGATGTCCTGGTACAGCTTTACATAGCGGAAAGCCTTGAAGGGGAGGTGGCAGTACCCGTCCGGGTTTTTGTCCAGGTAGTCCTGGTGGCGTTCCTCCGCCGGGAAAAAGTTCCAGAGCGGTTCCAGTTCCACTACCAGCGGCACGCCGGCCTTGGCTTCTTCGCGCGCGTATACGTTATGAAGGATAGCGCGCTCGGAAGGATCCGTATAATAAATGCCCGTGCGGTAGCGGGTGCCTTCATCGTGTCCCTGCCGGTTTAGGGTAAGTGGGTCGATAATGCAAAAAAACAGGCTGGTGAGCTCCTCCAGGCCGATTCTGGCAGGGTTGTAGGTCACTTTTACAGTTTCCGCAAAGCCGGTGGTGTCTGTGTAAACTTCCTCATATTTAGGGTTTTGCGTGTTTCCGTTGGCGTAGCCGCAGATGGCATCCTTTACGCCGTCCACCTGTTTGAAGAAGTGCTGCGTGCCCCAAAAGCAGCCGCCGGCAAAGTAAATGGTCTTTTCCATTGAGCAATAATTTTTTACAAATATAGCAAAATAATGCGAAGAAAAATTTTTGAAAAAAAGTTGAAAAAAATTTGCCAATTCAAAAAAAGGTCGTACCTTTGCATTCCCGCTTCGCAAGTGAGCGGGATTTTTTACGAAAGATCATTGAAAAGACTGAAAGGAAGTACAAGCAAGTACCGGAAGTTGTAACATACAATTTCTAATTTAAACGAGCGTCAGTTTCTTAAGGAAACTA
>ONII01000010.1 GCA_900317845.1 uncultured Bacteroidales bacterium
TTGACAGCAAGCGATTTGTCATAATTTCCGTCGGTGATGGGATGGTTCTCCCCGCCATACATGGCTTTCAGGGCCTCTCTGATTTCAGCTAATTCCATGTCATCGTGTCGTTATATTAAGTTCATTCTTCTTTCTTTCCTTTCACAAAGCAGGCCACCAAGCCGTAGGTAATGGTGGGCCGAATCCAGATTTCCACCATCATGTAGGTACTGGTTTCGTCTGCAGGCTCCAGGAAAATATCAATGTTATACAGCGTGGCGATAAGGATATCGATGATGCATATCAGCCACAGATTGCTCTTGGAGTAGGTTTCCCAGTCCTTGCGGGCATAGAAGTACGTGAGCAGGACCAGCATGGCCACCGACAGGGTGAGGCAGGCAAGCCGGAGACTGTAAAACGGCAGCTGGGGTGCAAACAGGATATCCCTCAGCAGCACCGTTATGCCCACACACACGGAGCACCAGTAGTTAAACTGCTGCGAAGTGATTTTGTAGTTGAAAAAGTACATCCACATCATCACCAGGCAGGCAATGTAGAATACATTGAGTACCAGTTCCGGCCAGGTTTCCTGCAGGCCGAAGTGCCACACGCCGTAGAGCATCATCCCCACGGACACAACCGCGGCGAAGATGGTCACCGCCACGTTAAAGATGGTTCCTTTGTCTTTAAATCTGAGCTCCATAGTGAAATTCGCGGAAAGGGCCGGTTCCCCAGTCCTTTCCGCATAGGTAAAGATTATTGTTTAACAGCGTCAATCGTGGAAATTTCCACAGAGGCCGACTTTTCGTCGGCACCCTGATGCACCGTCACATTGTTGTAAACGTAGGAACCGAACTTCCGCTGCGAATTGCCGTCAATGAGGTCGAACTTGACACTATATTTGCCAACGGGGAGGGAAACCTTGGCCACCTGATCCTTGCTGAAAGAGTTGGAAAGGACGTCCACCACCTTGTTGTTCTGGTCATAAACCATCACATGCGACATCTCGTAATTGGAGGCATTCTTGAGGGCGATGATACCCCAGGACACGCGGCTGGGAGCACCCACAGTCCACTCCACGGCAGGCAAGTCTTTCTTGTACGTCTTCTTGTTGGAGTCGTATTCCGAAGCTGCACGCCAGTGATACCAGGAAGCGAAGGTGATATCAATCTTGGTCCTGAGCTTGAACTTGGTGCTGGTGTCGTTGTCCTTGACGGAACCCACGTGCCAGGTCCAGTTGGAATTGGCATAGAAGTCGCTTCTGGCTGTCGTCGGGAAGTTCTCATTAATCTTAGTCTGATTGTCCCAGTCATCCTTCAGCTTAATGTTGTTGGTGTAATAACGATATTTGACGGTGGAAGGCGAGGAAGAGTTGGCCGTGTACTCGATGGTGCTGAGCTCATAGCTGGTGGAGCTGCTCCAGGTAGCGCCAACACTAAAACCGGCACCTGCGCTGAGTCCGGCGACATCGCCGACTCCGGCATTCAACGAGCCGCCCAGCGAAATGCTCTTTCCATTGGAATACTGTTTGGACTGATTCTTATTCTCAGGAATCGGACGTTCAAAGTAGTCAATCTCGCTGATGCTGCTTCCATCGCGGTTTAACAGGCTGGTGGCCACATTCATCTCCTCGAACCAGAAGCCGTACAAACGGTTACAGCAAGCGCCATGATAATTAGCCCTGGGCTGCCACATTTCCTGGTTGTGCGGAATAACCTTGGAGACAATGATGTAGTAGTCTCCGGATTGGTCGCCATTGGAGCTTTGCTTGTAAACAGGGAAAACGCGGATATCCACATCCAGGGAAGAGGATGCATTCAGATAGTCCGGGTCGCAGAGGGTACCCTTGTCAATCTTTTCATTCAGGCTGTAAGTGAAGGATTGCGTATAACGCTTACCCAGATTCTCCAGTTTGCCTTTAATCTCTGTAGCATAGGTCGACTTGGTCTCCATTTGCTCCTGCATAACATCTTCCAGCCATCCGACAAAGGCAGACATCCGGGATTCAAAGTAATTCAGGTCGTCATCCTCTAATTCATCCAGGGCGCCATCTTCGTCTGCATATTGCTTGTTGGCCTCCACCAGCTTGTTCCACTCTGCCTCGGTCCAGGAGCTCGTACCATCATCTTCCGGCTCCAGCATATCTGCCTCCGAGGCCCACATGGTGTAGGTAAAGCCCTGGCCCAAGCCACAATAGCAGTAGAACAACGGGGCATATTCATCTCCCTCAATGGTTGCAATATCCAGGTCTACGCCCATCTGCGCAAAATCCTCAGAAACGCCTTCATAGGCAGGGAACACAATGAAAGCATCGTTGGCGATGGCCCTCAACAGGGCCGGAGATTTGGCCTTAATGTCATTTTCACCGACAAACAGTATCTGGGCTTCACCCATGCCGGCGCCCAGCGGGAAGAAATCTTTGATGGCATCTTCCAGGTCATCGTCCATGGCGGAGATGTCGCCTTGATAGGCGGAGCCACGGAAATAGCTTCTGATGCCGGCATCGGCGGTTTCTTCAGAATCACCTCCGTCTTTGGGCTCCACCGGCACGGGAGTCCGGTTACAAGCGGCCATGAGCACAACGGCCAGAATAAGATAGAATAACTTTTTCATACTAACTTACAATTAAATTGTTGATTTTATTTGTCGTCGTCTTTAATCATATGTACATCGCACTGCGGGAACGGGATGGTGATGCCGCCCTCTTTCAGGAGCTTGTAGACCAGTTCTTTGCACCGGTCCACATAGCCGATGCGCTCCGGCACCAGCACGAACGCCTTCACGGCCACCTCCACGGCGCTGTCCGCAAAGTCGCCAAAGCGGATGTAAATGCCGTAGGCGGGATCCACTACGTCGCGGCCGTACCGGTCTTTGGTCTTCAGGGCCTCCAGGCCACTTTCCAGAAGTTCCCGCACCCGCTGGAAATCAGTTCCATAGGCCACACCCACCGTCACCTTGGTGTACTCGTATGCGTTGTTCCGCGTAAGGTTGGTGAAGTTCTTGCCAAACAGCGAAGAGTTCAGGAAGGCCACCTGGGTGCCGTTGATGGTTTCCACCAGGGTGGTCTGGTAGTTGATGTCCGTCACCTTGCCGCGAACGCCGTCGCACTCGATCCAGTCCCCTACCCGCAGGCGGCCGCCCATGAGCTGGATACCGTAAATGAAGTTGTTCAGGATATCCTTGAGGGCCAGACCGATACCGGCCGACAAACCGCCGGCGATGAGGCCCAGCGAGCCGGTAGGGATGTTGAGCGTAATGATGAACAGGTCTGTATATACGAACCAGACAAACACGCTGATGAGGCTGTTCCCCAGCGAGAGGTTAATCTCATTGCTGCGGATGGTTTTCCGGTTGTACTTGCGCAGGAAACGGCGGTACTGGAAGCTTTGCCAGATGGTATGGACGGCCTTGTTCACATAACGGAACACAAAGAACATTTCCGTGAGGAACAGCACGCTGTACATGGAAACGCGCATCTCTCCCTGGCGGAAGAACGGCTCTTCGAACAGGGTCCGGTACAGGTCGTTGAATTCAAAGATGTCCAGCGCCCAATACAGGCAGGTAGGAATGGAGCCCAGGGCCAGCAGCGGGAAAATCACTTCCTTAACCAGGTCGTAGAACCAGGTGGCGGAGAACATCAGCTGTTCCCGGGCCGAGCCGGACACATAGGTAATCCGGGCTTTATACTCCTCCAGGCGCTTATCCAGACGACCTTCCTTATACCAGAGCGTCAGGTGCCAGACGGATGCGATGGCCAGCACAAACGCCAGCTGGAAGTACCACCATACCAGGATGATGAGCGAAAGGAACACGTAGCCTGTCCAGCCACAAACGGTAGCAATGGTGGTAATGCCCAGGGAGATCCAGCCGATGATGGTATCGGTCCGGTCCGCTTTTCCGCCCCGGAGCAAATTGACAGCCAGCTGCCACAGCACCATTACCAGGAGGATTGGCGGCAGGAAGAAATTCAGGAAGGCATTGGGCACAAACAGCATCCGGCAGGTAATCACGAACAACGCCGTGAAAATGGTGGGCAGATAGATGCGCATGCTGTTTTTAAGCTTGGGAGGATCCAGGCGGATGAGAAGGGCCGTGGTGATGGCCATCAAGAGCCACAGGAACGTGTGCATGATGCTGATTCCCTTGCGGATCATATCGTCATCCGTACTCTCGAAGCTGAGCGCCATAAAGAGGATACAGGCAAGCAGCAAGGCCAGGTAACTCTTCTGCTCCTTGGCCACCCGCTCCTTCACCGGCTTTACAAAGCGATAGAGCGGCAGCAGCATGAGGGCGGCAAGGCCCCACAGGGCCAGGAAGGCCAGCAGATAAATGACCAGCCAGAAGATTTTTGCCGAGTTAACCAGCTGATTGTCATTGGAAATTTCTTCTGCAGTATATCCCAGTTCCTCATCTACGAACGCGCTCTTGAGGAAGGAGAAAGAGAATTTTTCTCCCATGGCTCTCCGGGCCTCCTGCCAATAATACCCGGGATTCTCCAGAACGGTTTTCCAGGGCGTTTGCCCTTCTACAAACACCTTGTTTTGCAGCAGACTGTAATAGTTCCTGGCGTAGGCATAGGATTCATCCATCCGCAGGCGGGCTTCCCGGTAATGGGTGCTGTCCGCCATCACCTGTTCCCGCGTCTGGGCATACATCTTCAGAAGCTCCGAGGCATACAGGATACAGGAATCGCGGTCGGCCTGGCCGGTCTCGCTCAGGATAAACGCAGGGGTCGTCCCTTTTTCCTTAGCCTCTATCGTCTCTTTTACTTCTGAGAGCGCCTGCTGTTCCTGCTCCAGGGTCACCTCTCCCAGGTTGTCCGGATCTTCCAGCGCCAATTGCTCGTTCAGGGCGATAATGGCATCCACCTGCTCCTGGAGCTCCTGCTGCAGGAGGCTCTCGTTGCGCATCAGATGCACATCCAGGGAGTCGTTGTGGTAGGCCAGGCTGTCCGGGACCACTTCCAGGTCCCTCAGCTCCGGAGGAAGGCGGCGCAGGGACTCAATCAGGCGGGCATACCGGTCTATCTCCACGTCCAGGGTGGCCACAATGCGGTCGTACGGGGTGCGGGTTTTGTTGAAGTCCCGGAATTCCTGGGACACCTTTTCCAGGGCATAGCTGACGTCGAAGGTGTAGTCCTGCTTCTGGGAATACAGCATCAGGGACAGGTCGTTGCACTTTTTGACGATGCCCACCATGCGCTTGCGCTGGACGGCGTACTTGCTTTCCATCCGCGCCTGGGTCTTTCCCATCTGCCGATAGTCGTGATACAGTTCCCGGCGCAGGTTGGACAGCGTTGCATCCAGATCCATGCCCGTAAACACGGCCATGGCCGGCACTGCTACGGCAAACAACCCTATTAGAAAGCCTAGAAGTTTACGTTTTTTCATACCTTAGGTAAGTTACAAACCCCCGCTTTGACAAAGCGGATTTGTCAAAGGTATAAAAAAACTGGCAGAAAACAAAGACCGCCCTAATGGGCGGACCGAATCAACTGTCTCCTTTTTTTCGAAGCATATAGATGCTGCCGGCAATGAGCGCCGCCACTATCAAAAAGGCCAGGGTGGTATTAAAGCCGTCGCCGTATTTGAGCTTCAGGTACAGGACGCCGTAATTGAGGCCGAAGAGGACCAGTCCACCGGCCAGGGACGCTCCCAGCGCCAAGGCTGTGCCGCCAGGGTTGTCCTTCCATGTCTTTTCCCGAAGGACCCTTCGCCCTGTCACCACAACCGGAATCAGGCCGATAAGCACCGCCACGGCCAGCATGAGCGTCTTACGGGCTCTGGCAGCCGCCTCGGCCGCCTGGACTTCCCGCTCCGCCTGCTCAAAGCGCTCCAGGACAGCCCGCGTCTCCGGGGTAATGTATTCCTCGTACAGCTCTTCCGGGGACTGCGCACCGGCAGACCAGCCCAGCAGCAGCGTCAGAAGGAATAAATAGCGTCTCATTCGAAATCGTAATAAGCGGCTGTCTCGAAATCAAAATCAGCAGCGGTGAGAATGTTCCTGCTGTCTCCCGGCAGGTCGGCATCGTGCTCCTTGAGGAAGTGCTCGGCCAGGAGAATATCCGGAATGGCAGTCCATTCGCTGTAGGCCACCAGGACCACGATCATATTGCCTTCTTTCAAAGCGTCCTCGGCCACAGGCATTCCTTGATAGGCCTGCCAGGCGGGCCTATCACAGGGAACATACCGGTCCAGGAAAATCGGGTAGCTGTTGTCCCAGCCTTCCGGCATGTAGAAGACCATCTTATAGCGGGACGATGTATCCTCTCCGGCATACAGGACGTCTGCCGTCACGACATAGTCCTTGAAGCTCTCGTCCTCAAAGACCAAGCGGCAAAGCCAGGATTCGCCAATTTCCACATTGGAGAAACTGCCTTTTTCCTTGCAGCCGGCAAGGAGCAGCAAGGCAAGGGGAAGCAGATAAAGCAAGCGTTTCATAGGGCTATTCTTTGACTAAACGTACAGGGTACCTTCTTTGGCCCAGGCTGGTCTCGCCCAGTTCCTCCCAGGTGTAATAACCATCCCGATTGGGGGCCTTTAACAGGGGGTTCAGGATAATCACTTTGAGATAGCAGCCATCCGAACCCGCTATGCCGAATTCCCTTGCCGAGCGGCTGCCAATGGGATAAAGGAAGCACACGCTGTTGCCATTTTTCCCGGTAAAGACCACCCACTCTTCCCCGTCTTTGTCCAGGGCGGACTGTGTGCAGTTTTCACGGAGCTCCTTGATTTCCGCCAGCGTGGGCATTCTCCACCCTTCAGGGATGTCCACTTCCGGGGCTATATCTACATCGCCCCACTGTACGCTCAGCCCCAGGTCCACCGCCTTGGGCGCCTCCTGGGCACCGACCCATGCCGCACCAAACACCAGCATGGCAAGAATAATCGTTAACTTTTTCATATGCTTAATCATTTACTTTGCCCGTTCCGCGACAGTCGGGGCAGTTCCACTCTTTGATACCTGTCTGGCCACACTGGCTGCAGGGCTGGTTGCCGGCGCCACCGCAACTGGTGCAATTGATGGAACCGGTCCCGGAACAGCGGTCGCATTTAATGGTGCCGTTGCCGCCACAGTATCGGCATTCGTCATTCCGTCCGTGGCATTGGGGGCAGACATAGCTCCCTTCCCCGCCGCACACCGTGCAGCGCAGACTCTTATGTCCGTTGCAAAGAGAACAGTCCCTCCAGCCACGTCCGCTGCAGAAGGAGCAATTGTCAGCAATCTTTCCCGTGCCGCCGCAGCGGGAGCAATCCCGGTCGCCCGAGACCATACCGGTGAGCAGGGCAAGCCCTGCCAATACCATTACAAGTGCAATAATCTTTTTCATATGCATTTCGTTTTTATAAATATCGATTTCTCGTCCTTGTTTTGGGCCCTTTTTAAGGACGAGCGAGGCTTAGTCCACCAGGGAGCCGTCGGCAGGGTCCAGGTGATGCCAGGAGCCGTCTTCCAGTTGGATGTACAGGCTGGGTTCTTCCTTGAACTTCCAATCCTTCAGGTCGTTGTACAGACGCTCACCATCCAGGTTAAAAACGGAGTAGGCTTTTTTGTCCTTTTCACGGAAAACGCCGATGATGAGGGCATGACCAGGGACAAATTTGAAAAAGCCGTACCGGGCCTCCCAGGCATAGGCCCGTTCCAGTGAGTTTCCGGACTCGATGATGGGAACCAGTTTGTCATCTACAATCCTGTACACGCCGCACTCTCCGTTGCAGAGCCACTTTTGCTTGGGATTCTCCAGGCCCTTTGCCCAGCAGAAGGCCCAGTCAATGTTCACCAGCCCCTGAGCTTCGGCAGGATAATCATCTCCCTCGATGAACTCCACATCGGTAGTGGGCAGGAAGAACATAGCGCCGTTCTTTTTGTCGATGATGGGAGAGGTAACCCACACCTTGGTCTCGTTGTTCCAGATGGCCGTAACGGGCGCATCTTTCATGTATTTCCCCTTGCCGATTTTCACTTCATAGGGGCCATACTTTTTCCCCAGGTTTTCGTTTTTCCGCTGGGCGTTCACGGAAACGGGAACAAGTAGGAGCGCTGCCAGCGCAAGAATAGCTAAACGTTTCATAATCAATACAAATCTGAGTATTTAACAATGGGGCCGGTATAGCCTGCCAAGCCCGGGTTTACATAATGATAGACCTTGCCGGAAGGCAGGGTAATATCCATCTCGGCAATCTGCGCAAAGTGCTGATAAACCATAAAGCTGGCCGACTGGATCATATCCTTGGTACGGATGTCGGAGAGCGCCTGGCGGAAGGCCGGGCCGTCCGCAATGGGCACGGGCAGATAATAGATGGGAATGGCCGACAGGTTACTGGAGAACGGGAACGCGCCCTTTTCGGCGTCATAGTTGTGCCAGGTGATGTCAATGGCGCCGTTGTTGTTCACCGTCAGTTTGATTTGGCCCTTGAGGAAGGTGGCGGGGAAATCGGCCATCTTCTTGTTCACGTAGGCCTCATTGGCAGCGGGATCCGCCTTCCGGGCCTGGAACTGTGCCTCCGTCTCGAATTCATCCTTGTTGTGCTGGTAATGATCCCGCCAGTTCCTTTCTGCCATATAATAGTCTGTCCATTGCAGCGACTTCCCAAGGTAGGTCATCACCTTGTCTTTGTCCAGGATGAGCGGTTCTATGATGTAACTACCGTTCCCCAGGTGCGCCACGCCCCAGAGGCCGTTTTTCTTCACATACAGGACTTTTTTGCCCACGTACGGGTTATTGGTGGCCCCCAGGTCCGGGTCGTAATTCACCAGCAGGATGCTCTCGAACTGCGGGTCCAGCACCTTCTTTCCCTTGGGCGTGGCAAAGCCGTACAGGCCGTCCACACAGTACACATAACCATCTTTGGTGAAGGTGACATCGTCATAGATGGCCGGGGTTTTGGTGCCGTCGTCCAGGAGCACATAGTACTTGTCCTCTCCGTCCCGACGGGCCGATACGCCGTATTCGTCCACGTGGATACTGGCGTTATCAAAGGGCAGAATCACTTGTCCCTTGGTGTTCACCAGGCCGGCGTTGCCGTCATCGGCCACAGCCCAGGCCCATTTGTTCTTGCCGATGATGGTGCCCACATCCTTGTATTTCACGGGAATGAGTTCCTTGCCGTTGTCGTCGATAATGCCGGCGTGGCCCGCCTGCCATACAATGTTCTGGTTGTTATAGAACTGGATGCTGTCATACTGCGCGGTTGTCAGCGGCTTTAGCATGATGGGGTGCTTTTTGATTTCCTTCGGGTCCGCCCGGTCCACCTTGTACAGGCTCCAGACGTTGTCCTTCTGCAGCATGATTTTGCCGGACTTGAAGGAGAATTCCACATCGGATGCCGTGAAGGGAGAAATCACCGTGGCGTGGCCCCTGTAGCACATGTTGCCCAAGCCGAACTCATAGACCACCCATTCGGGCTGCACCTTGCCTTTCTTGGTCACCTTTTGGAGGGTAATAGCGTAGGCCTTGCTCATCTGAAGGCCCATATAGATCTGGTCGAATACGGGTTGGAGGATCCAGAAGCCGGAAGTGGGCTGCGGGTCATTCTTATGGTTGAAAACATAGGCATTGTGCCAGATGCCCTTCTTGCCCGTCTTGGGGTCCGTCAGCACCACGCAGGTGTGGTCGTCGTCGCTGTAATAATCTGTCTTGAAGGAGATTTGGCCGCCGAAGGCGTCGTTCTGGTAATAATTGTTGTCTCCGTGGCTGTGGTCCAGGGCGCTGGTAATGAGGCTGGAGATAGCGCTCCCCAGCACCGCGGCGCCGGCCCCAATGGCCGCACCGGTTAGCGAAGAGGAAACGGACGACGACGAGGAGGAACTGCTGCCGGAGCTTTGGCTCCTGTAGTACGGGCACCAGGACTCGTGCTGCCAGGGATAGGTGATATTGCCCTTGGTGATGCCGCAGTGCGGGCAGTACTTTTTGGCCTGCTGCGGGGTGGACGTGGGATTCACATACGCCTCTCCCTGGGTGAGCCCCGCCTGGGCAAGAACGCTGACTGTGGTTAGCAGAGCGAGAAAAGAGAGCAGAATCTTTTTCATAGGTTCAGTGTTTTTCGCAAAGGTACGCTCTTGCTCCGATAGTCTTGTGGCGGAATCCGCTACAAAAGAGTGTTGCGGAAGGCTTACCTTTGCAGAAAACACTAAGACTGATGAGAAAGGTTATTTTTTCCGGACTTCTGCTTCTGTGTGTATGCGCTGCCACCGCATCGGCACGCGGAAGGGTGGGCGCGGGATATCTTGTGGGCGGAACAACGCGCTGGGATGCCATGGGGAAGCAAAGCTATATCGCGCACGGTCCGCTGGTCTATGCCCGCTGGAGTGTCGATCTGTCCTATTATCTGGACTTGGACTTCGGGGCGGAGTGGAGGCATCAATTCATGCCGTTTCCTGCGGCACGCATCCATCCGGTTTCTGGCCTTCCTGCCGGAGAAATCTTCAATGAAGAATACATCACCGTGCCGCTGAATCTCAATTTCATCATTTCTACAGCGGACATGGGGGCCTTGCGGTTCCTCGATTATGTAGGCGTGTACGCGGGCCCCAGGCTGGACTGGTGCATTTTTTCCCACAACGGCAGCGACCGCACTTTCTCCTTTATAAAGCAGGATTACGGGTATCGGCCGCTGAACCTCGTTGCTGGCCTGGGCATCTATGTTATTAAAGGAAAGTGGAGTTTTACCTTGACCGCCGATCATGGCTTTCTTGACCGCTGCGCAAAAGCCGATGTCAAGATAAAGAACGACTGGTTTGTATCATTTAGAATAGGATTTGAATTCGGACGATGAAACGATGGACCCTACTGGTATGCCTGCTGCTGCCCCTGGCGGGCTTGGCGCAGGTGAATACCGATTTGTTTGACACGGGCTTTCATTCAAGCACGGCGATTGGCCAACTGGAGGAAATGAGTGGCCAAAGCATCAGTCGTCCTTCGTATAGCTCAGGTAGTTACAGCACCTCCTCCAGCAGCTCTTACTCCAACTCCGGAACCACCGGAGCGGATGCCATCAGGGATGCCAAGAGTAAATTCAAAAAACCCGGGGGCCGTACGCCGAAATACCGCCCGCCACGCCCTTCCAAGGCGCAAAAGGCGTATGCCCGCAAGCTCAAAAAGTGGAATACCCAGTCCAAGAAAAGCCGGGAAAACGCCCAGCGCTACACCCGCACCAGCCACTACAAACTGAAGGATATCCAGCCCCTGGCGGAGAGTCCCTCCGGCACAGTCATTCCCAGAATGGTGATCCCCAACAATATCCCGCAGCATATTACGCTGGACTATCCTGTTTACAGGGATACGATATGGAACAAACTCCCGGACGGGACCCTGGAAGGAACGGTGCAGGAAAGCAAGTTTTTTGCGTTCGGCGCCATCCCGGGGGAGGAGGGCTGGTTCAACGAGTTCCGCTTTACGAACCCTTCCAATAAGGAAATCTCCATCCGGGTGGAATATGAGGTCAAATACGGAAAGGACGGCGCAACCCGGCGAGAACATAAGGTGGTCCATATGCCCCCGGCAAGAATCAATGAGCCAAGTATTTACAATAACAGCCTTGGCGTGTATACAGACAACAGCGCCCGCTACCGCGTTCTAAATGTTACCAGGCTATGAAAAAGTGCTTCCTGATTGTTCTGATGGTGCTTGGCGCACAGCTGGTTTGTGCCGCCGATACCTGGTCCGATCTTCTCCGGGCCTATAAACTGGACCTGAGCACCCTGGCGCGCGGAAACGGATACCAGATTTTCCGCTCGGAGGCGGGCGGGATGGGCATTGCCTATTCCGAAATAGACGCAGCGGGGCAGTGCCATTTTTCCCTTGCCTTGGTCCCCGTGGAGGCCAGCGGGATGCGCTGGCTGCCGGGCGCCGGCGCCAATTATCTGGAAATCCGTGTCGATGACGCCATCTCCGGGGTATTGGCCCTTCAGGAGGTGAAAGGGCCGGAGACGGACCCCAAGCTGGGCAGTTTCTGCTATGTTGTGGACCCCTTGATCTTTGTGGGCAGTGATGGCCGGATCCTGAATCTTGGGTACGTTGGCGATCAAGTGGTGGTCCTTATTCAAAGAGACTCCGGGCTTTTCTGGGCGGGAGAAGACGGCAAGAAGATCGATATCCCGGCTGCCGACCCGCCATCAGGGGTTCCTGCTCCGACGCTCCGCATCGAAGATACGCGAGCGGTAGATATCGGCCTCAGTGTATTTTGGGCGGACCGGAATGTCGGGGCTGATGCCCCCCAGGCATATGGCGATTACGTCCCCTTCGGGTTCGAGGTGCCTTGGGGTGGGGGCTGGCGCACACCGTCCTACAAGGAAATGGAAGAACTGGTCCTGAAATGCTCCTGGGAGCTTACCACCTGCGACGGCGTGAAAGGATATAAGGTGATCGGCCCCAACGGGAACGCCATTTTCCTCCCGTTTGGAGGCGCTGTCTTCAGCGACGGAGAGCTGGCCCGCGATGGCGAAAGCGGCGCTATCTGGTCCTCGACGCGCGATCCCGAGAAATATTATTTGGAGAACAACTACATCATTTTTCTCCAGATGACCCAAAGCACCACGGAGAAGTATCGTCACTATATCCGGTCTTATAATTTGTACAAAAAACTGAACCTTCGGCCCATTTTGCCAAAAACCTATTGATTATGAAACGTTTAGCTATTCTTTTGCTGGCCGTGCTCGTTTCGGTTCCCGCGTTTGCCCAGATGAAAAATGAAAACCTGGGGAAAAAGTACGGCAATTATGAAATCAAACTGACCAAAGACAAATGGACCAGTGAGGCAGTTGTATCGGCTATCTGGGACAATGCTACCGGTGTCTGGGTTACCGCTCCCAAGCTCAAGAACAAGGAAGGTTCACTGGTCTTCCTTCCCAATACTGACGTAGATTTTATCCAGGGAGAAGACTATGTCCCGGAGGCGCAGGGACTGGTGGTTGTAGGGAACGGCTACCGATATGACAAGGGAGTGGAGAATCCCAAGCAAAAATGGCTCATCCGGGGAGCCGGCGTATTCAGAATAGAAGATGATAAACTTGTCCCTGTAGTGGTCTCGGGCGATGCGCTCGATGTGGCCTACCTCTGGGAAGCCCGTTACACTATTTTCAGGGTTATCCCCGGCCATAAGCTCATACTTGGTGCATTCCACCCCAAAGATAAAGAAGGTTATTCCATCTTTAACTTAGAGGGAGAACGCCTGTACAACGACCTGAAGGATTGGAAGTTCAAGGAAGAACCCAGCCTGTACATCCAGCTGGAAGACGGCTCCTGGCACCACCTGGACCCCGCCGACGGCAGCATGCTGGACTAGCCCCGCCCGCCGGCAGGCTGTTGCACCAGCGACCATTGGCCCTGTCTTTCGGCTGCCCCTCCGTCGGCTTTTCTGCGTGATCGTTAATCTGTTGACACACAGTTTTTTATATAACAATCCTCGTTCAAAAAATGAACGAGGATTGTTATGTAAGTGGGTAATAATCAATCACTTAACTGTCACAGGGTGTAAGGTGGGCTTCGTGACAACTAACATATTGACTGATAGATGGTTATATAATAATCCTCGTTCAAAACCTGAACGAGGATTATACTGGAAGTCACTGTGGCTCAATTAATTAGCGACCACGGCATTCTGCCACAGGAACGATTAAAGCACAGGAGATAGCACTAGAGAGTGTTCTGGCTGGGGGCAGTGTGCTTTAACGGGGTGTGAGAGGGGTGGCTAAAGCACAGGGTGCGGTCTTGGAAGTGGTTCTGGAAGGGATGGGTGTGCTTTAACGGGGTGTGAGAGGGGTGCTTAAAGCACAGGGGGCGGCCCTGGAAGTGGTTCTGGAAGGGATGGGTGTGCTTTAAGCAGAGGGGGGGGATGTCTTGTGGTGGATTCCGCCACGGTGGAACCGATTCGCAAGGTTTTTTCGGGAGGAAATGGTATCTTTGTGTCACTATGCGCCGTCTTGCCGTCATATTGTGGTTGGCCCTGGTTCTGCCGGGTTGGACCCTCTTCGCCCAGAATTCCCCAGCGCCCCGCTTTGTGAACTACAGCGCGGCCGACGGATTGCCGTCCAATACGGTCTATGCCATTACACAGGATGCCGATGGCGTCCTGTGGGTGGGAACCCGGAATGGCCTGGCCAGTTTTGACGGGGTGCGTTTCAGAAGCTGGAAGGAGTACGGTCGGGTGAACGCCCTGGCCGTGGACACGGGGAACCGCCTGTGGGTGGGGATGGCAGAAGGGATCGCGGTAGTGAAGGAGATGCCCGATCAGGTCGGGCATGACGGAGCGGTCGGGCACGGCACCGTCAGTGCCGGCTCCGACCGGCAATCTTTCGGCGGGCCGGTACGGGCCATGTACGCGGATGCCGAGGGCTGTGTCTGGGCCACGGTGGGAGACTCGCTGCTGCTGAAGTTGTCCTACCAGAACGGCGTCCGGGAAGAAGCCCGCTGCCGCTACGACAAAAGGGACCACGAAGGGGATTATCCTTATTTCCAGATTTTTGAGGCGAAGGACGGGCGCCTCTGGCTAGCCGGCCGGCTGGTCAACAACCAGTATATCACAGACAAAACGGATCCGCACGTCACGCTCCCCCGCTGGGAAGGCATGTTCAATAACGGAAGCTATGCCGAAAGCGCCGGAAAACTCTACTCCTTTGTAGACCACACCTCCATCCTGTATACTTACCAGGACCTTCACCCCCTCCCCCTGGGCCGCATACCCATTGCCCATGCAAGGCTGCTGACAGACAGCAAAGGCCGTCTCTGGGCCGCCGGCTCCTACGGCCTGGGCATGGTGGACACCCTCCATCCGGAAAATACGCAGGTGTTCCGCCATCAGGCCGATACCCCCTCCAGCATATCCTCCGGTGAACTCTTCTGCCTCTTCGAGGACCGCCAGGGCAACCTCTGGGCGGGCGGCGACAACGGCCTTTCCGTCCTCTGCCCCGCCCTGCAGCAGGTTCGCACCCTCTCCGAGGACAATGTCACGGCCCTTATGGAAGACCACAACGGAAAAATTTGGATCGGCCGGGCCGATGACCGCGTCTCCAGCCTCTACGAAGACCGGGAAGGCACCGTGTACGTGGGCCTGTGGAACAACACCGGCTGGGAGGTGTGGAAGGACGGGCGCAAAGCTTACAAAGACCGCCTCACCGGCCCGCTTCCCAAGGAGCAGGTAGAAGCCCGGCACCTGGACGGCGCCAACTGGATATCGGACTTTTTGGAGGACAGCCAGGGCCGATTCTGGATAGTTACCTGGGAAGGCGTGGGCCTCAATGAATGGGACCGGGAGGCCCGCTGCAGCCTGCCGCCCCGCTGGCTCAGTCCCTTCCGCTATCCCTCCCCGCAAACCGACACCAACATTTACCTGAGCTCCCGCCTGGGTAGCCGCCTCATCGAGGACGCAAAGGGAAATCTGGTCTATGCCACCACGGAGGCCGGAATCAATGTCATCGACAAGGATACCGGACTGGTAACCAAATACTTCCGAGGGAATTCAAGCATTCCGGACGACTACGTCACGGACCTTTGCCTCTCCCCGGACGGCAGCGTCTGGGCCGCCACCCGCAGCGGCCTGTGGAGATGCCCGGTCGGAGCCGGGCATGACGGGGTCGGAGCCGGGCATGACCACCCCGTCATGCCCGGCCCTGACCGGCAATCTCTCCTCTCCGGCATGCTGGTGCAGTCGGTGGAGGCCGATGAGAAAGGCCGCCTTTGGGCCGGTACGGAAGACGGGCTGTATTTTATTGACACCGACGGCAGCACGGGCCGGGTGCCCCAAGCGCTGGGCTTCCCCTCGGACATCTACGGGGAGCATGTCTCCTGCCGTTTACGGAACGGCTCCCTGGCCTTTGGCGGTGCCGCCGGCGCTGTAGCGTTCCACCCGGACAGCCTGCTGGCCTTGTCGGCCCAGAGAAACCTGCCGCTGGAAAAACTGATCCGCCACCGCTACAGGCTCAATGAGGGCGAATGGACCCAGGGACGCTTTACGGGCCTGCCGGACAACCTCCGCCCCGGGCGCTATACCCTCCAGGAGCAAAGCGCCGACCTTTTTGGCCGATGGGAGCACGGCACCACCGCCGTCCGCACACTCCGCGTCCCGCCTCCGCTCTGGCTCCGCTGGCCCTTCCTGATGCTGTACCTGGGCCTGCTCGTAGCCGCCGCGTGGATTGTCATCCGCCTGCGGGAGCGCCGCCTCCTGGAAAAGGAGCTGGACATGCGCAACCGCCTGTTCTCCATCATCTCCCACGACCTGAGGAACCCCGTTTCGGGGAACGCCCTGCTCAGCCGCCAGCTCCTGGAGCGCTGCCAGGACCTGAGCCCCGCGCAGCTTCAGGAGGGCCTGGAAGAGCTCGCGCAATCGGCCCAAAATACCTCCGCACTGCTGGAGAACCTGCTCCTGTGGTCGCTGAACCAAAAAGGCATGCTGGAGCCGGTAATGCGGGAAGAAAATCTCCTGAGCCTGGCCAAGGAGGCCGTAGAAAGCGTTCAGGGACAGACGGTTATCCGGATCGATATTCCCGAGGACCTGACGGTCCGCACCGACCGCAACATGCTCCTCGCCGTCCTTCGGAACCTCCTGGACAATGCCCTCAAGGCTTCGCCCACTTCTGTCATCCTGAGGAGCGGAGCGACGAAGGATCTCACCCGTACCATTACCATCCTGGACAACGGCCCCGGACTCCGGGAAGGCGCCACCGCCTGGGGCCATGGCCTGGGGCTGGTGATTACCCGCGAACTCGTGGACAAGCTGGGTGCCACCCTCCACCTGCAAAACCGCCCCTCCGGGGGCCTTGAAACAAGCATCGACCTATGATACCTATCCTTCTCATCGAAGATTCCGCCGTTTTTGTGATGGGGCTCAAACTGGCGCTGGACGCAGAAAAAACCATCGGCCCCATTGCCTCCGTCTCCACCCCGGGCGCCGCCGTGGCATACCTCAACGCCCATCCGGAGACCGCCCTTGCCGTGGTGGACATCACGCTGGAGGCAGAGACCGACGGCCTCACGCTGCTGGGCATCATCCGGGACGCCTTCCCCACCGTACGTACGCTGGTGCTGTCCCACTACAAGAACCCGGCGTACATCCTCAGGGCCATCACCTCCGGTGCCAGTGCATACCTTGCCAAGGATTCCGTGCCGGAGTCCATCGTCCAGGCCATTATGGACGTGGCCCAGGGCCGATGCCTGTTCTTTGGGGAGACCCTTGACGCCGACAAAATCACCCGCATCTTTGGCGGAAAAGAAAAACTGGAAGCGCGGAAGCCCCAGGGACTTACGCCCCGCGAACTGGAGGTCCTGCAGCTCACGACATCGGGTTACAGCAACGGCCAGATTGCCGCTGCCCTGGAAATCACCCTCAACACCGTAGACAGCTACAAGGAACGCATCAAGGGAAAATTCGGCTTGGACAGCATGGTGGAATGCGTGGCCCACGCCGTTGCCAAAGGAATCGTCACGGTGTAACGGGGCCGGACTTGGAAGTATCCAGGAGCTTGGGCTTGTCCACGCCGTAGCCAATCCAGTAGCCGGAGGCGCCCTGCACCATATTGTCAAGGACGCTGCGGGCGCTGGGCATGTTGATCATATTGCCCGTGAGCGTTGCCTCAAAATTGCTCCAGTAGTCGTAGGACTTCCGGTCCATGGTGCACAGTTTAATCCACAGCTTGTCGCCCTGACGGATATTGGATTTGAAGATGTAGTCCATCAGGCGCTGGGTGCTGAACAGAAAGATTTCCGTATATCCGTTCAGGGTTTCGTCGGTGGCAATGGCCAGGGCCGACGGATGGTAGTGCTTGTCCCGGTCTTCCGTCCGGGTAAACACCTTGTAGCAGTTCCCGGAAGCGGGCGGATCGGTAAAGGCGCAAACGGCGGTAACCAGGCTGTCCTTGACATCGCGCACAAACACCCGGTCGATGGACACCGGCGCGGGGATGGTAGTGGTGGCCGTCGCCTTGTAATCCTTATACTCCACCGTAAGCGTATAGGTCTTTCCTACCTCGCCTTTCATCGTGCCCGATGTATATACGTACGGCGGGAAATAGTCCGGATTGGCCATGCCCGTGAGGATTTCCGTCCGGGTGCCGTCGCTCACGGTCACCTTGGCCCATTTGGCCACGTTGTCCAGCAGCTGGCGGGGCGAAATTTCCTGGTTCTCCAGTACCGGGACCGACTCCGACAGCAGCACCATGGGCGCACCGCCGCTCTCAATCCAGCCCTCCACCACCAGGATGGGGCTCCTGGGCGTCTCCATCCTTTGACAGGCAAGCAGCAGCACGGTTAATATGACTAAATAACACTTTCTCATGGCTAGAAGGTATGGAAAAACGAGAGCGAAGGCAGGAAACGAAGACTCAGGGTGAAGGGTCCGAAGGTATAGGCCGACATGTCTTTCTTGATATGGATGCCATAGCCCAGGGCATTCCTACTGCCCAGTGCATTGTACAAGGAGAAATTGAGGCCCGTCTTGCCCTTGGGCGTCCGCCGGAAATACCAGTTCACCGACAGGTCCAGCTTGTAGTAGGTGGGCAGCCGCGCCCCGTTATACGGGCCATAGTCGCACACCAGCCGGCTTCCCAGCACATAAAAGGCCTCCGGACGGGTATAAGGCGTGCCTGTAGCCAGCGCGAAGGTGGCGCCCACATCCACCTTGCCAAAGTCATAGGTGGCCACTACATCCAGCTCGTGCAGGCGTTCGTGCTTGCTGGGATATTCGGCACCGTCAAAATCGCCGTCAAAGGTGCGCAGGCTGCGGGAGAACGCATAGCTGATCCAGCCGGTAAACTTCCCCATGGTCTTTTGCGCCATCAGGTTCACGCCATAGGCCCGTCCCCTTCCCCGGCGGGTATTGCTTTCCAGCGTATACGTGCCGTTGAACAGGTCGATGACCGTCCCGGTATACTCCAGCTGGTTTCGCAGAATCTTATAATAAACCTCGGCCGAAAAATCGATTCCCAGCCAGTTCACGTTGTACGCCAGGGAGAAGTTGTGCGCCCACTGCGGCGCCTGGACGTCGCCGGCCATCAGCCAGAATTCACAGGGCAGGCCAATGTCCGTAAAGCCCAGATTGAACAGGTTCTGCCGTTTGATGGCATAGGTGAAATCCAGCTTGCCGGCATCCATAAAGTTGCCGATGAGCTTCACCTCCGGGCTCACGCCCCACCAGCTCCTTTTTTCCGGGCTCAGGTACCAACTGCCGCTTAACCCGGCCTTCACCTGCAAATAGTACCCCAGATTGCGGGAGTAATAGGCGCTCAGAATGGTCTCAAACGCATTTTGGACCGGGACGGAGCCATTGTTGGCGGCGTCGTTCTGATACCCCTGCGTATACGGATTCTGCGGCTGGACGCGGTAGTAGGAGAAATGCGCTCCAAACTCCCAGTCCTTCCACAGCACGTCTCCCCGGTAGCCATAGTCCTGGATGTAGGAGTTCATCTGCCCGCGGATATTGAAGGCATACAGGCGCGGATACATCCCGAAAGCCGTTCCGTAAACGCTTTGTTTGAGGGTTACGTCCGGGAAGTAGTGGTTCCAGTGAACCGCGCCCATGGCATTGAACCACTTGGCGTTGAACTCCTGGATGAAACCGCTGGGAGCGGAAAGATTGTCCAGCGAACCAAAGGCGTCCACCCAGATACGATCCCTGGGGGTAGGCTTCCACAACCAGGTGACATTGGCATCCGTAAATCCGTAATGGAGCGGATAGTCCTGAAACTTGAGCCAACGCCCGTAAAGCAGGTTCACATACGTCCGGCGGGCACTCACGGTGAGGGTGGAACGGGAACCGGTGGGAATCATCAGCGTCCCCTGTGCGTTCAGCAGCCCCACAGACACATCGCCCCGCACGCGCCGGGTCAGGGTGTCCTGGATTTCCATGTCAATGACACCGCCGATGCGCGCCTCTTTCCCGGCCGATGTCGCATAGCGCATCCCGGAGAAGTGCGACGTGTTGAACACGGAGAACAAGCCCAGCAGATGCGTCACCCCGTAAATAGGGACGCCGTGCTGGGAAATGAGCGTGTGGGCATGGTCGCTCCCCTGCATGTACAGGCCGCCCTCCAGCTCCGTGTTCAGTGACACAATGGGAAGCAGGCGCACAAAACGGATGGGGTCCGCATTGCCCATGAAAGAGGGAATGGCGGCAATCTTGCTCACATTCACTTCCCCGCTCACCCCGCGGCTGTTGATGGCTACGGGCTTTTGCAGCCGCTCGGTAATCACCGACTTTTCCAGCGACAACTGCGCCACCGTGTCACGCTCCTGCGCCACGGCCAGCGGGCCCAAAAGGGCCAGCACAACAGCCAGTATGCTATTCCGTAGACAGCACATTTTTAATCAGAAAATCAACAAGGGCATCCGTAATCAGCAGGGAATTCAGCGCATAGGCCGTCCCGTCCGGGAAACGGAACACCAGGCAGGCAAGCCCCGTATCCATCTCCAGTTTGGCCACCTCGCTGCCTTGGTCGTACACGCGCAGGTCCGGGGGCAGAATGGGGCCCTGGATGGCAATGCCCCCATACAGGGAGGCTTTGACCACGCCAAGACGCCAATAGTAACGCACCACCAGCATGCTCTCCCCGTGCCTTTTGAGCCGATACACCACGGCCGGGTGCTCCCCCAGCAGGTCCAGGCTCACGCTGCTGTTGTCCCAGACGAACTTTTCCGGACGCTTCACCGCCGTGGAATCCAGGTCCAACGCGGTGATAAAGGCCGAAAAAGACTCGTCCAGGTGGGCCTTGACCAGTTCCTCCTGCGTATAAGGGTGCTTGGGCACCTCTACCGGCGTCTTCTTACAAGCCACCAGCAAGGCCCCCAGACAGGCAATACACAGGCACCACTTTCTCACTTGCGAATAATCTTGACACCGGGGAACTTGGACGGATCGCAGGTGACATCGGCCTCGGTAACGCCAAAACTGATTTCACGCATGGTCATGGTCATGCCGGAGACGGACGCTTTGAGGCTCAGCGGATAATAATTCTTCTTGGAAATAACCAGGTCGATGGTTTTGGGATCGTCCTTCTCCTTGTTGCTCTTGGACTTTTTGCACAGGAAGTACCAGGCATCGGCCGTTTCCTTTTTCAGGGTGACGTCGTAGCCGTCGGTGATGCCGCTGAACATCTCCGTGTCGCCGGCCTCGGAGGCATCGCCCTTGGACTTCTCGATGGTAAGGGTGTTGTCCTTGGAGATGTAGGTCCAGTCCTTTTCCCCGTCGCTCCAGGTGATTATCTGAACCCCCATCATCTTCATTTCCACGCGGGTCTTGCCCCCCAGCATGTAGCTTTTGCTGGTGGTGGTGCCCACGATGAGGAGTTTGAGGTCCACCGTCATGATGACCCCCTCTTTCTCGTGCGCGTTCATGGTTGCTTCCATACGGTCCACAATCTCCTTAGGAGTCTGCGCAACGGCAGCCAAAACGGCAGCCAAAACGGCCATAAAGGCAAGTACTAACTTCTTCATTTGCATAACATTATATCCAGGATCATCCGGTCCGTGGCCTTCATGCCGGCGCTGCCGATGGTGCCAATGTTACGGATGGTCTTTTCAACATCGTCCTCAATAATGCCGTCCGTGGAGGGGATGCAGGTGCCGCGAAGGGCCAGCACGGCCGATTGCACCGCGCAGGAGACGCCGCTGGCCACTTTCATGGCGCAGCCCACCTTGGCGCCGTCGCACACCATGCCGGTAATGTTGCCGGCCATGTTCTTGATGGCGGCGCACACCTGCTCGTAGCCGCCGCCTTCCAGGTACACGATGCCGCAGGCGCTGCCTGTCGATGCCACCACGCACCCGCACAGGGCGCTCAGCTTACCCAGGAAGTGCTTGATGTGGATGGCCACCAGGTTGCTCAGGATGAGCGCCCGGGAGAGTTTTTCATCGTCCACCTTGTACTTAAGCGCATAGGCAATCACGGGCATGCTTACGGTGATGCCCTGGTTGCCGCTACCGCTGTTACTCATGGCAGGGAGGGTGCTGCCGGCCATACGGGCATCCGACGCCGCGGCGGTCATGCCCATGGCGTAGCTCATGAAATCGTCCCCGAACACCTCTTTCTGGTTCTCGCGGATGGCCTTGCCCACTTGCAGGCCGTAGTTGCCGCGGAGGCCTTCCTCCGCCAGCGCCAGGTTCAGCGTGCGGTCTTTCAGGATAAAGGCAATGTCCTCGTAGGGGGCCTCCCGGGCAAAGTTCCAGATGGATTGGACGGTGAGGTCGTAGGGAGATTCGCTTGCTTCGGCCGGCAATCCGGCGGCCGATTCCGAGCTCATGAGGATTTTATCCGCGAAGCTGGTTTCCACAATGCGGTCGTGGTCGTCCTCGATGACTGCGTAGGCGTGCGGGTCCACCTCTGCGCTGGCCACCGTGTTATCGTCCACCGTAACCGTGGCTTTTACGTAGAGCAAATGCTCCGTGTCGGCCACGGAAATGTGCACAAAGCCTTTGGCCACCAGTTCTTTCGCGCGGGCCACCGCCTCCGGCGTAAGCCCTTTTAGCACCTCCAGCCCCAGGCTGGAATTGCCGCACACCGCACCCAGGGCGGCGGCTACAGGCAGCCCCACCATGCCGGTGCCGGGGATGCCCACGCCCATGCCGTTTTTGAGGATGTTGCCGCTAACGGCTACGTCCAGCTTGAAGTCCGCCTTCATGCGCCAGGAGCCGCAGCAAGGGCAGTTTTCGGAAATAATCTCCGCGGCCTTGGCAACCGCCAGCGCCACGGCGATGGGCTCCGTACAGCCCAGTGCGGGTTTTACCTCTTGCTTGATTAAGGCAATGATTTCTTCGTCCGTCATAGTGTCAAAAAGTCCACAAATGCATCTGTATCCAGATTGTAGCCCCGCGGGCCCCGCAGAATGTTCCCATCCCCGTCCAGGAGGAAGTAGTTGGGCTGGGAGTTTACGCCAAAGCGCTCCAGCACCAGGTGGGAGTTTACGCGGCCCACATCCTTGAGCACCTTGCCTTTGTCGGTGGTAATCCACTCGCTCTCCGGCAGTTTGGTTTTATCGTCCACGTATAAGGATACAATCACATAGTCCTGTTGCAGTTTTTGCAGTACGCGAGGGTCGCTCCACACGCGGGCTTCCATTTCCCGGCAGTTCACGCAGCCGTGGCCGGAGATGTCTACAAACACCTTTTTCCCCTGCTCCTTGGCCACGGCAAGGCCGTCTTCCAGCTTGCTGTAGCCCGTGAGGCCGTGCGGAAGGGAGACCTCCGAGCCGGGAAGATTCTTCGCTTCGCTCAGAATGACAGGGCTGGCGGGCGAGGATCCCAGCACAAAATCCTGCGTCTCCAGGGGCGGCAAGTAGCCGCTGAGGGCCTTCAAGGGCGCGCCCCACATGCCCGGCAGGAGGTACAGCACAAAGGCGAAATCGGCAATGACCAGGGCCAGCCGGCCCACGCCGATGTATTCCAGCGGGCTGTCGTGCTTGAAGCGGATTTTGCCCAGCAGGTACAGGCCCAGGAGCGCAAAGCACACAATCCAGATGGCCAGGTATACCTCCCGGTCCAGCAGGTGCCAGTGGTAGGTTTGGTCCGCCGTGCTCAGGAATTTAAGGCCCAGGGCCACCTCAACAAAGCCCAGCACCACTTTGACGCTGTTGAGCCAGCCGCCGCTCTTGGGAAGCTTTTTGAGGACCGACGGGAAGAAGGCCAGGAGGGCAAACGGCAGGGAAAAGGCAATGCTGAAGGCCAGCATGGTGACCATCGGGGTCCAGAATTCCCCCTGGGTGCTCTTGATAAGGACCGTACCCACAATGGGACCGGTGCAGCTGAAGCTCACCAGCACCAGCGTCAGCGCCAGGAAAAACACGCCCAGCAGGCCTCCTTTGTCACTCTTGGCATCTGCCTGGGTGGTCCAGCTGGACGGTAAGGTAATCTCAAACGCACCAAAGAACGACGCCGCAAACAGCATGAAAATCACAAAGAACAGGATGTTGGGGAGCCAGTGCGTACTGAGCCAGTTAAAGATATCGGCCGTCACCGTTTCACCGCCCAGAAGCCACGTAAGGCCAATGATCAGGCAAATGGGAACGGTATAGAGCAGGACGATGAAAACGCCGTACATGAGGGCTTTGAAGCGTCCGCCTTTCTCCTGCTTGATGAAGAAGGACACCGTCATGGGTACCATGGGGAACACGCACGGGGTCAGGAGCATGAGGAAGCCCCACAGGATGGCCTCCAGGATAAGGCTCCACAGATTGCCGGTCGGGGCCGGCAATGACGCACCGGCGCCACCGTCATGCCCGGCCTGACCGGGCATCTCCACCGGCACAGAGAAACTGTACTCCTCCGGCATTTGGCAATAATCCCCGCTACAAGCACTCCACACCACGTTTCCTTCCACTTTGAGCTTACCGGAACCGCTAAGCTGCAGCTCCTGCCGGAGCACATAGGTTCCCGTCACTACCTCCGCCCCTTTGTACTCCGAGGGGGTATATTCCTCCACCGGCTTCCCGTCCGGGGAAACACGGTCCGTAGCGGTAACCTCCAGCTCCGTCCCCACATGAGGGTCGCTCATGGGGTGCACGTAATAGTCTTTTCCAATCTGTCCCGTTACCACCAGCTGGTAACGGTCTCCTTCCGTATGATGGACGGCAGCCTTCCATACCACGCTGGGATTCAGCTGCAGAAGGAGCGCAACAAGGGCCGAAAATAATAGTGACATACTCTACTAATTTAACCCTGCAAGTTACTACAAATCCGGATTTTTTACAAATCCTGCTGCCTTACCGGGTCACGCTGTGTAAAGTAGATGCCCACCATGGCTATACCCAGCCCTACCCACTGCAAGCCCGTAGCGGTCTCCTCCCCCACCAGGAAGGCCAGAACGGCGGTAACCAGCGGCACAATAGCCAGGAAAACGCTGGTTTTGGCCACCCCCAGCACCTTGATGGCATAGGCCCAGGAGGTAAAGGCCGTGGCGGAGCAAAACAGCGCCAGGGACAGCGTGGGATACAGGACCTCCCAGCTCAGGTACACGCCGGCGTCAAAGTTCCGGATGCCCTTGGTAAAGAGCAGCGGGGCAAAATACACCGCCCCCAGCAGGAACTGGTACATCACAATGACAGAGGGGGCATAATGGGCCGACAAGGACTTGGTGAAGCCTATCTGGCTCACCTCCGCCACCACAGCGATAAACAGGATGCCCACCCCCACCCAAAACAGGGGGCCGGTTTGCGAGCGGGTGAACGACACCAGCCACAGGCCCGCCAGGGTAACGAAAACGCCCACAATATTGAGCGGACCAAACTTTTCCTTGAAAACCACCATGCCCGACACCATGGCCAGAATGGGGTTGGTGGCCACCACCAGCGAGGTAATGGTGGGAGACTGGGTGAATTCCAGGCCGTAGGTCTCCGCCACAAAGTAAATAAAGGGCATGCACAGGGCCAGGAACACGAACTTGAACAGGTCCCGGCGGCTTTGGATGCGCATGGGAACGCCTGTTACTTTGTTCAGTATCCACAGCAGCACCCCGGCCAGGAAGGTCCTTACCGGGACAAAGAATTCTACGGGGATATCCAGCGCCAGCAAACGGTCGGCCCAGATGTAGGACATGGCCCACAAGCCCACCGTGAGCATGGCGGCCGCATACGCACGAATCGGGAAGTTTCCCATAGTTCTTGTTACGCGTTAAATCTCTGAGGCGAAGGCCTCCATCTCCTGGCGTTTGTCGTGATTGGCACTGGTTTCTGTGTCGGCATAGCCCACCGGGAACAGGCAAACTACCTCATAACCTTCCGTTTGCGGGAAATCCGCCTTGATTTTGGCAGGGTCGAAGGAGCCCACCCACACATTGCCCAGGCCCAGGGCACTGGCTTCCAGCATAACATGCGTGCCCACGATGGCGGCGTCTATTTCCGCTCCGTTTTTGCCGTCGTACTTGCGTACCCAGGCGGCCTCCGGCTTGGCACCCACCATGAACACCACCGGGGCGCCATAGGTGTAGTCCGTGGCCCCTTTCAGCTTTTCCAGGGCCTCCGGGCTTTTGACCACCCACACGTGCACCGGCTGCTTGTTGGCGGCCGTAGGAGCCAGGCGCGCCGCTTCCAGGATGTGACTGATTTGCTGCTCTGTCAGGGGCGTGTCCTTGAATTTCCGGCAGGAATACCGTTCCTTGGCCAGGGCCTGGAACATGCTCTCTTTGGACGACAAACGCTCCGGCAGGTCCGAGAATGCGGCCCGCTTGTGGATGTTGGAAATATCGGAAAGTTTTTTCCAGAACTTACTCATGGTTTTCAGTATTAGTGTTTTATGCTGCAAGATACAATTTTTCCCTTAAAACTGCAAATCCGCTAGTCGTGCGGGACAAACGTCACGTCCAGGTCCCGGCACACGTACTGGGCGGTAAGACGGGCACTCTGGGCCGACGGCGGCAGCCCGCCGGAGTACGCCGTGCGCTGGCCCGTGAAATACAGGCCCCGCTCATAACGGTACGGCGCACGATAGAGCGGCTGGAAAGGCGGCCAATCGCTCATGTAGCTACCCTCAAACGTGCCGCAGTAGCGTTCATACGTGAGCGGGGTGGCAACATCGGTAACATCGGCCTGCTCCGCAATGACGGGAATGACCCGGCCAATCGCTTTCAGGAAAGCGGCCATCACTTCCTGTTTTTTGGCCACATAAGTGCCCTCTTCCTTGGCAGCCTTCCACCAGGGGTAGGTGCGGCCGTGCAAGAGGCAGGTAATCACGCTGCAACCTTCCGGTGCATAGCCTTTTACATCGGCATAATTATTTACGACGATGGTCTTGTACGTGCGGCCGGCGGCCTGCAGCGGCTCCGGCAGCACAATTTGCATGGAGCGGGGCCAGGCGCGTAAATCGGCCTTGACTCCTACGCCCAGGAACATGCACTGGGTGGTACGAAGGCCGCTACGCATTTTCTGCGCCCAGCTGTCCCGTATGGGCGTTTTGAAGAGCTTGTCAATGGCCGACCGCGCGTCCATGGAGATAACAACGGCATCGGCCTGCAGGAGTTCCTCCCCTACCCGGACGCTCCAAGCCGAATCTGTGCGGAGCACCTCCTGCACCTGCGTCCTGTAGCGGATTTCACCCCCCAGCCCCTCAAAGTGGGCCGCCATGTTGCGGGCCATTTGCAGCGAACCACCTTTGGGATAGCCGCTGTCACCCATGGTAAAGGTGCTCAGCGTATAGATAAGGGAAAGCGCATTGATGGAAGGCTCCACCACGGCCCCCAGCAGGGCCCGGATGCGGGGATTCTTAAAACGCTTGGCGTAGAAGCGGGCGCTTTGCATCACCAAAAAAGGCGTAATCAGGGCGGCTCCGCCCATTTTCACATATTCCCAGAGGGACGATGAACGCGGATATTTGCTTTTTACGCCCTTGATGTCTTTGATGGGCTGATGGAAGCCGTCGAAGCACTTCAAGTGGAGTTTCAGGATGGCCAGGGCCAGGCGGTCCCGCCAGCCGGTGAGTTCCAGCCCGTGCAGGTCCCGGTAGAGCGGCATCTGGCCTTTTTCGTCTACCAGGGTATAGATGGGGTCCTTGAAATAGACCGGATTGTTCTCCTGCAGGGCGCCTGTCTCTACCCATATATCGTGCAGCGGAATTTCCTTTTTGGCGCCAATCAGCCAGTGGATGCCCCCTTCAAAATTGTATCCTTTGCGTTTCCAGCTGGTAGATACGCCGCCAGGAGCTGCGGCCTGCTCCAGAATCAGGGTTTGGATCCCGGAACGCTGCAGATAATTGGCACAAGCCAGGCCGGAAATGCCGGCTCCAATCACAATTGCCTTCATAGTCCTAAATAAGACTACAAAGTTACTGCTTTTTTGCCTATTTCATGAAAGTTTATTACCTTTGTGGTCCTGATTTTATCAGAAGGCCCCATAGCTCAGCGGTTAGAGCAGCGGACTCATAATCCGTTGGTCCTGGGTTCAAATCCCCGTGGGGCCACAAAAAGCCGGGAGAGTTCCCGGCTTTTTTGCTTTTTTTATTTTTTCAGAATAGAGTCCTTAAAGTCCGAAGGGGAAAGCCCGAAACGCTGTTTAAACTGAATACGGAGATTGGGCATGGACAGACCCACGGCCTGCGCGACAGCGGAAATGGGCAGTTTCGGATTATCCTTCATCAGGCGTTCTGCCTCATGCAGACGCATGCTGTTGACATATTGAGGAAAGGACTGACCGTACGCATACTTGGAAAGAATGGCATTCAAATGCTGCCTCCGCAGCCCGAAGCGCTGCAGAATATCCTGACGCTGTAAAGAAGGATTGGCATAAAGCTTTTCCTTACGGACAGCCGAATCAATTTGGCGGAACCACTCGTGATCCGACACTTTTATCTTTCTTTGTTCGTTTTGCATAACACAAAGATAAAACACTGCATCCCAATTTCACGACATTCTATGGCACATCTTTGGTCCAACGGACCAAAAATATGGCAAAATCACAGGTTTTCCCTGTATTCCTGCGGACTCATACCATATCGCTGTTTGAACTGCAGACGAAAGTTGGCCGGCGTAAAGCCGATGGATTCGGCAATGGCAAGAAGGGTCTTTTCCGGATTCTCGCGGAGTTGATGCACCGCTTCTTCCAGGCGGAGGGTGTTGATATAGGCCGGGAAGGAATCGCCTCCGGCATAGGCCGACAACAGTTCGTTGAGCGTTTGACGGCGGAGCGACCATCGGTCCAAAATATCCTGACGCTGCAAATTGGCGTTGGCGTACAGGCGCTCCTCCCGGATGGCCGTGTCAATCTGGCGGAAGAGGCGTTCATCGGGCCCGTCGGACCGGGTGCTTTTTTCCGCGGGTCCCTTCTCGTTAATCAGCCGCACCAGGGCCTGGTTTTTCTGGAAGATTTGCTTCCTTTGGAGCACCAGAACAAGAATCGTGATAACCGCCGATACAAACAGGACAAGGAAGACAATCACATACACCCGCATACGGTGGGCCTGTTCTTTGGCCGCCAACACTTCCCGTTCCTTTTCCCGGTGCAGGTAAGACTCCGCATATTCCTGCGTTTGGCTTTCCAGAAGTTGCTGATCCACTTTTTGCTGCACATCCGCATAACGGGCCATCCAGGCAAGGGCTTCTTCGAGGTGCCCCCGCGCCCGGGCCGCTTCTGAGCGGTCGTGCAGGATGAGGGTATAATTGCTATTCAAGGTGTCTGTGCCCAGTCGTTTCTCAATGGCGTCGTCAATGGCCAGCAGCTTATTCCACTCCCCCAATCGTTTCCATACCGGGGAAATCATGCGCCGACCGCCATAGCTGCGGCTGTAGGCATACGTTTCAAAAACAGACAATTCCCTTTTTGCTTCCGGCAGATTGCCCATGTAGGCATACGCAAGAGACTGGAAGCCATGTGCCTGGCAGCGGTAATAATCACACCAGCGCGTCCGGTCTTCCGCAATGGGAGGCAGCCGATAGCTATCCTCCGCAAAAAGCCGGGCATGCGCCTGATAATAATCCAGCTTGTCGATAATCTCCTGCGAGAGCGGAATCACCTCCTGGTGCCGGTTCAACTCGGTGAGCATATTGATTTTCCGTTTGGCGCAAACCACCCAGGCATCCAGCCGGTCCACGCTGGGCTCTCCCTTGGACAAGGCCTCCAGCACGGCATCGAGCTTCTGCATGCCGGCCTCATTCTGGCCCAGGAACACCAGCACCATCCCCATCTCCGCCTCCGTTCGCAAGGCATCGGTCTCAAATCCCATTGCGCGGTTGAGCTCGATGGATTCAACGATGTATTTGGTCCAGTTCTCCGTATCTCTCCGCAAGCGGTAAATATCCGTGACGATGGAAAGGACTTCCAGGCGGTGCTTGGCCGTGCGCATGTTATCGACACTGGTGGAATCTGACTGAAGCAGTTCCATGCATATCTCCAGTGCCTTGTCCCGCTGCGGATTAATTTGCGAACGTCCGTAAATGGTTGCGCGTGTCAGGTCCCGCTCATAGGCGCTTGAATTGCCAATCAGGTAGGCGGAGTCGGCAAGGACCAGCGCCCGGTCCGGGTCTGTAGAATACAAGGTGCGGGCACCCAGGATGGTATAGATGGTATCCGACGGTGCGGCCACCCGCTCCACCGGCTTAGGACTGCGCGTGCAGGCAGCACACAGTACTGCCAATATTACAAAAAATGCGCCCTTCTTCTTCATAAAGTATCCAATGGATACACGAAGTTAATAAAACTTTATAAAAAGTAGGGAAGATTCCGTGGACAAATTTGGTCCATTCGCGTGTGGGTACTAAAAAAAGCAGCCCGCGAATGCGGACTGCTCTTGCTTGCAAGGAGTTATCCTCACACTTTGATTTCCACCTCAACGCCGGAAGGAAGCTCGAGCTTCATGAGGGCGTCTACGGTTTTGGCGTTGGACTCGTCGATGTCGATCAGGCGAACATAGGAGTCCAGTTCGAACTGCTCGCGGCTCTTCTTGTTCACGAAGGTGGAGCGGTTCACAGTGAAGATTTTCTTGTTGGTAGGAAGAGGAATGGGACCTACAACCTTTGCACCCGTTGCCTTCACTGTATCGACGATCTTGGCTGCGGACTTGTCCACCAGCATGTGATCGAAGGATTTCAGCTTGATTCTGATTTTCTGGCTCATATTCTTTACTTTTTATCTTTGCTAAATTTTACTCGTCGTCAGACACTCTGTAACCGCTCTTCTCGATGATGTCCTTGGCCAGGTTGGCGGGGACCTCAGCGTAGTGGTCGAACGTCATGGTGCTGGTAGCACGTCCGGAGGACAGGGTACGCAGCACGGTCACATAACCGAACTGTTCTCCAAGCGGAACATAAGCCTTGACGATGCGTGCTCCGTTGGCGGTGGAGTCCATAGCCACAATTTGGCCGCGGCGGCGGTTCAGGTCGCCCACGATGTCACCCATGTAGTCTTCCGGAGTAACAACCTCCAGGCTCATGATGGGTTCCAGCAGTACCGGATGGCACTTGGGGCAGGCGTGACGGAAAGCCATGCGGGCAGCCAGCTCGAAGGAGAGCTGGTCGGAGTCTACCGGGTGGTAGCTGCCGTCGATGACTTCCACCTTCAGGGAAGGCACCTCGTAACCGGCGAGAACGCCGTTGGCCATCGCGGACTGGAAGCCCTTCTCGATGGACGGGATGAATTCCTTGGGAATGTTGCCACCCTTGACCGAATTGATGAACTGAAGACCCTGTACGCCTTCATCGGCAGGAGAGATATTGACGATAATGTCTGCGAACTTACCGCGACCGCCGGTTTGCTTCTTGAACACCTCACGGAGCTGATAGCTGCCGGTGATGGATTCTTTGTAGTTCACCTGCGGGGCGCCCTGGTTGATATCCACGCCGAACTCTCTGCGGAGACGGTCCACGATGATATCCAGGTGGAGCTCACCCATACCGCTGATGACGGTCTGGCCGGTCTCGTGATCGCTCTTCACCGTAAAGGTAGGATCTTCCTCGGCCAGTTTACCAAGGGCGATACCCAGCTTGTCCAGATCTTTCTGGGTCTTGGGCTCTACGGCGATACCAATCACAGGATCCGGGAACTCCATGGTTTCCAGGGTGATGGGCTTTTCTTCCAGGCACACGGTGTCACCGGTACGCAGGTCCTTGAAACCTACGGCAGCGCAGATGTCGCCGGCCTCCACGAACTCGATGGGGTTCTGGTGGTTGGAGTGCATCTGGTACAGACGGGCCACGCGCTCCTTCTTGCCGGTACGGGTGTTGAACACGTAGGAACCGGCATCCAGCTTGCCCGAATAGGCGCGCAGGAAAGCCAGACGGCCCACGAACGGGTCTGTGGCAATCTTGAACACCAGGGCGCAGAAGGGTTCATCGGCAGAAGGTTTGCGGGTGATTTCGTCACCGGTACGCGGGTTGGTGCCCGTTACGGCTCCCTTGTCCAGCGGAGAAGGCAGATACCGCATCACGGCATCCAGGAGGAACTGCACACCCTTGTTCTTGAAGGAAGAACCGCAGCAGGCAGGGACAATTTGCATGGCAATGGTGCCCTTGCGGATAGCGGCGATAATCTCCTCCTTGGTGAGGGAGTCGGGATCCTCGAAGTACTTCTCCATCAGGGTCTCATCGCACTCGGCGGCGGCCTCCAGCAGGATGTCTCTCCAGCGGGCGGCTTCTCCCTTGAGGTTCTCGGGGATCTCGCCTTCCTTGTAGTTGACAAGATTCTCGGAACCATCGTAGAAGATGGCTTTCATGTCGATGAGGTCCACGATGCCGTCGAATTTGTCTTCGGCACCGATGGGGAGGCAGATGGGAATGGCGGTTGCGCCCAGCTTGGTCTTGATTTCCTCAACGCAGGCCAGGAAGTCCGCACCTACACGGTCCATCTTGTTCACATACGCGATCTTAGGCACGCCGTACTTGTCTGCCTGGCGCCATACGGTCTCGGACTGAGGCTGTACACGGCCCACAGCGCAGAAAGTAGCCACGGTACCATCGAGTACGCGCAGGCTGCGCTCTACTTCCACGGTGAAGTCCACGTGGCCGGGAGTGTCGATCAAGTTAATCTGATAGGTGTCACCGTTGTAGTGCCAGAAGGCTGTGGTAGCAGCAGAAGTGATGGTGATACCGCGCTCCTGCTCCTGGACCATCCAGTCCATGGTGGCGGCTCCTTCGTGAACCTCTCCGATCTTGTGCGTTTTACCGGTGTAGAACAGGATGCGTTCCGAGGTAGTGGTCTTACCGGCATCGATGTGCGCCATGATGCCGATGTTGCGTGTGAATTTAAGATCTCTCTTTGCCATTTAGCATGCAGTTTAGAAACGGAAGTGTGCAAAGGCCTTGTTGGCCTCGGCCATTCTGTGCATATCCTCTTTACGCTTAAAGGCACCACCTTCATTGTTGTATGCGGCAACAATTTCAGCGCAAAGTTTTTCTGCCATCGAGTGACCGGAACGCTTGCGGGCGAACTGAATCAGGTTTTTCATGGCCACGGAGACTTTCCGTTCCGGACGTAACTCGGTCGGCACCTGGAAGTTTGCACCACCGATACGACGGGACTTAACCTCAATCTGAGGGGTCACGTTCTCAAGTGCGGTCTTCCAAATATCGAGAGGAGCCTTGTCAGAATCTTTCATCTTCTCGCCAACCATGTCAATGGCATCATAAAAGATAGAATACGCGATACTCTTCTTTCCCTGCAGCATAAGATTGTTCACGAAACGGGTAACTTCCACATCGTGAAACTTAGGATCAGGAAGTAGAATCCTCTTTTTAGGCTTCGCTTTTCTCATTGTAATAAAGAATTAAAGGTGATAAAATTACTTCTTAGATTTCTTAGGACGTTTTGCGCCATACAGTGAACGGGACTGGGTACGTCCATCCACGCCGGCGGTATCCAAAGCTCCTCTAAGGATGTGGTAACGAACACCCGGCAGGTCCTTTACACGACCACCGCGGACCAGCACGATGCTGTGCTCCTGGAGGTTGTGACCTTCGCCCGGGATGTAGGCGTTGACCTCTTTGGCGTTAGAAAGACGAACACGGGCTACCTTACGCATAGCGGAGTTCGGCTTTTTAGGTGTGGTCGTGTAAACACGGAGGCACACGCCGCGCTTCTGAGGGCAAGCATCCAACGCACGAGACTTGCTCTTGATTTCGAGCTGCTCGCGTCCTTTACGGACAAGTTGTTGAATTGTAGGCATAAATGTTTGTTAATAAAATAATTATAGTTACTGTCCACCTTGTAGGGCTTATGTCCCCGCAAAATGGGCTGCAAAGATACGAAAAAAAAATTAATTAACAAAGTTTTCACAGGGCACCCGGCCCCGAGCCCTGAAAACCCCGCCCCGCGATGCGCCTCTCTGCCCGTCATGCCCGGCCTCCCCTCCCCATCCTGCCCGGCCTCCTCGTCATGCCCGGCCCCGACCGGGCATCTCTGTCATACCGAGCGTCCTCTTCTGTCATACCGAGCGAAGCGAGTGTATCTCCTGCCTCATGCGATACGCTCGGCCTTCGGCCTCAGTATGACAGTCCCTCCACCGCCACGTTTTGCCGCGAAAATGCGCCCGTGGCGGCCCCACTAACCTACGCCGGTCAGCTTCCAGCCCCGCGTTCAATCAGGCGATTTCCGCGTGGAGCGAACCTGCTGAATATCAGTTGTTTATCTAAATTGACTTACTCCGAAACGGATAAGTCAATTCCTATTACTCACTCAGTATCAATCACTTACCTCCACGCCCGAATGTATCGTCCTTGGAGCAGATTTCTCGACTCGCTACGCTCGCTCGGAATGACAAGGGAATGCGCTCGGAACGGATTAGCACCTCAAAACGCTGGTTGGTAAACGGCTGTGGGTCAGGCAATTACAAATAATCCTCGTTCAGATTTTGAACAAGGATTTTATTGTAGCATGCTGTGTATCAAGCACTTAACTGTCACTTGTTCTGTCCTCAAAATCGGCCCAAAACAAGGATGAGCCCTACAACTGGAGGGTGGCAGAGTGGAGGCCGCGGGCTTTTACGGTGACGGTTACGGGACCTTCCCCCGTGCGGCGGAGGATGGCCGATGCCTTGCCGTGGAAAGCGGGGAGCGTGTGGCTGTAGAACGGAACGTGGGAGGTGGCGTCACCGGCGTCCGTAGCAAGAATTTCCGCCGGGCCCTTCACCGTGAAACTGAGCTCCTGGGCGGCATCCGGCACCAGGGTGCCCTTGCGGTCCAGCACATCCGCGGTCACATACGTGAGGTCCGCGCCGGCATAGTCCACGCTGGCGGCCAGTTTGACCGCCTTTCCGGCCGTAACCACCTTGTCGCGGGCCCATTCGCGGCCGTCTTTATAGACAATGACATCCACCGTGCCGGGCTGGTACACCACCTGGTCCCAGACAAAGCGGTAGCCTTCCCGCACCTGCCGGCCCTGGGACTTGCCGTTGACAAAGAGCTCGGCCTCGTCCCCGGAACTGTACACATGCACCGGAGTCACCTGTCCTTCCCTGCCGGGCCAGGTCCAGTGCGGGAGGATGTGTGCCATGGGGTGGTTCGGACGCCAGCGGGCCTGGTACAGCCAGTAGCGGTCTTTGGGGAAGCCCGCCAGGTCGATAATGCCGAAGTAGGAGCTGCGGGACGGCAGCGGGACGTCGCTCACCGTGTTGCCCCAGCTTTCCAGCGATTTCTTGTAGGCAGCCTTCTCCTCCTCCGTGTGGAAATTGGTGAACACGGACGGATCCAGGTTAAAGGGCGTGGGTTCGCCCAGATAGTCGTAGCCGGTCCAGACAAACTCGCCGGCGCATTCCGGCACGGCGTCCTCGTACTGCCACTCGTAGTCCGGCTTGGAGGCCCAGCCGGGGGCGTATAAATCGTAGGAACTTACCTGATAAGGGGCTTCCATCGACCAGCCTTTTCCCTTCTCCTGCTCTACCGGGAAACGGTAATAGCCGCGTGTAGAGATGCAGGAGGCCGTTTCCGAGCCGTAGAACGGCTGATTGGGGTGGGCATCGCGGAACTCCGCGTACAGGTGCGGCTTATAGTTGAAACCATACACGTCCAGCGTACCGGCATAGGGCTGGGTCGATGCCCAGGGGTTGTCGTTGCCAGCGGTGGTGGGACGGGTGGGGTCTTCCCGGTGGCAAATGTCGGTGAGCATCTGGGGAATCCACCAGCGGGAAGCATCGCCCTGCTCGCCGCATTCATTGCCGATGCTCCAGGCAATCACGGACGGGTGGTTGCGGTCCCGGTGAATCATGGCCACCAGGTCTTTCTCCGCCCAATCGGCAAAGAGCGTAGCGTAGCCGTTGTCTTTCTTGGGCCAGGTCCAGGTGTCCGTGAGTTCGTCCAGCACCAGGAAGCCCATGCGGTCGCACAGGTCCAAGAGTTCCGGTGCAGGCGGGTTGTGGCTGCAGCGGATGGCGTTGCAGCCCATGGCCTTGAGCATTAGGAGGCGGCGCACCCAGGCGTCCTCGTTCCAAACAGCTCCAAGGGCACCGGCGTCATGGTGCAGGCACACGCCCTTGAGGAAGGTGCGGGCGCCGTTGAGGAAGAACCCGTCCGTGCGCCATTCTGCGGTGCGGATGCCAAAAACGGTGTCGTAGGTGTCTGTGCTGCCATTTTCCAGGCCGATAGTTGTGCGTGCCACGTAGAGTTCCGGGGTGGCCGGCGACCAGCGGTGCGGCTCAGCCACCGTGAACTGCTGCTGCAGCTCGCGGCCGTCGTACGCCTGAGTCTGGGTGCTGCTGCGGGCAACGATGACACCTTTATATAAAATGTCGGTGGACACTGTAACCGGCTGCGGCTTGTCCGCCTTTATTTTGAGTCTAAGAGTGACCCGGGCCTTGCTGCCCACCGCCTCGGTGGTGACATAGCTGCCCCAGTGGGCCACGGTCGTCTTTTCCGTGGCGGTGAGCCAGACGTTGCGGTAAATGCCGCCGCCGGGGTACCAGCGGGAGCTTTCCGGCTTGTTGTCCAGGGTGATATCGACCTTGTTTTCACCGATTTGCAGCCAGGGGGTGAGATTCACCGACCAGGAGGCATAGCCGTAGGGCCAGCCGCCGGCCTCATGACCGTTTACATAGACTTTGGCGTTGGAGAAGGCGCCGTCCACTTCCAGGCGGAGGTCCTTGCTCAGGTCCTCTACCTGCAGGGTTTTGCTGTAAGTTGCTTTCCCCCACCAGGCCAGTTTGCCCGTTTCTCCAGGGTTCTCCTGTTGGAAAGGCTGCTCCACGCCCCAGTCGTGCGGGAGGGTGAGTACCCGGGAGGTGCCATCCTTGGTGAAAGTCCAGTCTTTGTTCCATAGTTGCCGGCCAGCCGGCTGGGCCAGGGCCATTGCCCCCATACCCATCAAGAAGGTTATCAGCAGTGTCTTTTTCATAGTGCGAATTTACGCAATTTTTCGGGAAAAGTCCCCTTTTTTGGAATTGTGCACTGCGTTAAAGCACACCCACCCCTGCCAGAGCGCCCTCAGTGCCCTGGTGCCGTGCTTTAATGCCCCATTTGCACCCCCGTTAAAGCACACCCACCCCTGCCAGAGCAGCTTCTGTGGCCTCACACCGTGCTTTAACGGATGGGAAGGCTGCCTCATCCATGTTTGGGGACCGATTTGAGGACGAGGGGGTGGTTTTGGCCTTCTCGTCCTTGTTTTGGAGCATTTTTAAGGACGAGATGCCCGGTCGGGGCCGGGCATGACGGGAAGGAGGGCCCAAGGTGGGAGGAGGGGGCCGGGCAGGACGGGGCGCATCGTCCAGAAAGCGGCCTATTTTGAGGACGAGAAGCGCTTCCAGAGCCACTGCTCCAGGGGGCCGGGAAGAAGGGCGACAAGGGGCGGCAGCCACACGTTCATGAAGGAGGGACTTACCACCCGGCGGCGGCGGAACATGGCCCGGAGCGCGCGGCGAACCAGCCATGCGGGCGTATGAATCAGGCGAACCTTCACCCCCAGGTCCATGAGCGAGGGCTTGAGCCTGTACAGCGGCGTAGCAATGGCTGCCGGGCACACTGTGGTCACGCCCACCCCGTACGGCCGAAGCTCATAGGAGAGCGAGCGCCCAAAACTCCGCAGATAGGCCTTGGTGGCCGAATAAATGGTAATCCCGGGAGCCGGAATGCGCGCCGCCATGGAGGACACAATGAGGATGTACCCGCTCCCCCGCTGCTTCATGGCCTCCCCGAACAGGATGCTCAGGCGGGTGACGGTACCCACATGCAGGTTCAGCATGGTTTGCACACGCCCCAAATCGGCCGAAGTCAATTCCTTGAAAAAGAACATGCCGGCATTGTTCACCAACACATCCGGCACCAGGTCGCGCCCCTGGCACCAGGCAAACAGCTCATCTGCAGAAGACGGTAGCGCCAGGTCCTGAAAATGTCCCTCCACCTGCACGGGAAAAGCTTCCGAAAGTCCCGCCACAGCACCGGAGAGTTCCTCCTCCCGGTTGCTCACCAGCACCAGGTCATACCCTTTCTCCGCCAGCTGTCTGGCGTACTCCAGCCCCATGCCGGAGCTGCCACCGGTAATTAATGCGACCATCGCTTCTCCGCTTTTTCAATTTCCCGACGCAGCGACGGCGGAAGCTCCCCGGCGCAATGGTTGCACCGCATCTGGAGCGTGTACATGCGTCCGATGCAGTAATTGGAGTGCCGGCACTCGCTCCGCTCCACTTCCCCGCTCTGCAGTTTGTTCACAAAATCCGTATCCCGAACCAGCGCCCGGGCCATCTGCAGGGCGTCGAAGCCCGCCGCCAGCACTTCCTCCATGCCCGCACGCGAGACCATGCCGCCCACGTAGATGAGGGGCAGCGACACCGCCGCGCGGAAGGCCTTGGCATCGTCCAGAAAATAGGCGTCCTTATACGGGACGGTGGGAATCATCAGGCGGCCGAACCCGCGCACCAGCGCCTTGAGCCACCAAAACTTACGCCAGGACATATAGTGCGCCAGGGTGCGCAGCGGCATGGCCCCGCGCATTACCGCCATGGGCGCCTTGCTCACAAAGCCTGCCGACAGCACAAGGGCATGCACCCCCAGCCGTTCCAGCTCGCGGGCCACCTCCAGGCACTCTTCCCGCTGCATGCCGCTCCGGAAGCCGTCGTACATGTTCATCTTCACCACCACGCCCATATCGTCCCGGGCCGCCTCCATCACGCGGCGGATTACCCGTTGCATCAGACGCATGCGGTTCTCCAGCGAACCGCCATATTCGTCGTGCCGATGGTTGGTGTACGGCGAGAGGAACTGGCTGATGAGGTAGCCGTGCCCCGCATGAATCTCCACGCAGTCGAATCCGGCCTGCCGGGCCAGCTCCACCGCATGGCCAAAATCCTCTACCAACGTGTCGATTTCCTCCTTCCGCAGCCCCCGCACAAAGGTGGGCGAATAGAGGTTGAAGCCGGGCGAGGGCCCTACCGGCGTGCAGCCGCAGGTGGCGCGGTGCGTCATATTGCCGCAGTGCCCCAGCTGAATGGAGGCCTTGGCGCCCTGCGCATGGATGGCATCGGTGATATCCTTCAGCGCCGGCACAATCTCCTCGCGCATCCACAGCTGGCCGTCAAACGACAGGCCGCTCCGGCTCACGGAAGCATAGGCCAGGGTGGTCATGCCCACACCGCCGCGCGACACCGCCACATGGTAGTCCTTCAGCTCCTGCGACGGCTTGTTGCCATAGGCCATGTTCTCAAACGCCGCCGAGCGGATAATGCGGTTCCTGAGCGTCACAGGGCCGATTTTCACCGGCGTAAAAATAGGAGAGTGAATAGGAGACATTTAGAAAATAAAGGGAATGATGCGTTTGGTGGTACGGGTATCCAGCTGCTCCGGAAATTCCTGCCGATATCCGTTGTAAATGCGCGCCGCCCGCGGCGCCAGGTTGGCAAAGGTCCACAGGGCAAACACGGCCCCGGACACCGACCAGGTGAGGATGGCAAAGCCCGTCCATTCCACCAGCTCGCCAAAGTAATTGGCACTGGTGACCCAGCGGAACATGCCGCCCCGGGGCAGGTAATGGGCCGTATCCCCGGGCTTCCGGAGGTTCCGGATAATGCGGTCCGAATGGATATTGACCCCCATTCCAAAGAGGAACAGGGCCGTTCCCGCCAGGAACGGGAGACTGGTGAGCCAGTCGGCGCTATAATAATCCACGGGCGACACATAGAACAGCCACCCGCCCTGCATATACGCGTTGAGGGTATTGAAGAGCACCGCCGTGCCAATAATGCTCAGCGGCATTTTGCTGCGCCCGCGCATGAGCCAGGGAAACACGAAGGCCCTGTGGAAGTAATGCAACTCAAACAGCAGCAGGAACACCAGGCGGATTCCGTCTTCCCGACGGTCGGACAGCCACCAGAGCAGCAGCATGGCCACAAACACCGGCGCCTCCATGAGCATCCAGCCCAGCCGGTTGTCTATGGCTGGCCCCCATTTGGGCGCGTAAAACCGGCCGTAACCGGCATCCACAAAAAAGAGCGACACAAACACCACGACGGCCATCACGGTCATCACGATGAGAACAATGTTGAAGGTCGATACAGAAAACATCTATTATTGAGCCAGTTGCAATTTAATGAAGGCACGCTTGAGGTCCCGGCCATAGGCATAGGCCCCCACATCCAGGCTGTCCAGAAGGTACAGGTCCTCCCCCTTGAACAGGGTTTTCTGGGCCAGGGCCTGAATTTCCGCCGCTTTATCCAGAGACTCCTTGGGAATGACCAGGTGGCAGGGAATCACGTAGGCTACGGGATTCAGCGCCACGGCATGGGCCACAGCCCGCACCCCCTGCGGATTGCCCACCAGCGATGCCAGCTCCGTATAGCTATACAGCTTCCGGGGCAGGTCGAAGAGGGTTTTCCACACCTTGAGCTGGAAGGGCGTACCAAAGAGCCGAAGGTCCTCCCAGCTTAGGTAGGCGGCAAATTCCACCAGCTCTTCCATGGAAATTTTCCGCGTGCCCACAGAACCGGTTTCCCCGGCAGGCAGCGCAGCCAGTTCCGCGCCGATATGCGGCAGGTGGCGGTAGTCGGTCGCAATGGATGCGACCTTCCCGTCAATTTCCGTCACAATCCATTGAGTATCCATAACTTACTTGAGATAAGGTTTTAACAGTTCCCAGGGGACATCGGCCGACAGCGCGCCAAAGGCGTACGGAGCAATGTCGTAGGGCTGGAAAATCCAGCCGATGCCTTTTTCGTCCGGGGAGAAGTTTCCGTTGGGCGCCACATTGTCCCACCAGATGCTGTCCAGGGCATCCTGGTCCCCTGAGAGGGACTCCCGAAGGCTCTGCCGCATGAGCTCGCTCACCGGCTCCTGGTAGCCCTCCTTGAACAGGTCGGCCTCCGTAACAAGGGCGCCGGTCTTGGGATTAAACACCAGATAGGTGATGGTGTACATGCCATGCGCCCCTCCGCGGAAGTAGGAGTAGGTAAGGGCGTAGCACTTGTTCTTGTTCCAATCGGCGGCAAAACTGCCTTTGATTTCATCGCCCCAGGTGAGTAGCCCTGCGGGAAGCTCGGGATTGGCATTCTCCGTAAGGTACTCGTCAATGAGGTTTTCACGGTAGCGGATGGCCGACTCCTCCACCGTACCGGGAGCCTCCTCCAGGCCGAAGGCCGTGGTCAGGAGCATGTCGTTGATTTGCCTGCACGCCTCCTTGGGCAGGCCGCCGGTCACATACTCCAGCGAGAGGGTGTAGAAAAGGGTATCCACGCTGTTCTCTTTAAGCGGCATGGCCATTTCTTCCTCGTAGGTGGCCGTTTGGAAAGATGTGCAGCCGGCAAGCAGGAGCGCTGCAACCCCGTACAAATACTTTTTCATAGCTTAGTCGTTATTCAGTTCAGTTACATCTACAGGCCGTTCCCGCTTGTCCCCTATCAGGTAACGGGAATAATGGTCCGCCATTTTCCAGAAGAAGTAGTCGTTCATGTCCCCGAAGCCATGGCGCTGGCCGGGCAGGACCACCAGTTCAAAGCGCTTGTTGGCCCGGATGAGGGCATCTACCACGCGGATGGTGTTGGCGGGGTTCACGTTGTTGTCTTTGTCGCCGGTGACCAGCATCAGGTGCCCCTTCAGACGGGAGGCCAGCTCCTGGTTGGTATCGATCCGATACACAAACGTGGTGTCCCCTTTGGCCACCTTTTCCTGGATGCCGTGGTGCTGCTCGCTCCACCAGCGGTTGTAGATGCTGTTGTCGTGGTTGCCGGCGCAGGAAACGGCCGCCTTAAAGAAGTCGTTGTACTTGAGGATGGCCGCCGTGGACATGAAGCCACCGCCGGAATGGCCATGGATGCCCACCCGTTTAAGGTCTATATACTTGTGGCGGGCCGCCAGCTGCTGGATGGCGTACTTCTGGTCCTCCAGGCCATAGTCCCGCAGGTTTCCGTAGCCGTAGTTGTGGTACCACTTGGAGCGGTTGGGGTGGCCGCCGCGGTTGCCCACGGTGATCACAATCATGCCCAGCTGGGCCAGCTGGTCCGTGCGCAGGTTGAAGCGCCAGGAGATGTCGTTGGCCTCCACCTGCGGGCCGGGATACACATAGTCTGCGATGGCGTACACCTTGGTGGAGTCAAAGTTGAAGGGCTTGTGCATCTCTCCCCAGAGGTCCGTGATGCCGTCCGCCGCCTTTACCTTGAAGCGCTCCGGGAACTTGTAGCCGGCCGCGAAGAGACGGGAGAAGTCCGCCTCCTCCAGAGCGGTGCGTTTGCCCGTGGCGGTGTTCACCAGCATGACAGCGGGTTTGTAATCCACGCGGGAGTAGTTGGCTACCAGGTACTTGCCGTCGTCCGAGGCGGTTGCCAGCACGTCCATATCGTCCATATCCAGCTGCACCATGGCGCCACCGGTGAGCGGAACGCGGTAGTTGTGCATCTGGTAAGGGTTTTCATCGGCCTTGACGCCGCACGCGCTCACTACCAGGTAGTTAGGGGTTGAGCCCAGGACATCTTCCACGTGGAAGGCACCTTCAGTGAGGTTGCGCTTGAGGGTGCCGTCCGCCCCGTAGAGGTACAGGTTGGCCCAGCCGCCGCGCTCGCTCCACCACACAAAATCTCCGCTGGGGAGCAGGTGAGGATTCCGGTTTTCCACATAGGTGTTCATGCGCTCCGCCACCAGCGTGCGGGTGCTGTCCTGCCCCACTTCCACCTTGCACAGGTCCAGGCGCTTAAGGTCCCGGCTGCGGCGAAGGAGGAAGAAATGGTCGTTGCCGCCCAGCCACTTTTCCGAGTAGAACTCCGCAGCCTGGTCTTTGGCCGTGTGCTGGGCGTCCAGGATTTCGCCGTCCTGGTCCTTAAAGGCGTTCCACTTCACCTCCTGCTGCTTCCCTTGCAGGTCCAGGATAAGGAGTTTGCCCTGCGGGCCGGGCTCCCCGGGCATCTGGTAGTGGTAGGCCTCCAGTTCCGGACGGGGTTTGGCCAGCGAGTTAATTACCCAGAACTCTTTTACCGGACTCATGTCCCAGCGGATGAGGGCAAAATGCTTGCTGTCCGGAGCCCAGTGCAGGCGGGCAAAGTTGCGGGCGGTGGAGTCTGCCTCCATGTCTCCACTGTAATTGTCTTCCAGATAGGAAATGTTCTTGCTGCCGTCCGTGGTGAGGGCACGTTCTACCAGGGTGCTGTCCTTGGGGTCCTTGGCGGCCTTTTTCAGGTTCTCCTTGTCCATGACCCACAGGTTGTGGTTTTTCACGTACACGCCCATGCTGCCGTCCGGGCTCACGTTGGCCCAAGAGGGGTATTCGTCCTCATGCTCCTCCGTGTCCCAGGTGAGTTCCTTGGAGGCGATATCGTAATAGAAACGGTATTCCACGAACTTATCCGTGGTGCTTCCCAGGCTATCCAGCTTGGGCGTTTTGGAGGTGAGGTCCCACTGGAAACGTTTGTCTTCCTTGAGTTCCAGGTGCAGGTTCAGGTGCTGGGCGTCGTAAGGGTCACGGGTGACTTCCGTGAGCTGACGGGCCAGTTTGGGAAGGTCGAAAATCTCGCTCTTGTGGCCTGTGGCGGCATCGACAATAAAATAGTTGACGCCCTCTGCCGTTTTCCAGCTGTACCAGAACTTGTTACTCTCCGCGAACCAGTTGGGGCGGATGCGGATGCTGTACACCATTTTGCGCAGCGACTTGGTGGAAAACCGTGCAGCTTGCTCGTAATTGGCCTTTTGCACTTTTTGCGGCTCCTGCGGCTTTTGTGCCTGCAGCGTCAGGCAAAGCCCCAGTGCCAGGGGGATAAGGAAGCACTTCATACGCAGTAAATCAATCTTTTGATAAAGATACGAAAAAATTATTATCCCCACTAAAAATCAAGGCAAAAATCGTGTTCATTTCAAGCTTTTATTGTATCTTTGTGACCTAACCTCCTTTGGGGTACAATGCCCAAACTGAACTTCATACCTAAAACTGAATCTGCCAAAATCATCCTGCAGACAGTAGCAGCTGTGGCCCTTCTGCTCCTGATCCCCTCCATCTTTGCAATGACCTTCGGAACGCGGATGATTATTAAGGAAGAGGTGGGTCGGCAGGTCAATCAAGCACTGGACGGCATTGCCTACAGGATAGACAACACCCTCCTTGGCGTAGAGCAGGTTGCCACCCTCATCCAAAAAGAAATCCCCGCTCGCCTGGACAATCCGCAGGATTTGTATAAACTCTGCGAGGAGGCACTCAATACCAGTCCGTACATCGACGGATGCGCCATTGCCCTGAATCCGGACTATTATACGTTGGAAGAAAAACCTTTCATGGCCTATGTCCACAGGGCACGCAAAGCAAATGTCTCCTCCCAAGGCGTCACAAAGCCGTACCAGGCCGCCAAAACCTTCACCTCCCGCTCGTTTACGGAACAGGAATGGTACACGGAGCCCCTCCAGAAAAGAACCGCCATGTGGGTAGGACCGCTTAAAAACGAGGAAACGGAAGAAGTCCCCCTCATTTCCTATGACGTCCCCATCATGCTGGACAGCATGGTTGTGGGCGTTCTGGGGGTAGACATGTCCTTGAATGTCCTCACCCGGATTACCCGAAATAATCTAACCTCATCCCGGTCTCATATTGCCCTCCTGGACAAAGGCGGCTCCTATATTATCCACCCGGACAGCGTCAAACTCCACTACGTGGACAACCTGGGCCAGCTAATGGATGCGGAGGCCCCGGAAGCCATCGAGGTCATTCAGGAAATGCTTGCCGGCAAATCCGGCGAACGCATTGTCACACTGGAGTCCACGCCGTACCTGGTGGCATATAAGCCCTTCCTGCCGGCCGCTTATCCTGGACGGACAACCGGTCGCCTGGGCTGGAGCATCGCCACCATTTATCCGGAAAGCGAACTGAATGACCAATACGACCCCGGCTTCCACCGGGCCATCTTCATGGCCCTTGTGGGCGTCCTGCTGCTTGTCGTCGGCGCCATCGTCATCTTTAGAATCAGCGTGAGGCCGCTGAAAAAACTGATGTACGTGACACAATTCATGTCAAAGGGCGATTACGAGCAGCCCGGCGTGGAAACCACACGCACCGACGAGATAGGACGGCTCCAAACCCAATACTATAAAATGCAGCACGCTGTCTCAAAACACATGGAAGAGCTGCAGAGTCTCTCGCAAAGGGAAGCCAAGCGCGAAGAAGACCTGGCCAGAACCCACAAAAAAACGCAGGAAATCAAGGAGCAAAAAGCTGTGTTCTTTGGCAACATGACCCACCAGATGGCCGACGTCACATCGGCCCTCCAGGACAATGTGGAAAAACTGTGTGACTCCGATGCCAAGCTGGGAGAAGAGGAAAAGCGGAAAGTGTTTGACAATATTGAAATATACAGTCAACGCGTGACGGATATCCTGAACGATATGTTAAACGCTAAGAGCTAAGGGCGCCATGGGTAAACTCACCAAATATCTCCGGCATTCGCTCCCCACAAAGATCAGCCTCGTGATGTTCTTCTTTACGGTGCTGGTGTTTGCCCTGGTAAACAGCTTTTCCATGGTCATGTCACAGCGTCATTTCCACACGGTTGCCATAAATAATGCCTCGGAGGCCTTGAGCACGGTTGTCGCGCGGGCAGAGCGCTACCTTCAGTCGATAGAAACGGCCACCAACGCAAGCGCCTGGCTGATAGAAGAGAATTTCTGCCCGGACTCCCTGCTGGCCTACTCCCGGAGAATGGTCCAGGAAAATGCATTGGTCTCCGGCTGCTCCATATCGGCCCGACCGGACCTGTTTCCGGAATTCGAGCGTTATTTCTCCGCCTATACGGTCCGCGAAAAAGATACACTCATCACCACCATCCAGGACCAATACGAGTACTTCGAGTATGACTGGTACAGAAAAGCGGCCGTTTCCGGCAAACCCGTTTGGGTGGAACCGTTTATGGATGACAAAGACGGCTCGCTTTCCGCGGACCATATGATTGCCTCCTACTGCCGCCCGCTTTACAACAAAGAGCACAAGCTGCTGGGCGTAATCTCCACGGACATCTCCCTGCCGGAGTTCTCCAAAACCCTTTCCTCCATAAAGCCATACCCCCATTCCTACCTTATTGTCGTGGGGCAGGACGGCCGGTACTACGTTCACCGTGACAGCACCAAGATTGTCAACCACACCATCTTCGAGCCCGTCGATGGCCGGTATATCCCCGACAAACTTTCCCTGGGATACGACATGACCGCCGGACACAGCGGAAGGGTGCACGCAGACATCGGAGGCGTAACATGCCTGGTTTGCTATCAACCCATTCCCGGAACAACGGCAAGCGCCGCACTCATCTGCCCGGAAAGTGACGTCCTGCAAGGGTACAGGCACTACAACGCGCGCATGCTCATTGTCGTCTTTTTCTTCCTGATTATCATCTATTTCATTTGCAGAAGGACGGTGGCCAGGGCTTTCGCTCCCGTGAAGTTGCTGGAAGAACAGTCACAACGCATCGCCGACGGCGACTACTCCACCGTCATCGCCCGCAGTACCACCAACAGCGTTGTCGGCCGTTTGCAGAACAGCTTCGCCGACATGCAGGAGATTCTCAACAGCCACATCCAGGAACTGAATGCCGCCATTGCCGAGTCGGAAAAACGCAATCAGCAGCTCCAAAAGGCCAATTCCACCCTAGAGGAAGCCATCCGCCGCCAGAGTGAGTTCGTTGCAAACATGACGCACCAGATCCGGACTCCCCTGAACCTGATTATGGGCTTTTCCCAGTTGCTGCGGGAAGCCGGCGACACCTTGTCTCCCGAAGAAAAGCAGGCGCTCCTCCATGTTATCGACTACCATACCATGACGCTGAGCAGAATGTCCCTCATGCTGTACGACAGTTCAGACCGTGGCTACCACGACGAAATGGTGAGTTTCAACTATGACTACGTTTCCTGCAACGCCGTGGCCAAGGAGTGCATCGGGGATGTCAACCGGTATTTCCCCAACGTTACGGTCAAGTTCGAGACTGCCATCGGAGACTCCTTTGCCATTATCACCGACCACCTGTACCTCATGCGGAGCATCCGCGAAATTCTGTACAATTCCGCCAAGTACTCCGACGGAAAAAACATTTCCCTCCGCATAGAGACCAGTAAAACGGCGGTCCGGTTCATCTTTGAAGATACCGGAACCGGCATTCCCCCCAAGTACCAAGAGCACTTATTCACGCCGTTCTACAAGTATGACAATCTTTCGGAGGGGCTGGGCGTAGGCCTCCCGCTCACCAAGCGGCATGTCATCCTGCTAGGCGGCACCCTGGAACTGGACCCGGACTACACCAAAGGATGCCGGTTCATCATGACTTTTCCCATTGAAAGTTCCATGAATCACTAAACACTTTTTACTTGCCCGAACAGCCATTCTAAAACAGGAGTAAAAGTTTACCGCTTATACCCCGCAAGGGAAGCGATGATGGGAGCAATTTGGGCGTTGTCCTTCACGGGAATAAAGGCTTCGGAACCAGCGCCGGTTACATATAAGCCCACGGGAGAGCCGGAGTGGGAGCCGTAGCTGAAGCGGTAGCCGGCAGCACGGTCCAGTACCTCGAAGGCGTCGTACACCAACTGGGGATTCACAGAATACAGATTGACTACACCCTGGGTTTTGTTGCCGCCTTTGCCGAAAGTCTTTTCATAGGTATCTTTCAGTTTGGCTTCATCGGTCTGGCTCACCTCAACGGTATCCCAAAGGCCCAGATACTCCTTGGCGAATGCCTTCACATCCTCCCAGGAAGGTGTTTTGTAAGGTTTATCCTCCGGGAAGAAAGCTTCCCCAAAGCGCTTTGCAACCCCCACGATAGACAGTTTTTGACCGGCCAGCAGTTCCGGATGAATCTCATATCGGCCCGCCCCCAGCATAAGACCGCCGGTCTCGTGGTCGGCCGTGACCAGAATGAGGGTTTCCTTGGGATGCCGGGTCAGAAATTCCAAGGCAAGGTCAATGGAATTGGCCATGTCTGTGAGCTCCTGGAAGCACGCGGCGGCGTCATTAGAATGGCCGGCATAGTCAATTTTCCCGCCTTCTACCATCATGAAGAAGCCCTTTTTGCCGAAGTTACGCTCCATATACTCAATTCCCGCCTGCACAAAATCCGACAAACGGGTGTCCCCTTCCTGCCTGTCTATGGCATAAGGCAAGTCTTGCTCTTCCTTGCCGCTCAGGCACAGCACACGGCCCGAAGCCTGAGCAACGGCCTGGAAGTCCGGTCCCCTGAAGATAGATATCCCGTTATCGGCCGCCATCTGTTCAAATTCGGCCGGAGTACACTGTGACCGACGGTTCATAATGAAGCCAGCGCCTGCGGCAAAGTCCACGGAGGAGTTGACATACTGGGTGGAAATGTCTTCATAATTCTGCCGACGGGTGGTATGGGCGACGAAACAGCCCGGCGTGGCGTGGTTGATGCCCACGGAGGTGATGACCGCCGTGCCAAATCCGGACGCCTTGGCCCATTCTGTGAGGCTGGAGACCGCGACGGTATCCATATCTACACCGATGGCGCCGTTATACGTCTTGACGCCTGTGGCCAAGGCAGTACCGCCAGCGGCGGAATCCGTCACCAGGGAATTGCCAGACGCCGTGGTAATGAAATTGCGCACCGGGAAATGTGCAAAATTGATGGTCTCTGGTCCATTACCGGTAGCCTTGTTATACTGCTCGGTACCCATGACCTGGTTGATACCCATGCCGTCACCGATAAAATAAAACACATACTTAACTCGGGGCTGGGAAGTGCAGGAGATGGCTACCAGTGCCACCAAGAGAAGTTGGAAGAATCGTTTCGTATACATGTAAGTAATTGGCAGATAAAGGTACAAAATAATTGCCATATTGCATGCATTTTCCGAATAATCCATATCTTTGTATCCGTATGAAAAAGCTGAAACTTCCTCTCGTAGTCAAAGTTCTGATTGCCATAGCCTTTGGCGTAGGGCTCGGGCATTTTATGCCGGGCTGGGCGGTCCGGGCGACCAACACGTTCACAGGTCTTTTTGACCAGTTGCTCCAGTTCTTCATTCCCCTGATCATCATCGGCCTGGTGACTCCGGCTATCGCCCACGTCGGGCAGGAAGCCGGAAAGATGCTCCTGTGGACAGTCGGTCTTGCCTATGGATTCACGGTGCTTTCGGGGCTCTTCGCCTATCTTTTCAGCATAGAGCTTTTCCCGCGGATGCTGGACACGTCTTCACTGAACGCACTGGGAGCGGCAGGAAAGGAATTCCTTCCCTATTTCTCCATCAGCATTCCCCCGCTTATGGATGTAATGACCGCGCTTGTGCTCTCTTTCCTGCTCGGGCTCGGGATTGCATTTTCGGACTCCGGGAAACTTCAGGGAGGATTCGAGGAGCTGAAGGGAATCATCGTCAGAAGCATTGAAAAGCTAATCATTCCCCTGTTGCCTGTTTATATTTTCGGCCTCTTCCTGAACATGACCGCCGCCGGAAAAGTGGGCCCGGTGCTGGGCTCGCTGCTGGCGGTCGTCGCCGTCATCTTTGCCATGACGCTGGTGTTGCTGCTTATACAGTATAGCATCGCCGGAGTTGTGGCGCGGCGCAATCCTTTCAAGATGCTGGCGGGCATGCTGCCGGCGTATATGACGGCGCTGGGTACAGCCTCTTCGGCGGCCACCATTCCCGTGACGCTCAAATGCGCCATACGCAACGGGGTCGATGAAGGCGTCGCCGGCTTCACCGTCCCGCTCTGTGCAACCATTCATCTTTCCGGAAGCACGCTGAAGATCACCTCTTGCGCCATCGCCCTGATGATGATGCTGGGCATGCCTTTCGACTTCCCCACCATTCTCGGCTTCATCCTGATGCTGGGCGTGACCATGGTCGCCGCTCCCGGCGTCCCCGGCGGAGCCATTATGGCAGCCCTCGGCATCCTTGGAAGCATGCTTGGCTTCGACTCCAGCCAGCAGGGGCTGATGATTAGCCTCTACATTGCCATGGACAGTTTCGGCACCGCCTGCAACGTAACCGGCGACGGCGCCATCGCCCTTATCATCAACAGAATTGCCGCCAGGTCCACCACCATGGAGAAGCGGAAGAACTAACGATTCCTATAAATCTAACTATCATTTCCTTAAATCTTGCGCAGGGCTCTTGTGCGCAAGAAGGCGTTGTGCTACCTTGCAGTAACATTAAACGCGATAACCATGAAAAAAGCCCTATTTATCTCGCTGTGCGTCCTGCTGCTTGCGGGCACCGGCTGTAAGAAAAATGTGGAACCCGAGCCGCAGAAGGTAATTGTGACCAGTGTCTCCGTGAAACCCAGCTCCTTGTCGCTGAAGGTGGGAGAGACCGCCCAGCTCACCGCCACCGTCACCCCGGTCAATGCCGACAACAAGACCGTAAGCTGGAGCACGTCCGACCCATCCGTTGCTACCGTGGCCAACGGCCTGGTGACCGCCGTTAAAGAAGGCTCCGCCACCATCACTGTCACCACAATCGATGGCGGCAAAACCGCCACCTGCGCCGTAACCGTGAGTACCGACATTGTTCCCGTGACCGGAATCACCATCGATCAAGGCGCCACCGCAGAAGTGGAAGAGGGCAAGACCATCACGCTCACGGCAACGGTCCAGCCCGATAACGCCACGGACAAGACCGTGACTTGGGCCAGCGCCCACGAGTCTGTTGCCACTGTGGTCGATGGCGTGGTAACGGGCATTGCCCCCGGCCAAGCCATTATCTCCGCCAAGGCGGGAGACAAGACTGCCACCTGCACCGTAACGGTAACTCGCTCGGCCGTGGCTTACGAAGCCGTCGACCTGGGCCTCAGCGTCAAATGGGCCAACAAAAACCTCGGCGCCGAGTTCCCGGAGGATACCGGCAACCTCTATGCCTGGGGCGAAACAGAGCCCAATAAAGCTTCTTTCGATTGGGATACCTACCAATGGGGCAACAGTGAGACCAGCCTGACCAAATACAATCACCTTTCTGACCGGGGAGTGGTAGACAATAAACTTCTTTTGGAAGCCGACGACGATGTGGCTTCTACGACGCTCCAGGGAGAATGGCGTATGCCCACCCATCCGGAGATGGAAGAGTTGTATGCAACCAACTGGAATCCGGACTACCAATGGGAAATGAAATCAGGTGGATGGAAGGTCACGTATCTGGTAAACAATAACAGCATCTTCATTCCCTTTTCGGAAATGTGGACTTCTTCCCTGCATTACGGAAATTCTTCCTTCGCGTGGATTTTCCGAATTGACGACGTGAATTATTATGGCAGCTGGGGTATGGGTCAGCGGAAGCGTCACCTCGGACTGTCCGTACGTCCCGTCAGCGGTCCTCGACCGGAACCGGCAGACGGAAAGCTCATGAAAGAAGTAACCGCCGAGGATTTGGGGAAGGTGATTGGCTCGGACGGGAAGGTGTATCCTTCCACAATGTCTGCCGTTGCATCCGGCGCAGTAGCCACTGCCGTTATCGTCTATGTAGGTAGTGAAACAGCCGAAGGCGGCTTTGCGCACGGACTGGCCATGTCCATGAGAGATGCCGCCAGAAGCGGTGGCCTTACATTCAAATGGAAAACTGTGGCCGGGAACTATGACAATCCCCAGCGCAGCAGTGACCTTCATACGCTTCTGGGATACAAAGAATCCGGATACGCCCTCACAAAAGACCGGGGAGAATCACCTTGGGAGGCTTTCGCCGCTGCAAAGAACAATACCATTTATGATTGCTACGGCATAAGTGCCACGGCTCCTGAAGGCACCTCGGGCTGGTTCCTGCCCTCTATGTACCAGTGGCAGCAGGCCATCCACGCCATGACCGGAAAAACAGAGGAGTTGAGTCTGTACGAAGCGAACCCCAACTATGTCAATGACTATTTCAACGCCAAAATAGCCGATTCTGAAGCCTTCCTTACCAAGAACTGCTATGCTTCCAGTTCTGAGTTTGACGATACCTACAACTGGCACTTCGACTTTAAAGATGGCATTGCCCGGCGTAACGCTAAGTATTGTGATTACTACGTACGCGCCTTCCTGGCATTCTACGGTGAGATCCTGCATCCCACAGCTGTGAAACTGAATAAGACCGAGGCCTCACGCTATGCAGGAGGTGTTGTTGACCTGAAAGCCAATGTAATTCCTGCCGGAGCTACCAACAAAGACGTTACCTGGAGCAGTTCCAACGAAGGTGTGGCCACCGTGGACGCCAATGGCCGGGTTACCGTTTTGGCCGAGGGTGAGACCACCATTACCGTCACCACGATGGACGGAGGCCTCACGGCCCAGTGCAAGCTCACCGTGAACCCCATCCCTAACGGAGCTGTCTTTTCGGCAGACGCTTTCAACAGTTCTACGGACGAAGAGCCCCTGCTGATCCTGCAACAGGATTGGAGCAGTTCCACTGTCTATTTCAGGCGCGCCAGCGGAACCGTCGATCTCAACGGCCACACAATCAAGTATGTATACATGCAGAACAATGATCCGGACAAGGTCGTCGGCCTCTGTAACGGCATCATCAGCGGCCGGCTGGACGGCGACGCCGGCTGGTACAGATATACGGGCCAGACATTCCACGGAAAGGTGATGATGGAGGATATGGAAGTGTACAAGGAATTCTACACCGACGGCCATGTCTACACCCTCAACAGCGGTTATTATGAAACCGTCTGCACATTCAGGGTGGGCGACGCCCTGGGTGACGTGTACATCTACGGAGGGTCCTTCGGCAAACTGTTCGACGTCAACCCCGATGCCGGCAGCAGCCAGGGTGACATCTTCCTGTTCGGCGGCAAGTTCGCAATAGACCCGCGCACGTACACGAATGCAGGAACCACCAATCCCCGCGGAAATACCCGTTTCATCATAGGCGAGGGATATTCCGTGAAGGAAAACACAGAAGAAGACAAAGACGAGTTCCCTTACATTGTTTCCAAAGACTAAGATAATTCGTAACTTAGCAGGGTGAAACTGCTGCTGCTCATAGCTCTGGTCCTGGGCGTGAAGGGAGTTCCCTTTACGCCCATGGAGGTGGAGCGGCTGCCCGATCTGAACATCCCGCGGGAGGCGCACGGAGTGGCGCTTGCGGGCGGGGAGTTCACGGTGTTCGGCGGCCATACCACCGGCTTTGTGTCCACCCCTACGGCCGAGTACTACCGCCGCGGGAAGTGGCACACGGTAAATATGTTATACCCGCACGACGCCGGCTTCTGCACGCTGCTCTCCAGCGGAGACATCCTGTTGGGCGGTGGGTACAGCGAAGCGTTTGGCATCGGCCAGACCTGGGGCGTGGAAGTGTATCACCCCGCCACGCACAGTTTTTCCTATCTGCCCATCCTGGACCACAAACGCACACACGCCACCGCCCTGGAAATGAGCGATGGCAGCATCCTGGTGTCCGGTAACTGGTATTCGCCAGACGCTCTGGAGCGATACACTTCCGGAGGCCTGTTCGAGCAGGTGAAAGCGGTCACCTCCCCGCGGGACCTTCCCTTCGTGCTGCAGGTTTCTCCGGACGACGCCTATGTTTTCGGGTGGGCCGATAACTACGGCAATCCCCTGCCCGACGGCTGGGTGGACCGGCTGAACGGAGACCCTTTCCAGGAGCCTCTGCTGCAGGAATGGACCACAGAGAACCTGCACCTTCCCAACCCGCCGGAGCAGTACCGGTCGGGGGAATTCAGCTATCTCATTCCCGTGTGGAAGGATGGAGAACTGGCGCTCCTGCAGCTAAAGGAGGGCCGGTTCAGCCTGCTGGAAACCGACCTTCCCCTGCCCCAGGAGAGCCCCTGGGGCGCTATTGACTGGGCATCCGGGCTGCAGGTAGAGCCAGAATCGGCCACCGCCTGGAAGCAGGGATGGGACAATGACGGCCGGCTGTATCTGCTGCGTGTCTGCTATGGGAAAACGCCTGCGGCGGTGGAAGTATTCTACTCGGCCCCCCTCGAAGACCTGCCCCGCAAAGCCCGATGCCTGGCCCTTCCCGGCGGCCGGTACCTGATGACGGGTGGCGCGGTAAATGACGCCTACAACACCCGGGGCACGGTACTCCTGTGCTACACGCAAGGGGACCGGCCGCGCAGCGTATCCTACTGGCCGGGATTGATTTGCGGCAGCCTTATCGGCCTTCTCCTTTTCCTTCTGGGCTGGTATCTGCGCCGGAAGAAGACGCCCGCACAGCCTAAGCCGGGAAAGGAGATTCCGGACCTGCAGGAGCGGATTGTGAGCCTGATGGAGAAAGAGGAGCTCTTCCGCAAGAAGGACCTTCGCATCGCCGACATCGCCACGCTGCTGCTTACCAACACCACCTATATATCGGCTACCCTGAACAGCGGCCTGGGGATGTCTTTCCCGCGCTTCGTGACGTCCTACCGTGTGCGTTACGCACAGGAGCAGATGCTGCGATTCCCGGAGAAAAACCTGTCCAGGATTGCCGAGGAGGCCGGTTTTGCCAACGACAATTCCTTCTTCCGGGCCTTTAAGACGGAAACCGGGCTCACGCCCACAGAGTGGCGGGAAAAGCATACTTCTTAAAAAAAAGAAAAGAGGCGCCATTTCTGGTGCCTCTTGGAGCGGAAAACGAGACTCGAACTCGCGACCCCGACCTTGGCAAGGTCGTGCTCTACCAACTGAGCTATTTCCGCAGTGCTGTAATGAGCTCCCGTGTCAAACGGGATTGCAAATATACGGCATTTTTTTGAACTTGCAAAAAATTTTGCAAGTTTTTTTACTTTTCTTTGTATCCGGCGGAAAGTTGACGGAGGCGCAAGACCCGTCTGACGCTCTCGTCAATGCGCGCTTCCGTGAGTCTTCCCTGCCCTATGGCATCCAGCACAGCGTTAAAGCAAGCCGGGTAGTCTTTCACGCAAAGCAGCACATCCACGCCGGCCTCCAGGGCCAGGACGCAAGCCTCCGGCACCGGGAACTGCCGGGCAATGGCGCCCATCTCCATGGCGTCGGAGATAATCACCCCCTTAAAGCCCAGTTCCCCGCGGAGCTTGTCCTGCAGGACCACGGAGCTTAGCGTGGAAGGCAGCTCGTCGCCGGTAACGGCCGGAACAGCGATATGGGCCGTCATCACCAGCGGAGCGCCGGCTGCAATTCCCGCCTTGAAAGGCACCATCTCGCAGGAGGCGAGCTCCTCCCAGTTTTTACCGCTCACGGCATAGCCAAAGTGGGTATCGGCCCGGGTATCCCCATGCCCCGGGAAATGCTTGAGGCAGCTCAGGATGCCTGCCTTCCGCATGCCTTTCACATAGGCCGAGACGCATTTGGCAGCCACCTTTGGATCGAAGGAAAAAGCACGCGTGCCTATGACGATATTCTCCGGATTGGTGTTTACGTCGGCCACGGGCGCAAAGTCAATGTCAAAGCCATACTTGCGCAGGTACGTACCGATGGTATCGGCAGCCTTTCCCGCCGCACGTGGAGTGCCGAGCGCCGTCATGCTCTCAAACTGCGGCAGGCCGAAGGCAGGGTTCTTGGCCAGGCGGGCCACGCGCCCTCCTTCCTCGTCAATGCTCAAGAGCGGTTTGCCGGGCAGGGCGCGCAGCTCCTTCTGGAAGGCGGTCAGCTGCTCCGGATCTTTGATATTGTGCGCAAAAAAGGCAATGCCGCCCACGGGATAATCGGCTGCCAGGGCACGCATGCGGTCGTTGACCGCCTGTACGCCAAAAGAGGGCAACTCGTCACTGGAGACATAATGGATGGTTGTATCCAGGGCCTCCGGCCTCAGAAAAAACAGCTGCCCCACCTTCTCCCGCAGGGTCATCCGGGAAAGTTCCTGCTCTACCAGTGCCTCGTTCACACGGGGGCCCTGCACACAGGACACAAGGAAGGCGCCAGCTATCGCCAGCGCCCACAGAAAACGATGCCTATTGCTCCGCATTACAGTTCCCAGGCCAGGGCCGATGCACCCAGAATGGCGGCATCGGACTCTTTCAGAGAAGAGTAGATGAGTTTCACCTTGTTCCGCCACAGGGGCAGGACATTGGCGTTCATAGCCTCCAGGATGGGCTCCGTGAGGAACTCCTTGGAACGGGCCAGACCGCCGAAGAGCACAATGGCTTCCGGAGCGGAGAACTCAATGAAATCGGCCAGTTTTTCACCCAGGATACGACCGGTGAATTCGAAGATTTTCAGGGCCATCTTGTCCCCGTCCTTGGCGGCCTCGTACACATCCTTGGAGGTGATGCGGTCCAGGGAGCGGAGCTCTGAAGGCTCGTCGCTCATTTCCAGCCACTCGCGGGCGGTGCGGGCAACGCCCATGGCGCTGCAGTAGGCTTCCAGGCAGCCATGCTTGCCACAGCCGCACTGACGGCCGTTGTGGCGCACGGCGCAGGTATGACCCAGCTCACCGGCAAAGCCGTCGTGGCCGTATACCACTTCTCCGTTAATCACAATACCGGAACCCACGCCGGTGCCCAGGGTAATCATGATGAAATTCTTCATACCACGGGCGGCGCCATAGGTCATTTCGCCCACGGCGGCGGCATTGGCGTCATTGGTAAGGGACACGGGAATGCCGTTCATCTGCTCGCTCAGGAGTTTGGCAAACTCCACGCGCTCGTGGCCCCACTTGAGGTTGGGAGCGCTCTCGATGCAACCGGTGTAATAGTTGCCGTTAGGAGCACCTACGCCGATACCCCGGATCTGGCCTTCCGCCTTGGCCTCCGCAATGATGCGGTTCAGGGCCTCTGCCAGCTCTGCGATGAAAGGTTCTACGGTGTCATAGGTGTCCGTACGGATCACCGTCTGTGCCACAACCGTACCACGGGCATCCACAATGCCGCATTTGGAGGTCTGTCCTCCTACGTCAATACCAATTACTAAGTCTTGTGCCATATTGTGATTGATTAGTCTACAGGAATATCTTTGTTAACGTTTTTGGAGCCGATTACAGCATAGTACAGCAGGTATGCCAGCATGGCAACCACCAGCCAGTAACTGTTCATATAACCGGCAGCCTTGGCTATAAACTCCTGGATGAACGGCATAATGCCACCGCCCACCACCAGGGTCATGAAGATACCGGATGCTGCTTCCGTATACTTGCCCAGGCCTTCTACCGCCAGGTTGAAGATGGCGCCCCACATGATGGAGGTACACAGGCCGCAAAGCACAAGGAACAGGCAGCTGAGCGGAACCTGGAACATGGCGAAACCGTCTGCGGCGCTATAACCGGGCATGTTCACGGTAACGGCCTTGGGGGTGAAGATGGCGGCCAGCACCAGGATAATGGCCACGGAGCTCACGCAGGTCATCTGGGTGCGAGTGCTCACCTTGCCGGAAATGAGGGAGCTGGAGAATCGGCCCACCATCATGAGCAGCCAGTAAACAGCGGCGATGGCGCCACCGATAGCTGCACCGTTCACGGCAATGCCGGCGCCCCTTTCAGAGGCATCGGCCAGGAAGAAATTCACCTGGGAAGGAATGCCGATCTCGATACCCACATAGAAGAAGATGGCAATGGCGCCCAGCACGAAGTGGCGGAAATTCCAGGCACTGTGCTCGTACTTGGTGGTCTTGCGCTCCTGCGCAGGCTCCGGGATGGTGAGGAAGGAAATGATGACAAACGCAGCGGCAAATACACCCATCGCGATGAACAGCAGCGGAGACACATCAGACATGGAAGTGCTGGCGCTCACCGTGCCCACCAGTACGCCCACCAGCAGCGGAGTGAGGGTGCCGGTAAGGGAGTTCAGGGTGCCGCCAATCTGGATGAACTGGTTGCCGCGGTTACCGCCACCACCCAGGATGTTCAGCATGGGGTTCACCACGGTATTGAGCATGCACACGCAGAAGCCGCATACGAAGGCGCCCAGCAAATACACATAGATGGCGCTGCCACCCAGGAAGCTGAAACTGGACAGGTACTGGATGCAGATACCGACAAAACCGGTTGCCAGGGCAATGAGGGTGGTTTTCTTGTAACCTACAGAGAGGAGCATTTTGCCGGCAGGGATACCCATGAACAGGTAAGCGGCAAAGTTCATCAGGTTACCCGCCATGCGGGACCATTCGTACTGGTTTCCCCAGATAACGCCAAAAGGAGCCGCCATATTGGTCACGAAGGAGATCATCGCAAAGATGAAGCACATGGTGACAAGGGCGACCATATTGGTGCTGTTCTTTTTAGCAGACATATTAGATTAAAGTTTTATTTGTTAATTAATTATTTCTGGCTAACAGTTTTCAAAGTTACTAAAAAATTTAAGGACTTGTACCAAGTGGGCATAAAAAAATACCCAACCATGGGGATGGCTGGGCATTTACAAGGTATGAGTGAAAACTTACTCGGCTGCCGGAGCTTCTGCGGCGGGAGCGGCTTCCTCTGCGGGAGCGGCCTCGGCCTTCTTGGCGCGGCTGCGACGGGTGGTCTTCTTGGCCTCTTTCTTGGTGGAAGCCAGGGCGGCCTCGTTGAAGTCCACAAACTCTACCAGAACCATTTCTGCGGCGTCACCGCTGCGGAAACCGGTGTGGAGGATACGGAGGTATCCACCGGGACGGTCTGCCACCTTAGGGGCGATGGTGCGGAAAAGTTCTGCCGTTGCCTCTTTGTCTTTCAGGTAGCTGAAAACAACGCGGCGGGAGTGCGTAGTGTCTTCCTTGGACTTGGTGATGAGGGGCTCTACGTAAGGCTTCAGGGCCTTTGCTTTGGCCTCGGTGGTGGTGATCCTCTTCTTCAGGATGAGGGAGGATGCCATGTTGGCGAGCATCGCCTTGCGGTGACCGCTCTTGCGACCAAGATGATTGACTGCTTTATTGTGTCTCATTGTTAAACGATCTTTTTCTTAGGTTCAATATTGTACTTGGTGACATCCATTCCGAAGGAAAGCTTCATCTTCTCCACCAGGAGGTCGATCTCGTTCAGGGACTTGCGGCCAAAGTTGCGGAACTTCATCAGTTCGCTGCGGCTATAGGACACAAGGTCTGCGAACGTGTCGATATCGGCGGCTTTCAGGCAGTTGAAGGCTCTTACGGAAAGGCCCATGTCGGAAAGCTTGGTCAGAAGGAGATGACGCATTCTCAGGGACTCCTCGTCAAGCTCTTTGCTCTCGGTTTCTACCGTGGACTCGATGGCAATTTTCTTGTCGTCGGTGAAGAGCTTGAAGTGATAGATGAGGATGTTGGCTGCATCCTGCAGGGCGGCCTCCGGAGAGATGGAACCGTCTGTGACAATCTCCAGGTTCAGCTTCTCGTAGTCCGTCTTCTGTTCCACGCGGTAGTTTTCCACGGTCCAGTTGACTTTACGGATGGGCGTGTAGATAGCGTCCACGGGCAGGGTGCCGATGGGCGTGTTCTCGTCGCGGAGTTCCTCTGCGGGAACAAAGCCGCGGCCCTTGGTGATGGTCAGGGAGATGGTAATCTTTACGGAGGGCTCCAGCGTGCAGATGTGCAGCTCGGGATTCAACACCTTGAAAGAAGACAATCCTTTGGAGATGTCCTCAGCGGTAAACTCCTGCTTGCCGCTGATTGTGATATTCGCCACCTCGGAGTCTACAGTGTCCACCATCCGGCGGAAGCGTACCTGCTTCAGGTTCAGGATGATGTCCTGCATTCCCTCAATCACGCCGGGGATGGTCTGGAACTCGTCCTGAACACCCGCGATCTGGATCTGAGAGATAGCGAAACCTTCGAGAGAGTTAAGAAGGATGCGACGGAGGGCGTTACCGATGGTCTGTCCGTAGCCAGGCTCAAGCGGCCTGAACTCGAAACGGCCCACGGTCTCGGTGCCTTCGAGCATGATCACCTTGTCCGGTTTCTGAAATGCTAAGATTGCCATAATTTTATACGGTGTTAAATCTGTTACTTGGAGTAGAGGTCAACGATAAGCTGCTCGTTGATGTTCTCGGGAATTTCCTCGCGGGCGGGAACATTCAGGAACTTGCCGCAGAGGTTGGCAGCATCCAGCTCCAGCCAGGCATACTTGGTGGCGGAAGCCAGGCTGTTCTGAATCACCTCCAGGCTCTTGGAACGTTCGCGGACAGCGATTACCTGACCGGGCTTAACCTGGCAGGAAGGAATGTTGCAGATAACACCATCCAGGGTGATGTGGCGGTGCAGAACCAGCTGACGGGCAGCGGCGCGGCTGGGAGCGAAGCCCAGACGGTACACCAGGTTGTCCAGACGGGCCTCCAGCAGGAGAACGAGGTTCTCACCGGTCTGGCCTTTCATGCGGGCAGCACGGGCATAGGTGTTACGGAACTGACGCTCCAGCACACCGTACATGTACTTGACTTTCTGCTTCTCCTTGAGCTGGGTGCCATATTCTTTCTGCTTTTTACGCTTGGCAGCCAGACCATGTTGTCCCGGAGGCGTATTTCTCTTTTCAAAGGTCTTGTCAGGGCCATAGATGGGCTCGCCGAATTTACGGGCGATGCGAGTGGTAGGACCAGTATATCTTGCCATAGTTTTACTTGTTTAAAATTAAACTTTACGGCGGCCCTTAGGACGGCAACCATTGTGGGGCATAGGGGTAACGTCGATAATCTCGGTCACCACGATACCAGCATTGTTAATGGTACGGATGGCGCTCTCACGACCGGCACCCGGGCCCTTCACATAGCATTTCACTTTGCGGAGACCGGCGTCGAAAGCGGTCTTGGACGCATCTTCTGCGGCCATCTGGGCGGCGTACGGAGTGTTCTTTTTGGAACCACGGAAACCGCACTTACCGGCGGAGGACCAGCTGATCACCTGACCCTGGGCGTTGCACAGGGACACGATGACGTTGTTGAAGGTCGAGGAGATATGGGCTTCGCCATAAGCTTCAACCTTGACAACTCTTTTTTTGGTAGTTGTAGTTTTCTTTGCCATAACTTCTCAGACTTTACTTGGTTGCTTTCTTCTTGTTGGCAACGGTCTTCTTCTTACCCTTGCGGGTACGGGCGTTGTTCTTGGTGCTCTGGCCGCGGACGGGCAGACCTGCACGGTGACGGATGCCTCTGTAGCAACCGATATCCATGAGGCGCTTGATGTCCATCTGGACAGAAGAACGGAGTTCACCCTCAATCTTGTACTCGTTGTTGATGAGGGTACGGATAGCGGCGATCTGCTCGTCGTTCCAGTCTCCGACTTTGATAGTGCGGTCGATGCCACAGGTGTCCAGAATCTTCCGGGCGCTGCTGCGGCCGATTCCGAAGATATAGGTCAGGCCTATCTCTCCGTGTTTGTTGTTCGGTAAATCAACACCGGCTATTCTTGCCATATTCTATCTGTACTTTTTAATAGTTACACTTATTAACCCTGGCGCATCTTGAACTTGGGGTTCTTCTTGCAGATAACGTACAGGCGGCCTTTACGCCGGACAATCTTGCAGTCTTCACTGCGTTTCTTGATGGAGGTCTTGACTTTCATCGTTATCTAGTTTTTATTTGTATCTGAAAGAAATTCTTCCTTTGGTTAAATCGTAAGGTGAGATTTCCACTTTGACCCGGTCACCGAGAAGGATATGGATAAAGTTCATCCTCATCTTACCTGAAATGTTGCAGAGGAGGACATGACCATTCTCCAGCTCCACGCGGAACATCGCATTGGGGAGGGTTTCGATCACCGTACCATCCTGCTCGATAGCTACTTGTTTGGACATAGTCTTAAACTCACTTTAGATATTAATGGAACCATCTTTCTCAATGTAGTCGAACGTTGACAGCTGCTGGGCCTGGCCTTTTCGGACAACAACCGTAAGCTCGTAATGGGCCGCATTTTTGTGATCGGCGGTGTGAACTGCCCAACCATTTCTTGCAAGATACACACCTCTGCCGCCTGCACAAATCATCGGCTCGATACAGATGGTCATTCCGTCCACAAGCCGTGCGCCGTGTCCCCTTCTCCCGTAATTGGGAATACCCGGGTCTTCGTGCATTTCCTTGCCAACGCCGTGGCCTTCCAGCTCACGGACAACGGAAAAACCATAACTTTCCGCATACGATTGCACCGCGTATCCGATATCGCCGGTGCGATTGCCTGCAACCGCCGCTTCAATCCCCTTGTACAGCGATGCCTTGGTGACATCCAGGAGCCGGCGGGTTTCGGCGTCCACCTCCCCTACAGGGAAGGTGTAGGCCGAATCACCGTTGTATCCTTTGTACAGGGTTCCGCAATCTACGGAGACGATGTCTCCCTCTTCCAGGGGGCGGTCGTTGGGAAATCCATGGACCACAACATCGTTCACGCTCATGCAGAGCGCTGCAGGGAAGCCATCAAAACCTTTGAAGGAAGGGATAGCGCCGTGATCGCGGATGAAGGTCTCGGCCACCTCGTTCAACTTCGCAGTTGTCACACCGGGGGCGACCAGCTTACCGACCTCTGCCAGTGTCTTGGACACCAGCTCTCCATTGATACGGAGCAGTTCGATTTCTTCTTCGGTCTTGGGCCTGAACATATTGTCAAAGTTCTACCAACATTCAAAATTACATGCCAGAGCGTCCGGTAAGACGACCCGTCTTCATGAGTCCGTCGTAGTGGCGCATCAAGAGATAGCTCTCGATCTGCTGCAGGGTGTCCAGGATTACGCCCACCATAATCAGCAGCGAGGTGCCGCCGAAGAAGGAAGCGAACTGGTTGTTTACACCCAGCACATTGGCCAGTGCCGGCAGACAGGCGATAAGGCCCAGGAATACGGAACCCGGCAGGGTTATTCTGGTCATGATGGTGTCCAGGTACTCGGCCGTCTTCTTGCCGGGCTTGACACCCGGGATGAAGCCACCGTTCTTCTTCATATCCTCTGACATCATCGTGGGGTTCACGGTAACGGCAGTGTAGAAGTAGGTGAATACAACCACCAGGAGGAAGAATACGACGTTATACCAGACGGTAGTGTAGCTGGAGAAGGCAGCGGCGATACCACGGGTGGCATCGTACTGGCCCAGCAGCATAGGGAACATCATGAGCGCCTGAGCGAAGATGATAGGCATAACGCCGGCGGCGTTAATCTTGAGGGGGATGTACTGGCGTACACCACCATACTGCTTGTTGCCGATCACACGCTTGGCATACTGTACGGGCACTCTGCGGACGGCCTGCACCAGGGCGATAGCGGCCAGGATGACCAGCACCCAGATGACCAGCTCCACGATGAGCATGATAGGGCCACCCACGCCACCGGCAGTGAATTTCTGACCGACTTCCGCCACGAGGGCGTAAGGCAGACGAGCCACGATACCAATCATGATGATGAGGGAAATACCGTTACCGATACCACGGTCGGTGATCCGTTCACCCAGCCACATCACGAACATGGAGCCGGCCATCAGGATGACGGTGGACACCAGGTTGAACATGAAGGGGCTCCAGGTCACGGTGCGGGCGGCGGCGGGAACCATACCGGCCACATAGGCGGGACCCTGGATGGCCAGGATGGCCACGGTGAGGTAACGGGTGATCTGGTTCATCTTCCGGCGGCCGCTCTCCCCTTCCATCTGCATTTTGCGGAAGGAAGGAACGAACATGCCCAGAAGCTGGACCACGATGGATGCCGAGATGTACGGCATCACACCCAGTGCGAAGATACTGGCGTTACCGAAAGCACCGCCGGAGAACATGTTGAGGAGTCCGACGAGGCCCTCCTGGGTACCGCTGATACCACCCTTCAGGTACTCGGGATCCAGGCCCGGGAGAAGGATGAAGCTACCCAGTCGGTAAACCAGCACAAGCAGGATCGTGTAACCGATCCGCTTGCGCAGTTCTTCGATGTTGTAGATGTTTCGAATTGTCTCGATAAACTTCTTCATAGCTGTGGCTATTCGATAACGATTGCTTTACCACCGGCAGCCTCAATCTTCTGGGTAGCGGATGCGGAGAAAGCATTGGCTTTCACCTCCACAGCAGCGGTGAGTTCACCGTTACCGAGCACCTTCACGAGTTCGCCCTTGGAAGCGATACCGGCAGCGATGAAGGTGTCCGTGTCGAAGGCCTTCACGCCCAGCTTCTCGCTCAGGGCCTGGAGGGTTGCCACGTTGACAGCCTTGTAAGCTACACGGGTAGGGTTCTTGAAGCCGAACTTGGGAAGACGACGCTGAATGGGCATCTGACCACCTTCGAAACCTACTTTGTGCTCATAGCCGGCGCGAGCCTGTGCGCCCTTGGTACCACGGGTGGCGGTGCCACCTTTACCGGAACCCTGGCCGCGGCCTACGCGCTTGCTGTTATGGGTTGCGCCCTTTGCGGGCTTCAGATTTTCAAGTTTCATCTCTTAGTCCTCCTTAGTCAATTACTTCACAAGTAACCAGATGGGCCACTTTGGCCAGCATGCCGCGGGTGATGGGCGTATCTTCCACTTCCACGGTCTGATGCATCCGGCGGATACCGAGAGTCTTGAGGTTTGCGATCTGACGCTTGGTCTCTCCATTCTTGGAGCGGACCTGGGTAATCTTAAGCTTTGCCATAGTCTCTCTGGGATTAACCGTTAAAAACTTTGCTCATGGGAATACCACGCAGACCAGCCACGGTATAGGCGTCGCGCATCTCGGTGAGAGCGGCGATGGTAGCCTTTACCAGGTTGTGCGGGTTGGAAGAACCCTTGCTCTTGGCCAGCACGTTCTGAACGCCGGCGCTCTCGAACACGGCACGCATAGCACCACCGGCCTTTACACCGGTACCGGCAGCAGCGGGTTTCATGAACACCTCTGCACCGCCGAAGCGATACACCTGCTCGTGGGGGATGGTGGTGTTGATCACGGGGACCTTCACCAGGTTCTTCTTAGCGTCCTCTACGCCTTTGGCGATAGCGGCGGTAACTTCGTTGGCCTTGCCCAGTCCGTAACCGACCACACCGTTCTCATCGCCGACTACGACGATGGCAGCGAAGCGGAAGTGACGACCACCCTTGGTAACCTTGGTTACACGGTTGATGGCCACCAGTCTGTCCTTGAGTTCAAGGTCAGAGGTCTTTACTCTTTTTACATTAGAATTTGCCATAGTAGTCTCAATGATTAGAAAGCGAGGCCGCCTTCGCGGGCAGCGTCTGCCAGTGATTTAACTCTGCCGTGGAAGAGATAACCTCCGCGGTCGAAAGCCACCTGGGTGATACCGGCGGCGAGGGCGCGCTCAGCGATGGCCTTGCCAACGATGGCGGCGGCTTCAATACCGTTCAGACCCTTGGTCTTTGCGGCGAGGGCCTTGTCATTGGAGGCGGCAGCCACGAGGGTCTTGCCTTCGAGGTCGTTCACCACCTGGACATAGATCTGCTTGTTGGAGCGGAACACGACCATGCGGGGACGCTCGGCGGTGCCATTGACATGCTTGCGGATTCTGTAATGAATCCTTCTTCTTCTTTCAATTCTATTCAATGCCATAACTCTTTCCTCCTAATTATTTGGCCGAAGCAGTTTTACCAGCCTTGCGACGGAGCTGCTCACCGACAAACTTGATACCCTTGCCCTTATAAGGTTCGGGACGACGGAACGAACGGATTTTGGCAGCCACCTGACCGATGAGCTGCTTGTCTGCGCTCTTGAGGATGAGGACAGGGTTCTCACCTTTACGCACCTGAGGGGTCTCTGCGGTGACTTCCTTGGGGAGCATGATCTGGATGTCGTGGGAGTAACCCAGCGACATGGACAGGAGCTGGCCCTGAGCAGCCACGCGGTAACCTACACCCACGAACTCCTGCTTGATGGTGAAGCCTTCGCTCACGCCCACAACCATGTTGTGAACAAGAGCGCGGTACAGACCGTGCATGGAGCGGAAGCGAGGGAGGTCGCTCGGGCGGGTGAACTTGATTTCATTTCCCTCGATGGTGACGGTGATGTCCGGATCTACTTTCTGGCACATCTCGCCAAGAGGGCCTTTCACCTTCACTACGTTGCCGTCCAGGAGCTCTGCCTTGGTACCGGCCGGAAGGACTACAGGTAATTTACCAATTCTTGACATAGTTTTGTTCTATTAGTATACATAGCAAATAACCTCACCACCTACGTTCTGCTCTTTGGCTTCTTTGTCGGTGATGACGCCCTTGGAGGTGGACAGAATAGCGATACCCAGGCCATTGAGGACGCGGGGCATGTTGGCTACATCTGCATACTTGCGCAGACCGGGGGTGCTCACGCGAACGATGCTCTTGATGGCAGCGGCCTTGGTCTGGGGGTGATACTTGAGGGCGATCTTGATGGTGTTGTACGGGTTACCTTCCACAACTTTGTAGCTGAGGATGTAACCTTTCTCACACAGAATCTTGGTGATGGAGAGCTTCATGTTGGAAGCGGGGATTTCCACCACTTTCTTGCCAGCGCTGTAAGCGTTGCGAATTCTGGTCAGAAAATCTGCAATAGGATCAGTCATTGTTTTGTCTTTTTGTGGACCGGCGCATGTTTACGCCCGATATCCGATTGTTTAATTATAAATAATACTTGTGTTGTCGATTACCAGCTGGCTTTCTTTACGCCGGGGATCAGGCCCTGGGAAGCCATCTCGCGGAATTGGATACGGCTGAGGCCGAATTCGCGCATGTAACCCTTGGGACGACCGGTGAGAGAGCAGCGGTTGTGGAGACGTACGGGGCTGGCGTTCTTGGGGAGCTTGTCCAGAGCGGCGTAATCACCGGCCTCTTTCAGAGCTGCGCGCTTGGCGGCGTACTTAGCAACTAATTTCGCGCGTTTTACTTCGCGTGCTTTCATTGATTCCTTTGCCATGCTACTATATTAGTTATTATGTTTCTTGAACGGGAGACCGAAAGCCTTCAGGAGAGCGTAAGCTTCTTCGTCGGACTTGGCGGTGGTCACGAAAGTAATCTCAACACCGTGGATGCGCGGGTTCTTGTCGATCTCGATTTCCGGGAAGATGATCTGTTCCTTGATACCGAGGGTGTAGTTGCCCTGGCCGTCCATTTTCTCGGAGATACCGTTGAAGTCACGGATACGAGGGAGAGCAACACGGATGAGGCGCTCCAGGAATTCGTACATCTTCACGTCACGCAGGGTCACTTTTGCGCCGATGGGCATGCCCTTACGGAGTTTGAAGTTGGAAATATCCTTGCGGGAGTTGGTGATAACAGCCTTCTGACCGGCGATGATGGAGAGTTCCTCTGCGGCCTCTTCTACCATTTTCTTGTCCTGGGTGGCGTCGCCCACACCTTCGTTGAGGGTGATCTTCACCAGCTTGGGAACCTGCATTACAGTACCATAAGAGAACTGCTTGGTGAGAGCGGGAACGATTTCCTCCTTGTAAACCTTTTTCAGGTCCGGGGTATAGCCCTTGGGAAGTGCCTGGACTTCTGCGGGTTTGTTTGCTTTCTTTGCCATAATTACTTGATCTCCTCTCCGGTTGTTTTAGCAATACGCACTTTCTTGCCGTCTACCTCTTTGTGAGCAATACGCGTGGGCTTGCCAGCGTTGTCCACGAGGTTCACGTTGGAAATGTGAATACCTGCTTCCTGTTTTACAATACCGCCCTGAGGGTTCTTCGGGTTGGGTTTGGTATGCTTGGACACCATGTTCACGCCTTCTACGATGACGCGATCCTTGTCACGCAGCACTTCGAGGACCTTGCCGGTCTTGCCTTTGTCGTTACCGGCATTCACATACACGGTATCGCCTTTCTTGATATTGAACTTTTTCATAACTGCTACTGATTAAAGGACCTCGGGTGCCAGTGAAACGATTTTCATGTAGTTCTCGCGGAGTTCGCGGGCCACGGGACCGAAGATACGGGTACCGCGGAGTTCGCCTGCACCGTTCAGAAGAACGCAAGCGTTCTCATCGAAACGGATATAGGAGCCGTCCGGACGACGGATTTCCTTCTTGGTGCGAACAACAACAGCCTTGGTGACAGTGCCTTTCTTGATGTCGCCGCCGGGGATGGCGCTCTTCACGGTCACTACGATGGTTTCGCCGATGGTGGCGTAACGGTGACGGGTACCGCCCAGCACACGGATGCAAAGGACTTCCTTAGCTCCGCTGTTGTCGGCAACCGTTAAACGTGATTCCTGCTGTATCATAATTACTTCACTTTTTCTACGATTTCAACTAATCTCCAGTTCTTGGTCTTGCTCAGAGGACGGGTCTCCATGATGCGGACGGTATCGCCCTCGGAGCACTCATTCTTGGCGTCCTCAGCAACGAACTTGGTGGTCTTCTTTACGAACTTGCCGTAAATGGGGTGCTTCTCGTGGGTTTCCACGGCCACGACGATGGTCTTGTCCATCTTGTTGCTGACCACAATACCTACTCTTTCTTTACGAAGATTTCTTTCCATAGGTCAATGCTTCTTTAGTTCTGCTGTTTCTCTTTCTCGGCCAGGATGGTGATCATGCGAGCGATGTCCTGACGGGTCTTGCGAATCTTGGAGGTGTCCTCCAGGGGGGAGATCGCATGATTGAGTTTCATGGTGTCGAGGTTGTTTTTCTCGACCTCGATGCGGTCGCGCAGATCTGCGACGCTCATCTCACGTACTTCGGATACTTTCATTTTCTTCTCCTCCTACTGATTATTCTTCTACATAATCCCTGCGGACCACGAACTTGGTGGCAACGGGAAGCTTGTTGGCAGCCAGACGCATAGCCTCTTTGGCGGTGGCGAGGGAAACGCCCTCTGCCTCGAAGAGGATACGGCCGGGAGTGATAGGAGCAACAAAGCCCTGAGGATCACCCTTACCTTTACCCATACGGGTATCCAGCGGCTTGGCGGTGAACGGCTTCACAGGGAAGACACGGATCCAGATCTGACCTTCACGGTTCATACGACGGGAGATGGCCTGACGGGCAGCCTCGATTTGCTGGGCAGTGAGCCAGCAGTTCTCAAGGTTCTTGAGGCCGAAAGAGCCGAATGCGAGCTGGTTTCCACGACCGGAATTGCCCTTCATGCGGTTTTTCTGTTCCCTTCTGAATTTGGTTCTTTTAGGCTGTAACATTTCTTAAATGCTTTAAATTTTCCTTATAATTCCCTAACTCATTGAAACTCAGCTGGTTGGGTGCATTTTGCTCCAATTTGGGGATTGCAAAGTTACAACTTTTTTTCAAATCCACAAATTTTTTTGCACGATTTTTACACATTTTCGACCGCGGATTTTTACACTTAACTCGCTGATATTTACGCGAGTTACGTGAATTGTTGAAAAAATCTTTCCGCAGTTTTCGACCGCTACTTTTTATATCGGTCCGGAACGTTGACCACGGGCGGCTCCTCCCAGAAGAGCGACCAGTACAGGTCGCGGAACTCGCCCCGCTGCCAGGCTTGCACCAGCTCCTCCAGAGGAGCATCGGCACCGGTGGGGTCATAAGAAGACTTGAGGTCGTTTTCGAACATTTTGGCGACGCCCTGCCAGAAGATGGCCGCAGCGCCGTTCTTGTAATTCTTGATGATGTCGTAGGGCGGAACGCCGGTTTCCCGGTCGATAAGCTTGAGCAGCACCGCCCCCTGCTGGATGGTCATCTCGCGCAGCGCCCCCTCGAAGTCGCGGAACAGGTCCTTCTGGATGGCCGATATGTATCGGCCCTTCCGGAAAGCGCCGTAGTGCTCCGCGTTGAGCGTGCTGTCAATCTCCTTCTTTAATACGCGCGAGGCCTGCGCATACGGGTACACGCGGGCGAACCGCCACACCAGCTTGTAATACTGGCGCCACTGCTTGTCGGTGGTTCTTTTGCTCCGGCTCAGGATGTACACGGCCGGAAGGCGGTCCAGGTAGGTGGTATCGCCATCTTTCACCACCATGCGCATGTTGCCGCCGCTCCCCTTCCCCTGCTCCGACGCCACCTGGGCACGCGCCATGGCCTCCTGCCGCTCGCGGGCTCTTTCCATCGCCCTGCGCACATGATTCTGTGCCGATACCCCCAGGGGAATGAGAGTGAGCACGATAAGCAAGATATGACGGGCCATTTTCACGACTGCAAAGGTAACACTTTGCAAAAAGTTTACCAAACCGGTTGTGCCCGGCCCTTGCCTGGTCATGCCCGGCCCCGACCGGGCATCTCCTGCCCTCATTGACCGGCGACGCTACTGCACCAGTTCTTTCCGCACGTAGCGCTCCCCGGTGGCCTGCAGCACAGCGTCTACAAAGGCGGGAGCATAGGCGGGAGAAGTGTGGCGGCCGGGAACAATCTCGCCGTCCTTGGACGGGCGCATGATCTGGTCGTTATGCTTGACGATGAGCAGCTTGGCCAGTTTGTCCCAGCGCTGCATCATGCGGTTGGTATAGGCAATGCTCTTACCGGTAAGGTAATCCGACAGCTCGCCGACGGTAAGCCCGGCGGCGTGCGCTTCAACGGCTGCCTGATCGGCCTCAAAATAGTCTTCCAGCTCTACCTGGGCTTCCAGAAGGTCCGGGTACATGGCGCTCCAGCGCGGATAAACCATGTTGGCCACCCAGTTGCACATCCAGAAGGCGCTGTCGAAGGAAAACTCGGTGATGCTGTTGTTCTCCCGGCGGAACGGCTCCGGAATCCGGTTGATGCCGCAGTACACCGGCACATAGGCCACCATGGTGGCGTCGTCCAGGTTAAAATACGTAATGCCGCCCAGGGCGTCCGGCAACCAGGAACGCATGCGGCATACCATGGTGAGGCCGCTCTGCTGGCAGCCGATGGGCCGTTCGCGGAACATGGGCGTGCCGTCGGGGGCCTGGAAGTTCAGCGGCTGGTTGCGGTAGGGCGACGCCCAGGGACCGGCGCTGATATCGCTTGTCATGTCCAGGGCGGTGCCTTCGTAGTGGTCGCGCATGTCCCGCTGGATGTCGCGGTAGCTCACGGGGGCATCCGGCTTAATCCACAGCGGCAGTTCGTCGTGCTCGCGCAAGTCCCCGTTCAAGAAAGGCAAATAGCTGTCCATCACTTCCTTGGAGTAGTGGCGCCGATAAAAACTCCACACGCGGGCCTCGCAGTAGCGGATGGCGCCCCAGTCCAGCGGACCATAGGCTTCGCGGAAGCTGAAATCGGCATCGGCCCCGTCAAAATAACCCATTTCGCGGGCAAAGGAGATGACGTCTGCGCTGTACATGGTGTCGCCGTCCTTGGTCACGCAGAAGCCCAGCTTCTTGTCCACCTTCTTGGCTTGCGGGAACTGACGGATGCGGCTGGCGTTGGCATACGCGCAAATGTGGTCGTCCGGGACGCGGCGGGCCACCCAGACTGCACCCACGCGGCCCGGCCCCTTGCCGATAAGCTCCATGATCCAGGCCTCTTCCTTGTCGCAGACGGCAAACGACTCGCCGGTTTCGCTATAGCCATATTCCTGCACCAGTGCGTGCATGACGGCGATGGCTTCCCGTGCCGATGCCGACCGCTGCAACGCCAGGTGCATAAGAGCGAAATAGTCCAGCGCCCCGTCCGGGTTGCGGAGCTCTTTGCGGCCTCCCCAGGTGGTTTCCATGATGGAAACCTGCTTCTCGTTCATCAGGCCGGTGACGGCATACGTATAAGGGGCCTGTGCAATGTAATGCACGATGGAAGGGTCCCTCCTGCCGCGCACAATCACCTTTTCGCCGGGTTCATGCTTTCCGGGGGCCGAATAGCTGAGCGACCTGGCAGAGCCGAAGCTGTCACAGTTATAGGTGCAAATGACGCTCCCGTCCACGGAAGCTTTTTTCCCGACGATGAGGTTGGTGCAGGAGTCTGCATGCTGGGTGCCTGCGAGCAGGCAGGCGGCCATAATGGCCAGAGTGGCAAGTTTTTTCATGATGCCAAGTTACGGAATTGTTGGCACTTTTGCAAGGAAATGCCGGCATGCCCGGGTTGTTGCTAGGTCATGCCCGGCCGTTGCCAGGCAACACTCAAGCCCCAAATGCTTAGCGGCCGACTATTCCATTTTTTTTCGTACTTTTGTAGACGAAGCAAAACGTATGCACCCGAAGTTTATTTTGGTCACAAAACCGGAGCAGCCGCTCAAGGGCCTGTTTGTGTACGGGATGGTGGGCCAGCACAAAGAGCTGGTGCAACCGCTGGGCTATGCAAAAGTGCACGGCGGAGGCTGGTATATCAAGGATGACGATGCCAAAACCATGACCCTTTATGGCAGCTCCGGGGACTATGGGGAGCCCAAACTGGCCTTCCTGAACCAGATTCCGGCAGAGTTGAAAGGGTATCGCTTTCTCTTTTCTCCCGGCTGGAACCTGCCGCCCAATGAACTGGATTTAACCGATATAGAATATGTATAAGTACAAGCAAGTTAAGGACAATGTGTATGTCCTGAGTCTGGACAACCATGTGGAAGTATCTGCCGCCCTGGCCGCATTCTGCACCGAGAAGGGCATCCTGGCGGGGAAAATTATCGGCCTGGGGGCCGTTTCGGAGGCCACGTTCCGCTTCCTGAATCCCAATACCATGAAGTACGTGGACAAGACCTTCACCGAGCAGATGGAAATCACCAACCTCACGGGTAACATTTCCCAGAAGGACGGCAAGCCTTATCTGCACCTGCATATCACCGCCAGCCGCGAGGACTACACCTGCATTGGCGGGCACCTCCTCACCGCCTACATCAACGGCGCCTGCGAGCTGTACGTAGAGGCCTTCCCCGGCGTGGAGATTGGCCGCCGCATAGACCCCAAACTCGGAATTACTTTGTACCAATTCTAATGAAACCGATCCGTTTTGTTCTCGCCGGCCTGGTCACGCTGTTTGCCTGTACCAAACAGGCCTCCCCTATTGCCAGCATATCGGCCGAAAATATCAAACCCTGCGAGGTCACCATCGTGTGCACGGTGAGCCAGCCGGAGCTGTTTACTCTGCCGCTCATGAAGGTCTGGATGAGCTTGGATCCCGATAAGGAAATGACCAGTTTCCTTACCACCAACGTCATGAAAGACGGGAAAATGAGCCTGACCTACCCCTGCGCATATCCAGACACGCGCTACTACTTCAAAGTGAGGCTTTTTAGGGGCGACAGCGTTTTCTACGACTCCGAGGAGATGACTTTCGTCACCGCGGACCTTTCCTCCGACATGGTCGATATGGGGCTCAGCGTCAAATGGGCGGGTGCCAACCTGGGCGCCAGGCAGCCGCAGGAACTGGGCACGCGTGTCACGTCCCTGCCCGCCTCCCTGCCCCAGCGCTTACCTACCCGCGCCGAATTCAACGAGCTGTTTGAGAAATGCGACGTATTTACCAACACTTACCACAACGTACGTGGAAGCCTTTTCATCAGCCGAGAGAACCAGAATGTCATCTTCTTTCCCGTTGAGCACATCACGGAAGAGGCGTTCTATTGGTGTGCCGATGAAGGACAAGCGTTGCATTTTATGTCCAACGGCATGCACAAATACGAGGAAAGAGATGATTCCGAAGGCGGGTTTATTCGCTTTGTTTCGTCAAAATAAGGTGTCGATGTGACTCATAGAAGCGATAACCGCCCCACCCGGCGTAACCGGTATTGCTATACACATCGGCCTTCAGTTCAAGCGTAGTGGCGCTCAGGCCTATCACCTCCCAGTCCTGCGCCGACTGCATCTGCTCCGAGAACAGCAGGTGGCCGTTTTTGACGGTCATGGAAAAGTTAAAATAATTGTCTCGCGGCGGGACTTCCACAGAAAAATAGCGACAACGATACTGCTCCCCTTCCAGGACGATCTCGATGCCATGCCCCAAATTTTCCCCCGCATACTCCTGGCTCGGCTCTCCGTCCAGCAGGTCTGTAAACTCCAATTTCTGGAAAAGCCACTTGCCCTCCAATTGGCTCCAGTCGGGCTCTTTCTTGCATGCCACCAGGCCAAGCGACAAAAGCAAAAAACAAAGAATCTTACGCATAGGCTCAAACAATTAAGTCTTCCATAGCCAGCTTAGGCACATAATGCACGCCGTCCTTGCGGTAATACGCCAGCGCGTCCGGCGATGCGCCCGGCACCAGGAAGATGGTCTCCGCCGGCTTTCCCAGCCCGATTACGGCCACCGGCTCCAGCGGCAGCCCCAGCGCCTCCTTCAACGCTTCCCGGCGGAAATTCAGGATAAAAATGCCCCCCAGGCCCATCTCCGTGGCCTTGAGCAGCATACTTTGCGCCGCAATGCCCAAATCGATATCCACCACCTTGTCCTCCGGCACGGTACTGCACACCACAATATAGGCCGACGGCTCCATGCCCGGATGCGGCAGGTGTTCCTCCGGCAGGGCCGCGCCCAGCTTTACCAGCGGGTGCACCAAAGCGGCGTCGGCCCCGGAAACCAAACGAAAACGCAAGGCCTGCCGATTCATGCCCGACGCAACCAGCGGCACCACGCCTACCAACTCCCGAAGCTGCGCCTCCGACACCGTTCCCGAGAAGCCCCGGTAGCTCCGGTTCCGGCGAAGGAGCGTATCCAGCGACAGGTGGTTCCGGTGAACCACCATCTTCTTCGCGTGTGCCAGTTCTTCCTGGCGCTTTTCCAGATAATTATCGGCCATGGCAAGCAGTTAATTCGCCGGAATCGGCATCATAGACCAGCCAGTTGGGGGCGGTAATCCAGTCCCCGAGCAGCACCAGGCGGGCCGACGAACCCACCGGCAGGTCCACCCGCGCATGATAGTGCCCGAAGATGAAGTACTGCACCGGCTCCGGGAAAGCCTCGCAAAAACGGTACAGCGGCTCCGAGGCCCCCTTGAACGTATAGGAGATATTCTTTCCCAGCCGCGAGCGGCGGCTCCAGCCATTGCCCATGCGGAAGGCCAGCCACGGATGCAGCGAGGAGAAACACCGCTGGAAAAAGCGGTTGTGGAAGACCCAGCGCATGCATTTGTAGCCCGTGCGGCCCGGTCCCAGGCCGTCGCCGTGGCCCAGGCAGAAGGACTCGGCCCCAATCTTTACCACATACGGCTGCTCCAGGCGCCGCATGCCCAGCTCTTCAAAATAGTGATAGGTCCAAATGTCGTGGTTGCCCTGGAAAAAGCACACCTTTACGCCGGCCTCCATGAGGGAAACCAGGGCCGACAGCACTTTCACATAGCCCTTGGGCACCACGTCGCGGTACTCGTACCAGAAGTCCCAGATGTCACCCAGCAGATACACCGTCTCCGTTTGGGAAGGGTCGATCCCCCTCAGGAAGGCCACGAAGGCCTGCTCCCGCGCGGAAGGGTCTCCCACCTGGAGGCCCAGATGGACGTCGGAGACAAAGTATGTCAGTGCTTTAGGCATCTATGCCAGGAAGAAAATCAGGCATGCCACCACCAGGCAGTACAGCGCGAACCACATCAGCTTGGCTTTCTTGACGATAGCGACCATCCACTTGCAGGCGAACAGGCCGCTCACGAAGGCGGCAACAAAGCCCAGGCACAGCGCCAGGGAGCCTACTCCCCCGCCAAAGGACTCACTGCCCACGGCCACCTTGAGAAGATCCAGGCTTTGCTCGCCGATGATGGGAATGAGCACCATGAGGAAGGAGAACTGGGCCATGGACTCGCGTTTGACGCCCGTCAGAAGGCCCGTGGAGATGGTGCTGCCGCTGCGGGAGACGCCCGGCACCACGGCAAACGCCTGCGCCAGGCCCACCACAAAGGCCTGCCAGTAGGAAATGCCGTTGCGGGTATCCTTGGCCACCGGCACTTTGAAACGACGGCCGGCATTGTCCGACACCCACAAGAGGCAGGCCGTAATGCACAGACCCACAGCTACTTGCTTAAGGGAACCGCTGAACAGGGCATCCACCTGATCCTTGAACAGGAAGCCCACCAGGGCCACCGGAATCAGGGAAATCAGGATTTTGCACACATAGTCGGTCTCGTCGTTGTATTTGAACTTGAAAAAGCCCTTCAAAAGCTGCCAGATGGTACTCCAGAACACCACGATAGTGGCCAGTACGGTGGCAAAATGCACCGTTACGGTAAAGTCCAGGAAGCCTTCGGCATCGGCCCCGACAAGCTCTTTAAAAATCATCAGATGTCCGGAACTGGAAACCGGAAGAAACTCCGTAAGCCCCTGGACAATGCCCAAAAGAATAGCCTGCCACCAATCCATAAGTTAGTCTTTGAATTTACCCATAATAGCCACTACTTCCACCACAATGCCGGCAATAATGACGATGGGAGCCGCCACCAGCCTGCGGAAGTCGAACATGGCATAGTTGAACACCTGCGGGTCCGACGAACCGCCGCCGCTGAGCAGCAGGAAGCCCGCCGCCAGCACCAACAGCCCCGCAATCATCAGTTTAAGTCCCTTGGCCGTTACGGCAAATTGGGAAGGATCTGCAGCCATAATTGATTAATATGCATAAAGTTTATCGCGGTTGTAGCCCACCATGCGCCCCACTACTATATAAGTACTTATGACACAGATGCCTACACCGCTCAGCGCCATTACTCCCATGGTTAGGAGCAAGGAGTCGAGTTGGAAAATCTGGAACAACTGGGCGAATTCGTCCCTGAGGACAAACAGCCCGCCCACCAGCAGCAGGATGGCAAACAGGGCGGCAAACAGGCCCTGCAGGGCCGCACGGCCCACAAACGGAGCCCGGATGTACCCCTTGGTAGCACCCACCAGATGCATGGTATGGATGGTAAACCGGCGCGAGAAAACCTCCAGCCGGATGGTATTGGCAATAAGGACGAAGGAGATGAACAGCAGCAGCGCCACCAGGATGGCCAGCCCCAGCGAAATCTTTTGCAGATTCGCATTGAGGGCATCTACCAGCGAGGTCTGGTACACCACCTCCTCCACCAGCGGAGACTCCGCCAGGATGGACTTGATGACCGCCAGGCTGTCTGACGATACATAGGCCGCCTCCAGGTTTACGTCAATGGAAATGGGCACCGGAGCGGTCTCGAACACATCCAGGAAGTCCTGTCCCAGCATGCGGGCCATCTCTTCCACGCCCTGCTCACGCGAAACAAAGTGCGTAGAGCGGACACCGGGCAGGGCCGCCACGCGGTCCTGGTACTTTAAGGCTTCCTCTTCGTTGACCTGTTCCTTGAGCAGCACGGACACCTGCATGTTTTCCTTGAAATAGTCGCTCACGGCACGCGCATTCACCAGCATAAGGGTTCCTACGCCCACCAGGAGCAGCACCAGCGAGAGGCTGATGACGGTAGAAATCCAGGCACTGACGATGCGCCTGCGAATGGCCATATTGCGTTTGGGAGATGACATAGCACACCTAATTTCGCCCCAAAGTTAGCCAAACCACCGAAAAACTCAAAAAAAATTCGTAACTTTGTTTGCTAAAATAGATTAACATGGAAGATTCCGCAAAGAAGATTCTGTTTGTAAACGCAGAAATGTTTCCCTACCTTCCGGAAACCCGGATTGCCAACGTGTGCCGTGAACTCCCCCAGGGAATTCAGGAGCGACGCAAGGAAATCCGTGCCTTCATGCCCCGCTACGGCTGCATCAACGAGCGGAAAAATCAACTGCACGAAGTCATTCGCCTGTCGGGCATGAACATTATCATCGGCGATGTAGACCGTCCCCTCGTTATCAAGGTGGCCTCCATCTCCAGCGCCCGCATCCAGGTATACTTTATCGACAATGAGGATTATTTCCGTCGCAAGCAAATTTACCACGACGAAAAAGGCCAGTTCTTTGCCGATAACGGCGAGCGTGCCATATTTTTTGCCCGTGGCGTGCTGGAAACAGTCAAGAAGCTCCGCTGGGCACCGGACATCGTCCACTGCTCCGGCTGGATTTCCCACGTGCTGCCGCTGTACCTGAAGAAGGCCTACAAAGACGATCCCATCTTCACCCACGCCAAGGTGGTGCTTTCGCTCTTCGAGGACACGCCGGCGCAAACCCTCTCCCCCGGGTTTGCCCAAACCCTGCAGTTTGGCGGCGCCAAGGCGGCGGACATCTCCCTGCCGGAACCTTCCACAGGCATAGATCTTGCTAAACTTGCCGTGCAGTATTCCGACGGCATCATCCTGGGCAGCCCAGATGTAGACAAAAGCCTGGTGGAATACAGCAAACAGAGCGGCCTGCCGCTCCTGGACTACAATCAGGAAAGCTTTGCGGACGGCTCCTACATGGACGCCTACAACGCCTTTTACGACAACCTTTTGAAATGAAGAAAATCCTAGCACTGTGTCTGGCCGCAGCCCTCGTTCTCCCCGGCTGCGTAAAAGTGGACAACAGCCTCGGGGAATCCCTGGTGGATAAAAGCCTTTTGCTCAACACCTATACGGTAGATTTCCCCATCTCGGAAATTGCCATGAAACCCTCCAGCGACCTGTCGGCCTACTCGGACACCCACCTGACCATCGGCGCCCTCAGGGACGAAACTTTTGGCCTCACTACGCGTGACGCCGCGTTCACGCTCGTCCCCGCGCCGGACCGGATGGACCTGGGAGAGAATCCCGTCGCCGTCAGTTTCAACCTCTTTTTTACCTCTGACACCATCTCGGTAGAGAACGATTCCCAGGAGCGCATCCTGCAGAACATCTACGTGTATGAGCTGCTGGAAGCACTGCCCAGCTCCAGCCGACCCACCGGTACGGAAATCCCGCACAGCGTGCACACCGTCACGGCCGGCATCCCCACCTACAACGGCACGGGCGCCCTGGACATCAATTTCACCCGGGAATTCGCCCAGAAGTATGTAGACGCCATTAAAAGTCTGGGCGATACCCTGATAGACCGCGATAAGAACATCAACAAGTACGACGATTACGTTGAAAAGCTGCCCGGCATCTACATGGAGACCGACGATCCCGTGGGCATGGGCGGACGCATCAACCTCTTTGATTTCTCCTGCCTGTCGGTGGTGAGCGGCTATTACCAGCGCAACGACAACATTGCCATCCTCACGGTAAACAGCACCTGGGACGGAGAACGGAAAGACTCTTCCTTCTTCTTTGTCCCCGGAGAGACGGAATTTGTGGACGAAGCCGCCTACATTGACAAAAATACCAAATTCTCTCAATATTCCTTTAATACGTGCACGCACGAGACCGCGGCCCGGCCGGCCGGAAGCACCCTTCTGGTAGAAGGCGGCGGCGGGCTCAAGCCGGTGATATCGGCCCTGGAGCTCCAGCGCAAAACCCGCCAGGCCATCCAGGACAAGGGCGGAGACCCGGACAAGGCATCCATCATCAGCGCAAGCATTATCCTGCCGTTCGACATGCCGGAAAATTACCGCGACATGGAGGTATATCCCAGCGTGCTCAGTCCCACCATTCGCACTATCATTACCCGGGACGATGAAGATGTTCCCACCTTCGCCGGCCTCACAGATGCCAGCGTGAGCGCAGAAGACCAAGGCAATATTGACCGTTCCAACCTCATGTACTCCCCGGACATCACCTACCACATGCAGGAAATCCTGCACCCGGGAAAAGGCGACTCAGATCTCAAGCAGGAGGATATCGAGAACGGCAAGGCAGACATTTGGCTGCTCACCCTCCACACGGAGCAGGTAGAAAACGCCTCCGGACAAACCGCAGAACAAAGCGCCTATTACCAGAACCTCATGTACGCCAGCTATTACAACAGCCTGTATGGCGGCGGTTATGGTGGTGCTGGCGGATACGGCAACAATTATAGTAACTACTATAGCTACATGATGATGGCCCAGATGATGGCTGCCCAGAACCAGACCACCTACACCACCACCACGGAACTGGACAAAGACCGCTTCTACAAGGCCATCCTCAACGGGCCGCTCACCCTGAGCGACGCCGGCGGACCGCGTTTCCGGCTGGTCTTCGCCATTCCTAAGGAATAAAAAAATTCCCGGGCCTTTACAGCTCGGGAATTTTTATAAATGATGGCTCGCTATTAGGCGCCGATTTTCTCGGCTACTTTGGCGATGGCATCACCAACAGTGGCGATACCGCTGGTTTCCTCATCGGGGATTTTGATGTCGAACACGCGCTCGAATTCCATGAGGAGTTCTACGGTGTCCAGAGAATCGGCACCGAGGTCATTGGTGAAGCTGGCAGATTCGGTTACTGCGCTTTCCTCGACACCAAGCTTGTCAACGATGATATCCTTGACCTGCTTTACGATTTCTTCCTTTGTCATAACGATTAGGTTTTAAGTTTATATTTTACGTTTTTACTTAGTTCAGCCAAAAATACATGCAAATATAGTAATTTTTTTTTACTTCGGAAACTGGCCCGTTTATTTCTGCTCAGATTGGCTCAAACGGTACCACACGCGTAATCCGTTGAGCGAGTTCACCAGATAGAAGCAATATTTAATAAACATAACCACCGTATAGCTGGACGCCGCGCTGGAAAGCATGGTGCTTCCCCACAGGACGATGGAGGCGATGTTCACCAGGATCCACAGGTGCCACTGCTCGTAGAAGGCCAGTGACATGAGGATTTGACCGGCGATGTTGAAGGTAGTGCGGGCGGCATCGGCAAAAACCTGCGTACGGTTAATCTCTTCCGGGGCTACCGTGTAGAACTTGATGGCGTTCAGGATGCCGTATACAGCTGCAAGGCCGGCCACCACGGAGCCGAATACAATCCAGCGCTGACGCGAGGTAAGCCGGCGGGCCGTCACCTCCTTGTCTTTGGTAGCCCCGCGCTTCCGCCATTGCCAAATGCCGATGATTTGCATGGGGAGGAGGTAGAACAGGTGCATGGAGAAGTCGCCCCAGATGCCGTTGTCGGCGTCCACTACAAGGCAGCAGGCAATGTCCAGCAGGCCAAAGAGGAAGGTCCAGATGATGCCGTTGGCGCTAAGTACGGACGACGCCACCCCCATCACCGAGCCCAGCGTCGCCACAAGGATGAGCAATGTCCGGGCCTCCGGCTCCTGCAGCTTAAAAACAGTGGTAATGCCGATGGTCACCACCATCAGCCCCATCAGGATGCCACTGAACCACTTATTAAAAGTCTTTTCTGTCATACATTTAAATAATCATGGATCCGCACGGCGAGCTCCGCTCCCACCAGGGCGCTGAGTTCCTCCAGCGGAGCGGCGGCGATGCGGGCCACCGAACCGTAATGCATCAGCAGGCGCTGTTCCGTTTTTTCGCCTACCCCTTTAATTTCCCGTAATGCGCTCTGGATGGCCGCCTTGGACCGCAGGTTGCGGTGGAAGGTGATACCGAAGCGGTGGGCCTCGTCACGGATGCGCTGCAGCACCTTCAGGGCCTGTGAATTCCGGTCGATGAAGAGCGGATACGGGTCCCCTACCCTGATCACTTCCTCCAGCCGTTTGGCCAGGCCGATGACGGTCACCCGGTCCAGGATGCCCAGTTCGGCCAGGGCCTGCCAGGCAAACTCCAACTGCCCCTTGCCGCCATCGATAACGATGAGCTGCGGAAGGTCGTCGGGCGCTTCAGCCAACATACGGGAATAGCGCCGGTTCACCACCTCCTTCATGGAAGCGTAGTCGTTGGCGCCCACCACCGTCTTGATCTTGAAACGCCGGTAATCCTTCTTGGACGGCTCCGCATCGCGGAAAACCACACAGGAAGCCACCGGGTTGGTGCCTTGGATGTTCGAGTTGTCGAAGCATTCCATGTGGCGCGGCAGTTCGCTCATGCCCAGGGCTTTCTGCAATTCCAGCATCACGCTCTGGCGGAAGGCGTCCGGATCCGTGTGCTCCCGCTGCTTGATGCTGTTGAAATGGAACTCCTGGGCGTTTTTGGCGCTCAACTCCAGCAGGGAGAGCTTGTCTCCGCGCTGGGGAATCCTGAACACCACGCCGGGAATCTCCACGTCGGGCATAAACGGGACGATCACCTCTTTGGAAAGGGTGCCGAATTTGTCTTCCACCTCACCGATGAAGGTCGATAGCATGGCGGCCTGCTCCTCCTCAATCTGGCTGCGGAAGCCCAGGTTCAGGCTCTGGACGATGGCGCCGCCGCGGATGCGGAGGAAGTTGCCGAAGGCTTCGCCGCCGTCAAAGACCATTGAGAAGACATCGGCATCGGTATCCGCCGCCTGCGTAATGATGCTCTTGGAATAGTGCTTCTCCAGCGTGCGGAGCTTGTCCTTGTACACCTGCGCCTGCTCAAAGTCCAGTTTTTCGGCCGCCTGGGCCATCAGGGCTTTGTAGTGCCGCAGCACTTCCCCGCCCCGGCCGCTCAGGATATGGACAATCTCGTCAATGTCCCGCTGGTACTCGTCCCGCGAGATTTTTCCCACGCAAGGGGCTTTGCACTTGCCGATATGGAACTTCAGGCAGGGGCGGAATTTGCCCCTGAGGATGGCGTCGGAGGTAATTTTGAGGTTGCAGGTGCGGAGGGCATAGACTTCGTCAAAGAAGTCCACCATGTTCCGCGCATGCATGACGCTGCTGTACGGGCCAAAGTAGCGGTTCCCCTTGCCTTTCTCGATGCGGCGGGTGATGAACACCCGGGGGAAATCGTCACCGGTAATGCAAATCCAGGGGTAGGTTTTGGAATCCTTGAGGAGGATGTTGTACTTGGGCTTGTACTGCTTGATGAGGTTGTTCTCCAGCAGGAGGGCATCGGCCTCGGAATCTACCACCGAGAACTGGGCATCGGCAATTTTGCTCACCAGGATGCGCGTCTTGGTGTTCAGGCGCTCCGGGGGAACAAAATACTGCGCCACGCGCTTGTGGAGGTCTTTGGCCTTCCCCACATAAATAACCTTTCCCTCGGCGTCATAGTATCTATACACACCGGGGGAATGGGGAAATAGGGCTATTTTTTCTCGAACGGTCACTTAGTCGTTCAGGGCCTCTGCTACAGCCTCGCGGATATCGTCACCGCGCAGGCCACGCTTGAGGATGGTGCCGTCAGGGCCGAAGAAAATGATGTGGGGAATACCCTGGATGCCGTAAAGGTCCGTGGGGATTTGCTGGGCGTTGATAATCTGATTCCAGACAATGCCTTCTTCCTCAGCGGCTTTCTTGGTATCTTCCGGCTTGTCCCATACGGCTACGGAGAGCATGTCGAATTTGTCGCCGTGGAACTCATCGTAAACAGCGCGCAGGTTGGGCATTTCACCGCGGCAGGGGCCGCACCAGGAAGCCCAGAAGTCCACCAGCACGTATTTGCCCTTGCCGATGAAGTCCGAGAACTTGACACCGTCCACCTCAAAATCCGTGAACATCTGGCCCTCCGCCGTGGCCTTCTGCGCTTTCAGCGCCACCTTGAGACCGTTTACAAAGGCGGAATCCTGGCCGTGGACGGGGGCGGTGAGCTTGTCCACGTACTCAGCCAGCTCATCATCGTCCATCAAGCCATACAGGTTCTTGAGGGCGGCAACGCCCACCTCGTTGTCCAGATTGGCCTTGAGGGCCTTGAGGTTATAGTCCTCTACCACGTCAATGATGGAGTCTGTGTAGGCCTCAATGGCATCCTCGTCGCCGTCCAACGCCACCAGGCGGGTACGGTACTGCTCCATCAGGGTGTCGTTCCACTCGTTAAGTTCTGCGAGTTTTTCCTCTACGGATTTGCTCTTGCAGCCCACCATGCACACCAGGATGGCGGCTGCCACAAAAAGTACGTTCTTTTTCATATCCAATTCTTTTTCAGCTTGCAAAGATACACAAAAATATGCAAACCACGGCCCCCTTCCCCTTCTCGTCCTCAAATATGCCCTAAAACAAGGACGAGAAGGCTCCAACTGCCCCCTCGTCCTTAAACTCGACCCTTTTTAAGGATGTCACCGCTACCATTCGAACCGAAGGACCGCGCCGCCGGATATCAACCGGCCATTCATGTCCATCAACAGCCTTCCTGCAGCGGATCAGTCTTCCCGCTGCAGGGCAAGCACCTCCTCCAGCGGCAAATGGGTGTGCTTGCATACAAATGGCGCATCCAGACCATCTGCGAGCATGCTTTTGGCCAATTCCCGCCTGGTATTAGCTTCTCCTTCTGCTCTCCCTTCTGCTTTCCCCTTTTCCATACCATCGATGAAGCCGTCCTCGTAATAGGCGGTACCTATGTCCAGTCTTTCTTCTTCGGTAAT
>ONII01000037.1 GCA_900317845.1 uncultured Bacteroidales bacterium
CCACTCGTCAGTCTTGTAGGCAGCAAGCACGCTATACACATAGATGGTGCCCGATGCGTCCGTAAGGTCGAAGCTGCAATAAGTAGGATTGAACTTAGACACCGTACCGGTGAGCTTGTAGTACGTACTCTTGTCTGCAAGCTGGATGAATTCCTCTACAGTCTTAGACGCAGCGGTGCTATAGTCATCACCGCCGCCTTCACCATCCGTATATTCAAGGATGGCGGCATCCACAACTTCATGCTGGCTCTTGTTTGCATAATATTCATACTTACCAGCAATGGTGATAGTGCCACCATTCTTAATCTTGTTCTTCCACTCGTCAGTCTTGTAGGCAGCAAGCACGCTATACACATAGATGGTGCCCGATGCGTCCGTAAGGTCGAAGTTGTAGTACGTACTCTTGTCTGCAAGCTGGATGAATTCCGCAACGGTCTTGGCCTCAGCTTTGCTGTAGTCTTCGTCGCCACCTTCACCATCCGAATATTCAAGGATGGCGGCGTTTACAACCTCATGTTGTTCCTTGGAAGCATAATACTCATACTTACCGGCAATGGTGATAGTGCCACCATTCTTAATCTTGTTCTTCCATTCATCCGTCTTGTAGGCATCCAGTACACTGAACACATAGATGGTGCCAGAGTCGTCCGTGAGATCAAAACTGCAATAGGTTTTATTGAATTTGGAGACCTTACCAGTGAGTTTATAGTATTTCGTCTCATCCGCGAGCTGAATGAATTCCGCAACGGTCTTTGCTTCAGCTTTGGTATAGTCATCGTCACCGGGCGCGCCACCTTCGCTCTTGCCGTTGAGGCTATAGATGAAGCTACCGCCCTTGCTCACGGTTTCAGGAGTATTGCCCTTGAAGTTAACAACTTTACCGCAGATAATCACTTCATCGCCTTCCTTAACATCGGTGTCGCCGCTCTTCCACTTACGGTTGCCCAAATAATAAGTTTGGTATACATAGAAGCTCTCGCCACCGTCTTCATCGACAACGTAGAATGTTGCATTGCCATAGGTGCTGCTAGCTTCGAAGGTGGTGGTCACCTTGGATATCTTGCCCTGGAAGAAGACATTGTTCTCGCTGGCCTGATCGGCAGGGAGGGAACGGGTATATTCCAAGACACCGGCCACATTGAACGGATTCTCCAGGGTACCGTCACCGTTGTCAATCTCTCCTTCCGGACCGGCCTGGTTGATGGTGAGGCTGGTACGGGCGAAGCCGATGGTGAACACGATGGTGGCAGAACGGTTGTATTCCGCGTTCTGCGCGACAGTGATTTTAACAGGCTGGGCCTCTACTGCGGCCTTGCCGGAGGTTGCGCTGAGGGCGACCCAATCCGGGACACCGCTAACAGCCCAGTCACGGGTGGCCGTGACAGATACGGTCTGGGAGCCACCGGCGGCCTCAAACGCGAGCGTTGTTTGGTCCAAAGCCAGCTTGGCCGGGCCCAGGTCCACTTCTTTGTTACAGCCGACGAGCATTGCTGCGCCAGCTACAACTGCCATAAAGAGGTTTCTGAGTTTCATACGGTTATTTTTAAAATAGTTATTAATGCTTATGTGCTGAAATACAAATATACAACTTTTTTCCGTCTTACCAACAAAAAAGCCCGGGGCTCGGTGGAGCATCGGGCAAAGATGTGGGCATTTGCCGCAAAGAGTCAATCCATTGCGCTTTCCGCGAGCGCACGAAGGTCTTCGAGCGTAAGGGCGGACGCCATGTGGGTGCCTTCCAGCAGGGAGTCGGCCAGGTTGCGCTTCACCTTATGCAGGCGCAGAATCTTCTCTTCTATGGTATGGGCCGATATCAGGTGATATACGGTAACATCTTTTGTCTGGCCTATCCTGTAAGCACGGTCCGTGGCCTGCTGCTCTATGGCCGGGTTCCACCACGGGTCCAGGTGAACGACATAATTGGCACCGGTGAGATTGAGTCCGAGGCCCCCGGCCTTGAGGCTGATAAGAAACAGCGGCACTTCCCCTTCCTGAAACTCCTTGACAAGCGCATTACGTTTCCTGACCGGCGTGCTCCCGTCCAGATACAAATAAGGGATTCCGGCAACGTCCAGGGCCTGCGAAACCGTCTTCAGATAGGAGGTGAACTGGCTGAAAACCAGCGCCCGGTTCCCAGCCGCCACAATCTCTTCGGCCATATCGGCAAAATACGCGGCCTTGGAACTGCCACAGGCCGCCATTCTCAGCTTCGTTATCATGGCGAGGGCGTTCACGTCCATGGAATCCTGCTCTTCAAGTGCTTCCTGGGCACTTTGCCGCAGCATTTCATAAGAAGCCATTTCTTCTCCCGTGAGATTGATCATACGGACGATGTCCGTCTTTTCCGGAAGCTCGTCCAGGACATCGGCCTTGGTGCGGCGCAGCAGGAAAGGCTGAATGAGTTTTTTCAACGCCGCCTGACGCGCCCGGTCTCCATTCTTCTCAATGGGCGTAATGTAGCGTTGCGAGAACTGCTCATAGGAGCCCAGCATCCCCGGGAGCAGGAACTGCATCAGGTTCCACAGCTCCCCAAGGTGATTCTGGACAGGGGTTCCCGTAAGAATCACCCGGGCATCCGCCTGCAGGGACATGGCCGCGGCAGACATCTTGGTGCCGCGGTTTTTGATGGTATGCGCCTCGTCAAGGCAAGCCACATTCCACTTCACGGCCGACAAAACCTCCTGCCGGGAAACAAGCATGCCATAGGAGGCAAGCAGCACGTCGCCGCTTTTCAGGGCCGACAATTTCTTGTCCCCGGCAGCTGCAGGCCCCAGCACATGCGGCCTGAGCCCGGGAGTAAAGCGTTCCATTTCCGACTTCCAGTTAAGAACCACCGACGCCGGAGCCACTACGATGGACGGTCCCTCCTTCGCCCGCGAAAGTATCAGCGCCAGAGCCTGAACGGTCTTTCCAAGGCCCATGTCGTCGGCCAGACAGGCCCCGCCGCCCCAGGAGGTCAGACGGGACATGAAACGGAACCCTTCCGCCTGATAATCCCTAAGTTCGGCTTTCAATCCTTTGGGAACCTGCGGAACGGATGCCGCAGCCCGCTCAATTTTGGCCACCGTCTCCCTGAACGCCTTGTCCGTAGTAATGGAAAAGCCGGAAGAAAGAAGATCCGACAACGCTCCCGCCTGAAAGACGGAAACCCGGCTTTTACCCCGGCTTACCGCCGCCAGGCTCTCAAGCTTTTGGAGGCTCTTCTTCAGCGATTCCGAAAGTTTCACATACTGGCCGTCGCCGAGCGGCAGATACCGTCCGGCCATCCTGCTGTGGGACAGGATGTCCAGTATACGAGCGATGGCGATGGACTCCTCGCCTACCGTCACATCGCCTTCCATGTCAAACCAGCGTTCGCCCGAAGTCACTTCTATGGAGACTGCGCCAACGCTTCCCTTCAGCTTCAAGGACTCTCCCTCCGGCCACTCCAGGACCAGTTCCTCCCGGCCTGCGGCAAAGTCAAGAAGGTCCAGCATCTGCTCAAGGCCGATTGTCATGGTCCCCTCCCGCACGTCCTCCAACACGGCATCAAGGTTGTGCAGCGCCTGCGTTTCCTGCTTTACATCCCGTTTTACCTGATAGCGCTTTCCGCCGGAAGTGTCGTAGATGATTCTGTCTCCCTCGCCGGGAAAGAAGCTTTTGGTCCCGCCCCGGAGCGGTCGCACCATCACCTTCAAGTCAAAAGAGCCCCGCTGCGGAGTAACCCTTGCGATGAGCCTGCTGTCAGGGGCAGCTTCTTCAAGCGATGATCCGCCATCAAGAAGGTCCGAATGTATCTCCAGCACAGATGACAGCTGCGTAAGGAGACGGGCAAGGGCATCGGCCGATTCTTCCGGGAACATTCCCCTTTTTATAATGTGCCCGCCTTTACGGTTCCCTTCGGAAATATTGGAAGAAAATGTGAAGCCCTTCTTGGTGTGTCCCACGTTGAGAAAAGGCTTCTCTTCATCCACTACGGCCTGCTGGTAAGGGGCGTATCGGCCCACATAAACCCTGTCTGTTCCGACAAGATACGGAAGAACGTCTTCCAGTGAGGCCCTGCTATAATACCCGTTGTCAAGATGCTTGGCGATATGACGGTCCATCTCGTCCATCCCCTCCACGTCTCCACTGCGGAACCTTGAAAGGGAAACGGACGCACCGGCCCCCCAGCCGCCGGTTTTAAGGCGCTTCTGCTGATGGATGTCCACATCTTTGTAGCGCACAAAGTAGCCTATCCTCACTTCACGGGGAGCCTCCGCTCCTGATTGGAAGGAAGACGGCCTGGTGAACTTCGCCATCATCTCATCTATGGTAATCTCCCATGTAGCCTTCCCCTTTACGGAGGATAGAAGCGGCTTGCCGCCATAGGTGAATTCGAGGACCTCCTTGTTCGGGATTTCCACATAAGGGGACATTTCATGACGGAGGATGGCCCATTCCGGAATGCGGGAATTTACGTCCGCTTCTTTCTCCCGCCACCGGACGCCAAAAAACGCAGCAAGGAGATTGGCGAGACGGTATGAGACGATGGAATTCCTCCCCACCGTATAAATGTCGGCCAGAGCCTGGGGCAGATATTTTCTGTCATTATCCGTATTGACATAATTGATGACCACCCTGGCCGCTATTCCCTCCGGCAAGGAAGAAGTTTCCTTCCTCAAGAACTGGTCCATCTTCTTGCGGGAGTCCGGGGTGTCGGACAGTTTCCAGCCAACGGCAAGGAAGAAATTCAGGACAATATCGTCAAAGACGTTCTTCACCTTCGCCTCCTTGTTCCTTATTTTAAGCGCCTTGGCAAAGCGTTCTTCGGCAAGGGCAAGATTCCTTTCGTATAGGGCCTTTACGGCATCGACGGCAAGGGCGTACTCAGTGGGGGTATTACCGGATGGGACAAACGGTTTCCCGGAAGCAAAGTAGTCAAGTGCCCGTAGCTTGTCCACCATGGCGTCACGGTCCCTGTCCCCGGTCCTTGACAGGACAAGGTTCTCATAATCAGCGAAACACCCCGTTGTCTGATTCATGATGTCCACCGCTAGAGCGTTGTCCAGAAGGAATGCAAAAGATTCCGGAGTAACGGCCAGGAAGACATCATGAAGAACAGGGTCCTGGAGTTTCCCTTTGAGGAGTTCCTCCCAGTCCACTTCTTCCAGGGCATCGCTCTTGAACAGCTTAAGGATACTGAGCGAATCTCCGCTATAATAGTACTCTGCAAGACGCCAGAAAGACAATGTGGTGGCATTGCGTTTCAGGTGCATGTGGTCAAAGACGCCCAGAAGTTCTTTCTCATGCTCCAGCATTTGGGCTGCAATGGGGAGAAAGCGGTTATAGTTGATTTCCGCAGAGGAACGCCAGCCCATGTAGTAGTCTTTGGTGAGGCCGGCACGCCTCAATTCCCAAGTCCATGCAATGACTTGGGTCTGATTGTAAGCAAACTCCCGGCAGAATGCGGCAAGGGATTTCTCAATGCCGTCATCGGCCATATAAGCGTAAAAATACAGCAGCAGGAGCTTGTCATTGTTGAGCCCGTAATTGTTTTTCGCACGTTTCATTTTCTGCTCGTCAAGTTTGTTCAAAGTTAGCAAGTTAGCCCGGGGCTCGGTGGAGCCTCGGGCTAACTTGCTATCGAACGATTATTGTCCCGCCATCATAGCATCAACCTCCTCCTTCAGCTTGGGAAGATCATTGATGACGATTTTCCACATGACATCGTCAGTAACGGCAGCATAATCATGAATCACACGATTTCGCGTTGCAATAATAGCACGAGAATACGAAATATTTATCTCTGGATGTTCTCTGACAATTCGATTGGTTGCCTCACCTATTATGCCAATATTCCGTTCAACAGCACGACGCAGCATCAGGTTCCGTTGATATTCATCATATTGTTTGGGAACTTGCTCAAAAAAAGAGTAAATCTCACTGATGGCCGTTTGAATATCGTACAAATTCGCCTTAAGACGCACGTCCATATATCAGCTGTTTTGTTTGATCCAACTCTGCCTTAAAATAAGGGTTTCTGATTGCGTTGTATTCTACCAAATCCACATCCCGCTGCAACAAATCCTCCAACGCAAATTTAAGGTCGAAATAATTGGTCCCGTATGCAATCGGATCAAGTTCACCCTTATCAAAAACGACAGTAAAATCCACATCGCTATTCTTGTTGAACCGGCGGGTAAGAACCGAGCCAAACACAAACAACTGCATCACTCTATGTTTCTCACAGAGAGCGACAATTTGGGCCATATTTCTTCTTATCAACTTCATCTCGATGCAAATATAAGCAACATTTCCGAGAATAAAAAAAAGCCCGGGGCTCGGTGGGAGCCTCGGGCTGGGAAAGAATCAGGATGAGTAATTAATTATTCTGTGTTTGAGCCAAGCCCGTTGCTTGCCGGATGCTTTGTTCATCCACTCCTATTTCGCGCAGTTTCTTCGCAACAGCCGCCAAGGCGTTTGCTTCCCCTTCTGCACGTCCTTGCTCCAGGCCTTCCTTGAAGCCTTTTTGCTCGTGGTATTCACCGATGACCAGTTTTTCGTAGTCTGTAACCATGGCGTTGAGATAT
>ONII01000022.1 GCA_900317845.1 uncultured Bacteroidales bacterium
GTTAAGCTCACCATCGCCGATGGTACTGCCCCACCAGGTGGGAGAGTAGGTAGCTGCGGTTCTTTGGAAGCCCCGAAGGTCAACTGACCTCCGGGGCTTCTTCATATATTGAGATTCACTCGGCCTTCGGCCTCGGAATGACAACTGTCATACCGAGCGAAGCGAGTGTATCTCATAGTACAAAAAACAGGCCCCGGGGAGTCCGGAGCCTGTCATGCGTTCTGGGTGTTTACTTGGTCTCGAAGTACTTCCAGCAGAGGGCGCTGAGCGCGGCACCTACGAGCGGGGCGCAGATGAACACCCACACATCGGCAAGGGCCTGACCGCCGGCGAAGATGGCAGGGCCGATGGAACGGGCGGGGTTCACGGAAGTGCCGGTGAGGTTGATGCACACCAGGTGAACCAGGATGAGGGTGAGGCCAATGGCCAGACCGGCGAAGTTCCCGGCGCCAATCTTGGCGTCAGTGGCGCCCAGCACAACCAGCACGAAGATGAACGTGGCGATGACTTCCACCAGGAAAGCACCACCTACACCACCGGCGTTGGCAACACCGTTGGAGCCGAGGGCACCGGTGAGATCCGGAGCGGCAACTACACCCGCAACCAGCATGAGGCAGGCACCGGCGAGGATACCGCCGATAAGCTGACCCACCCAGTAGCCACAGGCGTCTTTCCAGCTCATGCGGCCGGACAGGGCCACGGCCAGGGTGATGGCCGGGTTGATGTGGCAACCGCTTACACCGCCGATAGTGTAGGCCATGGCCACAACCGTAAGGCCGAAGGCAATAGCAACACCTACCACACCGGCAGGCGTGCCGCAACCCAGGAACATGGCTGCTGCGCAGCCCAGGAACGTGAGTACGAAGGTACCCAGACATTCAGCAACATACTTTTTCATAATACATTAAGGATTAGGGTTATAAACGTTCTTTCACTTGATAGCGGTTCCGCTCCGGCGCAGACCGGGCAACCATCTCTCCCAGGAAACCGGCGAGAAACAGCATCACGCCCAGCACAACGGCCAGGAGGGCCAGATAGAACAGCGGCTGGTCCGTAACCGCACGGAACTTGAGCCCCTGCGCCTGGTGCACCAGCTTGGCGACAATGATCCAGACGGTCATCACAAAGCCTACCAGGAACATCAGGATGCCGCTGGTGCCAAAAAAGTGCATGGGCTTTCCGCCAAATCGGGACAGGAACCACAGGCTCATCAGGTCCAGGAAGCCATGTACAAAACGGTCCAGGCCGAACTTGGATACGCCGTATTTGCGCTTCTGGTGGTGCACCGGTTTTTCGCCAATCTTCCCAAAGCCTGCATTCTTGGCCAGATAGGGGATATAGCGATGCATCTCCCCGTATACCTCTATATTTTTAACGACTTCCTGCCGATAAGCCTTTAAGCCGCAGTTCATGTCGTGCAGCTTGATGCCGGTGACCTTGCGCGCCGTCCAGTTGTACAGCTTGGAGGGAAGGTTTTTGGTAAGGGCGTTGTCCTGCCGATGCTGTTTCCAGCCGCTTACAAGGTCATAGCCTTCTTCCCGGATCATGCGCACCATTTCCGGAATTTCCTCCGGGGAGTCCTGCAGGTCTGCGTCCATGGTAATGACGATGTCCCCCTTGGCAGCGGCAAAGCCCTCATACAGCGCTGCCGATTTGCCATAGTTCCGCCGGAAGCGGATGCCATGCACGAGACTCCCGGCCGCACCGGCTTGGCCGGCCAGCTGTTGCACCACTTCCCACGAGCCGTCCGTGGAACCATCGTCCACAAAGATAAGCTCATAGGTGAAGCCTTGCAGGGAACGGTCGATCCAGGCCTTGAGCTCCGGCAGGGACTCGGCCTCGTTGTAGAGCGGTATAATGATGCTAAGGTCCATAACTTATTGCTCGTCAGGGGTATTGTCGTCGTTTTGGGGACCGTTGAACGGCCCGCCGAAGAGCTTTTGCACAAAAATGTAGCGGGACATGATGGCCGACAGTACCGTGCCGTACAGGTAGCAGTAGGCCCATTGGAACAGGAAGGTCAGAAGCGGCAAGCGGTCCAGCATGCCGTCCATCTGCTCCTTTTGCGAGGCGCTCATGGGCATGGCCTCCGACACCGCGCTCACCAACTGGTCCATGGTCTCCTGGGGCATATACATGACAAAAAGCGCCTGGGCCGAAGCCAGCAGAAGGCCGCTCAGAAGCGCCGCGCGCCTTCCCAGGACAAAGGTATCGGCCATCTTGACGCCCTGGAATTTGTCCCGCAGGTCCAGCTGCACTTTCTTCATCAGGAGGATGCAGCCGAAGAATTCCACGGCCCAGAGGACGATAAAGGCAGCCTGCGAGAGGAAGGTACTCCCCGACATGTCCGCCAGCTCCTTCAGGGCCAGGCAGGAGACGGATACCAGCCCGAACAGGAGCCCCGCTTTGGCGGCCTCGTTCCAGAGGCGTGTGTTGTCTAATTTACCATTCATGACATACAAAGATACGCAAAAAAATTCGTATATTTGCAGGCTATTTTGCAATAGCGAGTGAAAGACATTGTAAGTAATAAACTCAAAACGAATTATGATTAACATTACGTTCCCGGATGGAAGTGTACGTCAGTATGAGGCTGGCGTAACTGGTTATGAGATTGCCATGGGCATCAGCCCGCGTTTGGCAGAGCAGGTACTGGCGGTTCAGGTGAAATACCCCACCGAGCCGGAAACTTCCCGCGGAACCACCATCGACCTTACCCGTCCCATCCTGGAAGACTGCTCCGTGCGTCTCCTTAAGTGGGAGGACGATGAAGCCAAGAAGGTATTCTGGCACAGCTCTTCGCACCTGATGGCAGAGGCCCTGGAGGCCCTGTTCCCGGGCGTGAAATTCGGTATCGGCCCGGCCATCGAAAACGGCTTCTATTACGATGTAGACATGAACGGCCGCACCCTGACGGACGCGGACTTCAAGGCCATCGAGAACAAAATGCTGGAATTCGCCCGCCAGAAGCAGGACTTCCAGCGCATAGAGGTGTCCAAGGCGGACGCCCTCAAATACTTCACCGAGAAAGGCGACGAGTACAAGCAGGAGCTCATCTCGGAGCTGGAAGACGGCACCATCACCTATTATACCAACGGCCAGTTCACGGACCTGTGCCGCGGCCCGCACCTGAAGAACACGGAGGTTATCAAGGCCGTGAAGGTGCTCTCGCTGGCCGGCGCCTACTGGCGTGGCGATGAAAAACGCCAGCAGCTCACCCGTATCTACGGCATCACCTTCCCCAAGGCCAGCCTGCTCACCGAGTATCTTCAGGTACTGGAAGAGGCCAAGAAGCGGGACCACCGCAAAATTGGCAAGGACATGGAGCTGTTCACCTTCTCCCAGCGCGTCGGCGCCGGCCTGCCCCTGTGGCTGCCCCGTGGCGCCGCCCTGCGCAACACCCTGCAGGCCTTCCTGGCCAAAAAGCAGGCGGAGTACGGCTACCTGCCCGTTGTGACGCCCCATATCGGCGGTAAGGAACTCTATGTGACTTCCGGTCACTATGCCAAGTACGGCAAGGATTCCTTCCAGCCCATCCACACCCCGCAGGAAGGGGAGGAGTACCTGCTCAAACCCATGAACTGCCCGCACCACTGCGAAATTTACCGCAGCGCCCCGCGCAGCTACCGTGACCTGCCGCTGCGCTTTGCCGAGTTTGGCACCGTGTACCGTTACGAGCAGTCCGGTGAGCTTCACGGCCTCACCCGCGTGCGCAGCTTCACCCAGGACGACGCCCACCTTTTCTGCCGCCAGGACCAGCTCCAGGAGGAGTTCGAAAAGGTAATCGACCTTATCCTGTACGTGTTCAAAACCCTTAAGTTCGACAAATTTACCGCTCAGGTGTCCCTGCGGGATCCCAAGAACCCGTCCAAGTATATCGGCTCCGACGAAAACTGGAACAAGGCGGAGCAGGGCATCATTGACGCAGCCAAAAAGAAAGGCCTTCCGTATGTGATCGAGACCGGCGAGGCCGCTTTCTACGGCCCCAAGCTGGACTTCATGGTGAAGGACGCCATTGGCCGCAGCTGGCAGCTGGGCACCATCCAGGTAGACTACAACCTGCCGGAGCGCTTTGAGCTGGAGTATGTAGATTCCGACGGCACCCGCAAGCGTCCGGTCATGATTCACCGCGCCCCGTTCGGTTCGCTGGAGCGTTTCGTGGCCGTGCTGCTGGAGCACACCGCCGGTCATCTGCCGCTGTGGCTGCACCCGGACCAGGTGAAAGTGCTGCCCGTGAGCGAAAAATATGCAGATTATGCGAAAAAAGTTGTAAATCTGCTAAATAATTCCGAAATTCGCGCCTCTATAGACGACCGAAACGAGACACTCGGTAAGAGAATCCGTGAAACTTCTCTCAAGAGAGTTCCGCTTCTGGTGATTGTCGGCGAAAAAGAAATGGCCGACGAAACCGTGTCTGTACGCCGTGGAACCGAGGACCAGGGTTCCATGAGCGTGCCTGCCTTTGTGGAGTATGTCCGCAAAGCCGTGGCAGAGGAACTGGCCCAGTAAGTTTAACATTTTAAAGGAGCAAAACTATCGCAACGCCTTTTAAACCGAGGCCCTCGGGTCTCAAAAAGAAGCCCATGCAGGCTCAGGCTAACCAGAAGGACGAAAACGCCCTTCGGATTAACCGTGAAATTACCGCCTCTCAGGTGCGTCTGGTAGGGGAGAACATCCCCGAGCAGGGTATTTATCCCTTCACCAAGGCTCTGGCCATGGCAGAGGAGCAGGAACTGGACCTGGTGGAAATCAGCGCCAAAGCAGACCCGCCGGTGTGCAAGATTCTGGACTACCAGAAGTACCTGTACCAGCAGCGCAAGAAGGCCAAGGAGATGAAGGCAAACGCTGCGAAGATTGTCATCAAGGAAATCCGCTTCGGGCCCAACACGGACGAGCACGACTTCCAGTTCAAGCTCAAGCATGCGCAGGAGTTCCTGCAGGAAGGGTCCAAGGTGAAAGCCTCCATCTTCTTCCGCGGCCGCTCCATCCAGTTTGCGGAGCAAGGGGAGAAGCAGCTGCTTCGGTTTGCAGTGGAGCTGGAAGAGTACGGACGCCCGGAAAGCATGCCCACCCTGGAAGGCAAGCGCATGACCATGATGCTGGCTCCTATTAAAAAGAAATAAGGGATATTCCTTATATGTATAATTAATTAATTGTTTAACACAATGGCAAAGCTTAAAACCAACTCCGGTGCCAAAAAGCGCTTCACGCTTACCGGATCGGGAAAGATCAAGAGGAAGCACGCTTATCACAGCCACATCCTCACCAAGAAGACCAAGAAACAGAAACGCAATCTGGATCACTTCGCCGTTTTGGAGAAAGTGGACGTTGCACGCGTAAAAGAGCTTCTGGTCCTGTAATTATGTTTAACTGGAACGCAGTCAGAAAGCACATCGACAAGGATGTCACTGCCTCCAAAAAAGTAAAAATTTATGCCTAGATCAGTTAATTCTGTTGCCTCAAGGGCACGCCGCAAAAAGATTCTTTCCAGAACCCGCGGCAACTTCCTGTCCCGCAAGAACGTGTGGACAGTCGCCAAGAACACCTACGAAAAAGGTCTCACCTACGCCTACCGCGACCGCAAGGCCAAGAAGCGTGAGTTCCGCTCCCTGTGGATCCAGCGTATCAACGCCGCTGCCCGTCAGTACGGTCTCACCTATTCCCAGCTCATGGGACGCCTGGCCAAGCAGAACATCGGTCTCAACCGCAAAGTCCTGGCCGACCTTGCCATGAACAACCCTCAGGCTTTTGAGGCTATTGTGAAATCTGTAAAGTAGCTTGTTAACCGTGAGCTGGAAGGATATCATCCAAAACAGGTGGGTTAAGCTGAGCTTCTGGGCTCTGCTCTACACCGTATGGGTGATCTGGCTCGGGAACTATTGGTGGCTTTTGGGCCTGGGCGTCCTCTTCGACTTTTTCATTACCAAAAAAGTGAAGTGGCTCTTCTGGAAAAAGGAATACGCCCCCGGAGAAAAGCACAATGTGTGGCTGGACTGGCTGGATGCCATCATCTTCGCCGTGGTCGTGGTTACCTTCATCAATATGTTCTTTTTCCAGGCCTTCAAAATCCCTTCCTCCTCCATGGAAAGTACGCTGTACACCGGAGACCATCTCTTCGTGTCCAAGCTCACTTACGGGCCACGCGTCCCCCAGACGCCGCTCACCATTCCTTTTACGCACAACCGTGCTTTCGGCCATGAGTCGTACTCCACGCTCATCCAGAACAAGTACCGCAGGCTAAAAGGTTTCCGTGAGGTAAAACGGGGCGATGTTGTGGTGTTCGGTTTCCCCAATGGGGACACAGTCCTTACCCGCCGTCCGGCAGACGATTATTACGCCTGGGTCCGGAGCTACGGAAGGGAACAGACCATTGCCCAGTTCGGGCCGGTGATTGTTCGCCCCTCGGACAAAAAAGACCACTACGTCAAGCGTTGCGTCGCCGTTGCCGGTGACACGCTGGAAGTCAAGGACGGTCTGGTATGGGTCAATGGCGTCAAGGAACCCGACTATCCCGGAAGGCAGCTCACCTATCAGGTCATTACCACGGGCAACCGTATCAACCAGCTCAAACTGGAAGAGTTAGGCCTGAACCTGAGTGAATTGTACTTCGATTCCCGTCTGCCCGGCTATCCCATGATGCCGCTGACGGACAAGATGCTGGACAAGGTGAAAGAAATCAAGACGGTAGTGGAGGTTACGCCCAATCAGGAGCGTTTCGCAGCTGCCGGACAAGATATCTTCCCGTTCGACGGAGAATGGACCTGCGATTATTTCGGCCCGCTCTGGATCCCTAAAAAGGGCGTTACGGTGAACATCAGCCTGGAAAACCTGCCGCTGTACGAGCGCATCATCCGGGACTATGAACACAATACGCTTCAGGTGAAAGAAGACGTCATTTACATCAATGGACAGCCCGCTACAACGTACACCTTCCAACAAGACTACTACTTCATGATGGGTGACAACCGTCACAACTCCCTGGATTCCCGCTATTGGGGATTCGTCCCGGAAGACCATATTGTCGGTACGCCCTCCATCATTTGGCTCTCTACAGATGAGAGCAAAAGCTTCCCCAAAAGCATTCGGTGGAAACGGTTCCTAAAACTCGTTTAACACCCCAAACAAGTAACAATTAAAAAAGTAAAATATTATGTCAAAGGTTTGTCAGATAACCGGTAGGAAGAGAATGATCGGTAACAATGTTGCCCATTCCAAGCTGCGCACCAAGCGCGACTTCTCCCTCAATCTCAAGACCAAGAAATTCTGGTCTGAATCCGAACAGCGTTTCATCACCCTGAAGGTGACCACCAAGGGCATGCGCATCATCGAGAAGAATGGTCTCGACGCCACCCTCAAGGCCGCCCAGGAGAAAGGATACGTAAGCCTTGTTTAACCCTTTAATCCTTATCAATTATGGCAAAGAAAGCTAAAGGTAACAGGGTGCAGGTCATCCTGGAGTGCACAGAACAGAAAGCCAGCGGTGTTCCCGGTATGTCCCGTTACATCACCACCAAGAACAAGAAGAACACCCCGGACCGTCTGGAGCGTATGAAGTACAACCCGTACCTCAAGAAAGTCACCCTTCATCGTGAAATCAAGTAAAACCGTATAGACTATGGCAAAGAAAGCAGTTGCAACCTTCGATGCAAAAGCCGGTGCTAAGCACATGGTGAAGGTTATCCGCATGGACAAAAGCCCCAAAACCGGTGCCTACGTGTTCGTAGAGCAGCTGGTAGAGGAAGGCAAAGAGAAAGAATTCTTCAACAAGAAATAATTTTCTTGCCGCTTCAGTAAAGAGCCACTCCTTTCCGGGGTGGCTTTTTTGGTCCAATCTTCTTGCCGCGTTGTTACGCAAGTTCGATGCCGGCGGCGTGGCAGGCGGTGCGCATGTCGGCGGGCCAGATGGCACTCTGGATTTCGCCAATGTGCGCCTTGCGAAGCAGGAACATGCACAGGCGGGACTGGCCGATGCCGCCTCCGATGGTCTGGGGCAGCTTTCCGTCCAGCAGCAGACGGTGGAAGTACAGTTCCTCTTTCCACAGTTGGTCGCGCTCCGCGAGCTGACGGTGCAGCGCGGGGGTATCGACACGAATGCCCATGCTGGAGATTTCAAAGGCGCTGCCGAGCACCGGATTCCACAGGAGAATATCCCCGTTCAGGTTCCAGTCGTCGTAGTCCGCGGCGCGGCCGTCGTGCGGCTGCCCATTGGATAGTTTACCGCCAATGCCGATAATAAAAACGGCGCCGTACTCCTTCGTAATGGCGTTTTCGCGCTCCTTGGCCGACAGCGTAGGGTATCGGTCCAACAGTTCCTGCGCGTGGATGAAATGAATCTCCTCCGGCAGGATGGGAGTAATTTGCGGGAACTCCACAAAGAGCTTGTTTTCCGTCACTTTCACGGCCTCGTAAATGTGGCGGACGGTCTGCTTCAGGTAATCCAGGTTCCGCTGCTCGGGCAGCATTACTTTTTCCCAGTCCCACTGGTCCACATAGATGGAATGGATGTTGTCCAGGTCCTCGTCCGGACGCAGGGCATTCATGTCTGTGTAAATGCCGCGGCCGGGCGTCACGCCCAGTTCCGAGAGCTTCAGGCGCTTCCACTTGGCCAGGGAATGCACTACTTCCGCCGGGGCGTCCGCGAGGGATTTCACAGGGAACTTCACGGGGCGTTCCACGCCGTTCAAATCGTCATTGAGGCCCTGCCCGGAGAGCACCATCATGGGCGCCGTGACGCGCAGCAGTACCAGCTGGGCGCTCAGGTTGGCCTGGAACATATCTTTGACGGCCTTGATGGCCTTTTCCGTTTGCTCGGGACTGCCCAGCAAGTTGCGGTAATTCTTGGGAATAAAAAGCATGATGCAAAGGTAGTCATTTCCCGCCGCGTTGACAAAAAAGTCTGCACAGGGGCAATATGGGTGTCAACGTGGCAAGGTTTGGGGCCGATGGCGCCGATTTCGCTGCCACGTTGACCAGGAATCGGCACCAGGCGGCATCCAGGTGTCAACGCGGCAGGGAGAGGGAGACGGAAGGACAGGCGCCGGCAAGGAGGGAGGCGGTGCGCCACGCGGCAAGGAGACGTACGCAGGCAAAAAGCCACCCCGGAAGTCCCCGCCTACCACCGATACTCCTCCGGAACTTGCGCAAAAATCGGTTGAAACAGTGCACAATCGGTAGAAACAGCACAAAAAACATGTGAAACAACACAATGTTTCTACCGATTCTTGCCGGAGTGGGAAATCGTTTTTACCTTGCCGCCATGAAGGAGTCGTATCATATCTGCTTTACCTCGCATGATGAGGTGATGTTCCGGGACGAGGAAGACCATGGCATGTTCGTGAACTTGATGGCACTGCGCGGTTATTCGCAGGATACGGAGATTGTGGTGGATTCGGAGATGTCCACGCACGCCCACATGGGCATTTTCTCGCGGGAACCCCAGCGCTACGCGGCAACGCTTCGCATGTCCTATACCAAGTACTTCAACCACAAGTACGACCGGAAGGGCCGCATGGGAGAGAAGTACACTTTCCAGCTCAAGATTGAAGGGCATGTACACCAGATGGTGCTTCAAAGCTATATTCTTCGCAATGGACTGCACCACGGAGCATCGGCTACGGCACTAGGCTATCCCTACTGCGCGGCAAGGGACCTGTTTATGGAAGACATCGGCCTGGTTTCGGAAAGGCCGGTTTCCATGTCCCGGGTGGATATGCAGGCACTCCTGCCCCGCCACGCGGAGTTCCCGGACGAGTACCGAATGAACGAACACGGCGTATTCACCCGCCGGAGTTTCATGGAGATCCGCCGGGCCGAGCAATACTACGGCTCGCCGCGCAACTACCTTTATCAGATGAACCGCCTCACGGACGAGAGCTGGTCCCGGGAGCAGTTGAGCGACGGGACAGGCGCGCCCCTTACCTTGAACGACATTGAGCGGACCGACGAAAAATCCATCGCCCAAATGCTTAAGAACGAGTCGGGCCGATACTTCAGCCGCACGCGCATGCAGGATCTGGATGTGTGCCGGCTCATCGACAAGGACCTCCTCCCGTCCTACGGCGTCCGGTCGGTTTATCTGCTCACCGAATCCCAGAAGAGGCAGATAGCCCGCCTGCTGTATCACGAGTATCACCTCCCGGAGCACCAAATACGCCGCTGTCTGGTTATGCCGCGTTGACACTCAGATGTTGCCAGAGGCCGATTGGGTGTCAACGTGGCCGCGAAAAGGGGCGGTTGGGCTGAATTCTTTGCCACGTTGACAAAAAAGTCTGCGTGGGAGCAGTTTGGGTGTCAACGTGGCAAGGGTGGGAAAAGTATTGCTTTCTGGCCATAAAATGTGTATATTTGCATTCTATGGGAATATTTGACAAAGGATTCAAAAAAACCAACCTGAACTTCTTCCAGAAGCTGGGGCGGGCCATTGTGGGTAAGTCCAAGGTGGACGACAATGTCCTGGATGCCCTGGAGGAGGCCCTGCTCAGTTCGGACATGGGGGTAGATACCACCCTCAAGCTCATCGACAACATAGAGGAGCGGGTGGAAAAGGACAAGTACGTGGACATGGAGGAACTTACCGCCATCATTCGGGACGAGATAGCGAACTTGATTGGTCCGGACGAAGGTCCGGTGCAGCCCTTCGACTTTAGCAAGAAGCCCTACGTGATGCTGGTCGTGGGGGTCAATGGGGTGGGGAAGACCACCACCATCGGCAAGCTCGCGGCCCTGCTGGAAAGGCAGGGGAAAAAGGTGGTGATTGGAGCGGCGGATACCTTCCGCGCCGCGGCCGTGGAGCAGCTCGCCGTGTGGGCGGAGCGTGCCGGTGCGGAGATTGTGAAGCAGCCCACGGGCTCGGACCCTGCCGCCGTGGCCTTCGACACCGTAAAAAGCGCCGTTGCCAAGGGGGCCGATGTCGTTCTTATCGACACCGCCGGCCGCCTGCACAACCGCGTAGACCTGATGAACGAGCTCACCAAAATTCGCAACGTAATCCGTCGCGTGGTGCCGGACGGCCCGCATGAGGTGCTGCTGGTACTGGACGGCTCAACCGGGCAGAATGCCTTTGTGCAGGCCAAGGAGTTTTCCAAGGCCACGGACGTAACCGCCCTCGCCGTTACCAAACTGGACGGCAGCGCCAAAGGCGGCGTGGTGGTGGGCATCGTGGACTCCTTCAAGTTCCCCATCAAATTCCTGGGTATCGGGGAAGGCATCGACGATTTGAAAGTATTTGATAAAAAGGCGTTTGTAGAGGCCTTGTTTAAATTGGAAGATATACAATAGCATTATGAAAGTTTCGTATAACTGGCTCAAAGAGTATCTTAAGTGTGACCTTACCCCGGAGCAGGTGGCGGAGGCCATGACATCCATCGGCATTGAGGTAGATGCCGTAGAAGTGCAGGACCGCGGACTGGACCATGTGGTTGTGGCCCAGGTCCTTACCTGTGAGGCCCATCCGGACAGCGACCACCTGCATGTTACCACCGTGAACGACGGCTCCCCGGAGCCCGTCCAGGTGGTGTGCGGTGCGCCCAACGTGGCCGCAGGGCAAAAAGTGCTCTTCGCCCAGCTTGGAGCCGTGCTCCCCGGAGACTTCAAAATCAAGAAATCCAAGATCCGTGGCGTAGAAAGCTTCGGCATGATCTGCGCAGAGGATGAACTGGGTATCGGCACCAGCCATGCCGGCATCATGGTACTCCCGGAGAGCGCCGTTCCCGGCACTCCCGCCCAGGAATACCTCCAGCTGGAGAACCAGGCGGTAATTGAATATGAAATCACCGCCAACCGCATAGACGCCGCTTCGCACATTGGCGTAGCACGGGACCTGTACGGCTATCTCAAGAGCCGCGACCTCCCTTGCCAGTTGTGCCTGCCTTCCGTGGAGGCTTTCCGCGAGGGCCCCGGCGAGTCCATGCCCGTGGAAGTGCTGGACAGCAAGGGTGCCCCGCGCTACACCGGCATCACCATCGAGGGCGTCAAGGTGGGCCCCAGCCCGGAATGGCTGCAGGAGCGCCTGCTTTCTATCGGCCTCAAACCCATCAACAACGTGGTGGATATCTCCAACTTTGTGCTCTTTGAGACCGGTCAGCCGCTGCACACCTTCGACGCAGACAAGGTGCGCGGAGGCAAGGTGATCGTGCGTCGCGCCGCGGAAGGGGAGCCCATCCGCACCCTGGACGGCGTGGAGCGCAAACTCGCCGCCTGCGACATGGTGATTGCGGACGCAGAAGGCCCCATGTGCATTGCCGGCGTGTTCGGCGGAGAAGATTCCGGCGTGAGCGAGAGCACCGTGAACGTGTTCATCGAGGGCGCCTACTTTGACCCGGTGAGCATCCGCAAAACCGCCAAGAGCCAAACTCTGAGCACGGACGCCAGCTTCCGCTTCGAGCGCGGCGCAGACCCTGAGGCTGCCCTGTACGCCGCCAAGCGCGCCGCCCTCCTCATCCTGGAAGTGGCCGGCGGTAAGGTGGTCGGCAAGGTGCGCGAGGTATATCCGGAGCCCATCGGCCGTGCCCAAATTGACCTGGATTACAACCGCATCGAGCATTTTATCGGCAAGAAGATTGGGCATGGCACCATTGAGAAAATTCTGGAAGGCCTTAACTATCAATTCCTTGAGAAACGGGCCGATGGCGCTCTGGTGGCCGCTCCCACCTACATGGTGGACGTCACCCGCGAGTGCGATGTAGTGGAGGAAATCCTCCGCATCTACGGCTACAACAACATTGAACTGCCGCAGAACCTCCGCATGAGCGTGAACCCTTCGCAGCAGCCGGACCCGGAAGCCACCCGCAACGCCATTTCCAATTGGCTCGCGGCCAACGGCTTTGTGGAAACCATGAACAATTCCCTTACCAAGGAAGACTATTACACGCAGCTGGAAACCTTCCCGGCTTCCCGCTGCGTGTACATTGTGAACCCGCTGTCGCAGGACCTCAACGTCATGCGCCAGACGCTCCTGCTGAACGGTCTGGAGGTAGTGGCCTACAACCTGAACCGTCAAGCGACGTCCCTTCGCTTCTTCGAGTATGGCTCTGTGTATCAGCGTCTTCCGGAGGGGGACGGCACCACCCTCGCCAGCTATGAGGAGCACCGCTGCTTCTCGCTGTTTTTGAGCGGAACACCGGACAAGGTGTGGCGCAGCCCCGCCCAAAAGTCCAACTTCTTCCAGCTCAAAGGCTATGTGGAGGCCCTGATGGCCCGTTACAGAATCGACGTGAGCTCCCTCCAGATGGGCAGCGCCCCCGCAGACCTTTTCTCCGAGGGCATCACCTACAGCCTGCCGGGCAAGGAACCCAAGCTCCTGGCCACCCTGGGCTGCATGCATCCCGTGCTGTGCAAGCGCTTTGGCGTCAAACAGCCGGTCTATGCTGCGGAAATCAACTGGGAAGTGCTCTTCGGCCTCATCAAGCGCGACAAATTCTCCTTCAAGGAATTGCCCCGCTTCCCGGAAGTTCGCCGGGATCTGGCCCTTCTGCTGGACGAGTCCGTCACCTATGCCGATGTCCGCAAAACCGCCCTTCGTGCCGGGAAAAAGCTCATCAAGAGCATCACCCTCTTCGACGTGTACCGCGGCGAGAAAATCCTCTTCGGGAAAAAGCAGTACGCCCTTAACTTCGTGCTTCAGGATCCGGAGCATACGCTCACGGACCAGGAGGTGGAAAAGACCATGGAACGCGTGCTGGAGGCCCTGAAGAGCGAACTCGGCGCCATTCTCCGCTAAGGCATGCGCCGGGCCCTTTATATCGTCCTTGTACTTGTGATGGCGGCCGCCTGCGGTCCCCATCGCATTCCGCGTGACGATATGGAGGACATCCTGTACCGCATGCTGGTGCAGGACCAGCAAATCAAGCAGAACCCGCAGCTGCGCCGGCAGGCCGATACCATGCTGGTGTATGAGGGCATTTTCCAGGCCTATGGCTTTAACACGGACGACTTCCTGTACAGCCTGGAATACTACCTGGAGGAGCCAGCCCGCATGGAGAAGGTGATGGAGAAAGTGGCGGACCGCCTGGGGGCGGAGGCCAAAGAGCTGCAAAAGGAGATTGACCTGGATAATTGGCGTGTCAAGATGCTCAAGATTTACCAGATGGAACCGGATACCACCCGGCCCCAGCCGCCCGTGCGTCCGGTAGACACCCTGCTGGTTCGCATGGGAAAGGATACGGTGCAGCTGGTGCTTCCGCCGGATTCCCTGCCGGAATATCCCAAGGACTCCCTTTTGTTTGTGCGGGATACGCTCCGGGCGCCCAAAGATACGCTTTTAGCTGTAAAAGATTCATTATGAGGCGATTTGCGGCAAAATATGTGTACACGCTCACGGAGGTGGAACCCCTGCGGAACGCCTTTGTGGAGCTGGGCGAGGACGGAACGGTGCTCCGCGTGGGGCCCTGCGAGGCAGGGGAGGAGGTGCTGGACGGCGCCATCGTCCCGGGCTTTGTCAACGCCCACTGCCATGTGGAACTCTCCTACATGAAAGGCCTCTTCCGCAAAGGGACGGGCATGGCCGGCTTTATCGACCAAATCAACGCCCTGAGAGATACCTTCTCGATGGAAGACAAGGTGCGTCTGCTCAAAGAGGCCATGGACCGGATGTGGGCGCAAGGGGTGGTTGCCATGGCCGATATTTCCAACTGTGCAGACTCTTTTGCGGTAAAAGCCGCCCATCCCATGTACACCCGCACCTTCCTGGAGGTGTTCGGGGCCGATAAAAGCGCTTGCAACGCGGTTATGGAAGGCGTACGGGCGCTGCAGGCACAGGCTGCCGGCTTGGGCCTGGATGCCGCTCCTACGCCGCATTCCTGCTATACCATGAGCCCGGAACTGGTGAGCGCATCTTCCGCGGCGGGGCTGGAAAGCGGCTATCTTTCCTTCCACAGCGAAGAATCCGACGAAGAAGAACAAATGATGCAGTTCGGCAGCGGCCCCATGTGGGACAACCGGGTGGCTAACGGCATTCCCACGCCGCCGGTCACCGGTACCACGTCGCTGGAATATTTCCTGGACCGGCTGCGGGCCGCAGGCCTGGAGGAACCGGTGCAGGGGCACGTGCTCCTGGTGCACGAATGCTGCCTCACGGCAGAAGGTGCAGCCCTGGCCCGCGAGCGGCTGGCGCAGCCCTTCCTGGCGGTTTGTCCGCTCTCCAACCTGTTTATTCACAAAATGTTACCGCCCGTTCCCGTAATGCGCGAGAGCGGCATTCCCATTTGCGTGGGCACAGATTCGCTCTCGTCCAACGATGAACTTGACATGGTGGCAGAGCTCTATACCCTGCAGGAGGCCTTCCCGGAGGTCCCGCTTGGGGAACTGCTCCGGTGGGCCTGCCTCAACGGAGCCCGTTTCCTGGGCAAGGAGGCCGTGCTGGGCAGTATCGAAGCGGGGAAAAAGCCCGGCTTGGTGCTTGTCTCTGAGATTGCCGGTCAAGCCGGCAATGACGATGCGTCATGCCCGGCCCCGACCGGGCATCTCCGCCTTACGTCCCAGTCTAAATCCCGTCGCCTATGTTAAGAGAAACCACGGTTTTCGGCCCCATCTTTAGCCGGCGTCTGGGCAGTTCCCTGGGAATCAACCTCTTGCCGGAACGCGGAAAAGTTTGTAACTTTGACTGCGTGTACTGTGAGTGCGGCTGGAACAAAGACGGCCTGGAGGACAGGAAGTTACCTTGCGCCGCAGACGTAGAGCTTGCCCTGCGTACCAAACTGGAGGAATGCGCGGCTGCGGGTACCCCTATCGACTCCATTACTTTTTCCGGAGACGGGGAGCCCACGCTCAATCCGGCGTTTGCGCAAATTATCGACCTCACGCTGGCCCTGCGGAACCGCTATTATCCCGCGGCCAAGGTGTCGGTCCTTACCAATGCTACGCGGGCAGGGGAGGAAAGTGTTTTCCAGGCGCTTTGCAAGGTGGACAATGCCATCCTCAAGCTGGATGCCCCCACAGACGAGCAAGTGGCGCTGGTGAACAGGCCCGCAGGAAACTATCATGTCTCGGAGGTGATCCGGTCCATGAAGCGGTTTAACGGGGCTTTTGTGCTGCAGACCATGTTTCTGCGTGGTCCCGGCTGGGCCACGGAGGATTGGGTGGGGCCCTGGATGGAAATCGTGCGAAAGGTGAACCCGCGGGAAATTATGGTGTACACCATCGACCGGGAAACGCCCCTTGCCGGGCTCAAGAAATATGCGGTAGAGGAAATGCGCGCACTGGTGCAGCCTCTCATTAACGAAGGATATATTGTTCAAATTAAAGGATAAAAAACTATGTCTATCTCCAGCAAATACGGCTATACGCCGGACAAAGAGGCTATCGCCCGTTCTTTGGACCTGATTGCAGGCGGTTTGGAAGAAATCGCCACCGAGGAACTGTACAAGAAGTGCTTCGGCATCATGGACCAGACCACCCTTGCCAACGACGACACGCCGGAAAGCGTGAAAGCCCTGGTAAGCAAGGTGAACTCCTTCGCCAAGGATTACCCCCAGTGGCCGCTGCCCGCTTCTATCTGCGTGTATCCCAACTTTGCCTCCGTGGTGGCTTCTGAGCGTGCCTCTAAGGAGGTTCACGTGACCACCGTGGCAGGCTGTTTCCCCACGTCCCAGAGTTTCCTGCCGGTCAAGCTGCAGGAGATTGAACTGGCCGTGCGCGGCGGCGCAGACGAAATCGACATCGTCCTGGCCCTCAACAGCTTCCTGACAGGGGACTATGAGACGGCCGGCACAGAAATCAAGGCTTCCCGCGAGTGCATCGACAAAGTAGCCAAGGAACTGGGCCGTCCGGTGTGCCTCAAGGTTATCCTGGAAACCGGTCTGCTGGTAACGCCGGAGCTCATTGCCGATGCCAGCTTCCTGGCCATGGAAAACGGCGCGGACTTCATCAAGACTTCCACCGGCAAGGTGAAGGTGAACGCTACACCGCAGGCCGCCTATGTGATGTGCGAGTGCATCAAGAAGTTCTATGAGGCCACCGGCAAAAAGGTGGGCTTCAAGGCCGCCGGCGGCATCGCTTCCGCCCTGGATGCCGTTTGCTACTGGTCCATCGTCCGCACCATCCTGGGTCCGGAATGGATGAACAAGACGCTCTTCCGCTTTGGCGTGTCTTCCCTCGCCAACAAGCTCCTGAGCGCCGTGGAGCAGAAAACCGTCGCGTATTTCTAGTAGTCCGCGCTGCGTTTACACAAAAAAGACCGAAGGAAAAACATCCTTCGGTCTTTTTTGTGCGCGAAATCAGAGTCGAACTGACACGTCCTTTCGGACACTACCTCCTGAGAGTAGCGCGTCTACCAATTCCGCCATCCGCGCATCGTTTTGGGACTGCAAATATACGCACTTTTTTTGAAAGTGCAAACTTTTCTTTCTTAAATTTCAATTTGCAGCGGAATCACTTTTTCCCACAGGGTGGTACGGAAGGTGATGGCGGTAAGGGAAAGGTCCAGTTGCAAGGATAGGTCTTCCAGGTCCGGGGCGGTCCAGTCGTATCCGGCTTCCAGCATGTAGTTGCCCAGCGCAAAGGAACGTACTGCGCCCTCCGGCGTGGTGAGATCCATCCATAGCTCCCCCTCCGGCCACTGGCGGGGGAGGCGGATGGTGTCCCCGCTGTCCAGGCGACACTGGAACGCTCCTTCTTCCGGCGTTCCCACAGGCTCCAGTGCGCCTACACAGCCGCGGATTTGCGTCCAGTACGGTTCTCCCCAGCCGGGCGGCCCTTCAACCGTGAGGGAAAGGCCGCAGAAGTGTTTGTGCAGTTGCACCTGCACCCGGGCGGTATCCTCCGGGGTAGGCACCTCCTGGCTATGAGCGTACAACGGCGGGCACTCATATCCGTACGGGATGCTCACCGGCCCGGTCCTGGGAAGGGAAGCGCCGGCAACTGCCGTGAGCTGCACGCTCCCCTTGGGCACGCGTACCATGAAACTGGTGTCACGGGCCACCTCCCATTCCCGGTAAAACTCCTCTCCGCTGAGGGAAAAGCGTACCGGATAGGCCGGAAGGTCAAAGATATCTACAGTCAGTGCACAGGGACAGGCTGTTCTGTCCTCCTTGATAAGCGAGCAGGATGCCCACGACAGACAGACCAGAAGGAGGAGCGCAGCCCGCCCTGTACACAGATTGTATTTACTTGCCATATTCGCGGAAGGTGTCCACAATTAACTTTTCACGGTCCGGGTATAGAGCCACCAGCTGCTCTTTGAGGTCGTCAATGCTGGTGACGTCTCCCGACAGCGCGTGGAAAATCTCGGCCCGGGACATGCCCCGCTCGTACAGGTACAGGAAGATATCCGGTTTGAACCAGTACAGGTTGTTAAAGTGCATCAGGGAACCGCTATAGCGGTCTTTCTCCAGGGTGCTCTGCATGAAATACGCCCACATCTCTCCCACTTCACAATAGCCGGCATTCTTGCCGTCGCCGGTCCCGTACGCCTGGTGCCCCTCACGGATGAAGGAGGAGATAATATAGTCAATATAAGGCGTCCAGTAGTCGTTGCCCACCTTGGCATAATGGCTGGCATGGGACATCTCGTGCACTACGGCGCTGTAAATATCCTGATAGCCGTCTTCTTTGGTGCCGATGGTAATGTCCGGCAGGAACAGCTTGATCAGGGCCGCCCAGCCGCCCAGGTAGGCCTGGACCAGCGAGTGGTTCAGGAAGGCGCCGTGGTGCAGCATGCAGGCGCTGGAGCTGCTCAGGTCCGGGAAAATCCAGAAGCGGAGGTCTCCGGGGGGCGCGGTGATGGCCAGGTCCGTGTCCGTGCAGCGGCTCAGATAGTCGTAGGCGGCGTTGTTCACCGTACAGCGGCGGAACAGGGCACCGTCACTCTCCGTGTTCACGTGCACGTCCATTCCCTGCGGCTCCGCCTTGCCCAGGGTGCTCACCGACGCCGGAACAATAATCCAGTTAAAGCCAATGCAAAAGCCTTTTTCGTTCTGGAAGACAATGCGGTAGCGCGGATTGCCGGAGAATTTCTTCTCCATCTGGTAGTACCCGTCCCGGTCCGTGTAGCAGGTGGCAATCTTGATGAAGATATTGCACACTACCTTTACGCCGGCCACGCCAAAGGGTTTTCCGCCGCTGAAATTGGGATCTTCGATGGTGATCCGTCCGGCCGGGGCCGCGGCAGGCCCTTTGGTCTGGGAAACCAGCAGCTCCTCATTTCCGGTGAGACGGAAGGCCTCGCGTTCCACCAGTTCCCAGTCGATACCCAGGTCCCCGCGGGTGGTAGGGTCGTGTTCGGCCAGGTAACATTCGTCCAGGAGCTCGTACCGGATGCCTTCCGGGAACACGAAGTCCTGCGGCACCACGGCATACTGCCAGGTGATGGCCTCCTCACCCACGTCCGGATCCTGGTAATAGTCTCCCTCCCGCACAATCCGGTAGTCCATGGGGTGGTCCATCAGGTACAGTCCCATGCCTTCCAGTTCCTTGAGTTGGTCGTCATTGACCGGTAAAAAACGCACGTACAGGTCCGTCGCGGTGATGTCGATACGGTCCGCCTTGGTAGGGTAGGCCTTGGTGAGGGCGGCGCGCATGTTTTCCACGGTGTAAGGGTCTTCCAGCTTCTCACCCAGCTGGATCATGCCGTGATACAGGGTAGCGGTTTGCGGAACCTGCGAAGGATTGCCTTCCGGCCCCTCATGGTTGCTGCAGGCACCCAGGGCCAGCAGAACCGTCAACATTGAGACAAATCGTTTCATAGCGTTACAGTTTTTTGTTTGCTGCAAAGCTCAGAAAACTTATCCGTGTAACGAAAATAGAAACGTTTATTTTCAAAAAAGGCTTCTGGCATAGCTGGAAGGCCGTTTTTTCCCAAAAACCAAACGGATAAATTTATATTTTTGAACGCCGGTCGGCCCCAGACCCACTCCAGAGCCCGATTATCCGTTTAAAAATGAGACCCAAAAACCGTTATCGGCCCTGCGTATTTGTCCTTTTTGCGGAAAAATTGTAAATTTGCTGGATTTTATTGAAACGACTATGCAGGACATCAGAAACATTGCCATCATCGCCCATGTGGACCATGGCAAAACCACGCTCGTGGACCGCATGATTTACCAGGCCAACCTTGTGAGAAAGCCCGAGGACCTCGGGAACCTCATCCTGGACAACAACGACCTGGAGCGCGAACGCGGCATCACCATTCTCGCCAAGAACGTCTCGGTGATTTATAAAGGCGTGAAAATCAACATTATCGACACTCCCGGCCACAGCGACTTCGGTGGGGAAGTGGAGCGTGTGCTCAACATGGCGGACGGCGTGCTACTGCTTGTCGATGCTTTTGAGGGCTGCATGCCCCAGACGCGCTTTGTGCTGAACAAAGCCATCGACATGGGCAAGAAACCCATCGTCGTCATTAATAAGGTGGACAAACCCAACTGCCGCCCGGACGAGGTCCAGGAGGAGGTCTTCGAGCTCATGTTCAACCTGGGTGCCAATGAGGACCAACTGGACTTCAAGACTGTTTACGGCAGCGCCAAGCAGGGGTGGATGTCCAAGGATTGGAAAAAGCCCACGCAGGACATCACCGCCCTGCTGGACACCATCCTGGAAGAAATTCCCGCCCCGGAAATGAAGGAAGGCACGCCCCAGATGCTGGTATCGTCCCTGGAATACAGCCCGTACGTGGGCCGTATCGCTGTGGGCCGCATCACCCGCGGTTCGCTCAAAACCGGCATGCCGGTGAGCCTTTGCAAGCGGTACGATATCGTCGAAAAGAGCAAGATCAAGCAGCTGATGGTGTTCGAAGGCCTGGGCAAGGCCAATGTGGAGGAGGTCCAGTGCGGCGACATTTGCGCTGTGGTGGGCATCGAAGGCTTCGAGATTGGCGATACCATTGCCGATTTCGAGAATCCGGAGGCTCTGCCGCCCATCGCCGTAGACGAACCCACCATGAGCATGATGTTCATGATCAACAACTCGCCGTTCTTTGGTAAAGACGGCAAATTCGTCACTTCGCGTCACCTGAAGGACCGCCTGGAGAAAGAACTGGAAAAGAACCTGGCGCTACGCGTAAAGCCCGGTGTCAATGCCGATAGTTTTGTGGTGTACGGTCGCGGCGTGCTGCACCTGAGTGTGCTCATCGAGACCATGCGCCGCGAAGGCTTCGAACTGCAGGTAGGCCAGCCCAAGGTGCTGGACAAAACCATCAACGGCCAGCGCTGCGAGCCCATCGAGGAACTCTCTATCGAGGTTCCGGAACAGTTTGTCGGTGCCGCCATCGAGCTTTCCACCCGCCGCAAAGGCGCCCTCATCCGCATGGAACCGCGCGGAGACCGGACGCTGCTGGAGTTCGAAATCCCTACCCGCGGCCTTATGGGCCTTCGTAGCAACCTTCTCACCGCTTCCCAGGGAGAGGCCATCGTGGCCCATCGCTTCAAAGATTACCAGCCGTATAAGGGCGATATTGAAATGCGCACCAACGGTTCGCTGGTGTCGCTGGAAACCGGCGAAGCCATTGCCTATTCCATGAACAAGCTTCTGGATCGGGGCCGATTCTTCGTGGAGCCCGGCGAGGAAATCTACGGCGGACAGGTAGTAGGGGAGCACACACGCGACAGAGACCTGAATATCAATATCTGCAAAACCAAGAAGCTTACCAACGTGCGTGCTTCCGGCTCGGACGAGAAAGTGGTGCTGCCTCCGGCCATCAAGTTCTCGCTGGAAGAGGCCCTGGAGTACATCCAGGAGGACGAGCTGGTGGAGATTACGCCCAACCACATGCGCATGCGCAAGATTCAGCTGGATCCGCTGGACAGGAAAAGAAATTCCAGTACGGAGGACTAAGAGAGATTTGTTATTCCGAAAATTATTTGTAACTTTGCACCCCTTAATCTGTTTTTGTGGTTATGAAACAGGTAATCATACCCCTAAGCGATTGGGCTGCCGGTGAGCGGACGTTCCGCTATCTGGCAGATACAGAGTTCTTTCAAAGTTTTGGCAACACTGAAATCCTGGACGCCCATGTCAACGTGGAAGTTGCGGTAAGGAAGGAAGGTCACGGGAAGGTGGAGGCTGTACTCCGCCTCAGCGGCACGGTAACCGTGCCCTGTACTCGTTGTCTGGAAGCCCTTGCCCTTCCCGTGGAAGCGCAACCTTCAGAGGTGCTCACCCCTGGTGAGTACCCGGAATGGGACCTCAGCCAGGCAGTATACGACTATGTATGTCTATCACTGCCCATACAGAGGGTCCATCCGGAAGGGGAGTGCAACCCCGACACCGTCCGGTTTCTGAGTCAGGTGGAGCGCCCGGACGAGGAGGCTGCCGCGAGCAGCCCGTTCGCCGCCCTGAAAGGACTTTTTGACAGCAAATAAACAATTAAAAAAGATAAACCATGGCACATCCGAAACACAAACTCTCCAAGCAGAGAAGAGACAAGCGTCGTACGCACGACTTTGCTCCGGTTCCCACGCTGAGCGTATGCCCTAACTGCGGCGCCACCGTGATGTATCACCGCGTATGCCCCGAGTGCGGCTACTATCGCGGTCGTCAGATCATCGAAAAGAGCGCCGAGTAATCAGCGCTTTTTTTGGGTCTGGCCCGGTAGTTCAACGGATAGAACGGAAGTTTCCTAAACTTTAAATAGAGGTTCGATTCCCCTCCGGGCTACAGAAAGCCCTCGCAAGTGACTGTAAATCAGTGCCTCGCGAGGGTTTTTCGTATTTTTAGTGGAACATTAGTGGAACAAATCCATAAAACTACAATATCTTGACGAGTGTCAGGCCATTTCTCTCTCCGGCGACATATCTGGCCTCGGCCTCAGCGTTAGCGCGGCGGAAGCGGTCAAGATATAGTGGTCGGCCTGCCTGGATTTGGATACACTCAAAACTATCGCCTGGCTGCAGGCTGGAATTAATCGACTCAATTACAACGAATCTGTTCTTTCCCAGATACTCAATGGTAATCAATCTATCAGGAAGCCACCCCAACTGGAGACGTTTCCCGGCAACCAGGGCTGCAGATACAATGGAATCACCTGAGAATTCTTCTGATTCGACCTGAGATGGATTCTTCAAATCGGCACAGAATCCTTTCCAGGATGAGGCCCCCACATAGCGCGAGAGGACATTGAGGGTGCGTAATGATACGGCGTCAGCTTCTCTGGTGGAATATCCCCACATACGTTCCAATGTGCTCTCCGAAACATGCTCGCGAACTTTGGCCTCTATATCACTGACAAGGGCAATGAAACCATTGTGGGTTTCAAGCATTTTCCCATATTTCTCCTCTACTTTTGAGCGGAGAACGGTGATTTCCGGTATGTTTACAGGCACTGACATTGCGTGACAAAGTTAAAAACAATATCTTTGCATTGCAATGTCTTTTACTGTCATTTATGGTAAGTGAAACCCTCCGGGAGGTAACAACCAGCCTGGACGATGGAAAATACCGCATAGTTTCCACTCTGAAGGAGGGGCGTCTTTATCTTGCAGAGAAGGCAGGAAAGCGTTTCGTACTAAAAACAGCCGCCGGTGCCAAGGGCCTGGAACTGCTCAAGCGGGAGTATGAGATTTCCCTTCGCCTGCAGCACCCGTTCATCGCTTCGGCCCTTGCCTGGGAAGAAAGCACACCCGTCGGCCCGGCTATCGTCATAGAATACATCCGGGGCCGGAGCCTTGCGGAATACCTTCAGGAGAAGCCGTCACTGGAAGCCCGGAAGAGGGTTTTCGGCCAGCTGCTTGAAGCCGTTGGAGCCATTCATCGGCAGAGTATCATTCATAATGACATCAAGCCGGAAAACATCCTCATCACTGAGGCCGACAATGATGTTAAACTCATCGACTTCGGGTTCGCCGACGGTGATGCTCATATTCTGGAGAAAGGCCTTGGCGGAACTCGGCAATACGCCTCTCCGGAACTCCTGGCGCATCAGGAATCTGACGCACGTAGCGACATCTATTCCATCGGCTGCCTGATGCAAGATCTTTTCCCTGGCCGATATTGCCTGATTTCACGGAAATGCTGCCAATCCAATCCTGACAAGAGATATCGAAACATCGATGAATTGAAGAAGGCCTGGGCGCATCGGCAAAGGCCGTTATGGATTGCATTTCTCCTTTTGATTGTTGCTCTGGCATTTGGGCTTGTATACTATTTTAACACGCGGACTCAACCAGAGCAGGCCGTCCCGGAAATCAATGACAGGCCAGATTCTGTCCAGATCGAATCACCCGAGGTGGCGACTCAGCAGACAGAGACTCAACCAGCCTCGGTATCACGAAGGGCTGTACCATCTTCATCAGGTAATTCGAGCACAGCACTATCAAAGGCGGAAGCAACACTACGCCAGGCTTGGGAAAACTCTTTCAATCAAGTCTGCAAAGAAATGGACCAGGCTGGCTACCGCGAGTTCCTTCCCATTCATGTTGATTACGGGACATACGAAATAGATCCTGTCATGCGTCAAGTGACATCGGGGCTTTCCGTTGACGAATTACAGACAATCACGTCACTGAATGAAGCCCTTGACCTGGACTATTCACAACGCCTGTATGCCAAGTATGGCTCCCTGCCATCATTATATGACAAGTCCATAGATTTGCCGGAAGACGAACTCAAATACTACCGGAATTTGGCTGCCAATTTCAAAAAATACACCCCCTATTCGAAAAAAGACATTAAATGACTACTTGCCTTCCGAAGGCTGGTCATTATCTTTGTGCAGTGCGAGAAATTCGTATGGTAGTGCAATAATAGAAGAAAAATCGCTATCTTTGTCATTGACGGGGCGTGAAAATGCCTCAGACATAGACAAATTAGCGTTTGCAATTTGCTCTGACCGAGTAGAAACGTAGGAAATTTCTCTTAGCAGGTTCAGCAGCAAGTCGTAAGCGCCCGCAATAGATACCTTCGTGGTATTTAGCGGGCGTGACTTGTACCTGCTTTGGTTTCCTACGACCACTACCGGACGAGACACGCCCGCGCTTTTTGTATGCACTGAAACCAACTAAACAACCTGTTATGGGACTCATTAACAACATCAAGGACGCCTTCAATAAGGCTGACTTCACGGTCGCTCCTAACAAGAAGCTCAAGACCATCTCCGCAGATTTCAAAAAAGCTTTTGATCTTACTCTCGTATTCTACAAGGGCGTAACTATCGCAGACCCTGAACTCACCCTCAATCAACTGGGCAAGAAAACGACCAAGGAGGTCAACACCACTGCTGATGGTATCAAGATCAAGGGCAGCACCAAAGTCGGCGAGGCTGAAAAGATGTTCGACAAGGCATTCGGTGTAACCGTTCAGATTAAGGACAAGTCCGGCAAGAATCTCGTTCCCAATGAGATTACCATTGGCCAGGCCGCCCGTGGCGAATACAAATAATTCCTGCCATGGCAAAGAAATCCGCATCCTGGAAAAAGTATCTCGTCGAGATTGATGAGAATGGTTCGGTGAAGGTTTCAAAAGCAGGAGCCGCATGCGACAACACCAAAGCGGCTCTTCGTGAAATCGCCGAAGACGCCGGTTTTGCAATCGATGAAAAATGGAATACCCAGCAAGTTGGAGCCAAACTCGCCAAGTTCCTTGAGGAAGCAGCCCCGGCACCCGTTGATAAGCCGAAAGCCGAAAAGCCCAAAGTCGAGAAAAAGAATGACGAGCCTCAGGTAAAGGCCTCAAAAGCCGATATCGCAGGCGCACGCGTCCGTGTATATGGCAAGGCACAGAACCGCACTGCCCTGGGAATCATGCAGGCCTATATGGTAATGTACCCCCAGACCAAACTGGAAGAGATTCGTAAGGCGTTCCCTGATGAGTTGAATCCCGATTCCGGTGTCAAGAAGAATTTCGTGTACGCGGAGGACAAGGGTACCACGGCAGATTGGAACGGATTCTTCAAGGAGCCGGATGAACTCCTGAAGATGGGTGACGGCAAGAAGGTTTCTGTCGTTTCAATGTGGACCAAGCCCAGCTTTGAGCGCCTGGTAGCATGGGCCAAGCAGTATGGCATCGTTGTGGCCGACTTTGAAAAGGCTGCCGGTGGCGGCCAGAAGGGAGGATTCCGTCTGGAGTATCTAAATGGATATATCCCTCCGAAGCAGAAGAAAGGTATTGCATGGTGGGTATGGGCTCTTATCGCTGCACTTATCGTGCTCCTGTGCATTCTCCTCTTTGGCCGGAAGAAAGCGGAGCCTCAGGTAGTAGAAGTCGAGAAGGTCGTCGTCGTTCACGACACCCTATATGTCAAGCAGATTGCCGAGATTGAGGATCATTATAATGCCGCCACATTCGTTGTCGGCAAAGCTGACCTCAGTGACGATGCTAAGTTTGTTCTTCATGACCTGGCCAAGGTTATGAAAGACAATCCTGAAATCCGTCTCCGCCTTGAAGGCCATACCTCCGCCGAAGGTGACGCCGCCTTCAACCAGCGACTCTCCGAAGCACGTGCAAAGGCTGCAGTTGACTTTATGATTAATCACGAAGGTATCGCTGCAGAACGCCTTGAAGCAGTAGGAAAAGGATTTACCGAGCCCAAGAACCCGGATGATCCTACAGCCCCCGAAAACCGCAGAACAGAATTCATAGTACTGGAGTAATCTCGTGACCCTTCTCAATGTGGCTCATACGGATGTGAAGCAGTTCCTTGACACGAACAAGGAACTGTTATTCAATGAGAGGGACCTTCAGATGCACTTGGCTACTTTCCTTCGACTGACCGGTCATTATGATGATGTCGATGTGGAATACTATGTGCCTCTGTCTGAATTGAAGGGTTACATCTGGAATAATGAGCTTCGGATGGATGTCCTGGTGCGCAAGGGGAAAGAATTCCTGCCCATAGAACTCAAGTACAAGACCAAGTTCGTACGCAAGAAACTCCTCCGTTTTGGTGAATCGGTTGCAGAGGAGGTCGAAGTGATGAAGAATCAAGGTGCGCAGGATCTTGGCAAGTATGATTTCTGGAAGGACGTGCGCCGGATAGAGATTGTCAGGAACAGGTTCGGCAGTATCAAGAACGGTCTTGCCGTTTTCGTGACTAACGACCCGATGTATTTGCAGCTCGGCCGCGAAAAATCCAATCATATCAAGTTTAGCATGGATGAAGGTAGCCATGGAAAGGAAAAGCATTGGCTTGATAAGGATAGTTATTGCTGCAGGACGCATCCAGACTTTGAAGTTGAGAAAGAGTACACGATTCACTGGGATTCTCGCGAAATAGAAGGTGTCCAGTGTCATTACACCATTGTCGTTATTTAACTAGTCTTTTAATCCTTTTATATATTAACCATCTAAAACCAAAGTCATTATGGCAGAACTTAAAATTGACGGCCGTATGAAGGTAAAGACCCTCAAGGCCAACTTCAAGAGCAACTTCGGCAGCACCCTGCGTGTTTACAAGAGCGTTACCTGCAAGGGCGCTTTTGCCGATGACGACGCAACCCTCGCATCCCTCCGCGCTGAAGGCGCAAAGGGCGGTGAACTCACCGTGGGCGGCAACAAGACCGTCGGCAAATTCGAGGAAGAATTCGCCGCGACCTGGGGCATTGGTGTCCAGGTGGCAAGCGCCGACGACAGCAAGCTCGCCGACAACAAGGTGACCCTCGTGGCCGCTGGTAAGTAATTACCCACTCACATTAACCCGGAAGGGTGGGAACATCCTTCCGGGTTCAATTTATGACTACGCAGGAATTCAAAAAGGGATTGGCGCGGGTTTTCGATGATAACCTGCACACCAAGCAGTGGCATAATTACGTAGATTATGCCATCATAGGCCTTATTCTCTTAAGTACAGCCGAGATTTTCATCTCGACTTTCCCTATCTCTGCTACGGCCGAGAAATGGATGAAGGGTATCGACTGGTTTACCCAGATCTTCTTCACCATCGAAGTATCCCTGCGTATCTGGACTGCTGATGAGATTGACCCCAAGTACAAAGGATTCTGGGGACGGGTAAAGTATTGCTTCTCGTTCTACGGACTCATTGACTTCCTGGCTACTTATCCTTTCTGGTTCAGTTTCATCGTCCCGCTGCCTGTAACGGCACTTAAGTCCCTCAGGATCATGCGCCTCTTCCGCGTAGCAAGGATGTTTCGCATCTTCCGCTATATGAAGGCTTTCCGCTTCCTTGGGACTGCCGTGAAGAGCAAGAAGACCGAGATGCTGGTCTCTTTACAGTTCCTTCTCATCACAACAATCGTCCTTTCCCTGCTCCTTTATATCGTGGAGCACGACGCGAATCCGGAGATGATTGGAGATGGGTGGAAAGCATTTGTCTGGGCCTTTGCAAAATACATTGGTGACCCAGGCAAGGTTGCCGATTTACCCATCGTCACAACGGCAGGACAGATTATTGCCTTTATCGTTGGTATCCTTGGAATTGCGATATTCGCTGTTCCCATTGGTCTCATCGGTTCCGGTTTCACTGAGGCCATCGAAGAGAGACAAAAGGAAGAGGAAATAAAGAACAATGTGGACAAGTTGCATCGTGCTTTTGAAAGGAAGCAAGATCCTCCCACTCTCTTCCAGGTTGTTCCGATGTTCCTTTCTGTAGTCGATATCCAGGCGCGGATGGGTATGACGCAGGAGGCGATATTTGAAGCAGTGAACGCTTCCGGAGATTTCCGCGTTTTCAATATGGCAGCCACTATCCCGGCGGACCAGAATCCCCAGGATAGACTGGCAGTCGAACACTTTGTGGTCAACAGGCCTTACGGGTGCTTTATTGACCGGGGCTCTCGTGTGACGATAGTGTCACCGGCCTCAATGATTGACCCGATGGTAGGTAACTTCTCGTATTATCTGGCGAAAATCGGAGGATTCAACTTCGTAAGCCGCGAATTGGGAGAAGTTAGACCTTACAAATCTTTCTATCTTGCTTCGTCATTTGATGAGCCCGGCCAGCCTGAGTTTATGGCTGACATCAATGAACTGACATCCCGTGAAGGGGCATGGTGCGTTACCATACTCTCTGCCAGCGGCACCAATGAACCGGAGTATCCGGAAGTGGTGCATATCGGTTATGGCGGAGGTCGTGGCGAAAGCGCCCTGGATGCACCCAACCTCTTCATCCATGATATTGAAAAAGCCGATGTCATCTTTACTGGCATCGAGAGTACTCTGCAGAATGACTTTGGCTGGAAGGCTGAGCGACAGATGCGCCACAAGTCGGATAACGCTAAGGTTTATCTCCGCCACCTTCCCTCTGTGGATACAATGAACGCCTTTATTCTTCGTATCGCGTGGAGCGCCATGTCCCGTGACACCCGGAGAATCAAGATGGCACAGGCAATTGCTGATATTCTCCACAATGAACTGGAGCCGGACCGGCAAGTTGACCGTTCCGAACTGAAAGTCAAGAATATAGGTTATTCCGATTACAAAGCATGAAGATTCCAGGATTAACTTTTTCCCTGAAGAGAGCCATTGGTGTAAGCGCTCTCAAGCAGAAGGTAGCCCGCAAAACCGGACTGCCTCTGACCAAGCAGGGACTTGAGAGAAAAATCGGTGGTAAAGTTGTAAAAGCCGTAACCGGCAAAAAGAAAAAATAGCCATGAGCAAAGAGTACTACAAGAAGAAGATCATTGATCTTCGTGCAAAACTCCAGAAGGAGAAAGATGCAAAGAAGAAGGACAACGAGCGGTATGCCGATTATATCAAGCGTGCCACTACGACTGACCGTAAAGCCTATTATCGCAAGGAAAAGGTGTCCCACTCCGCCTCTCACGACCGTCAGATTGAATCCATCAAACGTGAAATTGAACGCGCAAAAGAGGCACTGAAACGAGAAAAATAAGAACAACCATGAGAAAAGCATCCTTTATTTTTATCGGACTGCTTCTTCTCTCCTGTGGCCAGCAGGCAGAGAAGAAAGCTATGTCGGAATATGAGGCTTGCGTTTACGAAGAAACGCTGAATAAAGTCAAGGCTCTCGAAGGGCAACTTCCCGGCATTTCGTCTGCGTCTTTGGACGAGGTTGATAGCTATTTAAAGGATGTAGATAGGCTGAAGTATCGTAATGATACTACAGGGATGAGTGAGTCTGCAAAAGAGTCTTGCGTGAAGCTGGAGCGCCGCGTTAACATTCTTAAACGGGATGCTGTGGCAGCATCTGAGCAGCGCCTTCAAACGATTATCATTCCGGCCGAAGTCAATGATGACTGCCTGCTGGAGAAGACCACGGCGTATCCCGTGTACCTCGAGAAGGGTGATATCCTTTACTATAATATCGGCCTCCAAAAACAAGGCACCGTCAAATTGTATAATGCCGACGCACGTCAGCTTCTCAAGACGTACGCTCAAAAGACCAAAGTGACGGATTCTCTTGTTGTGGCCAATAAAGGTATCTACTTGATTGAGATCGCCCCCGGTGGAACCCAGTATGCCTCTGTTGACATTACTTACAAGATGGCCGACCATAATCATCCCATCAAGAAGGTCAATAGCGAGGAGATTGAAGCAAAGGCTGGGGATTTCCGCGTTGTTTCCAACAAGGGCGTTGTTTTGCGTGCCGCCTTTGATCAACCTCGTAAATTCACCCTCTCAAGTCAGTTCAAATCCACGTTTACAAGCGCCGCAAAGTCTATTGCACTTGTTGCCGTTCAGGTACCCGCAGGTGCAACCGATGTGCTCTATAACCTTCGTATTTCTACCAGCGAACAGGACAAGAGTTCTGATGGCAAATTCCCTGACAAGATGAACCTTTCCTATAAGAAGGTTCGCTTCCTGGGGCTCCCTCTATATGAAACTTCCAGGGGTAGCGGACTGTTCAGTACTTTGCTTGATGACAACCGTCCAATCAGGGAGGAAGACGCATACTGCAACATGTATGTGTTCCGCAGCCAATGGGCAGCAAAGCAGTTCCAGGATGGCATCAAGCAGGCATCCCAACTGCAGTATGATGTCGACTATTCTACATTGGGCACCCAGTCCTGCAACGGCCGCATTCCCGCTAAAGGCGCTAAGACCATCTACCTGGCCTTCGAAAACGAGCGTGTACGTTATTCCAACTACATCTGGGTGGAAGTCCTGACAGCCACGCCTACGACAGAGTATCACGCCACCAAGTATACCGTTGAGTAATGAGGCGAGTCCTCTTCCTTGCATATGCCATTCTGATTGCCAGTCCTCTCTTTGCCCAAAGATTGGCTGGCAAATGGCTTGTCTATGAAGGAAGTGATGGATCTGAACTTGTCGTAACTATTGCATCCGGAGGCTCCGGCAATGCGGATTTATCCCTTGTCCGTCGCTCTGAGGCGGTCTCTTATGGCGAAGGCAGCCAGTTCTGGGGAACTTTTCGGACTACCGGTGGTTACTATTTTCTTGTGAAAGGGAACAAGAAAGTCAGCGTCAGTGTTTCCATAAATGATTCCACTCTTGTGGTCAAGCAAGTTGGAAAGCCGGCCGTATCTGTAACTGCCTGGCTGGATGAGCTGTACAGCACGCGGGAACTGTCCGACTACGGCGATTACAAGAAGCAGGTCGTCGCTCAATGGAAGAGAGATTTCCCGACCAATGAGGACGTGAAGAAGGGAAAGTGGATGATGGAACACTACTTCACTGACTTTTATGGCGACGCCTTTGAAGTATTACTTGAAGGAAACTATCGCATAGTGGAACGAACTGATTCCACTATGGTCTTGAATAATACGGAGTTGGAGATTTCACATATGACGTGGAAGAGAATCCAACAATAAGTTGCTCCGTCCGCCGCAGGCGTACAGGATTGTGTTTTGTGTCACAAACACCCATCTTGCAGTCTGCACTAACGAGGTCTTGGAGACCTGCTGCTGATAGATTGTCTTGAGTAGATGACAATCGGCATTTATGACAACTTACCTATATAACAAGCAGCCGTTGGCGACAACTATCCAATATGAATTGATGATAAGATTTTGACTGGTTGTCATGTTGGATTATCGTCATTGTGCGGGTGTCTTTTACTGCGTTTTAAGACCGCTCTATGGATTGTTGTCATGACAACATGCATAATTATTCTTAGGTGCAGAATGCAAGATGGTTGTTTGTCCGACAATCGGCCAAACAAAGGCCCCAGAAGCGGGGCCATCTTGACGCCTTCGGCGAACAAAAAAGCAGGCTTCCGGAGTCGCCTGCTTATGGGATGAAAAAGAGATGTCAAAAGGTGCGCCTATCCTCATTAAGGAAAGCCCTCGCCTCCGGATCCCGCGCCAATTCCCTGTCAAGAAGCCGGCGAATAAGCGCTTCCATCGACTTTACCGGAACGTTCTTTCGGTGTACCAGGTAATAGTGATAGCTCCACAGGGTGGAGACAAGAGGCCGGGAGAGGGACACTGCAGTACGACGTGATGCGCAGTTTTCCGGCTCCTTTTTCACCTTTTTCTTTTGGGAGGGTTTCTCCTCCTGCTTTTCTTCTTCTTCCGGCAGTGTGACTGTTTTCTCTCGTTCTTTGACCGCTTCAGCAATTCTTTCCCATGCTGAGTTTTGACTTTTGAAATACTCGGTGTTCATGGCTCGATCATTTAGACGTTAATGACGGGCTTCAATCCGGTGAGCTTCCAGGAAGCGGTCCAGGTCTGAGCGTTTGACATAGATTTTCCTTCCGAACTGGGAGAACGCGATACGGCGTTCGTTCCGGTACTTCTGGAACTGTTTTGAGGATACGCCAAGGATTTCACAAACCTGCTCGGAAGTCAGGTAAGTGTCGGCTTGGGAAGAAGATGCGGCGGCAGAAAAGCCGGCCCTGATTTCGTTGAGGATTTCCTGCTTAAGATTCTGCAGGTCTTCCGGGGTAAGAATTGTTAATTCCATACAGCACAAATCATTCTACACATTAAACAAAAATACCGTGCATCCCCAGCGGGATGCTGTGGCAAAGGTAGAAAACAAATTGTCATTTACAAAATGTTTTCCTTTTTCCTCCCACCTATTTGATGCCGAAGTATTTTTTTGCGTAAATGCCTTGTTTGCATTATATTTGCAGTTGACATACGGACAAAAACGAAGAAGTATGAGTGCATTAGAGTTAAGAAATGTGATTTCCAAAGACATCAGTACCATGCCGGTACCGATGCTGGAATCACTGTCCAGGTACAT
>ONII01000009.1 GCA_900317845.1 uncultured Bacteroidales bacterium
GGTGCGGATTTCGGTGACGGCCAGGTGTCGATGAGCATGATCTACTGCAGCTGGAATCTGCCGCAGGTGCTGGGGCTGGAACTCCTCGAAGGAAGGGATTTCAATGAAGGCGAGTTCGGCCCGATTCTGTTCACGCAGGATCTCAAGGCGCACGGCGCCGAGATGGAGGTATATGCCGATGAATTCGGCGACGGTGCACCGATTGTTGGATTCATCAAGAATGTGAACATCACTTCCATGCGCAAGGCAGATTCTCCGGTGGCGTTCCAGGTGCATACCAGCAAGGGACACACCATGCCGTTCGCCTATCTCCGGCTGACGGAAGGCTCCGACCGCCTGGCTGCCACCGAAAAGATCCAGACCATCCTCCGGGATATGGACCCGACGATGCCGTTTGAGGTGCAGTTCTACGATGCCATCGGCAAAAACCTGTACAGCGGCGAGGAGCGCCTGCGGCTGGCCGTGTGGCTGTTCTCGCTGCTGGCGGTACTGCTCTCGCTTGTAGGCATCTGGGGCCAGGTGCTGATGGACGTGCAGTACAAACGGATGGAGATTTCCGTAAAGCGGGTGTTCGGGGCCGACATGGGCCAGATTACCGGCGAAGGCTTGATGCTGTATCTGAGGACGGTGGCCATCTGTTATGTGATTGCGGCGCCCATCGGCTGGCTGGTAGTGAGGTATTACCTGCAGCAGTTCTCCCACCGGGTGGGCTTCATGCCGTCGGTGTTCCTGCTGGCGCTGGTGATTGTGGGCTTGCTCTGCGCCGCCGTGGTTCTGTATCACTATCTCAAGACTGCCAGGATGAATCCGGCGGAGACGCTTAAGAACGAGTAGGCTTCATAAGCAGTTAAACATAAATACTTTCTATCCTGATGCCGGGCGGGGCCTGGGAGGGTTCCGTCCGGCGGAGGGAGAAATAATGAAATTTTACATGCAAGATTTCGTACTTTTGTACGTTTACTAAGAAAAAGACGATGATGAAGATACTGAGAGCTTTGATTTGTGCGGCGCTGCTGGTGGCAGGTTTGAGCGGTTGTGAGAAGATCGACGTGAACAAGCTGGAAGGCACTTGGACCGAACAGTATGACCCCACGGTTTTCGCGATGGATTGAACAAGCTGGAAGGCACTTGGACCGAACAGTATGACCCCACGGTTTTCGCGATGGATGGTTCGGTGACGTTCACCTTTGATGGGAACAACGGTTATCAACTTCACGTATATGATGCCCTAAGCGGTGAATCGCACGACTACAGCGGCCACTATGCCATCGACCTGATTAACAAGGGCACCATTACCATCAATCCGGCAATGTCTGACTTCAGCAATGTCACCTATAAGCTTGTGAAGCTGACTTCAAAGGAGATGGAATGGCAGAAAGAGGGTACGACCTATTCTGTCGGGACGTGGGGCTCTGATTACCGGCACTTTGTGCGGGGAAAATAGATCCTTCGGCTTCGCCTCAGGATGACATTCCATAGAATGACAAAACTGCCGTTATCTCAGAGTGAGGTGGCGGCGGTTTTGGATATGTTACGGATAGCGGGCTAAAAAGGTGAAAATAGAAGGTTTTTAGCCCGTTATACGAGAAGATCCTGGAGAGTTACGAAGCTGCTGACGGTGTCGCTCCAGGCGTTTTCTTTGACCGGTTTGACGGTGATGAGGGTGACGAGGATGTTCTTGTCGGTGCCGGTTTCTTGCTGGAATGCGCTGACGCGATTGTCTATCTTATCGGCTTTTGAAGAACTTTGCTTGATGCAAACCTGAAATGTATCGGATAATGGGCTAAAAACATCAAAAATCGATTTTATTTAAATAAGTAAATGGGAAGTTAGTAGAGGGAAGTAAGTTCTCATCTGGAGACTAACTTCCCTTTCGCTCAATCTTCCAAGATTGTTTTTTTAAAGAATTTCAATCTTCCAAGATTGTTTTGAATATTTGCATTGATTTAAAGCAAAGAATAACTTCCCATGGCTTGATTATTTTTAATTGAAATGCTTTTAGCCCGCTATACGAATTGGAATCGGCCTTCCGGTATTATTCGCCAGGAGCCTTGACAATACAACAAGAAACGGCAAATCCAAATGATTGGACTTGCCGTTAATCAAACTTGAATTATTGAGCTTACCTGCTAATAATAACCATCATAAGGAGTAACGTCGTTAGCAAAACGGATGGTGATGATGTCGCCAGCTGTTGATGTAATAACGATGTTGATATCGGCATCTTTATTCTGATGTCCCTCATAATCGATATAGGACGCGAATTGATAGGACTTGATTTGGACATCCTTAATCAGCTCGTTTCCACCCTTGTACTTACCTTGGTCCATGGGGATATTAAGACAAGAACCGAATCCCAGTGATTCATCGAGCCCATTAATAATAATCTGGTCGATGTACTGCCCTGGCAGGTTATACTCAATACCATTATGACGGAACCCGTAAATCGTTACGAGGGCTTCTACCTGGTCCCAGCGAGGACCTTCCGTGAACTTCTCTTGGTAAAAATGACACCTGTGGGATGAACCTTTACTTGGATCGGCGACGCCCCCACCTACGAATACGGAGCCAATAGAATAAACAAGGGTACCGTCAATAGTAAGCGTGCCACTATCAGCCTTAGTGGTATTAGCAGGCTTTACGATAACCGCATTCCCATTGGCATTGTCGGAGTCTAATATTCCCTTTTCGCATCCAATCAAGCAACATCCCATCAAGAGAGTGGATATCAAAGCTAACTTGTATCTCATATCCTTTGTTTTTTTATTTATAAACGCGTTGAGAGTTAGAATCTTGCTTCAAAGGTATGGAAAAAAAAGCAATCGTCCAAATTTGTCCATTTCTTAATGTATTGCATTCCAAGGCTATGGCAGGGCTAAAGGAATGGGAAGAGTTTCTGATTGCCATTATTGCCGGATGCGCCATTGCCCTGGGCGTGGTGTTTATGAGCAGGAAGAAGGAGGCGCTGTAATTACAGCGGGCCTGTTTATGTAGGCTTGATTTTTGCGGGAATCATCGGCCTGGTTTACTACTGACGAAGAATGACCCTCCGGGACCGCATATCACTCACTTGGCGCTATGGAAAAGGCATTTTCCTGATTGGTGCGGTATATAACCTGGTATGCGCAGGTTCTCAAACCTTGGGGTTTTCATACACTTTTATGGTGGATTCTTTTATCCTGAAAGGGGTTCTTATGGCCATTACCCTGAATTTGGTGAAGCAATTCCGCGACAGGGATGCTATCTTCTTCTACATTAACCTGGGGTTATCTCGCAGGAAACTGCTTATCAGTGTCGTTCTGATAGATTTTCTTTCACTTGCAGTTCTTATGGCTATCATGCATCTCATCTATGGATAAGCACAAACTCATAGTGGACAGCGTGGTGGTTCGATTTGGCCAGAAGACGGTCCTTAGCGGTGGCTATATTACCTCCGAAACCGGAATGGTAACCGGACTGCTTGGTCGCAACGGTGCCGGCAAATCCTGTATGTTCCGTGCCCTAATGGGCGGCCTTCGGGTAGAGAACGTGATGGTAAGTATCGACGAAAAGCCCATTGACAGACAGACTATCGGCCAATATATCAAATATTTGCCGCAGGGTCGGCTGATTCCGGAAGGGATGCAGCTTCACCGGGCCTTTGACTTGTATGGTGTGAACTATTGGACCTTTGTCAATAGGGTGCCAAAGTTTTCCCGCCATTACGATTCACCCATTTACGAACTCTCCGGTGGTGAAGCACGGCTGGCAGAATTATACCTTGTGCTGCTGAGCGAGGCGCCGTTTTACATTCTGGACGAGCCGTTTACGCAGGTAGATCCTGTGAACATTGATGAGGTAAAGGCGCTGATTCGGGAACGCAGCAAGGACCACGGCATCATCGTCACGGACCATAACTACGACGCCATTTCCTCTGTTGCGGATAACCTTTTCGTGATAGCCGATGGCTACACCAGCCCCGTACGATGCAGGGAAGATTTGGTCCGGTACGGGTATCTGAGGGCAGAGGATTAAGTTTGCTATGATTAACCCTTCAGACAAGCCAAGGGAATGACGTGGACGCCGTCGGGACGGGTATAGGCGTATTCGCCGCCGGTGATGACCATGAGGAGGTCCGGTTCGCGAAGGGGAACTTGTTTCTCTTCTTCGTTGTGTTTACGAATGAGGCCCACCAGTTCTTTGAGGTGCCCCGCACCATCATCTATCTCGGCGCTGCCCAATTTGCATTCTATGAGTGCGTAACGGCCGTCTTCCAGGTGCAGGACAATGTCGGCCTCCAGGCCGTAGCGGTCACGGTAGTGGGAGATCTCGCCGTCGAGCGGGGCGGAATAGACCTTGAGGTCCCTCACGCACATACATTCGAAGATGAATCCGAATGTCTTGAGCTGGGTGAGTAGCTGGCCCGGGCCGAGGCCCAGGGAGGCCACGGCAACGGAGGGGTCGCAGAAACTGCGCTTCTCACCGCTGCGGATGGCGGTCTTGGAACGAATGGAAGGATTCCAGGCGCCGATGTCCTGGATGACGAAGAGTTTCTCCAATTCCGCTACGTATTTGTCAAAGGTGCTGCGGGAGAGGGAGTCGTTGTTGGCGGTCACATCAGCTAAGATGGTGGATTTGTCCACCATGGCTGAAACGTTGCGGGCATAGGAGCGAAGGATGGCCCGGGCAATCTTGGGGTCGAGTTTTTCCTTGGCGGCCTTGGAGATGTCTTTGTCGCAGACGGTCTTGACGTAATTCTTGGCTACGAGGAGTTTACCGCGCTCGGTTTTGGGTCGCAGAGCTGCAGGCCAGCCGCCACGGCATGCCGCGAAGATAAGGTCTTCTACGCTCATCTTCGAGCGGGCACCCAGGTCCGTCTTGGGATTGTCAAAAAGGGCCTCCAGGGAGATGTCTCCGGTGGACTCTCCGGATTCGTACAGGCTCATGGGGTACATCGTGAGGTCAGCAATACGGCCGGTGCCGGTGTGTGCGGCCTCATCCGTGTCGGCCGCAGCTGATCCGGTGAGGATGAACTGCGAGGGTTTCTGCCGGCGATCGCAGGCTACACGGACGGCATCCCAGAGGGTGGGGGCATCCTGCCATTCGTCAATCAGGCGGGGCGTTTTGCCTTCCAGAAGGAGAGACGCTTTGGTGAGGGCGGTGGCCAGGTATTCGTCCCGTTTGTCGGTATCCTGCAATTCTATGATGCTGGCTGCCTTCTGCTTTGCCGTGGTGGTTTTACCGCACCATTTGGGGCCTTCTATATTGACGGCTCCGAAGGCGTCCAGGTAGTCTTGCAACTGGTCATCAATGACTCTCTTTAAGTAGTCCATAATTGCGCTGTTTAATTCTGGCGCAATTTAGGCATTTTACAGCACTCTACCAAATATTCCCGCAAAAATTGACGGTAAAATTTGCGGCAATTTGGCGGTAACATTTGTGGTAAAATGGCGGTGAGATTTGCGGTGGAATGGGGTTGTTAGATTGATTCAAGGTAGGAAATGATGCCATCAACATGGGCGCCTCCGGATCCGTGGGTGAGGTGACCTTCTATCACCGGAACGGGAAGTGCTATTACCGGAAGCGCTCGCATCGCCAAGTATCAAGTGTATGCCCGGTTCATCCTTATAGACGCTGTGACCGGCTATAGAAGCCAGTCACAGGACTATTCGACGATTATTTTTGCGCGTTAAACGGCTAATAAAGGAGACCAAACATCCATAGCGGAATTCTAGCACCATATCCGGTTTCTATACCATCTACGGCCAGATAACTGTTGGGTATATCTGCAATTTGGTCAAATGTCTTTCCTTCTCCGCCCACTTCAAAGAGATACTTGCCATTAACCAGGAAGTCTCCCTTAGGCGGCATCTGAACGGTCCCAACGGATGCACACTGGTCTATGAAGAATGTCTCCCTCAGTGTTCCAATCTCAATCTTGGGTGATAACGCGTACATTAGGTTGGTATTTCCCAGATAAATCTTTTCGGGGTTAACCAACTTCTTATAGCTCTTGAGTTCTACGGTAAGGAGTTCCAGAATTTCCGCCTTGTCCAGTTTATAGAGAAGTTTCAGAAGCGTATCCCTGGTGGTTCCAAGAGAAGTGGCCAACTTGTCCACATTTGGCTGTAGAGGAACATTCTCAGCAATTATCATCAAAAGTTTCTTACATTTATCCACCGTGTCATATGTGATTTTCTCCACGGCCGGCAAATCACTTTCAATGACAGTATCGACGACTTCTTTCAGTCGTACAATGAAATCCTTGCCTGCATCCCTGTAAAAAGGATAGACACCGGTGTGAAGGTAGGTATCGAAAGCCACCAGTACCTTTGTCTTTGAGACAATGTCCATAGCAATGGGGACATGGTTTGCCAGGAGTTCTTCTAGCGTCACCGCATTTATTTTCAGGATGCCGTCATATTCCAAATACTCCCTGAATGACATACCTTTCAAGGTATAGGGCGTCTGTCTTCTGGACATATCCACTTTGGCATTGTCAATTTCAAGCAGCGAGGAGCCGGTATAGACTATTCTGAGGTCGTGGAGCTCGTCTACAAGCGTTTTAAGGATGCCGCTCCATCCTTTGTACTTATGAACTTCGTCAATATAGAATTCGGTAATACCTCTTTTGTACATGAACTTAATCAGGTCCTGAAGTTCATGCGTCCTAAACCAGTAATGATCCAGAGAGATATAGAATGTATCATCCGGATTGGCATATTTCTCCTTGATTCGCTGCAGCAGCATAGTTGTTTTACCTACTCCACGCTCTCCCATAATTCCAATGACGCTTGAGTCCCAGTTAATCTGTGGATAGAGGTAACGTTTGAAGTCCAGTGATACCTGGGAGAGTTTACTATGATAAAACTCAACAATTGGGCGAATATCTGCAAGTTCCATAATTCAATTCTTTTTCGGCACAAATATACAAAACACTTTTGGAAAAGTGAAATTATTATTTAAAATCACTTTTGGAAAAGCGAATCCTTCGTTTTATTTCTCCATCTCCTGCTCGAAGAGCTTCATGGCATCGGCCTTGGACTTCGGGGCGGGATGCCACTGGAGAGGGCGAAACAGATGAAGGTGCGGCGGCCGGACCTTTATTCCCCTCGAGTAGGCAGGAGAAAGACCGGATACCGTGGACCACTATGAAATGGCGTCCAGGCTGGGGTTGAAGCTCCGCTGGACCATGCCGGCAAACAGGACGGAGATCTCCTTTACGCTCAGGCCCAGACTCTTCCCTATCCCGTAAATGAAGTTTACCTCCTTCTCCCCTATCTCCCTGTCGGCAAGGATAATGCCGATAATGTATTCCAGAAGATTCGGTTTCAGGCCCGGGTTGATGGAAAGGATGGTGTTCACGGACTCTTGGAACAGGGCGTCCACATCCGACTTGGCCACCGACTCCAGGAAATTCTTGGGGAAGATATTGCTGCCGGAAAGGGTCCCGATGATTTGCTCGTATTCCTCTTTGCTCACGCTGCCGTCCACGTTGGCGGCAATGATGCCGGCCGTTGCCACAAAAATGGACATGGGTTCGTCCAGCGGACTATTCCCCACCTTAAGCAAAATCTGGATGAGTTCCTCCATCCCGTTATCCAGCTCTATCTGGTTTCGGGCGCTGGCGAACAGGTTGATGGCCTGCACGCGGATGGGATTCACCGGATGGTCATAGTGGCTCATGCCGCCCCCCTTGAGGAAATAGTCCAGGTGCTTGCTGTTGTCGGACAGGAGGTCGTCGATACTCACCTGCATCTTCTCCAGATCCAAGCCGGAAGCCATCTTGAAGAAGGCCGTGACGCAGGCCTCCAGGTTCCCGCAGGCAATGTACCCGTAGCGGTCCGCCACCAGTTCCGCCAGGTTGTCGTGCAGGTGAATCTTGTATTGCAGCGTAATGGGGATTTGGGTGGACTGAGGCGGGTACACAAAGTGAATCAGGCGCCTCAGGGCCGTGTCCTGGTTAATGAGGTGTCCCAGCTCATGACCAATCACAAACTTGAGCTCGTCCTCGTTCATGAGGTTGAACAGCTCCGAGTTCACATTGACGATGTGAGGGTGTTCACTGTCTTCTGCCGCAATGGAAAAGGCGTTGATGGAGGAGTCGCCGGTGACATAGTAGTCCACTTTCTCCTGAAAGTTCAGGCGCTCCTGGACTTCATGGCACAGGTTGTAAAAGTTCCCCAGCAGGTTTTTGTCGGCCTTCATGCAGTGGCCTTCCATCCGGCTCCGCCAATAGTCGTCGTCGGTGCCCCCTTGGGCATTTTTGAGGACAAAGCGTACTACATCGCCCTCAAGGGCATGATAAATTTGGCCGGCAAGCGCCTGCTCCAGCTGAATCTCGGGTTTAAGGACTCTGGTCATAATGGTTGCTATATGGGTTATTGGGAAATCCGTTTTCTGAGTTTACTGTCCAGCGCTTCGCGATTGAAGTAAATGTAGGTGGTGTTTAAGGCAATATAGTCGCGGGACATGTACCAGATGCCTTTGTAAGGGCCGTTCTCCCCCCAGGAGTTCTTTACCAGGTAGTACGGTTTCCCGGCCTCGTCCACGGCTTTGCCATAAATGAGCATCACGTGGTCGTAGGTGAACTCCCAGTTGTCCCACTGCTGCTGCCGCAGTTCCTGCGACGGCACAACGCCCTCCGGAAGCTGCGCAATACAGTCTTTTCTCACGAAGTTGCTGCCGGACACATCCCCGCCCCAGGCCACGGTGTAGCCTTTGTCGATGGCCCGGTCCAGCGCCGCCATCAGCTGGTCAATGGGGATGTTGTAACTGGGCTTGAGGCGCCACTTGTAGGGGGCCTCCAGCACGAACCACTCCCCAAAGGGATGATGCGTGTAGCTGGTGAGGCTCACATAATCGTCCATATTGAGCCCAAGCTGCTCCGCGAAGGACTTGGGCGTGTACGTTTTTCCCTCATAGTCAAACGTTTCCGGGCATTTTCCCACATACTTGTCGATAACCGCCTGCACGCCCTCCTGCCAGTTCTCCGCGGGCCGCTTGTTCCTCAGCGGGGCCTGCTCTTCCGTGGTGAAACGGTTCAGTTCGGGCTTGCCCTCGTTCCAGATAACCGCAATGACGGTCCTCTCCAGTTCCGGGAAGAATACCTTGAAATTGGCATACGGCTCGCCCACCAGGGAACCCGGCCGGGGCATGGCTTCCTCCGGGCAGATGCCGTGCCGACGGATGACATCGGCCACGTCGTCACAGGAGCCGCCCTCCGAGATTTGGCTGTATCCGTGCATCCGGACATAGTGCGTAGCGCAGTCCATATAGTCCTTGTTCACCACGAACATCTCGCAGAGGTCATAGGTTTTACCGGTCTTCCGGAGAATTTCGCTCTCGAAATAGCCCAGCGTAGCATAGTCCCAGCAGGTGCCGCTGCGGTACTGGTTCTTTACGCTGGTGATGGGCAGTTCCTTAAGGGTTGTGAAAGACTTGGGGGCTTGAGCGAAGCTGCTCAAAGCGGGCACGGTGAGCGTGCCCAAGGCCAGGAGGGCTATCGAAACAGGCTTATTCATTGTCGATTAACGTACTAGTTTTGCAAAGATACAAAATCTTGCCCATCGGAAAAAGACTTTTTCGGCCAGAAAGTTGTATCTTTGTTCTTATTGTGAAATCCGCAACCCCATGACAAACAGACCAGCTATCATTCGTGATGCCCAAGCCTCCGACTCCCCTTTCCTCGCACAGTGTATCCTGGCAGGATTCCATCTGTATGACTTTGAGTCGGAAGGCCCTAAAGATAAGAAGCTCTATTTACTTCTGAATGAATGCATAAAGCGCGAAGACCTTCTGTACACCTTCAAGTTCGCGCGCATTGCAGAGGTGGACGGAGCGGCGGCCGGAGCGCTGCTCTCCTACCCGGGAGAGCTGTACCGCGGGCTCCGTCACAAGACCTTCGTGGAGCTGTGGCCGGACCTTCTGAGGCTGGATGCCGAATCCGAGCAGGAGACCGGCCCCGGCGAGTTTTATCTGGACTCGCTGGCCGTCGCGCCCGCGTTCCGTCATCAGGGCATCGGCCGCCTGCTCATCGAGGACGGCATCCGCAAAGGCATCGACCTGGGATACAAGCAAATCGGCCTGGTGGCCGATGTCACGATGCCTCACCTTATCCGTCTTTATTCCTCTTATGGCTTCGTTCCCGAGGAGCGCCGCAAGGTCCTGGGAATCGACTTCCAGCGAATGGTATACACTGTTCGGTAACAAATCCAGATGTATATGATTGGGTGGTTCCTCTTTCTGTCAATAAACTGGACATTTTGTCCACAAAATGGACTTTCTGTCACCCAAGTCTTGCCAAAAAGTCCATTTCTGACGCACTGGCTCAGGCTTTGCAATATCCTTAGGCGTTCCGCAAAGGAACCCGGACGGAAGGCCACGTAAGGACCCGAAACCGAAGAACGTTTAAAGTGATTTTGTTATGTTACCTACGATTAGAAGGAATCAAAGCTGGTTGCCTGACATCTTCAACGACTTCTTCGACAACAGTTGGATGGAAAGAACGAACTACACTGCTCCGGCCATCAATGTACTTGAGAACGAAAAGGAATATGACGTGGAGCTAGCCGCTCCAGGTCTCACGAAGGAGGACTTCCAGGTCCATGTGGACGAGGATAACAACCTTGTAATCAACATGGAGAAGAAGGCCGAGAACCACGAGAAGAAGCATAACGGCCGTTACCTCCGCCGCGAATTCTCCTACGAGAAATTCCAGCAGATGCTCACGCTTCCCGAGGATGCCGAAGCCGAGAAGATCGAGGCCAAGGTGGAGCACGGCGTGCTGAATGTCCGCATCCCCAAGAAGGAAAAGGTGGATGTGCAGAAGGCCGTCAAGCAGATTGAGATCCAGTAATCGCTGGCTCTACAGTCATAAACTGTTAGGGACGCTTCCTGGATGGGCAGCGTCCCTTCTTTGTTGCGCCAAAATGTCATAAGGGAAGGCATGGACTGACTTTTGCTGATAACAGGTCAGTTCAGAAAAGATACTTTTGAAAATGTTCAATAAGCACGATATTGCCCGCGATGCCTGCCAGCTCTTCGGGGCACAGGCCCGGAAGGGCTACGACTGGTGGTGGCACTCTTTCACCGGATACGATGCTGAGACAGGTGCAGCCAAACCTTTCTTCATCGAGTTCTTCCTCTGTAATCCCGCCCTCGGCGGGGATGAGCCGGTCTTCGGCCAGGTCCCCGGGGAACCCCGGAAGCCGTCCTACCTGATGGTCAAGGCCGGTGCCTGGGGAGAGGATGCCGCACAGCTTCACCGTTTCTTCGGCTGGAAGAAGATCCAGGTGAATTGGGGTGTTCCCTTTTCCATCGAGGCCGATGAGTGCTTCCTCACAGAAGTCCGCACCCACGGCCATGTGAAAGTAGAGGATGCCGCAGCGCATCCTGAATGGATGTGTCAGGACGGCGAGATGTCCTGGGACCTCAAGATCAACAAGATTACGGCCTTCAACGTGGGCTTTGGTGCAGACGAGGTGTTCCGCAAGGCCGAGGCTTTCGAGATGTTCTGGCACGCCGAAGGGATGAAGACCGCGTTCGAGGGGGAGGTCATCTGGAACGGCCGTCGCTTCCTTGTGCGTCCCGAAGACTGCTACGGCTATGCCGACAAGAACTGGGGGAAGGATTTCACCAGCCCCTGGGTGTGGCTGTCCTCGAACAACCTCACGAGCGAGATAACGGGCCGTAAACTCATGGACAGCGTCTTCGACATCGGTGGCGGTCGTCCGAAGGTGGGACACCTGGCCCTTCCACGCCGCCTGCTGTCCGCCTTCTGGTATGAGGGAACGCCCTTCGAGTTCAACTTCTCGAAAGTATGGACCGGTGTGAAAACGAAGTTTGACTGTAATGAAACAGACACCCAGATTGTGTGGCACGTCGAACAATCAAGCACTTCCGGGAGGATGATTTCGGACATCACCTGCGAGAAAAAGGACATGCTGCTAGTGAACTATGAGGCTCCGAACGGTCAGAAGCGCCACAACCGCCTTTGGAACGGAGGCAACGGCGTGGGAACCATACAGCTTTTCGACCATCAGGGAAAACTCATTGACCGCATCCACGCGGAGAACATCGGGTGCGAATACGGAGAATATTGTTAGAAGGAGCGCCTCACCTAAGGCGCCATTTCCTCCAGCCGGAGGGCGAGTCTCCGGACAAGCTCCTCTCATCATCATCGCCGCTACCTGCCTGGTGAGCATCCTCTGTTTCACCGGGACGCTGAACGGGAACCGGCTCCTTCTGAACGCCTACTCCGTCTGGCACAGGAGGGAGTGGCACCGGAATCTACATCTTCCTGATTCCCATTCCGGTCCCGGGGTATATCTTCGCTCCGCTGTATCTTCTTTACTGCTGGTACATGGCAAGGCGCAACATGGACAATATCGGCCAAACCGCAAAATTTGGTGCACGCATTTGGGCTGAGCCACAATTCACGTTAAATGGAAGTTAATTGTTATGGTTTTATTGCTCACGGACAATAAATTTGTGCTATCTTTGCCTTAGCCCGCTATGCGGCAGCATGAGTTAATAGCTGAAAGTATGGAAAAAAAGTCGACTTATAAAAAGATTGACTGGCAGGATTTCTTTATCTCTGTCATCGGAACCGCCATCGGCATCGCCATCACCTTTATCGTAGACGGCATGTTGGAGCGCCGCAGCAAGGCGCAGGCCCAGCGGCTCACGGCCATCATGGTCATTCACGACATAGACAGTTCCGTAGAGATTGTCAAAGAAATGAGGGAGGAAGAAGAGCGAAATGGCGAATTGCTGCGTTTCATCCTAAAGCAAAAGGACCATCTGGAAGAGGTCCCGTACGACACCCTCACCAGCGTCCTGGGCATTCTGGCAGATTCTCGTTCGGAATTCAGCTTCGATACATCCAAGGAGAAGATTTTCAACAGCGACCTGGACACCTGGCAGAATCTGGGCAACATGGCGTTTCTGGACAATGTCCAGAGTTTCTATCATTACAGGCAATGGGCTCAGGAGGGCATGAATGAGTCCACAATGTGGCAAAGACCCATTTCCAACGAGGAGTACATGCAATTGATTATGCGTGGCGGATGGGTAACGAAGGAAGCGTTTGCTGCCGCCATACAGCCCTTCCTGAAAGAGAAACTCCAGGATAACAGGGTCGTCTATTACATCAATGTTTCCTCCAGCAGGCTGGACTATCTTACGCGGTTGATTGACTATTGGACCGGGCTGAACGACGAGAACAAGTTCCTGATGGGCATCACGGACCAGGAACTGGAAGACTATGTCAAGAATATCAACAAGAAAGGTGTTCCTTTGAACCGCTCCAAGCTGCTGGGCCAATGGGTCATGACCATTGGGGAACAAACCAACGAATATAACTTCCATGGGGACCACAGCTATGATTTTGCCGTGGACTATGCCTCTGCTTTCAGACAGATGCAGTTCTTCTCCGGCCGGTTGAAGATGACGCTCTCCTATTCTGGCGAATGGGCTTTCCAGGGCGATTCACTGGTTTTGGCCCCCGACTACAGTACGGCGGATCTGACCGTGGATCCGAGCGGGCTGGTTCCGGAAGAGAACATGCAGGACAGCCTGGACGCCTGGGTAAACAGGTACCGCGAGCAATCCATAAACAGCTTCAAGGAAATGGCGGACAAAGGGGAAAAACGCGCTTTCAAAGCCAGCGTGGATTCTTCCAACGACAAAATGGAATGGACCGGTCCCGATGGCGCCGTGCGTTACCTGAAACGGAAAAAATAATCCCACGATGGATTCTCCCGATCAGGGAGCCAGGGACATCCCCATTACAGTGGAGCGGAGCGCCACTACCCCTTCATTATGCCGGTGGGAGCGGATGACCTTCATCAAGACACGATAGCACACTGAAAGAAGAGCTATGACAATACAGGAATTCAGAAAGTACATGGCATCGGGCCAGCCGGTCGTCGGCGGCTCGGATGTCCACATGATGTTTCATCAGCTGTCCCAGGAGGCTCTGAGGATAACGGCCGAGATTAACGGCAAGTACCATACGCCCGAGGAGCTGCATACGCTGCTGGAGGAGCTCTGGGGGCGCGAGGTGCCCGCGTCGGTCGGCCTGTTTCCGCCGTTCCACACCGACTGCGGCAAGAATACCGTTGTCGGGGAGCGCGTGTTCATCAACATGGGCTGCAAGTTCCAGGACCAGGGCGGCATCACCATCGACGAAGGGGCGCTCATCGGCCACAACGTCGTGCTTGCCACCATCAACCACGACCTGGACCCGGCCAAACGCCAGAGCATGAGCTATGCACCCATCCATATCGGAAAGAACGTATGGATCGGAGCCAACGCGACTGTGCTTGCCGGAGTGACTATCGGCGACGGCGCCGTGGTGGCTGCCGGTGCCGTCGTCACAAAAGATGTAGCTCCCAATACGGTGGTCGGCGGTGTCCCGGCCAGGGTTATCAAAGTGATAGAAACCTCATCTCGATGAAACTACTTCTGAAAATACTGACCATCTTTGTCGCCGTCGGAGCTGTGGGCGGTGCTGTGATGATGTGGATGGATCCCAGCGGAATGAGCTGGGGAGGAGAACCGATGCTGGACCTGCTCCGGGCCAAAATGCCCTGGCCCGATGTCTTTTTCAAGAACTTCATTCCTTCGGGCTTTGCACTACTGGCTGTAAATGGCCTTCCGCAGATACTAGCCGCCCTCATGCTCTTTAAGAACCATCGACTGGCCTACTGGACCTGCTTTGTCTGTGGCACTATCCTGATGCTTTGGATTGCATTGGAATGGTGGATATGGGGTTTTGTCGCCCTCAGTAATATCTTCTTCGTCCTGGGCGTAGTGGAGGTCGTCTGCGCCTGCTTGAACCTGCGCATCGGCCGGAAAGTTATACCATTCTAAGCCCTATTTTTCCCGCTCCGACCAACACCAAGCGCTTGAAGCTCCATTCTGCCATACAATTCACAGATTAATTCGTAAATTTGCCATGTGAAACTCACCGACCTCAAAGACCTCCGCGTCATTAAGAAAAGCCTGGAACCTCAGCCGGAGCCGAAACCGCAGCAAAACCAGCCGCGGAAACGCTCTGTGGAGCTTAAAAGCAAGGAGGAGGAACACGCCCGGAACGAGGGCCTTTTCAAGGGCCAGAAGGTCCGCATGATGGACACCAACGACACAGCTACCCTCATCGGGTTCGGCAAGGATTTCTATGAGTTGGAGCTGGACGGTCTCACCATCCGCGCTGTCCGCAGCGAGGACCCGCTGTCGGACCTCACCGTGGACCTCCATATCGAGCGTATACCGGGAAGCGACGGCATCCCCGAATGGGCCGCCCTGGAGTTCCAGATGAACTACTTCCGGCAGGTCCTGCGGCAGAACCTCAGGCACAAGGGCAAGCGCATCGTCTTCATCCACGGTGTCGGTGACGGCATCCTTGCCCAGGCTGTCCGAAAGGAGCTGGACGAGGTCTTTGCTCTCAGCTGTTCCTACACTTTCGGCCCCATGGGCGCCACCAATGTCACTATCCGATGAGAGGGATTCTTATCATATACTTCGTGGGCATCAACCTGGTGACCTTCCTCCTGTACGGTGTGGATAAGTGGAAGGTCGTGGCCCTTGACCGTCGCAGGCTCACCTTCCGGGTGGTTGTGTATGACGATAACGGAATTGTCGGCCAGGGCACGCACGAGCGTTTTGTCATTGACGAGAAGAAGTTTGCCCAAAAGATGGAGGCCAAGAAACAATAATGAAGATTGAAGAGGCCATGGTGTACCTGCTGGCGACAAGCCAGCACGGGATGAAGACCGAGCAGATCGCAAGAGAGTTGGAACTGCGCGGCCTGGTGCCGAGGCGTCCCGGGAGACCGCCCCTCGACGGGAAGGTCATAGCGGCGATAGTCTTTAAGCACCCGGAGGTGTTTTGCTTCAATGAAGGGCGCGTGCGGCTGCTCATGTAGAAGGCAAAGAGCTGCCGTTGTTCGTTTAAAAATGAGTATATTAAATTAAAATTATGATTCAGTTTCTGAAAGAGAATAACCTCCTGACATACGACCTCGGGCCGGGAGCGGAAGCGTTCTCGACGGAGCGTGATGCCGCCCTTCCCCATCCTGTCATCCAGGGGCACCAGGTCCATGGCAGCCGGGTGGCTGTGGTGGACCGCCCGGGCATGACCCGTGAGGAGCTGGAAGGCTATGACGCCTTCGTGACGAACCTCCCCGGGGTCGCCATCGGTGTGCGGACCGCCGACTGCGTGCCCGTGCTGCTCCATGACCCTGTAAGAAGGGCTGTCGCTGCCGTCCACGCAGGTTGGAAAGGCACCGTGCTCCATATCGTCCAGGCGGCTGTCGATGCGCTCCGGCAGGAATACGGCTGCTCCCCCTCGGACCTGAAGGCCGTCATTGGTCCCTCCATCGGACCGGACAGCTTCCAGGTGGGCGAAGAGGTGGCGGCAAAGTTCAAGGATGCGGGCTTTTCCATGGATGAGATATGGTCTTTCCGCGGCGCGGGAGACGGCTCCCCCATGTCCGGAGGGCATCATGTAGACCTCTGGAAGGCCAACCGCTGGCTGCTGGAGCAGGCCGGTGTTCCCCGGGAAAACATCCAGACAGCCGGGATAGACACCTACACCGCCGAGGCTTTCTTCTCTGCACGCCGTGAGGGCACCGCCTGCGGCAGGATCATCAATGCTATCAAACTGACTTGACGCGCTTGAGAAAATGGAGCGGATGCTTTCAGAGAACCCTTTCATAGAACTTTAGGATGGAGCCGCTCATCAATCTGTACAGTTATCAGGCCCGCTATGGGATGCGCCTCCAGCGGCTGACGGTGGATGGCGGATTCACCTGCCCGAACAGGGACGGGGCCTTTGGAACCGGCGGCTGCACCTTCTGCGACAACGACGCCTTCCACCCGGGGTACACCCACGGGAAAAGCATTTCCGGGCAGCTGGAAGCCGGGGTTGCCTTCCACAGGAAGCGTTCCCGAAAGGCGGATGGCTACCTAGCCTACTTCCAGCCCTTTTCCAATACCTACGCTGACCTTGACGCACTCGCCCGCCGCTATGAAGAGGCGCTCTCCTTCCCTGGCGTCCGCGGCCTCGTGGTGGGGACGCGCCCGGACTGCATCGACCCGGACAAACTCCAGCTCCTTGCCGACATCAGATCGCGGGGGGTCATCGTCGAGATTGAATACGGCATCGAGTCCGTCTATGACCAGACGCTCCGGAGGGTCAACCGGGGACATGATTTTGCGTGCACGCGTAGGGCATTCGAGATGACGGCCCAGGCCGGACTGGAAGCTGGTGGACACCTTATCCTTGGCCTTCCGGGAGAAACCCGCGAGATGATGGTTGCATCGGCCCAGGTGCTGAATACCCTGCCAGTGAGTTTCCTCAAGTTCCATCAGCTCCAGCTCCTTAAGGGGACGCCCATGGCGGCTGAGTACAAAGAAAGGCCCGGGGATTTCCTCCGACCCGGGCCTCAAGACTATATTTCTCTTCTTGCCGACATCCTGGAACGGCTCCGTCCCGAAATAGCAATCGGCAGGATTGTGAGTAGCGTTCCTCCCCGCTTCACGGAGGCGCCTTGGGGGCTTCTCCGGCAGGACGGGCTCATGCGGGCGCTCATCGGCTGCCTCAATGGACGGAACTCCTTCCAGGGGCGGCTCTACTCCCCTACGACAGCAACTCCTTGACGGCCGCAGAGATGGTCCGGCCGTCCGACTGCCCGGCAAGGGCCTTGTTTGCAGCGCCCATCACCTTGCCCATGTCCTTGATGGAAGTGGCGCCCACCTGAGCGATAATCTCCCGAATCCGGGTTTTGACCTCATCGGCGGCGAGCGGCTTGCATAAGGCGGAAAATTTTATAACTTTGCGGGGTTAGTATATGAACATGCAAGAAATCACACCCGAATTCCTTCGTCCGCGGCTGCTTCGCCGCCAGAACGACTCCCATAAGCACGACTACGGCAGGCTCCTGGTCATTGCCGGATGCGAGACTATGCCCGGCGCGGCCCTCCTTGCCACGGGTGCGGCCCTCCGCTCCGGCTGCGGCCTGGTAATGCTTCACTCCACCCCGAGGACCCTGTTTGCGGCAGCGGCCTCCTACCCTTCCGCCATGCTTTCCGAAGACCCGGGCAGTCACTTCAGCACAGTCCCCGAGAAACTTGAGCGCTACAGCGCCCTTGCCATTGGTCCGGGACTTGGCTGGTCCCCCGGCACCATGAACGCCCTGATGGACCTTCTTGGCGAAGCCTGCGAGCGCCGCATCCCGGCTGTCCTGGACGCCGACGCCCTCAATATCCTCTCGGTCATGGCCGACTGGCATGAGCTCATCCCCCCGGGCTCCGTCCTAACGCCCCACAAGGGAGAGCTGAAACGGCTCCTCCCCTGCCAGGACGACCGCGAACGCGAAACCCTCGCCTGGGAGCTCTGTGCAGAGACCGGCTGCCATATTGTGATGAAGGGCTACCACTCCCGTATCTTCTGCCCCGGCGGGGAGTGCCTTGTCAACACGAGCGGCAACCCCGGCATGGCCAAGGGCGGCAGCGGGGATGTCCTGACGGGCCTCATCGGCGGACTCATGGCGAGGGGCTACAAGGCCGAGGATGCCGCAGCGCTCGGCGTCTGGATCCATGGCCACGCCGGAGATGTCCTCACCGCCAGGTACACGGCAGAAGCCTACAGCAGCCGTGAGCTTATCGACGAGCTCCCTTGCGGATTCTATAAACTGGAGCACGATGATTCCAGCATGGGAAATCCGGACAACGCTTATTTCAGGATGAGTTCCTGAACAAAGGAGGCGGTGCGGTTATCTGCGGTAAAAAGATCGTCCGTGGAGAGGAAGGCGTTCATTTTCTCAATGAGGACGTCCCGCTGGAAGTAAAGCTGGTTACGGATAACGGAGGAGCTGAGGGTAATGTAAAGTTTGCCGCCGCGGAAAAAGCGCTTGAGGGTGAAGGGGGCGGCGCCGGAACAGGCGTCCCAGGCGGCAAAGACCCGCTGGGTATTGAGCCCCGTGGCCAGTTTCATGGACTGAATGTACTGCCGGACAATTTCTTCCATGCCCACGGCCTCTTTCCTGTGAATCTTTACTGCCATGGCTTACAAACGGGTAAAAGCGCCGGCGGAAGCGGTGAAATAGGCCCGGTCCTCGGTGATGCGGTCCACAATGCCGGAAAGGCGTGCGGCGTCCGTATCCGTAATGAAGATTTGGCCGAAATCCTGGCCGGCCACCATGCCGATAAGATTGGCGATACGCTTGAGGTCCAGTTTGTCAAAGACATCGTCCAGCAGCAGCATGGGCGCGAAACCGTACGAGCGTTTCATGACTTCATACTGCGCAAACTTGAGCGACACCAGGAACGATTTCTGCTGCCCCTGTGAGCCGGCGCGGCGGATGGGATGGCCGTTCATGGTGAACAGAAAATCGTCACGCTGGATGCCGGAGGCGGTGTAGCGCAACCTGAAGTCCTGCTCCCGGTGAGCAGCGAAAACATCTGGCAATGAGCCATTAAACAGGTCCGATTTGTACTCAATAGCAACCTCTTCCCCACCTCCGGAAATGAGTTTGTAATACTCCGCTACAACGGGCTGCAGGTCCGTGGCCAAACGGGTACGGGCAGCGTGCACGGCTGCTGCTGGTGCAGCCATCCGCTCATCCAGCACCGAGAGTAGCGAAGCGTCCGGCAGGGGGTCTTTGAGGATTTTGTTGCGCTGGGCCAGGAGACGTCCATAGGCCTGGATGGCCGCAAGATACTCCCGGTCCATCTGCGAAAGCACCGCGTTGGAAAGGCGCCTGCGCTCCTCTCCGGATTCGCTCACCAGGGCAATATCCCCGGGCGAGACCATGACCAGCGGGAGCACCCCGATGTGCTCACCCATACGCGAGTAAGGTTTGTCGTCCCGGACCAACTTTTTCCCTTCCCTGGTCACCTGCAAGGCAAAACGCGACTCCAGGCCGTTCTCCATGGCATAGGTGCCGCCCAGCGTGAAGCCGGCCGTTCCGTAGCGGAAATTGGCCGCATCCGGGGCCGAAAAGGCACTTTTGGTCATGGACAAATAATAGATGGCATCCAGTAGATTGGTCTTCCCCTCCCCATTGTTTCCGCTGATACAGTTGACATTGGGGCTGAACGAAAGTTCCTGGAAAGAAATGTTCCGGAAATCCTGTACTACTATTTTCTTTAAGCTGGGCATAGATGAGCGCAATAATCAATTGCAAATATATAATATTTTTCGTAAATTTGCGGGCTAATTGCAAGTCAAACGATAAGTAAAAACAACAAAATAGTATGGCAAAAGTAACAAAGAAAGAGGAAGAGCTCCGTCAGCAGAATATGCAGGAAGCTGTTTCCAAGACCGAAGATTTCTTCAAGAAGTATGGCAACATGATGTACGGCTGCATCCTGGCCGTTCTCATCGTAGCCCTGGCCATCCTGGCCTACAACCGTTTCATCCTGCAGCCCAAGAAGCAGCAGGCCACCGATCAAATGGCCCAGGCAGAGCGCTGGTTCCTTGCCGGTGAGTATGAACTGGCCCTCAACGGGGATGACAACGACCCGGGCCTGCTGGACATTATCGACCAGTATGGCTCCAAGGCCGGTGAAGCCGTGTACATGTACGCCGGCGTGGCCGCCCTCCAGACGGGCGACTTCCAGGGCGCTATTGACCAGCTCAAAAAGTACGACGGCAAGGATCCCATCCTGAAAGCCCGCGCAGAAGCCTGCATCGGCGACGCCTACACCGAGCTCCAGGACTACAAAAACGCCATTTCTTACTACCAGAAGGCCGCCAAGACCACAGGCAACGCCCTGGCCGCCGCTTACCTCCTGAAAGCCGGTATTGTAGCGGAAGAGGCCGGCGACAAAGCCCAGGCCCTCTCCTTCTACAAGGAAATCAAGGACAAGTGGGGCAACGCTCCCGAGGCCATGGAAATTGACAAGTATATTTCTCGCATCGAAATCGCCGAATAATTATGGGAAGAGCTTTTGAATTCCGCAAGGAACGCAAATTGAAGCGTTGGGGCCACATGGCCAAAACCTTCACCAAACTGGGAAAGGAAATTACCATCGCCGTTAAACAGGGCGGTGCAGAAGTAACCGGCAATCCCCGCCTTCGCGCCCTCATCGCAGAGGCCAAGAGCGAGCAAATGCCCAAGGAAAACATCGAGCGTGCCATCAAGAAGGCCACCGAGGCCAAAACCGGCGACTTCAAAGAGCTGGTCTATGAAGGTTTCGGTCCCTTCGGTATCGCCTATCTGGTAGAGGCCGCCACGGACAACAACACCCGCACCGTGGCCAACGTCCGCAGCTACTTCACCAAGTGCGGCGGTTCCCTGCAAACCAGCGGCTCCGTTGCCTTCATGTTCGACCACAAATGCGTATTCCGCATCAAGGAAGATCCCGCCAAGCCCATCGACGTAGAGGAGCTGGAGCTGGAGCTCATTGACTTTGGCGCAGAAGAAGTGTTCAAGCAGGAAGTGGAAGACGAAGACGAAAACGTGCACGTGGAAATTTCCATTTACGGAGACTACACCGCTTACGGCCAAATCCAGAAATACATCGAGGAAAAAGGCTATGAGCTGGTTTCCGGCGGCTTCGAACAAATCCCCAACGTTGACCTGAAGGAAGTAACCCCTGAACAACGAGCCACGCTGGAGAAACTCACCGGCCTCCTGGAGGACGATGAAGACGTAACCAACGTCTACACCACCATGGCTCCCGAAGCGGAGTAATGCGGAAAGTCCTACCTATCATTTATTTAGCTTTATTTCTCACTATGTCGTCCTGCGGCGTAGTGAGATTTCGTAATGCCCCCTCATATCATGCAGGGCCTGCCCAAAAAGCAGGCTATGCGCAGGAGGGCATTATAGAAGAGGTATTCTACGACTGCAGTGTGCCGGGGCCCACCCGCCGCCGCATGCTCGTGTACCTTCCTAAAGACTACTATGAAAACCAGCGGCGATATCCTGTGTTTTACCTCCTGCACGGGGCCCGCGGCTATGAAACTTCCTGGGTCAAGAAAGGCTTTGTCTATGAAACCACGGACAGCCTCTTCCGCAATGGCCTGGCCACTCCCTGTATTGTGGTTATGCCCAACATGAACCAGTACAACAGCGACCGCGACTTTGACGATTCCCGGTACAAAGACGCCTTCGAGTCCATCCTGGAGGTAAACGGTGTCGTAGAAACCGCCTTCATGCACGACGTTGTGGGCACAGTAGACAGCCTGTACCGCACCATTCCGGACAAGGCCCACCGCGCCATTGCGGGCCTGTCCATCGGCGGCTGGCAAAGCATCTGGATATCCTTAAACCACCCGGACAGCTTTGACTACATTGGCGCTTTCTCCCCCTACACCTGGTGCATGAGCGCCCCCAGTTCCTATCGCCGGCGTTTTTACTCCGGGATGTACCGCAAACTCAAGGTACAGTTCCAGGACCCGCCCAAGGGCTATTACCTGTATGCCGGCAAAAAAGACATGATGCGGCCCTCCACTACCAGTTTTCACGAACTGCTGGAAGAGCAAAACTACGCGCACGAGTACATTCTCTATCCCGGCGGCCACGACTGGCCGGACGGCTGGATTGACGAATACCGGGACATGCTCCAGCGCGTCTTTAAAGACCAATAACTATGAAGATTCTCTTCGTCTTAAACAACTTTTTCACCACAGGCAACGGACTGGCCGCATCGGCCCGCCGCACGGTGGAATACCTTCGAAAGGCCGGACATGAGGTCCGGATTATGTCCGGGCCCAACCACAAAGACCCTTCCGTGAAGCCGGATTACCCGCTGGAGGACTACAAGTTTCCCATCGTCCAGCCCATCATCCGGGCCCAGGGCTATGTCTTTGCCCAGAGCAACCTGCCCCTGATGGAAGAGGCCGCCCGGTGGGCCGATGTCATCCACCTGGAAGAGCCTTTTGTGATTGAGGACCGCATGATTAAAATCTGCGAGCGGCTGGGCAAGCCCGTCACGGGCACCTACCACCTGCATCCGGAGAACATCACCAATTCCCTGGGGCCGCTGGTGCACTGGAAACGACTGAACCGGAAAATCCTGACCGCCTGGCGGGACCTTACCTTCAATCACTGCGACTATGTACAGTGCCCTACGGAAAATGTCCTGGACCGCCTGCGCCGCTATCATATCAAAGCCCGGTGCGAGGTAATCTCCAACGGCCTTGTTCCGGATCCGTGCATCCGCCCGGAAACCCCTCCGGAAAACTATGAGGACCCTTCCCGCCCGCTGCATGTAGTCTATATTGGCCGCCTTTCCCGTGAAAAAGACCAGCCTACGCTGCTGGAAGCCATGAAACACAGCAAATTCGCCAAACGCATCCAACTGCATTTTGCCGGCCTGGGGCCCTCCACCCGGAGAATCAAGCGCATGGCCCACAAACTGTACAAGGACGGCGTGCTGGCCTATGACCCCATCATCAGCTTCGAAAACCGTGACGGCCTGCGCCAGCTTGCTGCCCAGGCCGACCTGTGCATCCACTGCGCCACCATCGAGGTAGAAGGCCTCTCCATCATGGAAGCCATGCAGCAGGGTGCCGTTCCCGTCATTGCCCAGGGCCGATACAGCGGCACCTCCCAGTTTGCCCTGGACCGCCGCAGCGTGTTCCCGGAGCAGAATCCGGAGGCCCTCGCCCACCGCATCGACTACTGGCTCTCCCACCCCAAGGAGCGCTGGGAAATGGGAAAGAAATATGTCCGGCACATGGAAGAGTACGATATCCGGAAATCGGTGGACCAGCTGGTGCAGATGTTTCAGAAAGCTATTGATTCTAAGGCAAAAAAGCAGTAGCTTTGTAGCATGGAAATGCAATCAGAATCCGCTTATTATAAAGTCGCCGGCCTGTGCTTCTGCCTGCAAGGGCCCGTTCCTCAGATGGCCAACCTGGCCCCTTTCCGCTGCGAAAAAGAGGACCCTCTCCTTTTCACCCTGGAACTGGTGCGCAGCATGCCCCTTGTAAGCGCCACGCCGGTCTTCTGCACACAGGACGGCCCGGGTTTCCCGGAGATTGCCATCGACAAACTATCCAACGGTAATTACCGTTTCCGCATGCGTCCCCTGCCCGGGGAGCCGGTTGCGGCAGAACTTCGCGCCAACGAATCGTTCACCCGGGCGCAGCTCCTGCTGCTGGAAGGAGACACTCACTTTGCCATCAATAACAGCCTCATGCTGCTGTATGCGTTTTCATCGGCCTGTAAAGGGGTGCTGGAAATGCATTCGTCCGTGGTGGTAAACGGTGGAAGAGGCTACCTGTTCCTGGGCAAGAGCGGCACCGGCAAAAGCACCCATAGCAGCCTGTGGCTCAAGCACATACCGGGTACTATGCTCCTGAACGACGACAACCCCATCCTGCGCCTGATGCCGGACGGCAGCGCCCGCGTGTTCGGATCGCCCTGGAGCGGAAAAACCCCTTGCTACAAGAACCTGGACTTCCCGGCCGGCGCCGTGGTACGCATTCGTCAGGCGCCCTTCAATAAAATAGAGAAACTACCGCCCGTGCAGGCCTATGCCTCCCTGATGGCATCGGCCTCCAGTTTCCGTCCGTTCAAAACGCTGGCGGAAGGCTGGCACGCCACCCTGGAAGGCCTGGTGGGCGTACTCCCCTGCTATGTGCTGGACTGCCTGCCGGACCAGGCCGCAGCGGAACTTTGCCACAAAACGGTTGTCCATGGATAAACGCATCGTTGCCAACGAGGTCCTGCTGGAAGAAGCCGCAGCGCTCATGCAGGAAGGGCGCGACGTCACGTTCACGCCCCTGGGGAGCAGCATGCTGCCGTTCATCCGCGGCGGCAAAGACGCTGTAAGGCTGCACAAAATGGCCGATGTCAACGTGGGAGACATGCTTTTGGTCCGCCTGGACGGCCGCTATGTGCTGCACCGCTGCATCCGCAAGGACGGAAACCAGCTCACCCTGATGGGCGACGGCAACCTGGTGGGAACGGAAAGCTGCACCACGGACGATGTCCTGGGAACCGTCGTAGGCATTATCCGGAATGGAAAAGAACACAAACCCGGCGACGGTCGTCTCTGGCGAGGCGCCCTGAAGCCCTTTAGAAGATATATTTTAGCCATCTATAGGAGATTACCCTTATGAAGATTAAAGACGGATTCATCCTGCGCTCCATCTGCGGAGAATTCATTGTGGTAGGCGAAGGCCTGGCCCAGGTGAACTTTAACAAAATGCTCTCCCTGAACGAGAGCGCCGCCTACCTTTGGAAAGAGGTAGAAGGCAAGGAGTTCACCCCGGAAGACCTGGTACAACTGCTGCTGGACAAATACGACGTAAGCCGGGAACAGGCTGCGGCCGATGTCGAGAAACTCACCGCCACCTGGGTAAAAGAAGGCGTGGTAGAAGCCTAGCATGAAGAGTCTCAAGGCCTGCGTCCGGACCATCTGGTCCCTGTCCCGTCCCGTGCGGTGGCGGGTAGCTGTTACCGTGGCGGTGGGCGCCGTGGGGGCGGCCATATCGCTGGCCTTCGTCTTCTACAGCAAAAAGCTGGTGGACATTGTCACCGGGGAAAGTCCGGCCCCGCTGGGGCCTGCCGTGGGCATCTTTATCGGCATCCTGGTACTGCAGATTGGCACCTCCCTTTTTGCCAACTGGTGGAATGCCTACAACCAGGTGAAAACGCAGAATATCCTTCGCAAAGACCTCTTCGGCTATGTAATGAAAAGCCGATGGGACGGCCGCGAGCGCTTCCTCTCCGGGGACACCGTAAACCGCCTGGAAGAAGATATCCGCGTGGTGGCGGAACTCATCTGCGACCGCATTCCCGGCCTCATGGTAACGGTGATCCAGCTCCTTGCCGCCAGCGCGTACCTGCTTATCCTGGCCCCCAACCTGTTGTGGGTGCTCGTCATCCTGATGGGCACCGCCGTACTGGGTTCCAAGCTATTCTTCCGGCAGCTCAGGGAGCTCATGGCCAAGATCCGCGCCCGTGAGAGCGAACTCCAGCAGCTCATGCAGGAAAGCCTGCAGCACCGGGTGCTGGTCCTCACCCTCACCAACGTAGAGCGTGTGCTGGAAAAATTCGGCTGGCTCCAGGCCGATGTAGAGGATAATACCCGCAAACGCCTCAATTACAATGCAGTAGCGCGCGGCCTCATGTTCCTGGGCTTCCAGGCCGGCCACGCTGCCGCCTTCCTTTGGGGCGTATTCGGCATCCGCGCGGGCTCCGTCACCTACGGTACCATGACCGCCTTCCTGCAACTCGTCGGTCGGGTACAACGGCCCATTGCCGATTTCGGCCGTCAGATTCCCGCCTTCATCACCGCCCTCACCTCGGTGGAGCGCCTGATGGACCTTCAGGAACTGGAGCCAGAACCCCTAAAAGAACCGGTGATGCTTTCAGGAGCCCCCACCATCACCCTCTCCCACGTAACGTACAGCTATCCGGGCGTCTCGGAGCCCGTGCTCAAGGACTTGTCCTATACCTTCCCCGCCGGTCAGATGACCGCCATCGCCGGCCCCACCGGTATTGGGAAAAGCACCCTCATCCGCCTTATCTTGGGACTGCTGAAGCCCACGGAAGGACAAATTACCATTGACGATATCCCTGCCGGGAGTGCGTTAAGGGGCAATTTCATGTACATCCCGCAAGGAAATTCCCTTCTGAGCGGCACCATCCGCTCCAACCTCCTCCTGGCGGCCCCCCATGCCACGGAAGAAGACCTCCGCCAGGCCCTTGACACCGCCATGGCCCAGTTTGTCCAGGACCTTCCGCAGGGGCTGGAAACGCCTTGTGGCGAGGTAGGCAGCGGCCTCAGCGAGGGCCAGGCCCAGCGTATCGCCATCGCACGCGCCCTGCTACGTCCCGGCGGCGTGCTCATCCTGGACGAGAGTACCTCGTCCCTGGATCCGGAAACGGAAAAACGGCTGCTGGAGAACCTCCACAGCCGTTATCACGGGAAAAAGACCCTCTTATTTATCTCGCACCGGGAGGCCGTTACGCAGTCGGCCGATGCCACGCTGCGCCTGGACTAAGCCCGGGCCACGGTTTCCTTCAGGATTTCTGACACAGTAGGATGCGGGAAAATCACCCGTTCCAGCTGCTCTACGCGCATGTGCTGCTCAATGGCAATGGCAGCGCCATGGATGAGTTCCGACGCCGGATTGCCCAGCATGTGCACGCCAATCACGCAGTCGTCGCTGTCCAGCACCACCTTGCACAGCCCTTCTCCACGCTCATTCTCCGCTACAAAGCGGCCGGAAAAAGCCATGGGGAGCGACACAGTGCGGGCGCCTTCCAACGCGCCCACGCCCGCCACCTCCGGATTCGTGTACACCACGCCCGGGACAGCGTTGTAGTGCATCTGGTCGGCAATACCCAGAATGGTATTTACCGCCACCTCCCCTTCCCGGCTGGCGGTATGGGCCAGCATGGAGAAACCGGTGACATCGCCGGCGGCATATACGCCGGGCACGCTGGTGCGCATCCGGTCATCCACCTTGATGCCATAAGGACGCCCGGCAGGATTCAGGGCAAATTCTACCCCTATATTTTCCAGGCCGATGCCCTGCAGACGGGCCCTGCGGCCAACAGAAACAAGGATTTTGTCTCCCTGTACACGGCAAGTCTCCCCTTCCGGCGTCTGGTACACCACCTCGTTCCCTTCTACGGCCACCACTTTGCAACTTAGGTGGAAGGTCACGCCTTTCTTCTCATACTGGGCCTGCAGCAGGGCGCTCAGCTCTGCATCCATGGGCCCAAGAATCTTTGGAAGCATCTCTATCACAGTTACTTGCGTGCCGATAGAATTGAAGAAGCTGGCGAACTCCATGCCAATGACCCCGCCGCCAATGACCACCAGCGAGGCGGGCTGCTCCGTGAGCTGAAGGATTTCCCGGTTGGTGACAACGGCGCCGCCCAGCCCCTCCCGAAGCCCGGGAATGGGCGGGACAACGGCCTCTGAACCCGTGCAGACGAGCACGTTACGGGCCTCATAATCTGTATCGCCGCAGCAGAGCGTAAAGCCGGCGGCACTACGCCCGTTGATGACACCCTGGCCACTGACCACCTCTACGCCGGCATTGCGCATTTGGACCTTCACGCCGCCCACCAGCTTTTTCACCACCTTGGTCTTGCGCTTGAAGATAGCGCCAAAGTCGATGGCGCTTTCCCCCACCGTCACCCCATACCGGTCTGCATGGCGGGCCGTATCCAGCACCTTGGCACTGTACAAGAGGGTTTTGGTGGGAATGCAGCCTTCATTGAGGCACACGCCGCCCAGTTCATTCTGTTCTATCAAAAGCACCGAAAGGCCGGCCGTACCGGCTTTACCGGCAGCCACGTATCCGGCGGGGCCGCCGCCCAAAATTGCAATATCGTACATAGTTCTGATTTGAAACACAAACTTAACGAAAATTCGGGAAATAATCCCTATTTTTGTGCCATGAAAGAAACAGAAGAGATTCTACAGGACTTAAAACGGGCGCTGCTGGAAAAACTGAAAGAGGCTCTGGTCTCCGTCATTCCGGTCATTGTGCTGGTTTTTGCCCTCTCCATAACCCCCTGGGTACAGATTACCGCCAAAGAACTGTGGATTTTCCTGGTTTCGGCCTTCTTCCTCATTTTCGGCATCGGCCTGTTCAATGTGGGGGCCGATATGGCCATGACCCCCATGGGCCAGTACATTGGCGAAGGCCTCACCAAGTCCAAAAAAATGGGCGTCCTGCTGGGTGTCAGTTTTGTGATGGGCCTCCTTATCACCATTGCAGAACCAGACCTGTCGGTGCTTGCGGGCCAGGTGGCGGCCGTCATGAACGGCTCCACCCTCATCTGGACGGTGGGTATCGGCGTAGGGCTCATGCTGCTTCTGGGGGTAGTCAAAATTGTCTTCCACCACGATCTCACCGCCATCCTTCTGTTTGGTTACATGCTGCTGTTCTGCCTGGCGGCGCTCTTGATTGAACGGGGCAACGCCCCCCTGCTGGCCCTCTCGTTCGACTCCGGCGGCGTTACCACCGGTCCCATCACCGTACCGTTCATCATGGCCCTGGGCGTGGGTATCGCCCTAACCGTAGGCGGTCACAACGCCAGTGAAAACAGCTTCGGCCTCATCGCCCTTTGCTCGCTGGGGCCCATCATCGCCGTACTGGCCCTGTCCCTGCTCTCAAAAGGGGACCTCAACTTCACGGTGCCGGACTATTCCATAGACCAGGTGCTGGACGGCGGTCTCAAAGAGCATCTGCAGGAGACCATGTGGGATGTCGGACAATCGCTGGTACTCATTGTGGGGTCCTTTTTTGTCCTGCAGTTCACCGTCCTCAAACTGCCCTTCACCAAAATCGGCCAAATCATGTTCGGCATCATTTATACCTTCCTGGGCCTGGTGCTGTTCCTGTCGGCCGTGGAGATGTCCTTCATGCCCATCGGCTACAAAATCGGCCTGCAACTGTCGCAGCACCATGCTGGGCTCCTCATTGGTTTTGCCTTCATTATCGGCCTGGTGGTGGTTATGGCGGAACCTGCCGTGCACGTGCTCAATGCGCAGGTGAACGACATTACCGGCGGAGAAGTAACCCGGAGGCAGATGATGACCGCCTTGTCCGTGGGTGTGGGGCTTTCGATCGGCCTGTCGGTGCTTCGCGTGAAGTACGGTTTCTCCGTGCTGTATTACCTGGTGCCCGGATATCTGCTCTCGCTGGGACTGTCTTTCTTTGTTCCCAGGCTCTACACGGCCATTGCCTTTGACTCCGGCGGTGTAGCCAGCGGTCCCCTCACTTCCAGCTTTATCCTGCCCATGGTGGTGGGTGCCTGCGTCACCCTGCAAGGGGCCGGCGCCGTGCTGGACTTTGCCTTTGGCGTAGTGGCCATGGTGGCCATGACGCCGCTTATCACCATCCAAACCCTGGGCTTCCGCTCGGTTGTGGCCGCCAGCCGGCGCAAGAAACTGGCCATGCGACGCATCATGGCCGCCGCAGACGACCAAATCATCTACTTTGAGTAGCGCTATGGAAAATCAAAGAAATATTGCTCCCATCAAGTTGGAACTGCTCCTTGCCATTGTCCATAACAGCAAGCTGGCCTATTATTCACGGGTCATCCAGTCGCATCAGTCCAATATGCAGTTTACGGTGGCCGCCAAAGGCACCACCCACCTGATCCTGAACTACCTGGGCCTGTCGGCAGACCGTCCCAAAACGCTCATTTCCGCAGTCGTGCGCGCCGACCAAGCCGGAGAGCTTATCGACCAGCTCAAGGAGACGTTCCTCAAAGGCGGAGACTACAAAGGCGTGGCCTTTACCGTACGGCTCAACAGCACCATCGGCGCACTGGCCTACGGCTTTTTGGCCGATGAAAGAAGTATAAAAGAACAGCAATAGAGATATGACTCAGTATCAGCTCCTTGTCTGCATTGTGAACGCAGGCTTTTCCCAGAATGTAATGGAGGCGGCCCGCGCCGCCGGTGCCCGTGGCGGCACCATCATCCGTGGACGCGGCTCTGCCAATCCAGAAGCGGAAGAGTTCTTCAACATCTCCATCCAGCCGGACAAAGAAGTGGTCCTGATTCTGGTCAAAAACGAGATGAAAGACGCCGTCATGACCGCCGTCTTCAAGAACAGCGGTTTGTCTACCGACGGACAGGGCATTGCCTTCTCCCTACCGGTGGAACGTACTACTTTTGATTAGGGCGCTTGTAGCCGTCCTGGATGCAGCGCTGGGTCAGATGCTCAATGCGCTTGCCGGTTTCCGGATGGGAACTGAACAGATTGCTCACTGGGCCACTCTGGCTGCTGCCGGAGAGTTTTTGCATTTTCTCGAAGGACTGTACCATGGACCAGGGATTCTTCCCGGCCTCGCATAGGTAATTGTAGCCGTAATCGTCTGCCTCCGTTTCCATATCGCGGGAGAATTTGGCGTTTAGGATTACTTCTCCCAGAGCACCAAGCTGCGAATCCGTCAGGGCCGCCACCTTGTCTCCGGTGGAAGCCAAGCCCTGCAGCGCAGCAGAGGTGAGCATGGACTTTTGCATTTGCTTGCGCGTATGATGCAGCGCCACATGGCCCATCTCGTGGCCCAGGACACCCAGAAGTTCATCGTCCGTCATCACATCCATAATGCCCGTATATACGCGGACGCTGCCGTCGGCACAGGCAAAGGCATTGATTTCGTTTTGCTGATAGACCTTGAAATTGAGGGGGCGCTCGTTTACGCCGTCCAGGTTCTGCGTGAGCTTGCGCAGGCGTTTGGTGTACGGGCTGGATTCCGGCAGCACCTTACTCTGGGCATCCAGCTGTGTAATATACTGGTGAACATAGTCCTCCACCTGGGCATCGCTCAAGGTAAGTGCCTGAGCCACATACACACCACCCTGGAGCAGGCGGCTCTGATTCAGATTGGACACAACGCCGCAGGAAGAGAGCAGCACCACGGCGGAAAGGATACTCAAAAGCTTTTTCATAGGTCACACAATTTGTATCAAAGATACGGGATTCCCCTCAGAAAAACAAAAAAGGGTCGACGAAAAAACGCCGACCCTTCCATGTATTTTCTATTTTTATATAAAAATATATTTACAGATAAATAGCGCCGCAAGAATCCACATGGTAATGGAAATATCCTTGAAGCGGCCGGCCACGGCGTGGCAGAGCACGTAGGAAATCACGCCCAGGAGGATACCGTCGGAGATGCTGTAGGCAAGGGGCATCATAATGAGGGTGACGAAGGCCGGAATGGCCTTGCAATAGTCGTCCCAGTGGATGCGGGTGACGGAGTGCATCATCATCACGCCCACAATGATGAGGGCCGGAGCCGTGGCAGCACCCGGAATGGCCAGGAACAGCGGGCTGAAGAACAGGGCCAGGGCAAAGCAAACGGCCGTAGAGAAGGCTGTGAGGCCGGTACGGCCACCCTCTCCCACGCCGGAAGCGCTCTCCACATACGTAGTGGTGGTGGAAGTACCCAGGCAGGCACCGCACACCGTGCCGATAGAATCGGCCAGGAACATCTGCTCCATACCGGGGATGTCGTCCCGGCGGTTGCCTTCCGGTACCAGACCGGCGCCCTGGTGCACACCGATAATGGTGCCCATGGTGTCGAACATGTCAATGAACAGGAAGGTGAAAACCACTACCAGCATATCCAGGGTGAGGATATTGTGCCACTCGAACTGGAAGGCGATGGGCTTCACGGAATCCGGCAGGGAAACAACGCCGTTCAGCTTGGTGATGGCCTCCCCCGTTGCCGGGTCCTTGATCACCAGGCCCAGCAGCGTGGTGGCCAGGATGCCCCACAGCATGCCGCCGCGGACTTTGGCCATCACCAGACCGGCCGTAATAAAGAGGCCGATCAGGCCCAGCAGGGCCTTTCCTTCGGTGATATGGCCCAGAGATACCAGCGTAGCGTCGTTATTGACAATGATACCGGCATTCTGCAGGCCGATGAACGCAATGAACAGGCCAATGCCGGCGCCGATGGCTTTTTTCAGGGTACCCGGAATGGCGTTGATGAGCCAGGTGCGCACCTTGGTGAGTGTCAGGATAATGAAAAGCACACCTTCAAGAAGCACCGCCGTAAGAGCGAACTGCCAGGAGTAGCCCATGCCCAGGCAAACCGTGTACACGAAGAAGGCGTTCAGGCCCATGCCCGGAGCCAGGGCAAAGGGCTTTTTGGCATACAGGCCCATCACAAGCGTGCCGATAATGGCCGCAAGCGCTGTAGCAGTGAATACCGCTCCGCCGGGCATGCCGGGGAGAGCGCTGAAGATACCCGGGTTCACGGCCAGGATATAGGCCATGGTAAGGAAAGTAGTGATACCGGCCAGAATCTCGGTACGTACGCTGTGCTTCGAGGAGTCGAAGCCAAAAAGCTTTTCGAATGCAGGTTTCATGGAACGTTTCCTCCTATATTAGAACACCCACTTTACACCCAGGCAGGGACGGGCCCAGAAGCCTCTTGCGGAACCAAAGTCAAAGGAGAGTTCCACCTCGCCGCCCACATTCAGGTTGGGAACGCCGAACCACTGACCCACGGCATACCAGAGCTGCGGCTCGGAGATGAACACCACGTGGGAAACCTCGGGATTGGCCAGGGCATTGCCGCTGGCATCCGTGAACAGCAGGTGGTCCTGCCACCAGAAATCGGCAAAACCGCTGAAGGTCAGGCCCTTGGCACCAAAGAGGTCACGCAGGCCCCACACCACGGTGAACTGCATGGGAACCAGGCTCTTGAAACCGGGATTGTCCCGATAGTCAATCCATTTGTAGAGCACCTTCAGGTTGAGCGTGTTCCTGTAGTCCTTGCTGTGGAAGAAATAGTCTAGACCGGCCAGCACGGCGTTGTTGATGGCATACTTGTTATAGATACCGCCGTTGTACTCGATATGCGCGCTCAGGCCGCCCATTTTGGTGTTCTGCCAGAAGTTCAGGCAGCGGGCAATCTCCATGTAGGTTCCGTTCGGGGAGAAGAGCTTGCCGTCAATACGGTTGTTGAAGTCGTGGTCCACAAAGAAGAAGGTGTTTCCCCAGTTGTCGTTGTAGAAACCTTCCACGGTGGTGGTTACGTGCTTACGGTCTTTACCGAAATCGTAGAACACCTGGATGTTGGTCTGGGCCTTGGCCACAGTGAGGGCAGCAAAAGCAATGCCCAAGGTAAGAATAGCTTTTTTCATAAAACGTAGTTTATGGTGTTAATATATAAAATGTCATCCCGAGCGGAGCGAGGGATCTACTTCCTCAAAGAAGGATTGATTTCAAAGTTCACGGCTTTGTCGGCGTTGGGGTTGGCGCCAAACTCATAGTCCTTGCCGGGCAGCACGGCGTTCAGGATCACGCCCACCAGGGCGGCCACAGCCAGGCCGCTCAACGAGGTGAAGCCCAGGTTGATGGCATCCCCCGCCCCGTATTTGATACCGATGGCCAGCACCAGGATGAGGGCCATCACAATGACGTTACGGCTCTTGGTGAAGTCTACCTGGTTCTCTACCACGTTGCGTACGCCCACGGCGGAAATCATACCGTACAGCACCAGCGATACGCCGCCAATGGTGGAAGCAGGCATGCAGGCAATCAGGGCACTGAATTTGGGGCAGAAACTCAGGACGATAGCGAACACCGCGGCGATGCGGATGACGCGCGGGTCGTACACCTTGGTAAGGTTGAGCACGCCGGTGTTTTCACCGTAAGTAGTATTGGCCGGAGCGCCGAACAGGGAGGCCAGCATGGTGGCCAGGCCGTCGCCCATCAGGGTACGGTGCAGACCGGGATTCTCCAGATAATTCTCGCCTACCGTAGAGGAAATGGCGCACATATCGCCAATATGCTCCATCATGGTTGCCAGGGAAATGGGGACGATGGCAATGATGGCGCTCACGACAAGGCCCCAGTTGGGATTCTGGAACACATGGAAAGCCGTATTCTCCCAGCGGAACGGCACACCCACCCAGGCGGCTTCCTTCACGGCGGTAAAGTCACACAGGCCAAAACAGGCCGCCACGATGTAAGAGCCCAGCACACCCAGGAGGATGGGGATAATCTTAATCATGCGTTTGCCCCAGATGTTGCAAACAATGATAATCACAATGGCCAGCAGGGCAATCCACCAGTTGCTGTTGCAGTTCTGGATGGCGCTGCCGCTCAGCGTAAGACCAATCGCGATGATGATGGGTCCCGTGACGATGGGCGGGAAGAAGCGCATCACCTTCTTGGCGCCGAATGCCGCGATGAACCCGGCCAGCACAAAATAAAGAATGCCTGCCGAGAAAACTCCGATGCAGGCATAAGGAAGGGATTCCGAGGCAGTGAGTCCTTGTTGGGCTCCCAGGGCGACAACGGCTGCGTAGCCACCGAGGAAAGCGAAGGACGAACCCAGGAAGGCCGGCACCCGCATTTTGGTGAGAAGGTGAAAAATTAAAGTGCCCAAACCCGCGAAAAGGAGAGTGGCACTCATCGAAAGACCTGTGATAACAGGGACCAGAACTGTGGCTCCGAACATGGCGAACATGTGCTGGAGACCGAGGGTGAGCATCTTGCCCTTTCCCAGGGAACGGGCGTCGTAGATACCTTGCTGTGTTTTTGTCATAAATATAAAGGTTTGTTAAGTATTGTCTCTTACCCTACAGGCCTATTATGACCGGACAAAGGTAGTTAATAAAAATTTTTATTACAACTTTTTCCGCACAATCAGCCCAAAAAAGTTTTCAACAGCACTTATCAACAGGCACAAAAAAAGAGCCTCTAAACGAGGCCCTTTCCGTGACAATTCTTGTATTTGAGACCGCTGCCGCAGGGACAGGGGTCGTTGCGACCCACATGTTTGTCGGCCCGGATGGGCATCCGGCTCTTTTGCTCGCCGTTGGTGGAGAGCTGCGAAGGGTCGTTGGTGCGCATCTGCTGCATGTTGCGGTTGGGCTGGGTGGCCGGACGGGCCTCGCGGGCATCCGAAGCGTCCCGGAGCGGAATGAAGGCACGGAGCAGGAAGGTGAGCACTTCCTCGTTCAGCTTCTCCAGCATCTCGGTGAACAGGTTGTAGCTTTCCAGCTTGTACACCACCAGCGGGTCTTTTTGCTCGTAAGCGGCATTCTGTACGCTCTGACGGAGGTCGTCCATGTCGCGCAGGTGCTGCTTCCAGTAATCGTCGATATAATACAGGATGATGCTGCGGGTGAGGGCCCTCACAATTTCCCGGCTCTCGGTTTCATAGGCCTTCTTCAGATTCACCGACAGGGTGAGCTGGCGCTTGCCGTTGGTGATGGGGATGGCGATGTTCTCGTACATGGAACCCTGCTTCTCGAACACGGTCTTGATGACGGGATTCACCTTCTCAATCATGGTGTTCATACGGCGGTCGTACACCTCTTTCATGTGCTCCGCGAGTTTCTGGGCCAGTTGACCCGGCTTGGCATTGGAATAGAATGCCTCGTCAAAGCCCAGGTCGATGGAGAGCTTGGCGATGATGAATTCCTCGAACTCCGCATAGCTCATGCCCTCGCTTTGCTCCGCCAGGATGGTGGCGGTGTCCTGCATCATGTTCTGCACGTCAATCTCTATGCGCTCTCCGGAGAGGGCGTTGCGGCGACGGGCGTACACGGCTTCACGCTGGTAGTTCATTACATCGTCGTACTCCAGGGTGCGTTTGCGCCAGCCGAAGTGGTTCTCTTCCACCTTGCGCTGGGCGTTTTCGATGGCGCTTGAGAGCATGCCGCTCACCAGGGCTTCGTCTTCCTGCATGCCCAGTTTGTCCACTACGGCGGCAATGCGCTCGGAGCCGAACTTACGCATGAGGTCGTCTTCCAGGGAAATGTAGAAGCAGGAACTGCCCGGGTCTCCCTGACGGCCGGCACGGCCACGGAGCTGACGGTCCACGCGGCGGCTGTCGTGACGGGTGGTTCCGATAATGGCCAGACCGCCGGCCGCCTTCACCTCCGGGGTGAGCTTGATATCCGTACCACGACCCGCCATGTTGGTGGCAATGGTGACACGGCCCTTTTGACCGGCCTGGGCCACGATCTCGGCCTCGCGCGCGTGTTCCTTTGCATTCAAAACATTGGCCGTAATGCCACGGATGCGCATCATACGGGCCAGGAGCTCGGAGGTTTCCACGTCCGTGGTACCTACCAGCACCGGGCGTCCGGCATTGGAGAGTTCCACCACTTTGTCAATGACGGCGTTGAACTTGCCCTTCTTGGTCTTGTAAATAATGTCGTTCTGGTCGTCGCGGATCACGGGACGATTGGTGGGAATCACCACCACATCCAGCTTGTAGATGTCCCAGAACTCCCCTGCCTCCGTTTCCGCCGTACCGGTCATGCCGGCCAGCTTGTGGTACATACGGAAGTAGTTCTGCAGGGTAACCGTGGCAAAGGTTTGCGTGGCGGCTTCCACCTTCACGTTTTCCTTGGCCTCCACGGCCTGGTGAAGACCGTCACTCCAGCGGCGGCCTTCCATGATACGGCCGGTGCTCTCGTCCACAATCTTTACCTTATTGTCCACAATCACGTAGTCCACGTCCTTGGTGAACATGGCGTAGGCTTTCAGGAGCTGGATGACCGTGTGCACGCGTTCGCTCTTAAGGGAGAAGTCCTCCATGAGGGCATCCTTTTTCTCTGCCTTTTCCGCGGCGCTCAGCGAGGCGTCGCCGGTGATTTCCGCGATGGCGGTACCCATGTCCGGGAGCACGAAGAAGTTGGGATCGGACACGCTGCCGGCCAGGGTATCGTGACCCTTATCCGTCATATCCACGGAGTTAAGCACCTCATTGATAACGAAGTACAGCGGATCGGTAACGGTGGGCATCTCCCGCTCGTTGTCCTGCATATAATAGGCCTCCGTCTTTTGCATGAGCTGCTTCATACCGGGTTCGCTGAGGAACTTGATAAGCGGCTGATACTTGGGAAGGCCCTTGTAGCAGCGGTACAGCAGCAATCCGCCGTCTTTCTCGTTCCCCTCCGCGATGAGCTTTTTGGCCTCGTTCAGGGTCTGGGTCACCAGCGCGCGCTGCTTGTTGTAGAGGTTTTCCACGTAGGGACGATACTCCATGAACTGCTCGTCTCCGGAAGCTTTTTCCATGGGACCGGAAATGATCAGGGGCGTACGGGCATCGTCAATGAGCACGGAGTCTACCTCGTCCACGATGGCGTAATGGTGCTTGCGCTGCACCAGGTCCGTCATGCGCGCGCACATATTGTCACGGAGGTAGTCAAAGCCGAACTCGTTATTGGTACCGAAGGTGATGTCGCAGTCATAGGCGGCCTTGCGGGCGGCGGAGTTGGGCTGATGCTTGTCAATGCAGTCCACGGACAGGCCATGGAACATGTACAGCGGGCCCATCCACTCGGAGTCACGCTTGGACAGGTAGTCGTTCACGGTAACCACATGCACGCCTTTGCCGGCCAGGGCATTCAGGAACACCGGAAGCGTAGCAACCAGGGTTTTACCTTCACCGGTGGCCATTTCCGCAATCATGCCGCGCTGCTCCTTGTTGGTTTTTACGCCACCGTTGAGGACAATGCCGCCGATGAGCTGGACATCGTAATGCACCATGTCCCAGGTAATCTCATTGCCGCCGGCCATCCAGTGGTTGTGCCAGATGGCTTTATCGCCCTGAATCTCCACAAAGTCGCGGCCCTGGGCGGCCAGGAGTTTGTCGAACTCGCTTGCCGTCACTTCCACGCTTTCGTTCTGCGCAAAGCGGCGGGCAGTGCTCTTCACAATGGCGAAGGCCTCCGGCAGGAGCTCGTTCAGGATGGCCTCGATGGCGGTGTCCTCGTCCTTGACGAGTTTGTCGCTCTCCGTTGCCAGCGCCTCCTTTTCTTCCACGGGGATGTCTTTCTCCATCTCCAGTTTAATCTCTGCGATACGGTCCTCGAAGGGCTTTTCCACCGCAGCGATTTTGTCCTTCAGCGCCTGGCTGTGGGCACGGAGCTCATCATTGGAAAGTTTGTCAATCTCCGGATAGATGGCAAGAATCTGATCCAACACGGGACGGATTGCCTTCATGTCCCGGTCACTCTTGCTGCCGAAGATTTTCTTGAGAATATCTGCTATTGCCATTTTGTCATGTAATCTTAAATCTTACAAAGATAAATAACTTACGCCGATATTACAAATTTTATACCCGGACTACTGGTCCACATAATAGCCCATGCCCGTGTCAGTTGAGCCTCCGCGCACCAAATCCTTGAGCGCCGTGCCCAGGGAGCGGTCCTGGCTCACCAGTTGCTCGTAATCCCTGTGCACGCCCGCCTCCGGCACCACATTCACGTCGAAGCGCATTTCCGCCATTCCGTCAGGTGCAATATTGCCCCAGAAACGGATGGCATGGTCCACCTTGCCCACGTTTTTCCGGCTGTCGTAGCGGAGCGTGACATAGACAAAACGGTTCGGCGGCACCATGAGCGTTTTGCTGCCATCCATGACAATGCAGCCGCAGGAGGGCTGTACATCCTTGATAATCAACGGGACTTTTCCGCTGTTGGTCAGGCGCACCGCCACCAGCAGTTCCTGTCCCTGCTGGATGGGATAATAGTGGCGCACCGGGTCCTGGATGTCCATGGTGGTATACTCCACCTGCTGCTTGCAGGCGGAGAGGGCCAGCAGCACACACAGGGTCGATAGAAGTTTTACGGTCCTCATTTGCGCATAAAAATTTCGTCCAGTGCCAGCAAGGCCGAGCGGGACGGTTCAAAACGGACTTCCACCTGCCGGGCATAGGAAGGAACGGACACGCTGCCCCGGAAAATGACCTTCTCTCCCTCGTCGTAGCCATCGGCAAGGCCTTCCCGGTGAATGTCGGAGACAAGGACGCCGTCCACCCACAACTGGACGGACTTGGGCGGGGTCATCCGGTGCCGTTCGCAGTTGAGGAAGGCGATGGAGATGCCGTGGGCCTTGTTCAGTTCTTCCGGCGGAAGTTCAATCACCAGGTCCTGCTGCGGATAAATCTGCCAGCCCCAGTGATAGTTCTGGGAAATACCGATTACCCCGTCCGTAAGCACACGGGTGGTCTCTGTATGCCCTTGTGTATGCACCGTGAGCGGTTTTCCGAGCAGAATGTCGGCCTCCCACCATTTGTTGGACAGCCAGATTTCCGCCTCGTTCTCATAGTCGGCCAGGTACACACCGCTCTCGTTCACCCGGTCCATGTGGTCCATGGAGGCGTTTTCGTTATTGGTGAGCAGGTAAATGTCTTCTTCCGGGGTAATCATTTTCAAGTCTTCCAGAGCTTGCAACACGTCGGCCTTCACATGCCCTTCTCCGTTCAGATAACCACCCTTGGGATCCAGTCCGTGCAGGCGGACCATTTCCAGGAGCGAGAACGACACCGCCTGACGGGTCTTGTCAAAAATAACCCGCTCGCGATGGGTCATGTTCATGCCTGCAAGTCCCTGGAAATAAGCGTAATACTCGCGGAATTCCTTCTCGAACAGATAGCTCTGCAGGGCCTCGTCCATGCCACCGTACAACGGCAGTTCCTTGCCGGAACGGGCGGCGTGCTTCTCCATGGACAAGACCACCTTGGCAAAGAAAGCGCCCACATGCGGCATGGCATCGGAAAAATACTCCTGAACCAGCCTGTCCACGTCGGCGTACGGGTTGGCCAGCAGGTCTGCCAGCACAAAGGAATAGCACTCCTGTACCGTAGAATAGAAATAGCCGCTGCCATTGAGGAAAATGCCCTTCACGCCCCGGCGCACATATTCCTGGAAGCGCTGCTGCATCACATACAGGATGGGGTACGGGGAAAGATAGTCGTCAAAATTGCAGACGTAGTCCCATATATATATGGTATCGGTGTACTTTTTCCACTGCTCCAGTTTGTCCAGGAAAGGCTTGGCGCCCTGCTGGTTCCAGGTACGGGGATAGTCGATGGCGCTCAGGAACACGCCCACGTTCTCCGGCAGCGGATGCGACGGAAAAGCCTGCGTGGTGGAGTAAGCCGGCAGGAAGAACTGATGGCCGGGGAAACGGCGGGCCAGTTTTTCAATGAAGGCGACCACCGCCGGCGTGGCGTTGGTACGCGTATTGCCCAGCGTCTGGCAGCGACGGCATTCACATACAATGCTGTTGTCATTGGGGCCGATGGTAATGTGCATGTGGTCCTTGCTGCCGTCCCCATACTGGTCCAGGATAAACTGCACCGTGAGTTCCAGCAGACGGTCCGACGAGAAGCAGAACTGGTCCTTGTGGACCATGCCGGCCGTACGGGCGAAGAGTTCCGGTTCCATGTTCTGGTAGCCGAAGGACTTGTCTCCGTTGGAACCCAATACGCGGGCCATCTGGTGCCCCCAGATGCCCCAGTCCATCTCCAGGTTATGCAGGCCCAGCAGAAAGGTCATGTCCGGATTCTGGTTGCTGGGCATGTACAGGTCCCGGTATTCGAAGGGGAAGGTTGCCACGGTATCCTTTTGCGGGAAGATGCAGGGCGGCAAATCGTCCACGGAAATGGCCGGATTGTCCGTGCCGATGTGCTTGATGAACTGATAGGCGAGCCAAATCATGGTGCGTTGGTCACGGGCCGCCAGCTTGTAACCGCTTTCCGTGTATTCCACCTTGTAGTCTCCGCCCACATCATCGCCTACGTGGAGCGCCACGTCCACCACGCCCTCTCCGGGCGCGGCGGCCAGAAGTCCCTTCCCGCGCACATGCAGATGCTTCCGCAGATAATCCGCGGCCTTGCTGTCCGCCAGGCGGACTTCCTCGGGATGGATGTAATAGCGGACGGCGCTCTTCTCCCCGCCGGAAGAAGCGCACGCGCCCAGCAGGAACATCAGCGCACTAAAAAGAGACAGTAATCTGTACATGGATAATGAGCATATTGGTATAACGGAGGGTGCTGTACTGCCCGTAAAGGGTATTCCAGGTGAGTCCGCCGGAAAAGGCCAGGTTTTCTGTCGCCAGCCAGTTTCCGGAAAGCGCCACAAAGGTATTGAACTTATTGTACACGCCGCCCGTATAATAACTGTCGATGTAGTCGAGCTCCGGCGCCGTACCGCCTCCCCCCTGGAGCTCCACGAAATGGCGGCCGCCGGCATAGGGGAAGAAGCGGGCCCTGAGCAGGCCGTTGGCGTAAAAACGGCTGTGCATGCTGCCCAGCGTCACTTTACCGCCCAGGTAAAAATGCTCCAGGGAATGGGCGGCAGTGACGGCTGCGCCCACCAGATGGCCCTGGTCCCGCAGGAGACGGTACTGGACACCGGCTTCCAGCTCCCAGGACTTGGGCAGATGCAGCGTAGCGTTGACGTCGGCGGTCCAGCGGGAAAAATAGGCCGTAGCATAGCCTGCTCCGGCCGACAGGCTGAGCTTTGGGCTGAAGGCGTGGCTGTACTGCAGGCGGAACTGGAGTCCCCTGCCGCCGGCCGAGGTGTAGGTCTCGCTTTCGCTGTCCCAGGATGCATCGCGCCCGGTATAGCCGATGCTCGCGCCTATGGCATCCTTGGCCCAGCTGTGCCTGTAGGAAGCGCGGAAAATACCGGTAAGGGAGGTGCCGTCCGTGCGGCGGAACCACTCATAGCCCGCACTGGCCGTGTTGTGGTAACTGCGGTTCTTCAAGGCGCGCATCCGGGCCAAATAAGCCGCCCGCTCCACCTCCGAGGGCCGATAAGCGCTCTGGTACACGTAGGCGGAATCCCATTGGCGCTGTTTCTCGTACACCAGGCCGCGGGCATAGCGGAGGTCCGCATCGGCGGGCGTAAGAACCAGGGCCGAATCCAGCACGGCGCCGGCGGCGTCCCATTTCTTGTCCTTACGCAAGTGCTCGCCCTGGCGGGCAAACACGGCCGCTGTGTTTTTCTTGAGTTCCCCGTCGCCGGGATATTCCTTCAGCAGGGCTTTCAGGCTGACCAGGGCCGTTTCATGCTCTCCCCGGTCAGAGAGAAGCATAGCCATGCGGCGCAGGAACCACGGGTCTTCGGGATAGGCCATGATACCCAGATCCACATACGGTTCCGGGTCCTGGGCCGCCGAACTGGCATAACGCAGCGCCCAGTAGTTGGAAGGATTCCAGTACAGGAGCGATTCGCTCACGGAAAGGGCGCGCGGATGCGCTCCCTGCTCCATGGACGTACGGATATAGGGGATGGCGATCTCTTCATAAGCAGCCACCAGCAACTTGCGGGAGGCGCTGTCCTTGGCCTCTTCCAGGCTCTCGGAAAGAACCTCCAGCGCCTCAAGCGGCTTGTTTTCTTTGGCCAGCAGGGCGGCATATTCCTGCGACACCCGGGCGGCAGGGTCAAAGTGCATGCGCTCCTTCAGGCAGGCGGCCGCCTTACCATAATCGCCGGTTTCGCGGTAGCACTGGGCCAGCCGGCGGATGGCGGAATGACGCATTTCTTCCTCCACGCAGCGCCGGCGCACCGTTTCCAGCGGCGCCACGGCCTGGCCGTAGGAACCATCGGCCATAAGACTGGCAGCCTGGGCCATTTGCCGGCGGCAATACGCCAGGTTGATGTCGTATGCGCCCGGGAAACGGGAGAAACTGCGTTCAATCACCTGGTTGGCGCTGTCTTCCCGGCCCATCCGCTGCAGCACTTCGTATTCGGTCATGGCCAGGCGGGGGTTGTCGCCGCCCTGGCGCTTGCGCATTTCCTCCACGTACAGGAGCGCGTCTTCAAAATAGCCGCGGCGCATGGATTCACCCAGCAGGTACTGCAGCGACTCCATGCTATGGTTCTGCGCATACACACGCGTGTAAAGGTGGTAGGCATCGGCCTCGTTTTCCATCCGGGCCGATACTTCCAGGATCCGGTTGTAGAGCGCCTGCAGTTCCGCGGAAGGATGCTGGGCCATTTGCGTGCGGACCAGGGCCAGCGCACCCAGGTTACGGCCCGTTTCCATGAGGATGTCCGTGGTCTTGCGGATGAGGGGCACGTTGCCGGGATTGTAATTGAGCGCCGACGTCAGGTTGTCCAGGGCGTCGTTCAGGTGACCGTTCTGGATGAGGATGTTGGTATAGGCCAGCTGATAGTCAGGGTCATAAGGATTCAGCTTCACCATCTGCTCCAGCGCCTGCTCGGCGGCGGCCAGGTCTCCGGCGCGGCGGGCCTGCTGGTAGTTGCTCTCCAGGATTTCATAGCGGTCCGCCGATATGGACGCGTCGTTGGGATAAATTTGCTCCAGACGCGACAGCAAGGCATTGGCTTCCTCAAAATTCCCCTGTTTCTTGTACAGGTCAACTTTCCTCAGCCACAGGCCTTTCCAGTAGGGATTCACCTCCAGCAGCTCATTCACATAGCAGATGGCGCTGGAATAGTTGCCGGTGATTTCCTCCACGTTCACCAGGAGGGTCTTGGCCTCGATATGGTTGTATCGCAGGGTACAGGCTTTCACCAGATGGTAACGGGCCTTGTTGTAGTTTTTGGCATTCCACCAGTAACGGCCGCACAGGTACTGCAGGTTGGGCTGGTCCGGATACAGTTCCAGACCCTCGTCCAGCAGTTCCTTGCCCTTGGCCCAACGGTGCTGGGAGAAAAGGGCCGTCACCTGGTCCTCGTACTCGCCGGGCAGCATACGGTTTCCCAGGAGCACCGCCGTCACCGACGACTGCGCCGCCGCCACGGGCGCCGCCCATGTCATCAAAAACAGACTTAACAGGACTTGGCAGGCTCTACGCATGATTTCCTCCTTTTTTCTGTGCCGGCTGCGCATTCACGCCCTTGCGGACCATATTGCCCCATACCATCTGGGCGCCAAAAATCTGTTTAATATACCCACGAATGGCCGCAAACACCAGGATGGGGTGATAGAGAATGGGTTCCAGCATAGAAGCGATAGCAAACCAGATATAGTCGAGTTTCCGCTTGAAACCAGAGCCGATATAAATGTCCATGCTGATGATGCACATGGTGAGCAGTTGAGCAAAGCTATAGATGGCAAAGAACACAACCAGCATGGTCACCGTATTCACCTCTCCCCGGAAGAAAAGGGAAATGAGAACCAGGTAACCCGTAAACTCGATGATGGGTGCAAGGAACTCGAAGATAAAGACATACGGCATGGTAAAAAAGCCGAACTGCCGGTAGTTCCTGTTCCACAGCATGTCCCGGTGCACCGTGAAGATTTGCAGCAGCCCGCGGGCCCAGCGGATGCGCTGGCGCATGAGCACCTTCACCGAGGAGGGCCCCTCCGTCCAGCAACAGGTTTCCGGGATTTGCACCACCTGGTAATCCTCACCGGAGTCGCACATATACCGCACCATCCGGCAGATGAGGTCCATGTCCTCCGCAAAGGAATCGCCGTCGTACCCGCCGGATTTGATGGCCACTTCCGTGTCGAACAGGCCGAAGCCGCCGGACACGTTCTGCAAGGCGTTGATAGAGGCAAGCGCCGTTTTACCCACCAGGAAGGAGCGGGTATATTCCAGTTCCTGGAACAGCGGGATAGGGCTGTGGGGCGGATTCACCTGCACCATCTGCCCGTTCTTTACCTCGCAGCCGTTGGACATGCGCATGGTGGCGCTCACGGCAATGACATGGCGACCGGAGCACATGGTGCCCCACACCACCCGGTAAAGGGCGTATTTATCCAGGATGCAGTCCACGTCCGTACACACGAAGTATTTGCTGCTCACCACGTTGATGCCGGCATTGGAGGCGTCCGCCTTGGTGCCGCCGTTCACCTTGTCCACCACCGTCAGACGCTGGTACACGGGGTTGTCCGACGTGGTTTTATACACGCCGCGGAACGGCTTGGTCTTGATTTTCTCCACGTACGCGTACGGCACCTTCACCAATTGGAAGCGGTCCATGAGCAGTTGCAGGGTGCTGTCCTTGGAACCATCGTTCACAATAATGACCTCATAGTCCGGATAGTCCAGGCTCAGCAGCGACTCCACGTTGGTGATGATGGTCTTCTCCTCGTTGTAGGCCGGTGCCACAATGGACACGAACGGCGTATACGGGGATTTCCGCATCTCGTCTATGGTATAGTCTTCGTCATGGTAGGTTTTCCGGTACCGGTGACGCGCCCCGGCGGCCAGCACCATCCAGATATAGCTGCCGATGAGCAAGCCGGAATACAGCAGGACAAAGGCGTCGAACGTATTGATCAACCACTCAGGCATAGCGTTCACTTTTAATCAGGGGACTTTCGATATGCTCGAACAGGAACAGATAGTCCTGGGTAGAGCGCTGTTTCAGCCGATTGAACGCCTCACGGCCTTCCGGGCCGTAATTGTACAGCACGCGGAGGATGGTCATGCCGGAGACGACGTCCGTCACCAGCAGGTAAGCATTCTCCAGGAACGGAACCACTTCCGGCGAACCGGAATGCATGGTTCCCAGCGCCTCGCAGATGACATTGCGTTCTTTGGTGGAAGCCGCAGGGAAACGGCGGCGGAATTCGTCTTCCGCGATGTAGTATTCCAAGGCGCCCAGTGCCCGGATGAGCACACACGCAAAGCGTTCGTCGTGTGTGGACTTGAGCATGTTCAGCAGGTCCGGGCAGTCTTCCCGCTGGTGGAAGAGGCGGATTTCGTTCACCGCGAATTCCCGCAGGTCCTCGTTCACCGGCGTCCGGTTGCACCACTGCACAAAGTTGGGCATGGGCAGGTTGTTCTTGGAACGGTATACCAGCAGGTTGTGGTATTTCACCATCATCTCCTCCGTGAAAATCAGGTTGGTGTCTTCTTCCAGAACCTTGAACGGGTAGGTTGTGCCAAACCGGGCCACATGGAAACGGGCGTTCATCTTGAGCTTGGCGTCCTTCGCATACAGATAGCGGGACGCGACGGCTTCCTTGAGGTCTGCGTTGATATCGGCAATGTTCTTGAACGCCATAATCCGGTCCCGCATGGTACGGGATCGGATTTGACGGTCAAAATAATCGGGCATTTTGAAGGCCTGCTGCAGACGGCGCCAATTGGTCATGTTCAGGCTCTCGGCCATGTTCCGGTACAGTTCCAGGAACACCGGGACCATGTACTGGCTCATCGCCGTGAGGGCGTTGTGCCGGGCAGGAAGGTTCAGTTGCTGGGCCATATCGGCCGAATCCATTATTTCCGGATTCAGCGCGATGGCCTTCATAGGCTCATAATACCGCGCACGGCACCGGGCTATCTTACGCTGCCTGTTATTCGCCTTTTGGGTGACAATGACGCTGCGGACAGTCAGAATCAGAATGAAGAGTACACACAAGGTTATCATAATGGCCGCAATCCTTGCCAGCAAGGGATATTCCATAAGCTGGTAATAAAGCACCATCACGTAGTACTTTAAATACAGGAAACGGTTGAGTGTGTAGAACTCCATACAGGCCGATTACCACGGGCAGGTCAGGTACAGGCTGTCCACCTGCTCTTTGTACCAGTCAATGTTTTCCGCACCACGGCTGCGCACCCAGCCTTCATACTGGGGATAGGCCAGGGAGAAATACATCTTTTCCCACACGTGATGCGTGAGCACCGGGCACTTGAACGCCCACACATGGCCGTCCTGGCTCATATACGGCGTGGAAGTGCTGAGCTGGCTGCCATCGGCCGACACAGCGTTGTCGTAGAGGGTCTTGTAACCATTGGGGAAGCCCTTGATGGCCACCTCCGCGGGTTTGTAGCCCTTCAGGCCCACCGGCACATAGCTGCCACCGTTCTTGGCAATGATGTAGAAATTCTGGTTGGTGGTGTTCACCACGGCATCCACCATGTTCTTGAGGGCCTTCTGGCTTTCCTCGGCGCTCATGGAAGCACGGGCTTTCATGTTGTAGATGACCGTATAGGTGTACAGGCCGCCGGAAACGTTCACATAACCGGGAACGGTATTGTAATACTTGCACTGCTGCATCTTGGCCAGCGTGGTGGGCACGGTGACATCGGCCAGTTCCTCCCGGTACTGCTGCGTGTGCGGGCCACCCCAGGGCTCATACAGCTTGAGGGCCGGATTGAACACGGTGGTGTTGGTGAAGTTGCCGTTCACATAGGTGTACTCCCCTTCCGCATTGCCGGCCATGTTCTCCCGCAGGCGGAAGATGGCACCGATTTCCATCATGGGACGGAGCGGGTCCGTTTCCACGTGCAGGGAATTCTCCTGCAGGGTGCGCTTGGTCCAGGCGGGAAGTTCTCCGTGCGGGTTCTGCCAGCTGTCCAGGGTGCAATAAGTTTCAATGCTGGATACATACTGCTGGTCGAAGCCTTCCATAATCAGGCCCACGCGCTCCGGCTTGTCGCCGCCCACAGCTCTCAGGTGCAGGACCACCTTCACCTGCTCGCGCCAGCCTTCCGACTCCAAAAGGGCGTCCGGGACGGTACGGGCTTCCAGGTCATAGTCCACCACCACGTCATTGAAGTCGTAGTCGTATGCGCCGGCGCCTTTCTCTTCCGGCATCCGCGGCCAGCTGTCGTCAAACATGACCACGCCGCTGGAATGGTAATAGGCGAAGCCCATATCCTCCGTCTTGTACGGAGCGGGCTCCGGCAGGGCCACTTCCACCACCTCTTCCGGCAGTTCCGGCAGTTCCGCTTCCTTACCGCCGGTGGTGTCTCCGGAGGCCTTGAAGTTCGGGTTGTTGGTGGTGCCGCAACCGCAGCTGCAGCCCCAAGGCATGCAGTACGGGCAATTGCCGCAACCGCCGCAGTAGGTATACTTGTAGCCCGTTACCACGTGATTCTCAATGGTATAGGCCTCATCCAGGAAGTAGCCTTCTCCGGCAACGCCGCCAGCGTAGGCAAAACGGTAACGGAGGGTGTGGTTGTGCGCTTCGTCGTACATTACCACATCCGCCGGGTAAGCGGGTGCATTCTGCCAGTTGGTAGACGCATTATTGGCCCAACCAAAGCTCCAGGGCATCTGGACATAACGGGTTTTGCCAAACTCGCCAAAGGTAATCTGGTCCACGGGGAAATCCGTGAGAAGGTATACCTGGTCCCCTTCTTCCTCCGCCTTGGTGGCAGGAGAAGCGGTGTAGTAAACACTCACTTTGGTGGTGACGGGAGCCTCAAAGAGAAGTTTTACCGTGCCGAACGGTTCCACGTCCTTTCCGCCCACCGGCTGGGCCACCAGGGGCGTCACAGCCACCTGACGGGTGACGGTGCTGCCATTAGCGGCCGTATAGACAACAGCAACGGATTCCGTAGCAGCCGGGACGGAAACGCTGGCGCAGGAATAATACGCATCCACTTTTTGGGTGTCGATAGCATCAATCCCCTTCGCGGCCTGCTCCGGAACGGGATTCTTCGCGCACGCGCACGCGAGACAAAAAACGGCAAAGATTGCACTTGCCTTCACAAAGTCTTTCATGATTAAGATCTTCTCTACAATACATACCAAAATAGTTTACAAAGGTATCACTTTATTAGCAGAAAGGCAAGAAAAAGTGAGATTCCTTAACAGCGAATGGAGAAATCCCTGTGCCGACGGACCGCCGGCAACTGGGCACAGATTTGGCGGAAGTACTTGAAGGGCAGCAGGCTGCCGTATTTGACGCTTTTTACCAGAGTGAACAGGCACACAAACAGGAAGCGCTCCCACAGCGGACGGTTGGGGTCGCACAAGCGGATGAGCGAGCCGGTATAGTAGTTCCGCCGAATCACTTTCTCCTTGGTCTCCTGCCGCAACGCACGGTCGTGCACGGCCTTAGCACCCGGCACCACCCCTACCTTCAGCCCCTGATACCGCACCCGATTGCACCAGTCGTCGTCCTGCCCATAGAGCGGAAACAGTTCCTCCTCGAACGGCCCGACGGTCTTCAGCGCCCCCACCGGCACCAGCCAGTGCGCCGCCATTATGCGCTTTACCTCCACAGAACCGTGATATAGTTTAGCAAATTGGGAGTCGAAGGCCTGGTAGCCGTCCTGGTACTGGAGGGGGCTCAGGACAGCGTAGTCCGGGTGGGCCTGGGCGGCAGCCACAAGGGTTTCCAAGGCACCGGGGGCCAGCCAGGCATCCTGGTTGAGGAGGTAAACGTAGTCATAGCCGTGGTCCAGGGCGTACTGAAAGCCCATATTGTTGGCCTTGGCAAAGCCCACGTTCTCCGCGCTGCGCACCAGGTGTGCCCCGGGGAAGTGCTTCGCCACATAATCCGCACTCCCGTCCGTGGAATCGTTGTCCCACACATACAAGTCCGGGGCAAAATGACACGTTTTTGCCCCTGGGTACACGGAGCCGAGACACCGCTCCAGCCAGGGCATGCCGTTATAGGAAACAATAATGACAAGGACGCGGGTCATGGCTTGAAACGAATAAAGATTTCTTTGGGCGTTTGCTTGGAAAACACCGTTTTCATTACGTTGCGGGCCGTTTTTCTATTCTGCTCTCGGCACAGGAGACTGTTTTTTACATACCTTGCCAGTTCCACGCTCCAGATGAAGAGTTTCAGGGCAAGCGGCTCGCCGTAGAATATCAGGGAGCCGCGCACACGGGCGGGCTTGATAGCCTGCTCCATAGCACTCACCGAGCCCCCCGCCAGGTGCGTAATGCACACCTCCGGATGCACCCACACCGAATAGCCGGCATTGTTCAGCGCATGCCCCAGCGCAATGTCCTCCGGCGTAAAGAAGTACCGCTCGTCGAACCACCCCATCTTCCTAAACACCGCCGTCTTAATCAGAAAACACGCCCCATTTAATGTATAGGTTCGAACGACGGAGGGAGGCATAGATTCCCGAATCGCCTCCGCTTCGCTCCGGCCCCTCCCATCTCGCAACGTGCCTATCGGCACGGCTGTGGGCCCCTCCCGTTCCGGAAGAGATATCCTATCCCCCTGTTGTCCCCCAGGGGACACTTGCCCTTCCGGGGCCGGCCGAGCGTGGCCAGAGATTCGGGAACCTATGCCTCCCTCCGTCTCCCCTTCTTTTACCAAATGCAGATAGTGCTTGGCATAGCGCCAGGCGGTCCAGGGCGTGCGGCCGCAGGTTTGCACCAGGCCATCCCCGAAAACAATCTTGGGCTGCACGGCGGCGGCATTTTCCGGCAGTTTGGCAAAATCCTCCAGCAGGAGGTCCACTACCGGCATGGATTGGAGGGTATCGTCATTGACCACAAAGCAGTATTCGCTGTCTATTTTCCTGAGCGCCAGGTTGTTATTCTCTGCAAAGCCCCGCACTTCCCTGCTCTCGATGATATGGATGGCGGGATAGCGGGCAGCAAGGGCTTCCCGGTGCTCCGCCTGCATGAGATAGGCCACCACCCACACCTCCAACGGCGTCCGGTTCTGCGCGAACAGGCTGTCCAGGCAGGCGTACAGGTGCACGGTGGGATCCCCCATGCAAACGATGACCACACTTACTTGAGCCATAGCAGATTGCATTTGCGCCAGGCAAGGCGCAGGTTGTAGGTCAGATTGGCCCAATTGAGCCGTCCGGGCACATTTTCCTTTCCCGTGCGAGGATGATTGGAATAGCGGATATAGGGCACATTGCGGGCATTGAGGCCCCGGCCCAGCAGGAGCGCGGGCTGCAGGCCTTCCAGGTACAGGGCCGGAGTGAGGCTCAGCTGGTCCCGCGTGCAGCGGGAAGCCTCCAGAAGGCGCCACCACTGCTTGTCCAGCGCCACCACGGCAGCATCCTGGTGCCGGCGCAGCACCACATTGGTTTCATAAAGCCCGAAGTGGCGCGGCATGGCCATCTGCCTGTAGGAGCGCAAAAGGCCCCAGGCGGCGCGGGTGGAGAGTTTGTCCTTGAGGTAGCAGTAGCGGAGTTCTTCGTACACGCAGTCCCGCGAGGGGTGCTCCAGCAGGGCCAACGGGGCATTTACGGCCGACAGGCACGCATAAAATGCCTCCCCTGTGATGCAAAGGTTGGCGTCCATGAAAACGGACAACTCGTATTCCGGCAACAGCAGGTGCGGATGCAGCTTGGCATAGCGGGCCCTCAGGATGGGGTTTGCCGATGCATAGGGAATCTCCCGGAGCTTCCATACGCCGTCCTGCCCGGCCTTGTCCGTGAAGCAGACATAATCCCACGCGGAATCCACCACCTCCGGCTGCGCCAGACGGTCATAGTTCCCGGTAAGGACGGTATAAATCACTTTTTTCATGCCGATACAAAATTAGCATTTTGCAAGGAAAGCACAAAATCATTATCTTTGTTTGTTGGTATGACCGGATTTGTCGTTCTCCATTACCTGGCGTACGAGATGACGCTGCAGTGCACGGAAAGCCTCCTGGGGCTTGCCGGAGAAAAACACGTGGTTATTGTGGACAACGCCTCCCCCGGCGGCTCCGGACAGCGTCTGGCGCAACATTTTGCCGGAAAGGCGGAAGTAACGGTGCTCCTATCTCCGCAAAATGAGGGCTTCGCGCGCGGTAACAATCTGGGATACTGCTATTTACGGGAGCATTTCTCCTGCGAGTTTGTGGTGGTCCTGAACAACGACGTCCTCATTCCGGACACGGCCTTTATCGGCAAGGTGGCCTCCCTTTACCGGGAAACGCCTTTTGCCGTGCTGGGGCCGGACATCCTCAATCCCGGAAGCGGGCTTCACCAGAACCCGGCGCACCTGAGGGGCTTTACCCGGGAGGAGGTACAGGCGCGGCTGGAGCGCTACCGGAAAAACCTCTCCCACTATGCCTGGAGGCGCCTGAAATGGCGCATCAAACAGGCGTTCCGCCGGGCGCCGTCGCCGGCAGAGACGCCTTGGCAGGAAGCGGCCCGGGATGTAGTGCTGCACGGGGCGTGCTTTGTTTTCTCGCCGGATTTCATCCGGGTGCGGGAATATGCCTTTAACCCCGGCACCTTCCTCTTTTTTGAAGAGGACATCCTGCACTACGAATGCCTGCAGCAGGGTCTTCACCTGCTGTACAGCCCCAAGGTTCAGGTGCTGCATCTGGAAGATGTTGCCACCGACAAGGCGTATCGGACCAACGCCCGAAAAGAAAAAATGAAACTGCAGGAAAGCATCCGTTCCATGGAGGTCCTGCTTAACCTGATGCGCCGCTGACCCATGGCCACTTCTTCCATCAAACAGGCGGTTTACCTGAATGCCGCCGCCCGCTACTCCACACTGGTGCTGCGCCTGCTGTTCAACGCGGCGCTGGCCCGTATCCTGGTGCCGGAAGACTTTGGTGTAGTGGCCGTTGCCATGGTGTTCACCACTTTTTTCAGCCTGCTCTCGGACATGGGGCTGGGTGCAGGCATCATCCAGAACAAAGAACTGAGCCGGGAGGATATCGGGAGCATTTTCGCCTTCTCGCTGCGGCTGGGGCTCATCCTGATGGGCGCCTTTGCGCTTTTCTCCTTCCCCATGGCCCATTTTTACGGAAACCGGGCACTGGTTCCGGTGGGCATGCTGCTGTCTGTCCAGCTGTTTTTCAATACGCTCAATGTAGTGCCCAACGCGCTGCTGCTCAAACAAAAGGAGTTCAAGAAGGTAGCGCTCCGCATCCTGTGCGCCTGCCTTACCTCGGGCATTGTGGGGATCGGGCTGGCGCTGACGGGCCTTAACTATTACGCCCTGGTGGTGCAGGCCATCCTGGATGCCGTGTTCATCTTCAGCTGGAACTATTTCTCCACGCGGCCGCCCATGGCCCGCAGGCCCGCGTGGGCCAGCCTGGAAAAAATCCGCAGCTACTCCGGATACCTCTTCAGCTTCAACCTTATCAACTACTTTGCCCGCAACCTGGACAACCTCCTCATCGGCAAGTACATGGGGCCTGCGCAGCTGGGCTACTACGACAAGTCCTATAAGCTCATGCTGTATCCGGTGAACAACCTCACCCATGTGATTACGCCGGTACTGCATCCCATTCTTTCCGAGCACCAGAACGACAAAGCCTATATCTATGACAAATATCGACAGGTAGTAAAGGTGCTGTCGCTGCTGGGGGCGTTCATCACCCCGTTTTTCTGGTTTTCTAGCGGAGAGATTATTCCCATCCTGTACGGGAAACAGTGGCTTCCGGCCATCCCCTGCCTTCAGTGGATGGCCCTCGCCATGTGGGCGCAGATGATTCTTTCATCGGCCGGCACCATTTTCCAAAGCCTGGGAGACACCCGGCGGCTCCTGTGGAGCGGAAGCATGAATGCCATTATGGTGGTGGTGTTCATCATTGCCGGTTTGGCAGAAGGCAGCATTGTGGCCGTGGCGCGGAATGTAGCCATTGCCTATAACCTGCAATTCGTGGCCACGTTCTACATCCTGGTGCACCTGTCCTTCGGGTTCCGCACGCGGGACTTCCTCAAGGGCCTGCTGCCGGACCTGTGCGTGATGGGGGCCGTAGCCCTCTCCGGATACGGCTGCACCTTCCTCCCGGCGCTTCCGCTGGTGGGCGCCTTTGCCGTCAAACTGGCCATCATGGGTGCCGTGTACTTGCTGGCGCTTGTTCTTACCCGCCAGCTCAGGCCGCTTGTGGCCCTTCTTTTCCGCCGCTAAAAAAAGGGGCCGACCACTTGGCCAGCCCCTTTTGCCAATTACAGACGATACCTATTCCGGTTTGTAAGAGTCCTTGAGCGCCGTGGTTTTGTTGAAAACGGGGTGCTCCGGAGTGGAGTCTTTATCCACAATATAGTAGCCGGTGCGTTCAAACTGCACGGCAATACCGCTTTGATCTTCCAGGAGAGCGGGTTCCGCCCAGCCCTTGCCAATAACCAGGGATTCCGGATTCAGGAAATCTTTATAGTCCTTATCCTCAGGCACTTGGGACATGTCCGCCAGGGTGAAGAGTTTGTCGTAATTGCGAACCTCCAGCTCCTTGGCAAACTGCGCGCTCACCCAATGGATGGTGCCCTTGACGGAACGGTACTCCGGTGAAGGGTCATAGGTGCACTTGAGTTCCACCACTTCCCCGTTCTCGTCCTTGATGACCTCATTGCACTGGACGATATAGGTGTATTTGAGACGGACCTCGCCGCCGGGTTTGAGGCGGAAGAACTTTTTGGGAGCATCTTCCATGAAATCGGCCCGGTCGATAAGGAGCTCTCCGGTGAAAGGGACACGGCGCTTGGCACCGTCGGGATCGGCCGGATTGAGCGGGCAGTTGAACCATTCCACCTTGCCTTCCGGCCAGTTGGTGATGGTAAGTTTGACAGGATCCTGCACCACCATGTAGCGGTTGGAGCGCTCATTGAGGTCCTGGCGCACACACCATTCCAGCAGCTGCAGGTCCATGAGTTGGTCCCGCTTGCTCACGCCAATCTTGTCGCAGAACATGCGCAGAGCCTTGGCGGTATAGCCGCGGCGGCGCACACCGCAGAGGGTGGGCATGCGAGGGTCGTCCCAGCCGCTTACCAAGCCCTTTTGCACCAGCTCCAGGAGCTTGCGCTTGGACATTAAGGTATACGTTAGGTTAAGGCGGGCAAATTCATACTGGTGAGAGGGATAGATACCCAGCGTTTCAATGAACCAGTCGTACAGCGGACGATGGACGTCGAACTCCAGGGTACAGATGGAATGGGTGATGTGCTCGATGGAGTCGCACTGGCCGTGGGTGAAATCGTACATGGGGTAGATGCACCATTTGTCCCCGGTGCGGTGATGGTGGGCAAATTTGATGCGGTACAACAGCGGGTCGCGGAACATCATGTTGGGATGGGCCATGTCAATTTTGGCGCGAAGCACTTTCTCCCCTTCTGCATACTTTCCGGCCTTCATTTCCCGGAAGAGCTTGAGGTTTTCCTCCACGGAACGGTCCCGCCAGGGGCTGGGCGTACCGGGTTTGTCCACGGTGCCGCGGCCGGCGCGAATCTGGTCCTGATTCTGGTCGTCCACATAGGCCAGGCCCCGCTGGATGAGTTCTTCTGCCCAGGCATACAGCTGGTCAAAGTAGTCGCTGGCATACAGTTCCTTGTCCCACTGAAAGCCCAGCCACTTGATGTCCTCCTTGATGGAGTCCACGTACTCGGTGTCTTCCTTGGTGGGGTTGGTGTCGTCGTAGCGGAGGTTGGTTTTGCCGCCGTACTTCTGCGCCAGGCCAAAGTTGAGGCAGATACTCTTGGCATGACCCAGATGCAGGTATCCGTTAGGTTCCGGCGGGAAACGGGTCATGATGCTGTCCACTTTGCCTTCTGCGAGGTCTTTCTCTATGATTTCTTCCAGAAAATTGAGTTTACGCTCTTCCATAATCTAACTGTTATTAGCCCTCAAAGGTACGAAAAAATCCCCACAAATGTGCAGATACAAAAAAAATTAGTAATTTTGCACGTTTAAACAGACTAAAACCTACATATAATATGGGACTTTTACACGCGAGACTGGCCAAGTATGACCTTCCGCAGAAGATGCAGGAAAGAGGAATTTACCCTTATTTCCGCCAAATCACCAGCAAACAGGGCACCGAAGTTACCATGGACGGTAAGCAAATCCTCATGTTCGGTTCCAACGCCTATACCGGCCTCACCGGTGACGAACGCGTCATCAACGCCGGCATCGAAGCCCTGAAAAAATACGGTTCCGGTTGCGCCGGCTCCCGTTTCCTGAATGGCACGCTGGACATTCACGTGCAATTGGAAAAAGAACTCGCCGCCTTCGTGGGCAAAGATGAGGCCCTGGTCTTCTCCACCGGCTTCACCGTCAACAGCGGCGTTATCCCCCAGCTCCTCACCAAGGACGATTTCATCATTTGCGATGACCGCGACCATGCCTCCATCGTGGACGGCCGCCGCCTGTCCTTTGCCAAGAGCCTCCACTACAAGCACAACGACATGAAAGACCTGGAGCGCTGCCTCAAACGCTGCCCCAAGAATGCCGTGAAGCTCATTGTGGTGGACGGTGTGTTCTCCATGGAAGGAGACCTGGCCAAACTGCCGGAGATTGTGGAGTTCAAGCACAAGTACGACAACGTAGCCATCATGGTGGACGAAGCCCACGGCCTGGGTGTCTTTGGCAAGCAGGGCCGCGGCGTATGCGACCACTTCCACCTCTCCAAGGAGATCGACCTTATCATGGGTACCTTCTCCAAGAGCCTGGCGGCCATTGGTGGTTTCATCGCCGCAGACAGCGTCATTATCAACTACTTGCGTCACACCGCCCGTACCTACATTTTCCAGGCTTCGGATACGCCCGCCGCAACGGCCAGCGCCCTGGAGGCCCTGCACATTATCCAGAAGGAACCCCAGCGCATCACCAACCTGTGGGATGTCACCAACTATGCCCTCCGCCGCTTCAAAGAGGCCGGCTTCGAGATTGGAGACACGGAAAGCCCGATTATCCCGCTGTACGTGCGCGACATGGAGAAAACCTTCATCGTCACCAAACGGGCCTTTGACGAGGGCGTATTCATCAACTCCGTGATTCCGCCGGCATGCGCCCCGGAAGATACGCTCATCCGCTTCTCCCTGATGGCCACCCATACCCGCGAACAGGTAGACCGCGCCGTAGACGCCCTCACCAAGGTGTTCAAGGAAGAAGGCATCATCAAATAGGTGACAGCTAACCACTTCACCTACAACACATTACAGAATAATCCTCGTTCAGATTTTGAACGAGGATTATCTTATAAATGCCTAAGGGTGAATTACTTAGCAATCACGTTTGCGGCTTTGTCCACATCTGCGGCGGCGACCACCACGGAGATACTCAGTTCTTCCCCGCCCTGGGCGCTGGCGATGATGTTGATGCCAGCGTTGCCCAAAGCGCTGTACACCGCGCCGGACGTGCCGGGCAGGTTGCGCATGCGGCTGCCAAACACGGTGACAATCCCCACCGCCTGGTTAAGCACCACCACGTCGTCCAGCGGGAGCAGCGGATTGTCCTTGAACAGGCTGCGGATAGCCGTGAGGGCCCGCTCCTTCTCCTCCGTGCGGATGGCAAAGCTGATGGAATACTCGGAGGAGGTCTGGGCAATGAAACGCACATTGACCCCGGCCGATGCCAGGCAGGAGAAAATGGCGCCGGACATGCCCACGCGGCCCAGAAGGCCGGTACCGTATACGGTAATGAGGTCCAGGTCCTTGTCTGCCAGGACGGCGGTCTTATGCGAGGACCCCGTGGAAATGAGCGTACCTTCAAATTGTTCGTCCTCGATATCTTTTACCAGGATGGGGATGCCCGCATTCTTGGCCGGCCAGATGGCGTAGGAAGAGAAAGGGGCACGGTCCGATGCGCAGTAGTGAGCTGCTTCATCGTAGGTGATGGCGCTGAGGCCTTCTACACCATGGGCTTCCACATGGAACTCGATGGTTTCCGCCTTTAAAACGGCAGCGATGAGCGCGGCCATCATATGGGCGCCGTCCTTGCCCACACGCACAATATACCCTGAAGTGAGACGGCCGTAACCGCCGGAAATCACCAGCGGGCCGCTGCCCTTGCAACGGGCCGTGATTTGCTGCTTGGAGGCGTTCCAGTCAAAGTGCTGCTCGCCTTTGGAGTCACTGCTGCAAATCATGAGCTCTGTGCCATCCAGAAGTTTCCCTTGCACGTGCTGGTTCACGGCCTCCGCGCACAGGCGGGCACATTTGGCCATCACGTAGTCCTCAATGGCAATGGACGAGGTTTGCACGTACATGGCTTCCCTAAGGTAGGTGGAAATGGTGTCGATGGTTTTTTCCACCATCTGGACGTACGCAGGATTCACCGCCATGTCCAGGAAATACTTCCGGATGGCCTCCAGATCCTCCTTGGCCGATTTTTTCTCCTGGATGGTCTTGCGGATGGCTTCGCGGAACATGCCTTCGATGGTGCGCTGCGGCCGGATGACGGCAATGGTGCCGGAGCCGATCAGGCTTGCAATCTTTCCAATGGAATGTTGCTTAAGGACGAATGCTTTTACTATCATGGTGCAAATTTTAATTAGCCGTTACGAACCACAAATATAACCATTTCGTTCCGTTTGGTCAAGAGATGCGCCGGTATTCTTCCCGCCTTTGGAGATGTCTTTTTTTCTTCTTACCTTCGTAAGATAGTAAACCACACTGATTATGACCAAAACCAATAGCCTGATGGTCCGATACGGCATCTCCACCCTGGGTCTCCTGGTAGTAGCGCTGGGTGTGGGCCTGTCCATCAAATCCAACCTGGGTATCGCGCCCCTTTCCTGCATCCCTACCGTCCTGAGCCTCCGCTTCACGCACGTTTCCGTGGGCACGTTCACCTGGATCTTCAACCTGCTGTTCATCGTACTGCAGGCCGCCATCCTTCGCAAAGACTTCAAATGGGAACACGTGCTGCAGGTGCTGCCCATCCTCATCTTCGGCTACATGGTGGACGGGGCTATCTGGCTGTTTGATGCCCTGCAATCCCCCGCCACCAACTACGTGGTGCAAATCCTGCTGTGCCTGGGCGCCGTGGTGCTCACCGCCGTTGGCATCCGCCTGGAAGTGGTGGGCCAGGGATGGATTCTCCCGGCCGACAACACCCTGTACATCATCACGCTGCGCACGGGCGCACGCTTCTCCGTTGTCAAAATCCTCATGGACGTGGCGCTGGTAGTCATTACGGTGCTGCTGGCCCTGTGGTTCTTCGGCCTTCTCACCGGCAACGGCCACACCATGGTGGTCCGGGAAGGCACCCTGATCCAGGCCCTCCTTACCGGCGCCTGCATGCATGTGACGGATCCCCTGCTGAACCGCTGGCTGGAGCCGGTGGTAGCCCGGGCCCGGAAATAAGCTCCCCTGTCCAAACACTCCGAAGCTCGAACCTCTCGTTCATCGCAGAGCTACGCCGACTTCAATCATTCAACGACGGGCTTGACCGATAAAGTGGGATCTACCAGATGAAAGGGATCACTTTGTACTTCACCTTCTGCTTGTAGTCCTTGTAACCCTCCAGCCCTTCCTCCAGGACCATCTCCTCATTCTTTATACGTTTGGCGATCAGCGGAATGTACAGCAACATGATCAGGAACGAGAGGGGTGAAGCAAGCACCAGCGGCATGGCTAGGAAAAGGACGGTCGTCGCCATGTACATCGGATGCCGGACGACTCCATAAAGCCCCGTGTCGATGACCTTCTGATTCTCCTGCACTTCGATGGTTCGGGACAGGTAGGTGTTCTCCCGCAAAACCTCCGCGTAGAGCAGATAGCAAATCAGGAAAAGACCTGCCGATACCCAAACAGCCCAGTCAGGCAGCACGCACCAGCCCAAACGCCAATTGAAGCCCGCCACGACAAACGCGGCGACAAACAGGAGGCCGCTGAGTTTGACGACCGTCTTCTGCTCCTTCTCTTCTTCTTTGGCATTCAGCCGCTTGCGGAGCAGTTCCGGATTCTTCGCCATCATGACCAGGCCGGCACAGAACATCGGCACAAGCAGGATGCCCATCAGCAGACAAGCCTGCCAATACTGAAACGACCCCGCCGGCAGGAAAAGCAACAGGCCGATAACGATCACCCCAAGCAGAAACTTGCCGAGAGCTTGCAGGAAGAGTCCGTCCTTGTCCATGGTTGTTTAAATGCAAACTCCGGTTCGCAGCACGTCCTCGTACAACGGAGACGGATGTCTCTGGTCTATCAGAACAGGCTCGATCAACGTGTTAACATTCCAGGTAAGCGACCACAATAATGCGGATGCCTTTAGGAAATCGTCTTTCACCTCAGGGACAACCACGGCCACGTCGATATCACTGTCGGGGCGGGCCTTGCCTTTACTATAGGAGCCGTACAGGTAAACGGTAGCAGAACCGAAATGCTCCAGCACAAGTGTCTTATACTGCCGTACAGCCGCTATAACATCTCTTTTACCCATTGCTGCACCTCCTTTGTTTTAGAGAGAATCTCCTGACACTTCTCTGCGGATAACGATTCTCCGATTGCTTGCTTATAGGACGGATAACGTGCTTCGATATTCAAAGGCATCATTTGGCTGACAAATGCCTTCTGCCCGTCATCCAATAACTGTCCCAAACCGCAACTCTGTGCCAGGTTGATCAGGTTGTGGGAATACGGAGCAGGCTCTTCTTTCCGACTACTCCAATATGCCTTGAAGATCTTTTCAAGAACCTGATGACACATATATCCAACATATAACCACCTGCCGGTACGAAACATCGCATCGGCAGTATCCAGATCATAATCGGATAACTCTGTCCAATATTTGACTTTGTCCAAGTCCATAACTATCGCAAAGATACGATATTTTACGAAAAAACCGGAAAATCTTTCGACTTTCCGGCTTTAGTAGCGGAGGCTGGACTCGAACCAACGACCTCCGGGTTATGAGCCCGACGAGCTACCAACTGCTCTACTCCGCGATGTGGAGTGCAAAGGTAGGGACTTTTTTCGGATAATCCAAATTTTATTTAAGGAAATTCAGAATTTCCTGCAGCGCAGAGGCCTTAAATGCCTTTTGCTCACCGCTTTGCAGGTTTTTCAGATTAACGGTGCCGGCCTCCATTTCGGAGGAGCCATTGATGGAAATGAACGGAATGCCTTTCCGTTCCGCGTATTCGAACTGCTTGCGAAGCTTCACGGCGTCCGGATACACTTCCACGGCTACGCCGGCGGCACGCAGATCCCGGGCGATGGGCAGAATGTACTTCAACTCATCGGCCCCCATGACGGCAAACAGGAGTGTTGTAGCCTGCGTAAGCGCTGCCGGGAAGAGTTCCAGACCGGTGAGGACGTCGTAAATGCGGTCTGCGCCAAAGGAGATGCCCACGCCGGAGAGGTCCGGAAGGCCGAAGATGCCGGTGAGGTTGTCGTAGCGGCCACCGCCGCAGATGCTGCCAATCTCCCAATCCAGCGCCTTTACCTCGAAGATGGCGCCCGTATAATAATTAAGGCCGCGCGCGAGCGAGAGGTCCAGTTCCACCGGTGCCTGGATGCCCACCGCGTCGATAAGGCCAAACAACTCTTCTACCTCTTCCAGGCCCTTGAGGCCCGTCTGGGAGCTAATGCCGGAGGCGCTGCCGCCCTGGAACAGCCGGCGCATGGCACCGAGTTTATCGGCAAAACTGCCTTCCAGGGACAGGATTTGGCCGATGACGGCGATACCCTGCTCTGAGAGGCCCTTCTCCGCCATTTCTTCCTTCACTTTGTCCAGGCCGATTTTATCCAGTTTGTCGATGGCCACGGTAATGTCCACCACCTTGTCCGGAGCACCAGCAATTTCCGCGAAGCCCGTGAGTACCTTGCGGTTGTTGATGTGGATGCCCACACGCACGCCCAGTTTGCCAAAGACGGCATCCACCATTTGCACCAGTTCCAGTTCGTTGACCTGCGAACGTGTACCAATCACGTCTACGTCGCACTGGTAGAACTCACGGTAGCGGCCCTTCTGGGGGCGGTCTGCCCGCCAGACAGGCTGAATCTGGAAGCGCTTGTAGGGGAAGGAAATCTCGTTCTGGTGCTGCACCACAAAGCGGGCAAAAGGGACCGTGAGGTCATAGCGAAGACCCTTTTCCGGGGCCAGCGCTGCTTTCTCGCCGCTGTTCTGGATGCGGAACAGGAGTTTATCGCCTTCTTCCCCGTATTTACCCAGCAGGGTGGAGAGGTTCTCCATGGCCGGCGTTTCTATCTGCTGATAACCGTAGGCGCGGAAAACAGAACGGATGGTATCGAAAATATAATTGCGGCGGGCCATTTCCATTTGGCCGAAATCGCGGGTTCCTTTGGGTATGGAAGGCTTCTGTACAGACATTGTTTCAAATTTTTTACAAAATTAAGAAATTTTCTGTATATTTGCATTCCCGTTGCGAGATTAGCTCAGTTGGTAGAGCGTTGGCTTCCCAAGCCGAAGGTCGCGAGTTCGAGCCTCGTATCTCGCTCCAATAAAAAAGCCAGCCGAAAAGGCTGGTTTTTTGCGTTACCGCCGTCGCCGGTGCTGTCATCGTCCCAAACTTTGGACCCATGACCGCATTTAAGGCCGCAATTATCCTGCCAATTTTTACATTTTCATGTATTTAGAACGCTCTTCCGGGGGGAATTTTTCAATCGCGTACCGCAACATGGTACGGGGCATGGTGGAGATGCGGGGCGTGAGGAAGGCTTTGAGCGCATCCTTGTCGCGCTTCCCGGCCTCACGGAGCAACCAGCCCACGGCTTTGTGAATGAGGTCGTGGGGATGATGAAGGAGGATGTCGGAGATGGCAAATGTGTCGTCCAACTGCCCATGCCGAACAAAAGTCATGGTGCTGACAATACCGATTCGCTGCTCCCACAGGGTACGGCCGTCCCGCGCCAGATGGTAAAGGAGGCTGCGGTCCTTCTGCGGAAGCAGCCACTGCCCCAGCAAGGGATACGAGGACAGGTCCACCAGGTCCCAATTATTAATCCGGTCTGTATGGGAGAGATAAAAGTCGATACAATACCGCTTTATCGAGAGAATGCGTTCCGGAGAAGCATCGTCCCCAAAACATGATCCTGCAGCGCTCCACTTCCCGGGATGGGAAAAGATTTCTACCAGAGTCAGGAGTGCAGCGAGCCGAACCTCATGGTACTCGCTGGTCATGCATTCCTCCAGGTGTTCCGGACTCACCTCCGACCAGCATGCTTTCACCACTTGACGGGTAACCGGGACCTTAATGCCCAGAAACACATCCCCTTCACCGTACTGGCCGGGGCCGGTTTTGAAGAAGCGCGCCAGTCCCGGCACCTGGGCGGGATCGGCATGGCTAATCAGGGTATGAAACAGCACATTCATCTTTGCAAAGATACGCTTTTCGAAGGACAAAACATCCAGCAAGTGCGGTCATGGGTCCAAAGTTTGGGACGATGACAGCGCTCGGGAAGGCAGAGGGGCATGGGAAGACAGAGGGGCATGGGAGGCAGAGGGGTATGGGAGGCAGAGGAGACGGAGGGGTATTGACAAATCGGCAAAGATTGGGTATCTTTGTACTCCAAACCACACAGACATGAACAAATTCATTGAACTCAACCCCAACGAAGTGGTGTCTTTCCTGGAAAAGATGCCCGAGGATTTCACCCGCGAAGACATGCTGCACTTCATCTGCGAGAAAGGCATCCGGATGATTGATTTCATGTATCCGGCAGAAGACGGCCGCGTGAAAACCCTCAACTTTACCATAAACAGCCTGGCCTATGCAGAAACCATCCTCACGGAAGGTGAGCGCGTAGACGGTTCCAGCCTCTTCCCTTCCTTCATCGAGGCCGGCAACAGTGACCTTTACGTTATCCCCCGCTACCGGACCGCCTTTGTGGATCCGTTCAACGAGATTCCCACGCTGTGCTTCCTCTGCGGCTTCTTTGACAAAAACGGCGAGCCGTTCGACTGCGCGCCGCACGCTACGCTCATGCGCGCGGAAAGCGCGTTTGAAAAGTCCACCGGCCTGCAGTTCGAGGCCATGGGAGAGCTGGAATACTACGTTATCTGTGAGGAAGACAAACTGTTCCCCGCCACGGACCAGAAGGGCTACCATGAGAGCGAGCCTTTCGCAAAACTGAACGACTTCCGCCGCGAATGCATGGACCATGTCGCCAAAACCGGCGGCCAAATCAAATACGGCCACAGTGAAGTAGGCAACTTCACCCTGGACGGCAAAGTATACGAACAGAACGAGATTGAGTTCCTCCCCTGCCCGCTGGAAACCGCTGCAGACCAGCTTCTGCTGGCCAAATGGGTCATCCGCAACCTGGCGTACCGCTACGGGCTGGATGTGAGCTTCGCCCCCAAAATCACCACCGGCAAAGCCGGTTCCGGCATGCACATCCACATGCGGCTGATGAAGGATGGAAAAAATGTCACCCTGGGCAAGGACGGGAAACTCTCGGAAGAAGCCCGCGCCGCCATTGCCGGCCTGATGACCCTGGCACCATCCATTACCGCCTTCGGCAACAAAAATCCTACTTCCTACTTCCGCCTGGTGCCGCACCAGGAGGCCCCGACCAATGTATGCTGGGGAGACTGCAACCGCAGTGCGCTGGTGCGCGTTCCGCTGGGCTGGAGCGCCGGAACCGACATGTGTTCCAAGGCCAATCCCAAAGAAAAGGCCGCCCCGATGGACACCACCGGCAAGCAAACCTTCGAGATGCGCAGTCCGGACTGCAGCGCGGATATTTACCAGCTCATGGCCGGCCTTTGCGTAGCCACCCGTATCGGCCTGGAAATGCCGCGTGAAAAAGCGCTCAAGATTGCTGCCGATACCTACGTGGACATGGACATCCACAAGAGCGAGAATGCCGCCCGCCTGGCAACGCTGGAACAGCTGCCCACCTGCTGCACGGAAAGTGCAAATTGCCTGGAGAAGGTCCGCGCCACGTACGAGGCCGCAGATGTCTTCCGCCCGCGCATGATAGACGGCATTCTAAAGGCCCTACGGGCCCATAACGACACCCAGCTGCACCGGGAAGCCCGTAACGACACCAAACTAATGAGAAGACTTGTAGAGCAGTACTTCTACTGCGGCTAGGACTTTTACGGACTAAACTACCCCTAAAAATTCACCGACCCCTCGCAATCGCTGCGAAGGGCCGGTTACTTAACCTAAACTTAAACTATGAAAAACTTCGTTGCAAAAATAAGAATAAGAATTGATTGTCACAACTTTTTATGCCTAATTTTTGCAAATTTTAGCAAAAGAAGTTTTTCACCGTACTTTTCGAATAGGATTTTTGCTTTCAGATCCGGAACCTGTCCGGTAATTTCAAGGACTTTTCCTGCCCCAAAACGATTGTGTTCTATTTGGTCTCCCACCCGGAAGGAAGACGCGGGTTCCGGGACAAAGTTCGGGTCGATGAGCGGCGGGCGCTCCGGCTCCGCGGTGCGGGAGGGCTGAGATGCCCGGTCGGGGCCGGGCATGACGCCGCGGGAGGAGCCCGGCATGACGGGACGGGAAGGGCCAGACGCAGCAGGACGGCCGGGACTCGTCATGGCCGGCTTGACCGGCCATCTCCCGGCGCCACCGGACCAGCGGAAGCCGCCGTCCGGGCGGCCGCTGCCAAAGCGGGGACGTTCTTCTTCCAGGCCGGAGGCGGCCATCATCTCTTCCCTCAGAAGCGGTTTATCCAGATACTGCGGTGCCAGTTCCTTGAGGAAGCGGCTGGGAGCGTTGGACTCGTGCTTGCCGTTGCGCATGCGCGTTTGGGCAAAGGAGAGGGACACCGCCCGTTTGGCGCGTGTGAGGGCCACATAGAACAGCCTGCGCTCCTCCTCCAGGTCTGAGGGGGTGGCCATCCAGCCGCCGGACGGGAACAGATTCTCTTCCATACCCGCCACAAACACATACGGGAATTCCAGCCCCTTGGCCGTGTGCACCGTCATAAGTGCCACTTTGTTATTGGTCTCGTCCTCAGCCACATCTACATTGGACAGCAGCGATACATTCTCCAGATAATCTGCCAGCGTCACGCGCGGCAGTTCCGCATCCGGCACCAGCGAAGCGTCCTGCACGGCGCCGTCCTCCACCAGCGAATTCCGGTAATCCCCATGCTGCTCCTCCACATAGGCCTTGACACTGTTGAGAAGTTCCTCCACATTGGAGAACCGGGACTGTCCCTCCACGGAAGTATCGGCCTTGTAAAAGAGGTAAATGCCGCTTTCCGAGGCCAGGGACATGGCTGCGTCATAGGCATCCCCCTGCGCAGCCTCTGCTGCTGCTTTGCCCATCATGGTGCAGAATGCCTGTATTTTGCCGATAGCCGCTCCCTTAAGGCCGAAAGACTCCAGATTGGGCAGCGCCGCTGCTTGAAACAGTGACACACGCGATGCCTGTGCTGCGGCGATAAGGGCGTTCAAAGAGGTGTCGCCAATGCCCCTTGTGGGCTTATTGACAACACGCTTAAACGACTCATCATCATTGAGATTCACGGCTAACTTAAAGTAGGCCATGAGGTCTTTAACCTCTGCCCGCTCAAAAAACGAGTTGCCGGAATAAATCATGTAGGGGATGTTGCGGCGGCGAAGCTGCTCTTCCAGCGCGCGGGACTGCGAGTTGGTGCGGTAGAGGATGGCAAAATCGGCATATTCCGCCTGGGCCTCCCGCATGCGGGCGAGGATGGCGTAGGCAATCTGCTGGGCCTCTTCCTGCTCGGTAAAGGAGCGCACCAGGTGAATCACCTCTCCTTTCTCCCCCATGGAAACGCACTGTTTGGGAATGCGGCTCTCGTTGTGGGCGATAAGGGAATTGGCGGCGTTCACAATAGTTTGGGTGGAACGGTAGTTCCGCTCCAGGCGAAACACCTTGGCCCCCGGGAAATCCTTCTGGAAATTGAGGATGTTCTGGATTTGGGCACCGCGGAAGCCATAGATGGACTGGGAATCGTCCCCCACCACGCAAATATTCCGGTGACCGGCAGCCAGTTTTTTGAGGATGATGTACTGGGCCATGTTGGTATCCTGGTACTCATCCACCAGAATGTGGCTGAAGCGGCCGGCAATGGCCTCCAGGGCCTCCGGACTGCGTTTAAAGAGGATATTCAGGTACAGGAGGATATCGTCAAAATCCATGACGCCGGACTGGCGGCACAGCTCGCAGTAGCGGGCATAGATGCGGTAGATTTCCGGCTTTTTATGGTGGTTGTCGTCTTCCCGGAAACCGCCCACACCGTTCATATAGGGCGTGGGGGTTACGAGGTCGTTCTTGGCCTTGGAGATGCGACTGAGCACCTCCTTGGGCTTGTACACTTTGTCGTCCAGTTCCAGCTGCTTGATGCAGGTTTTGACGGCGCTCACGGAATCCGTGGTGTCGTAAATGGTAAAGGTGGCCGGGAAGCCGATAAGCTCCGAATACTCCCGCAGGAAACGGATAAAGATGGAGTGAAAGGTACCCATCCAGATTTTCCGCGCCTGCCGTTCCCCTACCATAAGGGCGATGCGTTCCTTCATCTCCCCCGCCGCCTTTTTAGTAAAGGTAAGCGAGAGAATCCGCTCCGGCGGAATCCCTTTATCAATCAGATATGCAATTCTGGAAGTCAGTACCCGGGTTTTCCCCGAACCTGCACCAGCGACAATCAACATCGGCCCCTCGATACATTCAACGGCCTTCTTCTGCTCAGGATTCAAATCCCTCAAAATCTCACTCATATAGACCTGTATTTATAGGGCGAAATTAGTAAAAATTTTGTAACTTCGCGCAGTATTTTTTGCAAATACACAAAACTGTATCAATAATGTCAAACAATCTCGCTTTGAAAAAGGGTCTGGACGTTCCCATTAAGGGAGCCGCCAAGCCCGAAGTCATCAAAACCGTGAGCCCGGACATTGTTGCTGTCAAGCCTACAGACATCCACGGCCTGGTTCCCAGGCTGCTGGTCAAAGAAGGCGATGCAGTAAAAGCCGGTTCTCCCGTGATGGCTGACAAACAGCGCCCGGAAATCCTCCTCACCAGCCCCGTCAGTGGCACCGTGCAGCAGATTGTCCGCGGCGAAAAGAGAAAATTGCTGGCAGTTCTGGTAAAGGCAAGTGCTAAACAGGACTATGTGGACTTTGGCACCAAAGCTCCGGCTTCGGCGGCAGAAACCAAGGAACTTCTCCTGAAGAGCGGCCTGTGGGTTTCCCTCATCCAGCGCCCTTACGGCGTCATGGCAAGCCCGGACCTCACCCCCAAGGCAATTTTCATCTCCTCCTTCAACACGGCTCCGCTCGCCGCAGACAGCGAATTTGCCCTGGCCGATGCCCTCACGGACATCCAGGCCGGCATTGACGCGCTTGCCAAGGTGGCGCCCGTGCATGTCTCTTTCCGCAAGGGTTCCCGCTTCGCCCAGGTGAAGAACGCTACCCTGCACGAAGTCTCCGGTCCCCATCCGGCCGGCAACGTAGGTGTACAGATCAGCCACATCGCCCCCATCCAGAAGGGTGAGACCGTGTGGACGGTATCCCTCCTGCTTCTCGCCGCCATCGGGCATGTTGTGAACACCGGCAAGCTGGAGCTTACCCGCAAAGTGGCCGTTACCGGTCCCAAGGCGGAAAAGACCGGCTATGTGGAGTGCCTTCCCGGCACCCCCGTCAAGGACATCACCTCTGTTGCAGAGGGTGTGCGCGTTGTGGGCGGCGACGCCCTCAGCGGCGAATGCCTGGGTGCAGAAGGCTACATCGGCCTTTTTGACAACCAGCTCACCCTCCTGAAGGAAGGCACCGACCGCGAATGGTTCGGTTGGGCCAAGGTGTTCCGTCCTTCCGTGTTCAGCTCCTCCTGGTGCTATTTCTCCTGGCTCACCCCCAAGAAGAAGTACAACATGGACACCAATCTGCACGGCGGTCCCCGCGCCTTCGTGGAAACCAAATGCTTCGAGGATGTCACCCCCATGGACATCTTCCCCATCTACCTTATCAAGGCCTGCCTGGCCGGCGACATTGAGAAGATGGAAAAATTCGGCATCTACGAAGTCCTTCCGGAAGACCTCGCCCTGTGCGACTTCGTAGACCCTTCCAAGAACGAGATCCAGGCCATTATCCAGAAGGGTATCGACCTCATGATCAAAGAAATGGCATAAGACTATGGCAGAAGAGAAAAAACCCTGGTGGTATTCCACCTATGACGCTTTTGATACCTTCCTGCGTGTACCGGGTACGGTAACCCGCAAGGGCGCCCATGTGCGCGACGGTATCGACCTCAAGCGTGTGATGATCATGGTTGTGGTCGCTCTGGTTCCCGCTGCCTTGTTCGGCATGTACAATGTGGGTCTCCAGACTTCCACCGTCTACGGACTGGAGTGGGGCTTCTGGCAAATGTTCTTCTATGGACTGCTCAGGATGCTTCCCCTGTTCGTGGTTTCCTATGTAGTGGGTCTTGCCATTGAGTTTGCAAGTTCCCAGATTCGCGGAGAAGAAGTGAACGAGGGGTACCTCGTCACCGGCTTCCTCATTCCCCTGATTGTTCCTGTGGACGTTCCCCTGTGGATGCTCGCCCTGGCCGTTGCGTTCTCCGTTATCTTCGTCAAAGAAGTGTTCGGCGGCACCGGCATGAACATCTGGAACCCGGCCCTGGTGGCACGCGCCTTCCTGTTCTTCTCCTATCCTTCCAGCATGTCCGGCTCCAGCGTGTGGGTTTCCAAGACCTGGGTACCCGCCCTCAAGGACGTAGATGCCATCAGTGCAGCTACCCCGCTGGCCATCGCCCATGACGGTGCCTTCGACGCCGCCACCGGTGCCGTGGGTCAGTACTCCTTCATGGATATGGTGTGGGGCTTCATTCCCGGTTCCACCGGTGAAACCAGCGTGATTGCCATCCTGCTGGGTGGTATCCTCCTGGTTTGGAGCGGTGTGGCTTCCTGGAAGATTATGGTCTCCTCCGTGGCCGGCGGCCTCCTGGTCGGCTGGCTGGGCCAACTGGCTGGTGCCACCGCCGTTCCCTGCTACTATCAGCTGGTAATGGGCGGCTTCCTGTTCGGCTCCGTATTCATGGCCACCGACCCTGTCACCGCTGCCCAGACGGAAACCGGCAAGTGGATCTACGGCTTCCTGGTAGGTGCCCTGGCCGTGGTTGTACGCCTGTGGAACCCCGGTTACATGGAAGGCATGATGCTCGCCATCCTGCTCATGAACACCTTTGCTCCGCTCATCGACCACTGCGTAGTGTCCGTGCACACCAGCCGCAGGGCCAAGAAAGCTGTAAACGCCTAAAGGAATTGCGCTATGAATACAAATAATAATGTATATACCGTCATCTACACCACCGTCATTGTGGTGGTAGTAGCAGCGCTCCTTGCATTCGTCTCCCAAAGCCTCAAGGCCAAGCAGGATGCGAATGAAAAGGCCGATACCATCTCTCAGATGCTCACCGCCGCCGGGTATGCCACCAAGGCAGATCTGGAGAAGCTGGGCAACACCGCCGTCCTTGCCAAGTACGACGAGGAGATTGAAGACGCTTTCGTGATTAATTTGGACGGCGACAAGCTCCGGGAACTGGAAGGCAACGATGTCTTCAGCCCCAAGCAGCTCAAACGCCAGAACTACAACCTCAAGGGCGGTCCCAACAAAACCGGTGAACCGGAACTTCCCGTGTTCATCTTCAAGAACGGCCGCACCGTGGTTCCCATCTACGGAGCCGGTCTGTGGGGTCCTATCTGGGGCTACCTCTCCTTCGAAGCAGACCAGCAGACCATCGGCGGCGCCTACTTCGACCACGAGTCGGAGACCGCCGGCCTGGGCGCCAAGATTAAGGACGATCCTTCCTTCCAGGCACAGTTCGTGGGAGAAAAAGCCCTCTTTGCCGATAGCAACGTGTTTGATATCGTGAAAGGTGGCGCACCCAAGGATGCAGAAGGCAAGTCCATGATTGACAACAAGATTGACGCTATCACCGGTGCCACCATGACCTCCAACGGTCTGGATGCCGCCATTGACACCTGGCTGGCCGCCTATGCGAAGTATTTCCAGGGCAATAAGCCTGCCTGCGAGCAGCCCTGCTGCCAGGAAATCGAAACCACAAAATGTGAGGAGGAATAAGCCATGGATGCAAAACTGAAAGAAACCATTCTGAACCCCATTTTCAAGGGGAACCCCATTACCGTCCTGGTGCTGGGCATTTGCTCCTCCCTGGCGGTTACCGTAACGCTGAAAGGCGCCCTGGTGATGACCCTGTCCGTAATTGTGGTAACGGGCATTTCCAGCCTCATCCTTTCCCTGCTCCGCAACACCATTCCCGGCCGTGTGCGTATCATCGTCCAGTTGGTGGTGGTGGCCATGATGGTTATTCTGGTGGACCAAATCCTCAAGAGCTTTGAAGCCACCTATGCCATTGACAAGCAGCTGTCCGTGTACATCGGCCTCATCATTACCAACTGTATCGTGATGGGCCGTATCGAGGCTTTCGCCCTGGGCAACAAGCCCTGGCCCAGCTTCCTGGACGGCGTTGCCAACGGTGCCGGTTATGGCCTTATCCTCCTTATCGTTGCCTTCTTCCGCGAGCTCCTGGGCAGCGGAACCCTGTTTGGCATCGATATTCTGAACCGCTTTGGTTATGTTCCCAACAACCTGGTCATTCTGCCGCCCTTCGCCCTCATCCTCCTGGGATGCATTGTGTGGGTGCAGCGCAGCATCCAGAAAGACCTGCAGGAAAAATAAAGTACATGCCCTATGGAATATCTTAGCTTATTCGTAAAGTCCATCTTCGTGGACAACATGATTTTCGCTTACTTCCTGGGAATGTGCTCGTTCCTGGCGGTATCGAAAAACGTGAAGACCGCTGCCGGCCTGGGCCTCGCAGTTATCTTCGTGCTCCTGGTTACGCTTCCTATCAACTATCTCCTCAATACCTACGTGCTCGCACCCGATGCCCTCATCGAAGGGGTGGACCTGAGCTTCCTCAGCTTCATCATCTTCATTGCCGTCATCGCCGCCATTGTGCAGATTGTGGAAATGGTGGTAGAGAAATTCTCTCCCGAACTCTATTCCGCGCTGGGTATCTTCCTGCCGCTGATTGCCGTGAACTGCGCCATCCTGGGCGGTTCCCTGTTCATGCAGCAGAAAGACTTCCTGAACATTGGCGAGGCCACGGTGTACTCCCTGGGTTCCGGCCTTGGCTGGTTCCTGGCCATCGTTTCCCTGGCTGCCATCCGCGAGAAAATGAGCTACTCCAACGTTCCGGCCGCTCTCAAGGGCCTGGGTATCACCTTTATCACCGTGGGTCTGATGGGTATCGCCTTCATGACCTTCATGGGCATAGCACTGTAGGAGGAAAGCATTATGGGTAATACAATCATCTACTCCATCATCGTCATTACAGTAGTGACCCTGATTCTGGTGGCCCTCCTCCTTTGGATCAAGAGCGCCCTCACCCCTTCCGGTACCGTCAAGATCAACATCAATAACGGCACCAAAGAGCTGGAAGTAACTCCCGGCGGCGATGTCATGCACACCCTGGCAGACCACGGCATCTTCCTTCCCTCTGCCTGCGGCGGCAAGGCCAACTGCGGCCAGTGCAAACTGCAGGTGCTGGAAGGCGGCGGCACCATCCTTCCTACGGAAACAGGCTTCTTCTCCCGCAAACAGATCAAGGAAGGCTGGCGTCTGGGCTGCCAGGTGAAGGTAAAGGACAACATCCAGATCGCCGTTCCGGAAAGCGCCCTGAGCGTGAAAAAGCTGGAATGCGAGGTTATCTCCAACGAGAACGTTGCCACCTTCATCAAGGAATTCACCGTCAAGCTTCCGGAAGGCGAGCACATCGACTTCAAGTCCGGTGAATACATCCAGATTGACATTCCCGAATACGAGGCCGACTTTGCCGATATGGGCGTGGCCGATATCTACAAGGGCGACTGGGAGAAGTACGGTATCACTTCCCTGAAGTTCAAGAACACCGTTCCCACCATCCGCGCGTACTCAATGGCCTCGTATCCCGCCGAGAAAGACCTCATCAAGCTGAACGTGCGTATCGCAACCCCTCCGTTCGACCGCACCCAGCCCAAGGGCGTGTTCAAGTTCGTCCCCGGTGTTCCTCCGGGAATCGCCTCCACCTATGTGTTCTCCCGCAAACCCGGAGACAAGGTGATGATTTCCGGTCCCTACGGTGAGTTCCTGCTCCCGAAGGACGACCCTGACAGCCAGGAATATGTATTCGTGGGCGGCGGCGCCGGCATGGCTCCCCTCCGCAGCCACATCATGCACCTGTTCAAGACCCTCAAGACCAAGAAGGAAGTGCACTTCTTCTATGGCGCCCGCGCCCTGGTGGAAGCCTTCTACCTGGAAGACTTTGCAGAAATCGAGAAAGATTTCCCGAACTTCCACTTCCATCTGGCCCTGGACCGTCCGGACCCGGCAGCCGATGCAGCAGGCGTGAAGTACACCGCCGGTTTTGTTCACAACGTAATGAACGAGACCTACCTGAAGAACCACGAAGCCCCCGAGGATATCAAATACTTCATGTGCGGTCCGCCCATGATGACCAAGTGCGTATGCGACCTCCTGGACAGCCTGGGTGTTGCCCCCGAGAGCATCCTCTTCGATAACTTCGGCGGTTAACAGCCCCCACAAAATCGGTAGAAAAAGTTTTTTTTCAACCGATTCCCATACAGAAAAAGTGTTGTTTCACGAAAAAACATGTGAAACAACACTTTCTTTTTACCGATGCTTGGAAGTGTGGCCCGACTTACTGTAGCTTTGCCGGTGACATAAAACAACACGTCATCATGACACGAAGCGAAAAAACAGGCCGGACTCTCAATCGACACTACCTTTCATCTTCACTGCGCTCTTCCGCGTGCCGCGCCTCTGCGACAATGCTGGCTGCACTCCTGCAGCTGCCGGCCTTTTTTTCCTCGTGTAGTTCACACGCCTACACGCCTGAAACGGCGCCTGTATATACTACTTTACAATGGACCAAAACGCCTGCGCCCGAGGCCGTAGATCTCTTTTTCTTTGAGACAGAGGGCAGCCAGCTCCTGGATGCCTATCAACAGATTGTGCAGTTGGACCGGGAAAAACCCGTATACGGAATGTGCGCTCTGGGAGCCAAACGCCTGGTGGCACTCTCGGGCATGGCTGGGGAGACCGCCCGCTGGGCCGATATCCGCACGCTGGGGAACTTGCAAAAGCACGTTTTCTCGCTGGCGGAGGAATCGGCCCGGACTCCCCTTCTCTTTGGACAGGCGCAACTGGAAGCAGGCGCCTCGCGGCGCTGCGTCCTGGACATGAATCCACTTCTGAGTGCCATCCGGCTCCGTTCCGTCTCCTGCGACTTCCTGGGACGGCCGTATTTTGGCGAACCTTTTTTTCTTACCCAAATCTTTCTGACATACGCCGGCTCCGAGTACCGGCCGCTGGAAGGAGGAGACGGAGAACCGGTGTCGTGGGTGAACCCGGGGTATCTGGACACGGTGGCCCTGCGCGCATTCAAAGAGCCCTCCCTGCTATGGCAGGAGGGACCGGGAGAGGTGAGTTGGACGCCGGTGTACACGGAGCAAACCTTCTACTGCTATCCCGGCAGCCGGACCCGTCTGGTGCTGGAGGCCCGCTACGATACCCTTACCTGCTATTACCCCATCCCTTTGCCACAACTGGTGGCGGGAACTTGCCTGGAGATGGACGTCACCCTCACAAGGCTGGGAGCGTCGGACCCGGATTTTCCCACCGTTAGCGGGGCGGTTTCCCTTCACACCCAACGGATTCCCTGGGACATGAGGGAACCGGTAACTGTCACCTATTGAGCCATGAAAACATACCTTTTGTATCTATTCTTCATATTGTTCGTTTTGGTCGGATGCACGCGCGCAGAGCTCTCCACAATCTCTGTCAGCTTTTCCTTACTACCTGAGAGCAATTTCCCCACGCGTGCAAACGACCCCGACGAAGACCGCATTGCCGACTACAACCTGTTCATTTTCAACGCATACGGGCTGTTGGAAGAAAAGGTGTATGTTTCCTCCAGGCAGCTGGAAACGGAGAATGGTGTGGTTACCCACCATACAAGGCTCATGCAAAACGTACCCTACACCATCCTGGCCGCGGCCAACCTGGGCTACGAACTCCCCTGCCGCACACTGGCGGAGGCCAAGGCCTATCGCTACCATATGGCCTACCCGGACGAGTTCACGCCGGGCATTCCCATGGCGGTTGTCCTGGACAACGTCCGGGTGGGTGAAGACGGGCACTTTCCCCTGCCCCTGAAGCGGCTGATGGCGCGCGTGGACCTCAGGATAGACCGGACCGGCCTGGACCCGGACGTTCATTTTACGGTACGCAGCGTCCAGATTGGCGGGTGCCCCGCCTCCGTTCAGCTATTCAACGTACAAAGCAAGGCGGAATCCCGGGAACACATTTTCCGGGAGGGCTTTGTGAAAAGCTGGCGGGAAGTGGATGCGCTGAATAGAGAAGAGAGCCTGGGGATGAGCGGTACCTGTCACTTTTATCTTCTTGAAAACTGCCAGGGAGACCTGCTGGAAAACGTCACCACCGACCAGGGAAAGGTGTTTCAAAACAGCCTATACCAGGAGGTTTGTTCCTATATAGAGATCAAGGCCGATTACCGCTCCCCTCTTTGGAACAGCCGGAGCGACAGTTTCCTCATCTACCGCTTCTACCTGGGGGAGAATCTGAACAATTTTGACGTGGAGCGGAACGTGTGCTACCAGATAAGCGTACGGCCGGAAGGCGATGGTTTGAGGGAAGACAGCTGGCGGGTGGATAAAAGTGGCCTGGAGCCTGCCGACAAAGCCTTTATCCTGCATCCGGCGGCCTACAACGAATGCCGGAGCGGCGAGGATTTCCACCTCTGGTGCGAAGTGCGGCCCGCCGGCACACCCATGACCATTGACCCGCTGGCCCACGACACAGACCCGCGGGTGCAGGAAGTCTTTGACTATACGGTGGACGACGACGGCTACGGACTCACGCTGCATACCAAGAAGGGCGGCACGGCCGTGGTTTACTTCAAGGCCGGCCCGCCGGTAAACCGGGATACCCTGGCCCTGGTGGTTGTGGACCCATAACTCAGTGCTTTTTGAGCCACCGCTTAACCTTGAACAAGCGGTAGCGGTACTTGAGGGAAGACATGGCGCTGCCTGGTACCTGCATCACCTCTTCCCTCAGGAAGGGAAATTCCCCAAAAATGGAAGGGGAAAAGCAGATAGCTTTCCATCCGCAATAGGCATACAAATAAGGCAGAAAACGGTCGATGGGGCTCTTCCTTCCCCGCCAGTAGGCAATGAGCTGCAGGAAATTACGGGCCGATGCCGCATCCCGCTCTGCCTTCTGCACATTGGAAATAGAAGATCTACGGTCCCTCCTGTAATGGTAGAGCGGCTGCGGGACCCGCACGCAGGTATGGGCATAGAGGAACACCTGTGCAAGCAGTACCATATCCTCGTGCATGCCGATGGTGGGGAAAAACAATTCCTGCCGGAAAAGGCTCCGGCGAATGAGTTTATTCCACACATAGGCACCGGCATGGAAACACATGAAAGCATCTGCATACGCCTGGCAATCGGCATAGGCACGCACCTTTTTTTCCTTCCGGTGCCCGTCTTCATACTCATGATAAGCATAACAATAGGCCACGTCGGCCTGTGCGCCTTCAATGGCTTTGAGGAGTTCCTCCACCATGTTTTCTTCCAGCCAGTCATCGGAATCTACATGCAAGACATAGATACCCGAGGCCGCTTTGAGCCCGGTCAGACGGGCCTGGGGCAAGCCGCCATTTTCTTTACGAATCACCTGTACCCTGCGCTCCGGATACCGGGCCAGCACCCCTTGTAATACAGAGAGCGAACCATCCTTGCACCCGTCGTCCACAAAAATGAACTCGCAATCTTGCCAGGCCGTTTGCCGAAGGAGTGATTCGGCACACCGCCCTATGTAAGGTTCCACCCCGTAAAACGGGACGATTACCGATACTTTTACCTGAGACATAGCCATAGTTTAAGGATAAGTTGTTGTATGAGCAAAACGCGACGACGGGGCATCAGGGGCAGTTTCCGGGCCTTTTCCTTCAGGAAAGGATAGTCGGTGAACAGGCTGCGGTCCATTGAATATCCCACCCAGGCAGCGTGAAGAAAGAGCTCGTTCTCCAGCCCCGTTACAGGGGAATCGGCCTGCCCGGCAAAAGCGCAGTAGAAGTCCATCATGTTGCGGGCGCTGCGGGAACGGCGTACAGCTTTTTTTACCCGTGTGGCACTGCCCCGGTTGGTGCGGTCGTAATGATATAGGCCTTCCTTGAGTTGCACCACCTTCCGGGCCCTATAGAGCGCCTGCGTGCAGAACACCAGGTCTTCGTGCATGGAATAGACCGGATAGAAAAGGCCCTCACAGAGGCCTCTGCGCCAGAATTTATTCCATACGTAACCATACGCGCCGTCATTGTACAGGCGCCGGCGGAAAAGGCCGGTATCGGCAATGGAACTGGCTTTCTCGCTATCCAGTTTGCTGCGCCTGGCGTACTCCTTCCAGAAATCGAACACCACGACGTCGGCCTGCGTAGCCTGTGCATAAGCCACCAGTTTCTCAATGGCGCAGGTCTCCAGCCAATCATCGGAGTCCACCATGAGCACATATTCCCCTCTTGCCGCTTCCAGGCCGGTTTTTCTTGCCAGCGACTGCCCCTCGTTGGGCTTGGAGAGGATTTGGACGCGCTGAGCCACGGCCGGATATTCCGACAAAACTTCCTTGAGTACAGCTACGGAACGGTCCGGCGAGCTGTCGTCCACAAAGAGGAACTCCACCTCCGGGTAAGTCTGTGCAAAAAGGCTCCGAGCGCAGCGGGAGATGTACGCCTCCACACCATAAACGGGCACAATGACGGAAACAAGCGGCTGCATCAGAATAGATTTTGGAAACGGTTAGGAATACGGACCACAATTTTAAGCCCCAGCATGCCCGGTTTGTTCCAGGCATAGGGCGGACGGAAAAGGGCTTGCAGGCGGCGAGCCAGCCGGGTCCAGCGGTCAAAATCGCGGGCCTTGAGTTCCGTCACCAGGCGGATGGCGCGCGAGCGCTTTTGCATGTGCTTGCCCCAACCCTGTGCCAGACGGTCCTTGTCCCGGAAGCGGTCCTCCAGGCGTTTCATGTCAAAGTAGCCAAAGTGGAACAAATACAAATCCTTGGCTATATGGAAGTTATGTCCCTTGATCCGATGAAAGCCACTGCCCCAGGTAAGGGGCGCCGCCAAGATGGACGGCTTGGTGTAACGCGTGCCAATCTGGGCATAATGCCGCTGGTTCAGGAAGGGTTTGTCTTCCGTAATGTCCGCTTCCTCACCCAGTTTTTGGCCAAAATCCAGCCCCAGGGCCGACAGGGAGCCGTTCACCCGGATACCGCTCAGGTACTCCAGCAGGGTTTTTCCAAGTTTGGGATCCACCACCACAAACTCGTCCGCATCTACGCCGATGACAAGGTCGTACCCGCCGGCAAGGAGTTCCGCCGCCTTCCCGGAGAGGAACTTGAGCCGGCCTTTCTCGGCCGACACCACCTGCGTCCCTATCTTTTCCACCGCACAGGCATGCGTGCCCGCACAGAAGGGCGCCACCTGCTGGTCCAGGCCATCGTAGAAGATATACAGATGCTCTTTTCCGCCCAGTTCCCGGGAATAGTATTCCACCCACTTGCGCAGGTAGAAATCGTCGTTACGGACCATGGTAATGGCGGCAATCTTTTTCATACGCGTAAGTATTTGGCAGTAAACGTATTCCCCTTGGCGGCAAGGTCTTCCGGCCTGCCGGCGAACACCACTTCCCCGCCCCGGTCTCCGGCATCCGGACCCAGGTCGATCACCCAGTCTGCGCTGCGGATTACATCCAGGTTGTGCTCTACCACAATGACGGTATGGCCCTTGCCGATAAGGACGTCGAACGCCTTCAGGAGCTTCTCTACATCGTAGAAATGCAGGCCGGTGGTGGGCTCGTCAAAGATAAAGAGGATGCGCTCCCGCCCGCCTTCTGCCAGCGAGAGGAAATAGGCCAGCTTGATGCGCTGGCTTTCGCCGCCGGAAAGGGTGCTGGAAGGCTGTCCCAGCTTGATATAGCCAAGGCCCACGTCGACCAGCGGCTGTAACTTGGCGGCAATGGTTTTGGCGGCATCTTCCTTTTGGGCGCCAAAGAAGGCGATGGCCTCTTCCACGCTCATGTTCAGGATGTCGTCCACATTCTTGTCCTGGTATTTCACCTCCAGGATTTCCGGCTTGAAGCGCTTGCCGCCGCAGCTTTCGCACACCATGGTGACATCGGCCATGAACTGCATGCCAATCCGCACAAAACCGTCTCCCTGGCATTCCGGGCAGCGGCCGCCGTCCTGGTTGAAGGAGAAATACGACGGCGTGAAGCCGTTGATTTTGGCATATTGCTGCTCGCTCAGGAGCTTGCGGATATCGTCATAGATTTTCAGGTACGTGACGGCGTTGGAACGGCTGCTTTTGCCGATAGGGTTCTGGTCCACGTATTCCACGCGCGTGATGCGGCTCAGGTCCCCCGCCAGGCCTTTGAACGTGCCCGGAAGGTCCCCGGTCTCGTTGATGCGCCGGTGCAGGGCCGGATACAGGATATCTCCCACCAGCGAGCTTTTGCCGCTGCCGGACACGCCCGTAACCACCGTGAAAGCGTTGAGCGGGAACTGCACGTCAATGTCCTTGAGGTTGTTCTGCATGGCCCCCTGCACGGTGATGGAATAGTGCCAGGGATTCTTTTCCCGCACGTACGGCTTGCGGATGCCCGCCAGGTACTGCAGGGTGAGCGAGCGCTCTGTCATCCCGAGCGAAGCGTTTGTCATCCCGAGCGAAGTCGAGGGATCTCCCTGAAACACCACTTCTCCCCCATTCACGCCGGCCTTGGGCCCCAGGTCGATGAGGCAGTCTGCCGCACGGATAATCTCCGGGTCATGCTCCACCACCACCACCGTATTTCCAATGTCCCTCAGGCGCTTAAGGACGGCAATAAGCCGGTCCGTATCCCGCGGATGCAGGCCGATGGAAGGCTCGTCCAGGATGTACATGGACCCCACCAGGGAGCTTCCCAGGGCCGTTACCAGGTTCACCCGCTGGCTTTCTCCGCCGGATAGGGTGTTCATGGTGCGGCTGAGGGTGAGATACCCCAGCCCCACGTCCTGGATGCACTGGAGGCGGTAGCAGATTTCCTCAATGGCCTTTCCGGCAACGCCCAGTTCATACTCCGTGAGAGGTACCCGGTCGGAGCCGGGTATGACGTCATGACCGGCTTGACCGGTCATCTCCTGGAACCAGACCAGGAGCTCCTCCACGGTCATGGAGAGGAGGTCGTGGATGGTTTTTCCGCCTATTTTCACATACAGGGCCTCTTTCCGCAGGCGGCTGCCGCCACAGGCGTGGCAGGTGGTGCGGCCGGAATAGCGGCTGAGCATGTATTTGTACTGAATTTTATAACGATTGGCTTCTACCCACTCGAAGAACTCGTTGATGCCCACGATGGTGCTCTCGTCGCCCATGGTGGAACGGGCGTCCCACAGGGTGCGTTTTTGCGCGTCCGTGAGCTTGCAGTAAGGCTCAAATATGGGGATGCCATACTTATCGGCATTCTTTACAACCTGGTCCTTGAACCAGCCCATTTTTTCTCCCCGCCAGCAGGCGATAGCGCCGTCGTAAATGCTTTTGGTCTTGTCCGGGACCACCAGGTCCTCGCTCACGCCCACAATCTTACCCAGTCCGCCGCACACCGGGCACGCGCCCAACGGCGAGTTAAAGCTGAAGAGGTATTCGTCCGGTTGCCGGAAGGTAAGGCCGTCCCGCTCGAAACGCGAGCAAAAGCGAATCAGACCCCCGATCAGGTCGGGGGTGACGTCATGCCCGGCTTGACCGGGCATCTCCCACAAGGCCATGTCGCCGCCTCCTTTGTCGAAGGCGGTCTGGATGGAGGCATGAAGCCGCGTGCGAAGATCATCGTCCAGCGCACCCCGTACCTTGACGCGGTCTACCAGAAGCCATAGGCCTTCCGGGTACTTGCCGTCCATTTGCATGACGTCCTCAATGGCGTAGAGGGTACCATCGGCCGGAGAAAACAGGCGGCCAAAACCCTCTTCCTTGAGCGCGAGCATGAGTTCCACCTGGTCCTGGCGGCTATCCCAATGGAGGTCCGCCAGAATGTACCACGCCCCTTCCGTGAGGGCTTCCAGCACATCCTTGACGGTATGGGCCTTCACCTCTTCCCCGCTCACGGGCGAATAGGTGCGGCCAATGCGGGCGAACAGGATGCGCAGGTAGTCGTAGATTTCCGTGGTGGTGGCCACGGTGGAACGCGGGTTGCGAATGTTCACCTTTTGCTCGATGGCAATGGCCGGTGGAATGCCTTCTATGGCATCTACGTCCGGTTTTACCATGCGGCCCAGGAACTGCCGGGCATAGGAGGAAAGGCTTTCTGCAAAGCGGCGCTGGCCCTCTGCAAAGAGGGTGTCAAAGGCCAGGGAACTTTTTCCGCTGCCGCTCACGCCGGTAATGACAACCAGCCGGTTACGGGGGATTTCCACCGTAATGTTTTTCAGGTTGTTTACCCGGGCGTTTTTAATGATGATGTTTCCTTCTACCGGCATATCGGTACAAAGGTACTAAATTTTCTCCAGATTCTGCGGAGGAATATAGGTGGTGGCCACGGCGATGATCCCCTCTATCACCACCAGCAGGCGGCGGTCCCGGCGGATGCGCTTGATATAGCCTTCTGCGCCCCTCAGCGGGCCTTCCTTTACGCGGACACGGTCTCCGGTGGCATAGCGGGATATGTCGTCATCGGCATAGAATTCCAGGCCCTTGGAGCCGGCATCTACCACTATGCGGAAGCAGGCCATTTCTTTGTCCGGGATGGAGGCCATTTTTCTTTCGCCGTCCTTGTACGTGCTATAGATGTACCCGCGCATGTTGGAGCTGGCATTGCGTTCCTTCAGATAGGTATCTACTTCCAGGAGCTGCTCTTCCGTGCAATGGACAAAGAGAAGTGCGTTTACCAGCGGCCGGCGCTCATAAATCATGGGCCCTTCCATCACGTAACGGGGATCCTGGTGCTCGGGGGCCTTGGCCAGCCTTTTGCGGGCCAGCATGTGCGCAATGCCTTTAAGGAGGACTTTTTGAACGGGAAGATAGGTGTCGATGCCCCGGGCGTCCAGATAGGCCTCTACATCGAACACTTTGTTGAAGAAAATCTTCAACGCATACCATTTCATCTGGGGTGCTTCTTCCATGAGGCCAAGTCTTAGGGATTGCAAAGATACCATTTTTTTTGGTAGGAAAGACAAAGAACAAAAATATTCTAAATTTTTTTGGAAACCCCTTGCAAATTCAAAAATTGTTCGTACCTTTGCAATCCCGAAAGGGAAGTTCACTGAAAACTTGGTGCGGTAGTTCAGTCGGTTTAGAATACCGGCCTGTCACGCCGGGGGTCGCGAGTTCGAGCCTCGTCCGCACCGCTCAAAGGGTTCCAAAGACAACTTTGGGACCCTTTGTTTTTTAGTCTTGTTTCAGGGCGTACACCTGCTCGCGGACGAACTGGGCCCACTGGGTGTCGGTGCGCTCCGGGGTAAAGGTTTGCCAGGAAATGGGCTTTCCAATCACCATCTTAAAGTGCTGGCCCTTGTAGCGGAAAAGCTCGTCCGGGAGGGTGAGCATTTCCAGATTCAGCTTGATTTTGAAGAATTTGCGGAAGGCGGCAATGCGGTAAAAGCGCTTGGAGTTGTGGCCGGAGAACCAGACGGGAATCACATCCCGCTGCGTTTCACGGCTTTTGGTAATGAAGGTCTTTTTCCACTCCAGGTCCATAATCTGCCCGTCGATTTTGCGGGAGCAGGCGCCGGCCGGGAAATACAACACCTGCCTGTCGCTGCGGAAGGCCTGGTCCAGCAGGACCGCCAGTTCCCGGGACTGGGCGTTCCCCAGCTTGTTCACCGGAATCAGATAATGGTGTAACTGCTTGATGTGCAGGAGGAAATTATTGGCCGGAACAATCACATTGTCCTTATACCTGCGCGCCAGCCACGCAACCTCCAGACCGGCATCGGCCCCACCCAGCGGATGGTTGGAAGCAAAGGTGAAAAGGCCGTCGGAAGGAATATTCTCCTCCCCTATCACCTCCAGTGATACGCCCAGGTCCTTAAAGAAATCGAACACAAAATCCGGCCCCACCTTCCCTTTGGAGAAATTGCGGTTAAAGTCTTCTTCGTGGACCAGTTTGCGGATAAACCACATCACCGGCCGCGGAAACAGTTTTCCGTGGTTCACTTTTCTCACAACCGCATTGGTGTCGATGAGAATGGATTCATTCTGAGGCGTTTCCATAGGCACAAAAAATTATCGTTTCCGGACGATTCCCACATAAATGAGCAGCACCACGTTCATCATCAGCGAATACAGGATGGCAGGAATGGCCATTTTTTCATTGGCAAAGATGAACGGACTGGAGGCAATGGCGATGGCCTGCGCGGCATTTTGCATGCCCACCTCAATGACCACCGTCCGGCGCTGGCGGGCGTCCGTGCGTACCAGGCGGGACAGCAGGGACGAGCAGCCGATGGCCACCAGGATAAGCGCAGTGACGCATAGGCCCAAAATGCCGATATTGTCCAGGATGGTCCGGTGATGCTGGATATAAAAAACGGTGATGAGCACCAGCAACAGCGGGAAAGCGAGCTTTCCGAGTACCTTGTCCGTCTTTTCCGCCGCCTTGGGCGCGGCATAATGCAGGCCGATGCCCAGAAGCACGGGCAGCAGCATCAGCAGCAAGTTCTGCTTGATAAGGTTCCCTACCGGCAGCGTAATGCCCACGCTCTCCCCCACCATGTTGGTGGCCACGCTCATAATGAACGGAATGGTAAAGAGCGTGATAACGCTGCTAAGCGCGGTGAGCGTAACGGAAAGCGCCACATCCCCGCCGGCCAGTTTGGAAAACACATTGGACGAACTCCCCCCCGGACAACAGGCAATTAAGATAAGGCCGATAAAAAACACCGGCTCCAGCCTGAACACCCACGCCAGCCCCAACGCGATGGCCGGAAGCAGCACCAGCTGCCCCACCAGCGCCACCACAATGGGCCACGGGTGCGCAAACACCTTTCCAAAGTCACTGAACTTGAGCGAAAGCCCCAGATCGAACATCAGGAGCGTTAGTATTGGGAGCACAATCCATATAGCCATTCTGCAAAAATAAACGATTCCGCGCAATTAGACAAAAAAAGATTCCCCGACTGCTCCGGTCGTTCCGGGCGTAGTCGAGGAATCTACTGTGTAGTTAGTAAGAACTAGTAAGTAACTACCGGCTCCAGGGCCTTGGCGCCATCGATGTACTTCTGGATTTCTTTTTCCACGGGAGTACGCTTGCACAGGTGCTTGGCCTCGTTGATTTCCAGCATTTTGGCGGCGAGGTTGGCAGCGTTGCGGTTGCGGAGTTCCTTCACGGTGTCCACACCGGCGGCTTCCAGCAGTTCTGCGAACTGAGGGCCCACACCCTTAATACGGAAAAGGTCTGCGTGATTCACCCAGGTGAGGATGAGGTCTCCGCGGATACCGGTCTTCTCTTCCAGCTCCTTACGGCCTTTGGCGGAAGCGCCGGCGGCAAGCAGTTTTTCGTCGGTGTCGATACCTACAGCGAGGAGTTTTTCCGCGAAAACAGGGCCAATACCCTGAATGTCAATGATTTTGTAAGCCATGGTTACGTTAGTTTTTATTAGATTAATGGTTAAATTCGTATCCAAAGTTAAAAAATTTCGCACAAAAAAGAAAATATTTTCATATATTTGCAGCAGAGGCTAAATATTTATGGAGACTTTCCCGCTAGATAACGAAAAGGTTTACTTCTCGTCAGACATGCTTACACTGGATTGCGACGGCACTCCCGTGACCTTGAGCATTACGGAGTGGCTCCACAAAGACCCTGTCCGCATCCACCGGATGATTGTCAAGGAAAAAGTGCTGCAAGTGGATCAGTTTGAAGTATTTGCACCGCTGGTTTCCAAGCTCAGGAGAGCAGACTACGAGTATTACAAGCGCATTACCGGCCTCAAAATGATCATCGACTTCCCCGGTTACACCTCGGAAATCGAAGCCCGCATCCCCTACGACACAGACCCTATCGCCTTCTACAAATGGTGGCGCAAGGGCAAAAACGAGCACAGAGTATACCTCTCCCCCGCCTACCAGTTCAAACTGTTCCAGAAAGTTTACAAGATGGAACCCAAAGTGATGCTCAAAAAAGACATCGACTTTGTGAAAAATTTCTAAGCCCATGACCCTGGAAGAAGTACTGGCTGTCCCCACGGTTCCTACGCAAGCAGAACTGGACAGGGACGTATGGGATGGTGAAAACTGCCTGAGCTATTCTGCCGACGGCAAACGCCTCCTGGATGCGGAGAATTTTCCCGGAGAAGTTACGGTGCAGGACGGCTGTGAGGTCATCTGCGACAACGTCTTCGCCTTCCAGGACTACATGGCCGGCCGCCGGATTGGCGAGCCCATTCCCCTGGAGGACCGCTCCTCATACCTGGAAAAAATCCATCTGCCGGGTTCCATTACGCACATTGGCGCCAACGCCTTTGCCGAATGTGGCGAACTCCTCCACATCAAACTGCCCACCGGCCTCCTGTACATTGGCGAAAGCGCCTTTGTAGACTGCTGGCAGCTGGAAAAACTGGCCCTGCCCGCCAAAACCATGGCCATTGGCCCCCGGGCCTTCCAGGGCTGCATCAACCTGTATCAGGTTAAGCTGAACAAAGCACTGGAGCTGATTGGTACCGACGCCTTCGATGACTGCGAATCGCTGGAAGCCATCCTCATTCCCCGTGGCAGCAAAGCAAAGTTTAAATCAATGCTGCCCAACAACTTACACAAATTATTGGAAGAAGTATGACAAGTTATAACTGCTGGAAACCCTCTTCAGCCTCTTTCCCCAGCAGTCACGCACGTCCGTAAGGAATATGCTGTCCAAAGGCCAGGTACAGGTGAACGGGGAGGTAAAAACCGCCTTTGACCACCCCTTGCGCAAAGGGGACCGCATTGAGATTCTGCCCAAGGGCATTTCCATTGCCCGCGCCACGCGGGAAGACGCCCGGGATGCCGTGGAAAAGGCCGGCGTCAAAATCCTCTTTGAGGACGAGCATTACCTGGTGGTGGATAAACCCTCGGGGATGCTCAGCGTGTCATCGGCCCATGGGAGCCTGGCCAAGAGCGGGAAACGGGAACAGACGCTGTATGCCATGCTGAATGCCTATGTGAAGGTGAACAAGCGCATGCAGCGCAAGGAGGACCTCATCAGCGGCGTTACGCCGGACCGCAGCACCGCCAAGGTGTGGATTGTGCACCGCCTGGACAAAGGCACTTCCGGTGCCGTGGTGTTCGCCAAGGACGAGCGTGCCAAGGACCTGCTGCAAAGCAAATGGAAGGAACTGGTGGCCGAGCGCCGCTACGTGGCCTGGCTGGAAGGCAAGGTGGAAAAAGACGCCGGCGCCATCCAAAGCTGGCTGCTGGAGAGCCCCAAATCCCTGAAAATGAAGTCTTTTGACACGGAAGTCAAAGACGGGCAGCTGGCCATTACGCACTACAAGGTGCTCCAGCGCACCAAGTACTATTCGGAGGTGGAATTTGAGTTGGAGACCGGCCGCAAAAACCAAATTCGCGTGCATGCGGCGGAGCTGGGCCATCCGGTGGCCGGCGACGACAAATACGGGGCCCAGACCAATCCCATCAAGCGCCTGGCCCTGCATGCCCATACGCTGGTCTTCCGCAACCCCTACAGCCAGAAGATGGTGCGCTGCACCTCCCCGCTTCCGGATTCTTTCGCCCGATTTGTCAAATGAACAGCGCCTTCTCGCGTGTTGAGCGGCTCCTCGGGACCGACGGCCTGGCACAACTGACCCGGGCCCGCGTTATCCTCTTTGGCGTGGGCGGCGTAGGCGGCTGGTGTGCAGATGCCCTCGTACGCAGCGGCATCGGCCATCTTACCCTGGTAGATCCGGACTGCGTGGATGTCACCAACATTAACCGGCAACTGCCCGCAACAACGCGTACCGTGGGCCGTCCCAAGGTGGAAGTGCTGCGCGAAAGACTTCTGGAAATCAATCCTTTATGTGGCGTCACCGCCCTGCAGGAGCGCTATACCCTGGGGGCCGATTTCCAGCTGGCCGGGTACGACGTGATTATCGACGCCATTGATTCGCTCACAGACAAAGCCAACCTCATTTTGGAAGCCACTGCCTGCCCGGGCGCCTTTTTCTCCTCCATGGGCGCCGCCTGCAAGATGGACCCTACGCAGGTGCGCGTGGCGGAATTCTTTGACGTGCGCGGCTGTCCGCTGGGCGCCGCATTAAGAAAAAGGCTACGCAAAAACGGAACCTTGCCTGCCAAAAAATTTCTGTGCGTTTACGACGAGCAGGTGCTGCCCAATCTGGGGCCGGAACTGGATCCCGGGCCCGGGAAAGCCGTTGCCAATGGCACCCTGGCGCCCATTACGGGCATTTTCGGGTTCACGCTGGCCGGCCTGGCTATTGAGCACATTGTGGGCAAATCCCTTTGAGCAGGTAACTTTCCTCCTGCACCTGATACCCTTCCGGTGCGCTCACCGGCGGAACGGGAATCTCCTCCAGACAGTACGTCTTGTGGCACTTCACGCAGTAAAAATGCACGTGAAGGTCATCGTCGGGGCCGTCGTGATGGCTGTGACAGAGTTCGTACCGCACCGGATCCCCGTCCAGCACGTGCACCAGATGGGCGTCCTTGAACGCCACCAACGCGCGGAACACATTGCTCTTGTCGATGGATTCCAGCCGCGCTTCCAGCTCCATCATGGACAGCGGACGGTGGGCCTCCTCCAGGGCACGCGCAATGAGGAGACGATTGGCCGTCACCTTTACGCCATGCGCCGCCATCAGGTGCTCTACATTCATAGGAGTGCCTCCAGCAGGGCCTTGTGATGTCCGGGAAGGATGATATGGTGGTTGCCGATAGGACAGGTCAGGAAATAACGGGCATCGGCAGGCTGCAACTGCAGCGCCACCTGCGTGCGGCAGAGGTTGTCTTCATACTGGTTGTACTGCAACTCCCCTTCTGCCACAAAAAGGCGGTCCAGCTTGCCGGAGACCTTGAACACCGTCACCTTGCCCTGCGGCAGTTCGCCGTGGATGCCCACGCCGATGCCGGACTCGTAATGGGTGTCCCACTGCCAGTTGCGCACCATGTTGAAGGGCACGGTGCAATGGGCAAAGAGCATTTTGCCGCTTTCTACGTCTATGCGGGCCGGATTGGCCTGGAAGCCCGTTTTTCCGGTGAGCGCCTGGGCAATCATCATGCTCAGCAGGGCCGGGACATCGCCTTCACAGGCGGCCGGAATGCCGGCGGCGTTGAACTTGGCCAGCGCCAGGCAGCCGGTATTGCCCACGGAGGTGAGAAGGTCGAAGCAGCGAAGGGTGAAAGCGCTGAGCTGGTAGCGTTTGACAATCACCTCCAGTGCGTGATAGATTTGCGAAGCACCGGGATACGCTGCACGGACAGCATCGGTCATCGGGTCCTCCGGAGCCGGGTCCTGCGGGGCCTTGGCCACCTCCTGCAACAGCTCCTCCATGGGAATTTCCACCAGGCGGGCGCCCAACTTTTCGCTGATGGCAGTGCTGTCCGCGTGGCTGGCGATGAGCCAGTCCGACGGCTGGCCAATAACGCCGATGCGAGCGCCAAAGAGTTTCTTGCGGGCCGTAGCCAGCTTTTCCAGAATTTGCAGCCGCTTTTTCAGGTACTCCGTGCTGCCATGGAGCACCTCCCCCTTGAGGCCCTGCTGCTGCAGGTAGGAGAGAATTTCCAGCGAGGCAGCCAGCGAATTGCTCTTTCCGGAAGTGAGTAAGTAATAACGGGTTACGCCCCTTGACAGCATATCCGGGAGCAGTTTCTTGAAGATTCCCTCCGCACCGCCGGTGCGCACGTAAATGACATCCATGCTGCCGGTGGTCCCGAACTCCGAATAATCGTCCCCTTTGAAGCTGTATTTCCCTTTGGGGAAGATGGCCGAAAGGAATTCGTCACTGATTTTAGCCACGGCCTGCTCATTATGCAGGCTGGAAGTGAGCGTATAAATTGCAATCATAAAAAAAATTTCCTACCTTTGTGCCCGGGAAAGTCTTACACGACCAGCTCCCTCTGAATTCCCCCAGGACAGGAATGTAGCAAGGGTAGGAGGTTGTAGCGGTGCGATGTAAGGGGCTTTCCCTTTTTTTGTTTACTCCATGTGCAGGCTGTCGAAGATGAACGGAAGGAGGTCATCCACGCAACTGAACTTACGAATGCGCTTGCTCCCTACCAGAATTACCTTGAGCGGACGCTTGTGTTTTTTCTGATATTCCGCCATTACCTGCCGGCAACTGCCGCAGGGCGAGGCCGGGCTTTCACACAGCACGCCGTGGTCGCTCCCGGCAATGGCCAGGGTATCCAGCGGAACATCCGGGTAGTTGGCACCGGCCCAGAACATGGCCGTACGCTCTGCGCAAAGTCCGGACGGATAGGCGGCATTCTCCTGATTGGCACCCTTGACAATGACGCCGTTGGCCAGCTTGAGCGCAGCGCCCACCTGGAAATGCGAATAGGGCGAGTAGGAGCCTTTCTGGGCCTCCAGGGCCATGGCGACCAGTTCCTGATCTTCTGAAGACATCTCCGACGCGGAGGAGAATTCTTGGTACTTGATGGTTAATTGTAACTCACTCATGGCTATTAGTTCGTTATCGGGTCTTGCAAGATACGCATTATTTCGCTAATCTCCAAGCGTAGCCACCATCACGGCCTTGATGGTGTGCATGCGGTTCTCGGCCTCGTCAAAGACAATGCTGGCGGGACTTTCGAACACTTCTTCCGTAACTTCCACGCCGTCCAGGCCGAATTTTTGGTACACATCCTCCCCTGCCTTGGTGTCCCGGTTGTGATAGGAGGGCAGGCAGTGCATGAACTTGCAGGCGGGGTTGCCGGTGCGTTCCATCAGCTTGGCGTTCACCTGGTAAGGCATCAGGATGCCGATACGCTCTTTCCAGACGCTGTCGGGCTCGCCCATGGACACCCAAATGTCCGTGTACACAAAATCGCAGCCTTTGACGCCCTCGTCCACGTTGTCCGTGATGGTGATGCGGGCGCCGGTTTCCTTGGCCACGGCAAAGCACTGTGCCTGGAGTTCCGCACTGGGCTGCAGGGCTTTAGGCGCGACAATACGCACGTCCATGCCCATTTTGGCGCCGCCCACCAGGAGGGAGTTCCCCATGTTGAAGCGGGCGTCCCCCAGATAGGCGAACTTCACCTGATTCAGCGGTTTGGTGCTGTGTTCCTCCATGGTAAGGAGGTCTGCCAGGATTTGCGTGGGATGGAACTCGTTGGTGAGGCCGTTCCACACGGGCACGCCGGCGTATTTGGCCAGCTCTTCCACAATGGCCTGGCCAAAGCCGCGGTACTCGATGCCGTCGTACATGCGGCCCAGCACACGGGCGGTATCCTTCATGGTTTCCTTGATGCCGATCTGCGAACCGGTGGGGCCCAGGTAGGTGACATGGGCGCCTTGGTCGTGCGAGGCTACCTCAAAGGCGCAGCGCGTACGGGTGCTGGTCTTTTCAAAGATAAGGGCGATGTTCTTGCCCTTGAGGTGCTGCTCCTCCTTGCCGGCCTTCTTGGCGGCTTTTAAGTCACGGGCCAGATCCAGCAGATAACGGATTTCGGCGGGGGTATAGTCCAGCAGTTTCAGGAAATTGCGATTCTTAAGGCTTTGTTCCATAATTATTTAACGATTCTAGTTCCGCAGGAAGGGTTTCCCAGCTCCCCTGCTTCGGTGATAATGCATTCTTTGCCGCCGTTTTGCACAAACAGGATGGCGGCTCTTACCTTGGGGGCCATGGAGCCCTCCGCAAACTGGCCTTCTGCGAGGTACTGCTGTGCCTGGGCCACCGTGAGGGTGTCCAGCGCCTGCTCGTTCTCTTTCCGGAAGTTGATGTACACCTTGGGCACGTCCGTAAGGATGTAAAACTCGTCCGCCCCAATGCTGTTGGCACACAGGGCCGATGCCAGGTCCTTGTCGATGACCGCCTCTACGCCCTGTCCTTTGACGACGGGGATGCCCCCGCCGCCCACGGTGACCACAATATAGCCTTCGCGGGCCAGGCGGCCCACCAGCTCCACGTTCCGGATGCCGATGGGGACCGGCGACGCCACCACCTTCCGCCACCCGCGGCCCTTAGGGTCTTCCCGGTAAGATGGCCGGTCGGAGCCGGCCATGACGTTGTCATTCCCGGCTTGACCTCCGTCATTCCCGGCTTGACCGGGAATCTCCTTGTAATACGGCCCTACCGGCTTGGTGGGGTTCCGGAAGGCAGGATCATCGGCCTTCACTTCTACACGGGTAACCAGCGAAACTACCTTGCGGTCCAGGGCATGTTTGGCCAACACGCGGTCCATGCCACTCTCGATGAGATAGGCAATGGAACCTTGCGTTTCCGCGCCGCAAAAATCCATGGGCTGGGCGGGCAGGCCATATTCCTTTTCGCCGGCCTGGTGCCGCAGCAGGCCGTTTCCTACCTGCGGACCATTGCCATGGCCGATAACCAGGTTGTACCCTTTTTCCAGGAGCGGCACCAGGTTCTCGCAGGTGCGCTCCACATTTTCCAACTGTTCGGGGAAGGTGCCCTTCTGGCCCGCGCGCAGCAGCGCGTTGCCCCCGAAAGCAATCATAGCAAGTTTGGTCATATCAGTCTCTTCTGAGGGGTAAAGTAGAGCAGCGAAGCAGGCCGCCCATCTTGGAAATTTCCCGGTAAGGCACCGTTTCCACCGTCATGCCCCATTTGTCCCGGAGGTGCTTGATGAGCCGATAGAAATGTTCCTCTACCACCACTACATCCTCCGAAATGGAGAACACGTTGGAGTTCATGGCGTACATTTCCTCCGTGGTAATCTCGAACACGTTTTCCTCGCCAAAGATATCTACCAGGTGCTGGGCGTCCCGCGGGTTCATGAAACCGCGCCGGTAGATGATGGCTTTGTCATGCCCCACCGGCATAAAGGTGCAGTCCAGGTGCAGGATGCCCTGGTACGGGTCTGTGTCGCTCTTGAGGAGGTTCAGGGGCATAATGGTGCGCTCCGGGAAAATCATCTTGAGATAATCCACCGCCAGGCGGTTGGTACGGGCCGTCTTTACCTGGCTGTAGTCCGGGAAATTGTACTGGCCCAGGAAGATGTAGTTCTTGTACAGGATTACGTCTCCCCCTTCCACGTGCACCGCCTCCGGCAGGTTGTAAATTTGTTTGTAATGGATTTGCCGGTAGATTTCCTCATAGGCGTCAATCTCTTCCTGGCGGTCCGGGATAATGTTGGAGACGATGATTTTGTCGTCAATCACAAACCCCACGTCCCGCGAGAACACCTGGTTGCAATTGGGCACCGGTGCCGGCCGGAACACGTCTACGTCGTATTTCTTGAGGATTTTCTCGAAGGCGGTCATCTCGCGGATGATGTCTTCCTCTGCCGGATACACGCCATGCAGCACTGACTCATAGGACTTGCTGTCGAAGGTTTCTTCCAGCGTGGGTGTGTTTCCCGGCGAGTACGGCCAGCCCAGCACAACTGCCCGCAGCCGCCCTGTTTCCGATGTAATATGTAATTGCATAAAATTAGTTAGTCTTGAGCGTTATACCCCCCCCAGCTAGCTCTGCATCCAGTTTCTCGTAAATGGAGTTGTTGCTCTTATACTCGGGGACGATGAGTTTCATTTTGCGCACGGTGGCCATGTCGTCGAACTGCTTGGAGATATCTACAAGCTCGTCAATTTCCCGGGCCACCTGATCATAGTCGTATTCGCGCACCTGGGCAATACGGATTTTTTCATGGAAGGTGGGTTTGGTGCCTTCCAGTTCATTGAGGACTTCCTCATAGAGTTTCTCCCCGTCCCGCAGGCCCGTGTACTTGATTTCCACATTTTTGGCACCGGACATGGCAATCATACGCTTGGCCAGGTCTGCAATTTTGACCGGCTGGCCCATGTCAAACACAAAGATTTCTCCGCCGGCGCCTTTGGTTCCGGCTTCCAGTACCAGACGGCAGGCCTCCGGAATGAGCATGAAGAAGCGGACAATGCGTTCATCGGTTACCGTAACGGGGCCGCCGCGGCGGATTTGCTCCCGGAACAGCGGAATGACGGAACCGTTGGAACCCAGCACGTTGCCAAAGCGGGTGGTGACAAACTGGGTGCGGTCCGGGCGCTTGCCGGTATGGCCTTTGGAAGACTCCATGGCTTCCAGCTTGAGCTTGCGGTCCAGACTTTGGACGTAGATTTCGCAGATACGCTTGCTGCAGCCCATTACGTTGGTGGGGTTCACGGCCTTGTCCGTAGAAATCATCACAAACTTTTTGGCACCGTATTTTACGGACATATCGGCAATGACTTTGGTGCCGTAAATGTTGTTGAGAACGGCCTCCGAGGGGTTGTCTTCCATCATGGGCACGTGCTTGTACGCGGCGGCGTGGAAAACATAGTCCGGACGGAAGGTGCTGAACACGCTCTCCATGCGGGTGCGGCGGCTGATGCTGGTGACCACTACCTCTGCCTCTACATCCGGGAACTCGCGGGCCATCATGAGGCGGACGTCGTGCTGCGGGGTTTCCGCCTGGTCTATCAGCATCATTTTGGCGGGCTTGAACGCCGCCACCTGACGGACGATTTCCATGCCGATGGAACCGGCGGAACCGGTGATAAGGACGCGTTTGCCGGTGAGCACTTCCTCTACGGACTTCATGTCCACCCGGATTTCCTGACGGGGCAGAAGGTCTTCCACGCTCACCTCTTTGAGCTGGACATCTTTTTCTCCTTCTTCCTGCACGGTGCCGTCTTTGATACTGGCCTCCGTGGCCCAGTGGGACATATAGATTTTGACACCATTGGCGATGCAGATATCCTGGAGTTTCTGGTTGTTCTGGAATTCACTGATTCTCATCGGGCTTACCAGCATGGCCTGGATGCGCTCTTTCTTGATAACGGCCTCCATGTCCGCATCCTTGGAATATACCTTGACACCCAGCAGTTTCATGTCCTTGATGCGGTGCTCGTGGCTGATGAAGCCCACAACCTCAAAGCGGCGCGGGGTTTGCGAGCGCACCGCCTTGGCCACGGCCACGCCACCGGAAATGGCACCGTAAATGAGGGCACGCTGGGCCTGGGCACTCTCGTTGACACCGTCGAAGACCAGCTTGACCAGCACGCGCATAATCCACATGACAAACGTGGCCAGCGCAAAGGCGACAACCAAGTCCAGATAGGAGAATGCCGACAGGGCCCTGACATGGAAGTAACTGAAAAGCCAGCAGCAGCCCAGGGAAATGGCCAGGGAAACCGTGTTGGCATACACCAGCTTAAGAAGGTCTACAAAGCTGGAATACCGGAGAACGCCGGAATAGGTTTTAAAGATACGGATGCCGATCCAGCTGACAACGGAATAGAAGAACGCCGAGTACAGAAGGGCGGCACGGCTCTCGAAGGCGATATCCGTATTGTTGGTTATCCAGAAGGTAAAGCAGCAGGAGGCGAATACAATGACGGTATCGGCCAGCAATACGACCCAATAAGGCAGTACGTTCCTGCGAAAATACCAGGTCGAAAGTTTTTTAAATACGTTCATACACTATCTTAAACGTCTTCACGGGTGGTTAGTAACTGCAAATATACACATTCTTTTCCAGCGGAGCAAGTCTATTTAGGTTCATTCGGCCCGATGGAAAATAATTTCGTATCTTTGCGACGCAAAACTTGTTACCCATGGATATGCAGTACAATTTGGTCCTCTTTGACCTGGACGGAACACTGATTGACACGCTGGCAGATTTGGCGGAGGCGGTGAACCATGCCCTGGGCCTGCGCGGCTACCCGCTGCACCGCCTGGAGGAGTATCGCCGGATGGTGGGCCACGGGGTGCGGAACCTGGTGAAGCAGGCCCTGCCGGAGGGTGCGGGCGAAGCGCTCATTGATGCCGCCCTGGCCGATTTCAAAGCCTATTACACCGCCCATATCGACGTACATACGCGTCCCTACCCCGGGATGCAGGAACTGCTCCGGGACCTGCATGCGGCGGGTGTCCGGATGGCGGTGGCGTCCAATAAATTCCAGTCCGGGACCGAGCTGCTCATTCATGAATTTTTCCCGGAGACTCCCTTTGTGGCCATCCTGGGCAACCGGGAAGGCTATCCGCTCAAGCCGGATCCGGAGATTGTGGGCGAGGTACTGCGGGCGGCCGGCATGCCCCGCGAGCAGGCCATCCTGGTGGGCGATTCCGGCACGGATATGAAAACGGCGGAGAACGGCGGCATTTCCGCCATTGCCGTGGGCTGGGGATATCGACCCATGGAAGCCTCTGAGAAATACCGCTTTGCGGGCAGCGTGGCAGAGCTTCGCGCCTTGCTGTTCGGGCCGGCCTGAGGTCATTTGCCCACAACTTTATCCCAGGTTTTTTCAAAGACGAACCGGCACTTGCGGCGGATATCGGTTCCGTCTATGTCCAGGGAGCCGCTGTCGTATTCCATCACCATGCTGTCTTCCGTGGACGAAACGACCCCCCAATAGGTTCTGCCAGACTTGATTTTCCCACGTTTCATTTTCACGGAGAAAGTAACCTTGGTATGCTTGGTGCTCCCCTCCTCCAATGGCGTAAAACGGTCCGAATAGTTGAGGGTCATGGTGTTCTCGCTGGTCTTTAAGTTGGTACTTGAGAGGATGTACGTGGACGAATGGTAGAGTTGCAGCTGGGCGAAATCGTCCGGCTCGTCCGTTTTAAGGTCGTAGGAGGCCGTGGTTTTTTTCCCGTTGGTGGTGATGGTCCAGTCCTCATGCACAGCCTGCCAGGAGCCTACAATGTCTGCCGGCGGAACATCCTTATAGCAGGACGTAAGCAGACCGCCTGCCAGTATTATGCTTAATAACCGTTTCATGCTCTCAAGTTTGCACATGCGCAAAGTTAAGCCATTTCTCCAAAAAATACAACCTTACACGAAATCGGAGACGCTAAAGACGCCCCTGGACCAGGCCACCGTAACGAGGACCAAGGCCACCAGGATCCAGAACAAGAGCCAGATGAGGGCATAGAAAATGCCGGTCCGGATGGTTCTGCCAATGCTTTTGCGCCAGCTGAGCGAGAGCCACTGGCGGTAATCGATCACCAAAATGACGGACTGGACAATAAGGCCTGCCGATGTTTCCTTCCCCAAGGTGAGAAGGACGGCGAAGAGCATGAAGAAGCAGAACTGGCAGAGGACATAGGCGGCCGCGGCGGCCGATGCCGACCAGCGGACCTTGTACTTTCTGAGCGCCAGGCCCATGGAGAACCACAGGAGGAAGAAATTTCCCAGGAACAGCGTGATGCCCTTGCTTCTGAGGGAGCCTTCTATGGCCGCGAGGATGGCTTCCGGGCGCGTATCCACATCTTCCGGATGCTGGTCCAGATAAGGAAGGCGGCTTACCTGCTTAACCAGGCTGACGAAATCCTTGAACTCATTGGTATCGGTCATTTTTTCGATGGCGGCGTCGGGGGCTTCTTCGGAGGTGTCGGGGGCTGTGGCTTCCTCAGTGGTTTCTGTGACTTCCGGGGCTTCCTTAGGGGCGTCTTTTAATTCCACGGAAATGCCTTTATCCTCTTCTTCCTCCTTAGGCGACAGGGGCTGCAGGGCGGCCGATATCAGCGAGAAGAAGGCATAGAAGATGATGAGGGCCGTCAGCGGTGCCAGATAACGGTCGTGCTTGCCGCCAATATAGTCCCGAATCATGTATCCGGGGCGCAGGAGCAGGTGCACGAAGGTGCGCTTGGCGTCGTCATTGAGGAACGGGATGCTGTCAAAGGCGCCTTTGTAGAACTCCCCGCCTTCCACTTCCTTTTTGGCGGCACGCTCCCGCTTCCAGGGATAGTACCCCAGTACCTGCCAAATGTGGAACGCCCTTAAATAGACCTTGATCGAATGCTTCATAGGCTATAACGATGCCGTCAGTATTTCCGCGATATCCTGCTCTGCCAGAGGGGCATAGGCATGCTCCAGGCCCTCGTTCTCGGCCACGTGACGGGCCATCTCCGGAATGCGCTCCGGCCCGATACCCACCTCCCGCAGGTGCATCGGGATGCCCATGCTCTCAAAGAAGGCGTAGGTTTGTTCGATGGCCTTCTCCGCGATGGTTTCCGGTTTGAGCGTAGGGTCGATGCCAAAGACGTTGACGCCATACTTGACAAAACGCGGGAGCGTCCCGGGGCTCAGGATGTGCTTCATCCAGCGGGGCGTGATAATGGCCAGGCCCACGCCGTGGGTGATGTCATAATAGCCGCTGAGGGCGTGCTCGATGCCGTGCATCGGCCAGCCGGATTCACTGTTTCCCAGGCTCATGATGTTGTTGCACGCCAGGGTGCACACAAACATCATTTCTGCGCGCGCCTGGTAGTCCTCCGGGTTTTCCAGGCAGGCTTTCCCGTTCACCATGAGGCTCTTGAGGCCGGCCTCGCAGAAGCAGTCGTTCATGAGGGTGGTGTCTGCGCAGAAATACTGCTCCAGAATATGGTTCATGGCATCTGCCACACCTGCCGCCGTCTGGTTTTTGGGAACCGTGAACGTGTAGCACGGGTCCAGGAACGAGACTTTGGGGAAGACAAGCGGCGAGAAGTAGCACAGTTTGTCGTTGGTTTCCGTGCGGGAGATGACGCCGCCGCCATCGTATTCGCTGCCGGTAGCCGCCAGGGTGAGAATGTCCACGATGGGAAGGGCTTTCAAGGTGGGGGCTTTGCCGGTGATGAGGTCCCAGGGGTCTCCGTCAAAGCACGCGCAGCCCGCAATGGCCTTGGAGCAGTCCAGCACGGAGCCGCCGCCCACGGAAAGGATTACCTCAATCTGGTGCTCCTTGCACAGTTTAACGCCTTCCAGCACCGACGGATTGTACTTGGGATTGGGCTGGATACCGGAAAGTTCCGTAATGTCAAAGTCTTGCAGCAGCTCCTTCACCTTTTGGTAAAGGCCTATGCGCTGGATGCTTCCGCCCCCGTAGGTGAGCAGCACTTTTTTTCCGTATTGTCCCAGCACTTCCGGGAGCTTCTCAATAACCCCTTTTCCAAATACGATGCGCGTAGGGGTGCAGTATTCAAAGTTTTGCATGGCGTTGCTTGTTTTATGCTTGCCGGCTTTCCAGCTTTGGGGCCTTGGGCCTTTGGCCGGTGCCGACCTGCCGTCAGTCTTACAAAAGTAGGGAAAAAACCACAAAAAATCAACACATTGTCCACTCCGGTCCCTTCCCCCATCTTCAACGCCCCTCTCGTCCTTGTTTCCGGCCCTTTTTTTGGGTGTATCTCCTCAATCGCGTGACAGTTAATCATCTGTCCCACAGCCATTTACGCAATAATCCTCGTTCAAAATTCGAACGAGGATTATCATATAACACGCTGTAAATCAATAACTTAACCGCCACTCGAAAGCCCCTCATGGGCGGAGATAGCGCGACAGGGGGACGCCGGAGCGGACCACATGGTCCTTCTTGCCGTCCGGGTGCGTGATGGTGACAGTGAAGTCGATGGTGGCCGTGACGCTCCCCTTCACCGAGCGGAAGCTGGTGGGCAGGACCGATGAAATCCGGTACCCCTGCACCGAGAAGCCCTGGAAATACTGCGCATGCGCGGGTAAGATACTGAGCATCAGCGCAATGAGGAGGGCAAGGCCATGTCGATTCTGTAGCATGTCCCTAGCCCCGCGTGGTGTATCTCCGTTCTACCTCGTCCCAATTAACGATGTTCCAGAGCGCCTTTAGATGATCCGGCCTACGATTCTGGTAATCAAGATAATAGGCGTGCTCCCAGACATCGAAGGTAAGGAGTGGAACCAGGCCCTTTTCCACGGGGTTGTGCGCACCTGCCTCCTGGGAGATTTGCAGCATACCATCAGGACTGGCCGACAGCCATACCCAGCCGCTGCCAAAAAGCCCCGCTCCCTTGGCCTCGAACTCCTTCTGAAAAGCCTCGAAGCTACCCCACTGCTTTTCAATTTGGGCAGCGAGGTTTCCCGCCGGAGCGTTGTCCGCCTTAGGCGCCTGGAACTGCGTGAAATAGAGGTTGTGGTTCAGGATTTGCCCGGCGTTGTTGAACAGGGCACCATCGGCCTTACGGACGATTACCTCCAGTTCCATTCCTTCGAAGGGGCTGCCAGGGAGCAGGTTGTTCAGGTTATTCACATACCCCTGCAGGTGCTTGCCGTGGTGGAAAGACAGGGTTTGGGCAGAAATGACCGGTGCCAGAGCGTCCGGTGCATATGGGAGGTTGATGAGCGTAAACATACTGTCGTCTATTTTCTTTGCGAAGATACAAACTTTTCTCATAATACCAGCGCCCCTCTCCATAGCAAATCCTGCGACAATTCCAAATTTTGGCAAGGCTTGCCAAAATTGTGCGTCTGACGACCGGGCCGCGATCTTTGCAAGAAAATATTGCACTGTATGTCAAAGAACGTTACCATAAAGTCCGTTGTACCGGCTGGCACCCAGGGAAGTTTCTCCCTCCCGGAGCATGGCGTCAAGCTATACCTCAACCCTGCCGAGAGCACACTGTATCAACTGTTTCTAGCCCACCCGGAGGGCCTTCTGGCCGATGACCTGGTTCTCCACTGGGAAGAACTCCGGGACATCTATGCCCACGAATCCCGTTTTGGCAGTCATGCACTCCAGGAGGATGCCCTGGTTTCCCTCTGCTCCGAATCCAAGCGTGTCTTCTACAGCAACATCTCCCGCATCAAACGAAAGTTCGTAGACGCAATTGGCGCCCGGAAAGCCAGGGGCTACTATATAAAACGGTATCCGAATGGCCTATACCGAACCCTTGCCACACTAACCACCGCGCCACCCCACCAAGTCTGATACAAAGTTATAGCCAATTCCACCCCATCCCAAATCTTTGCAAGGTTTGCAAGGATATGATTCTGCTAATTATAGCACACAAAACAAAAAGCGCCCTTCGAAGGACGCCTTGTTCATTTCTTGAACAAATCTGAATGAGTGCCGGTACGAACTAAATTCAGAATGTGTAATTCTCCATTATCTTCTTTATTTCCAGATAACGCGTGTCTTTATTCTCCTCTGGAAGATTTCGCTTGCGTGCCAGCTTCAAATCCTTCTTATACTGGCCAGACAGGACGATGGTTCTCATAGTGAAGATACGGTCTTCAGATAGTCGTCGAAAGAATCACATCTGGTACCACCACCATTACGAATTTCCGAAATGGCAGCCAGAGTTGTATCATTAGGTTCATCTATGACACCCAGGCTACGAAGGTAACCAACAAGGCTCTTACCCGCCTTGGTTCTTTCATTAATTGTGATTGTATAAGTTGCCATAACCTAATCCAAATTTATCCTTGACAAAAGTAGCAAAAATCTAGCCAACAAACAAAAAGAACAATCTTACCTCAACGAAAAGAAAAAGGAACGCGCTCATTCCACATAGCCTTCCTGGTCGTAGCCTTTCTGATGGCGGTGAATGAGCGAAACCAGCGGGAGCAGACGGGCATCGGGGACCTCCATCTTTCCAAAACGCTCAAACTGAGCCTGATAGCGCTCACGGCTACCGGAGGCGGATAGGCGCTGCTCGATATCGGCCGGGACAAAGAAGGCTGAGCGGTCGGGGCCCAGATAGCGGTAGAACTCGGTGAGGTAGATGTTGATGCCCGCCAGGTCGAAGTCCCCGAAGTGCACATAGAAGTTGGGAATCTCCTGCAGCCAGGTGACGAGATCCCGCGACTGGGGATAGCGGGAGACCAGCAGCAAGGGCGCCACGCCATCTCCGCCAAACTGGTCCTGAATCTGTTCCCAAACCTCCTGTTGCCGCTCCGGGAGGCGGAAGTTCTCCATATTCTCCACGCCCACCACAATGGCGTTGGAGGGGATGCGGAAGTTCAGGAAGTCATTGATATAGAGGAAACTGCCGGGGCACGGACACATCAGGATTTTTCGATCCCCCAGCCGCACGCTCAGCGGGCCGATGACATTCACCGGAAAGCCCGGGCAGGAGCGGACGGCCACGACCTTGGAGTCTCCGAGGAGCTGCACCTGCTGCGCACGGGAATCGGCACCGGAGAGAACCGCTGCAGTTTCCTCCAGTTTGTCCGGCTGCAGGCCCTTGCTCCGCAGAAAGACATCAAACGCCGCCCGGGAAACCACCTTCAGGGACTTCCGGCTGCCCCTCACAATACTGGAAACGCCCCCTTCCGACAGCATTTCATCGGACCATTCTGCCGGGAACCGACTAAAAGGGAGGGTCTCGCCTTGCCGCAATGCAGCAAACGCCTGAATCAGAGAAGCTCTCATTCTGCTGCCGCCTCCTTCCGGCTCAGCAGTGACTGAATTACCGTGCGCGTTCCGTCCTTGGACAGCAAATAAGTGTGCTTGTAATCGGCCACGTTGTACGGCACGGGCGACCCGTTCACCAGAAAGATGTTGCGCGCGCCGGCGAAATCCAGGATGCCGCGGACATTCCGGGGATGCAGCCGGCCAATCTCGTCCATCACGCAGTGGATGCGAAAATCCGAAAAACGCCCGCTCACCCGCTCCTTGAACACATTGATGAGCATAATGTTCACCATCGCCTTCACCAGAACGTCCGTGCCGTCGGAGCCCACGGACGATATTTTCTCCACCCAGCCGGTGTCGTTGTCGTTCTCTGTGATCCGGAACTGGAGCTGGAAGGTGTCGCTGAGGGTGAGCCGGCTGCGCGAAGCATGTTCGCCGCCGGTAAGCAGTTTCATCAGCGACAGCAGATGCCCCACAGCCGCACTGCGGGACTCGTCCCGGGAAGCCCCGGAGAAGAGGTTCACCTGGTCCAGGTCGTAGCCGTGTTCATCGGCAAATTCCTTGATATGGCCCAGCAGGGTAACCATTTTATCGGCCGACGGGATGGTGCGAAGCTCAATACTCTTCACCGCGCCGATAAAGTTTTTCTCCTTAAAGTCGTAGTTGATATCCTTGACGATACCGGCAATCTCGGAGGAATTGCGCGAGACCTCGTCCATCTCGTGGGAGATGCGAAGGAGCAGTTCCGTGTAATGCCCGCTGGTGCGGCTGCGGAATTCCTCTATTTTGTCACTCTCCATGAATTCCACCAGCGAGGAGGCGAAGGCGCGGTACTCCTCGTCGGAGTGGTTGTCTGTCTTGAAATCGAAGATATTCCCCGGGTTAAAGTGGGAAGTAAAGGCGTTAACGCTCTGATAGAAAGCTTGTTCCGTATTCCGTTTTTCGCTCAGGACCCGATGGATGGTATCGATGAGCTGCCGGCAGGTTTTGTCCGTCTTCTTCTCCCGTCCCTCCGGGAGAAGAGGAAGGGCGTTACTTTGCTCAAAATTCTCCGCCTCCGAGAGGCCTTCCCGGAGCTGCTTCACAGCATCCCTCAGTTCCTGAAGGGTTTCCGTGGCGCGGGCAAGGGCATCCTCTTCTTTTCTTCGCTTAAGTTTATAACGCTCTGAGAGCGAAGTCTTTTTACCCTCCACCTTGGACTTTTCCGAGAGGAAGATTTCCTTCTTGTCCAGGTAGTCCTCCTTGTCTTTCCGGTAATTGAAAAGAATCTCCTTATTCTGCGCAATCCGTTTCAGCCGCTCCTGCAGGCTATGAATCTCCTTTTCACAGCGTTCCAGTGCCGTGGCATCGGCCCCCTGCCCGGAGAGTTCCCGGGTCTGCTCCGCGTGCAGTGCTTCCAATTCTGCTGAGAGTTCCTTCTCCCGGGTAGATATCTCTGCCTCCACCCGGGTGAGAGCATCGTCGTGCTGCTTTTGCAGCGACTTGCGCTTGCGGGCATCGGCCTCCATAAGCTTCTGGACCTCAGCCTCTTTCTCCTTCAGGAGGGCGTTCAGGGCCTCCGCGGCCAGCACCTTCTCCGCGGTCAGTGCCTGCAGAGCCTCCTTGCACCTTCCCATCGCATCTTCCCGGGCCTTGCGGGTGTTTTCTTCCAGGAGCGAGAGGCGCTTGCCGGCATCCTCCAACTTGGCCGGCAGCATAAGGGCGGCCGCCTGCAGGCCGGATAGCTCGTCCCGCAGCGGCTTGATCCGGGCATTGTACTTTTTCCGAAGAATAGCAAGTGCAGACTCCTTCCCTGCCAGAAGACCCTCCTGCCGCTCTTTCAGCGCTGAGAGTTCCTTTTCCCGCTGCCCTTTTTCTTTCATCAGCTGCTCCGGCGTGCGCACACGCATCTTGAGGGAGCTCAGGTCCAGATCCACCCCAAACAGGGAATCCCCCTTCGCCTCCGAGGGGTATAAGTTCTTGGCATAGAGCACCGTACGTTCATCGGCTACTTTTCCTATTGTCCCCTCCCAGCCGGGCTTGTGCCGGGAAAGCCACTGGATCAGGGAACCGTCCATGGAGGCTAGGAGCCCCTCGATTTCCGCAATCTGGGCATCCCGTCCCTTCATCTGCGCCCCCACCTCCGAAAGCTGGTCGTCCCATTCGCGCGCTTCCCGATGCTGCTGGAACTGCCCTTCCTGCATGAGCTTCTCCACAAGCGCCTCCTGTGTTTTTATCGATGCCTCTAACCTGCCTTTTTCTCCGGCGAGGCGGGACTGCTCATCCCGGGCAGCCTGAATCTCCTGGGCAAAAGGCGAAAGATGGGCCGCGAGCGCCAGCTGTTTATCCGCTGCTGCCATCCGCTCCTGCAGGTCCGTGAGCAGGCTTTCCTGCGCCGACACGCGCTCCCGGAAGGCCTCATCCACACCGGAGAGCCCCGCCTGAAGAGCCTCCGAGAGCTTTTGTACCTGCGCATTCAGCGCTGCACCAATCTCTACCTTTCGCCCCTCCCGGGCTGCGCGCCAGACGTCAAATCCCAGTTTCAATTCCCGCTCACGGTCCTTGTACTTGGCCGTGATATCGGCATACTCCCGGGTGAGCCGGTCACGGAGCGCCTGTGCCGATTCCAACGAGGCCTGTAGCGCCGGCTCCTGCCCGTCCTCCTCAATAATCGTCTGGATACCAAGCCCTTCGTATTTCTTCCGAAGTTTAGGAATCCTGTCCAATTTATCGTTCAGGGCACCCAGTTCCTGCTCCAGGGAAGAGAGTTCATGATTAAACTTATCCTGCAAATCGTCCAGCCTGTCCTTACACTTCTGTTGCAGCACCTCCGTCTCTTCTACCTGCCTGTCCAGCAGCGGAATCCGCTCCTGCGCATACCGGCGGGCGTAGCGGAGCTCCAGTAGGCTGCCCGTAAGTTCATCGTCCAGATACAGGAGCTTCCGGTACAGCTCCACCACCTTCTCCCCCTGGCGACGCACCGTCACCTCCCCTTGTTTATTCTTCTGGAACCACTGGGAAATGTCATTATATTCCCGTTCAAAACCCGCAAGCTGGCTGCGAAAATACACCAGGTCGATGCCCGGCTCTTCGTCTCCGAGGGACCTTATTATAATGTCCTTAATGAAATCGGCATCCACCTTGGCGCCCAGAAACACATTCTGGAGGCTTCGTGGAATGTTCTGATACTTAGCCGTTTCCATGATGCAGAAGCGGGCAAACTCCTTGCCGGTGGCGCGCTTGTTCCCGTAGATAATGTCCCGGTACTCCTGGTACTCGTCCACAATACGGGTCATGGGAGCGCCCTCCACGCGGCGGCGAATGACGGAAGAGTCGGCCGTCACCTCCCCGGCCTCGTCAATGAGCCATTCCCGCCGGAACGGTGCCCCGATAAAGCGGAAGACGCTATGCGCGTGCGAGCGGGAAACCAGCACCGTAAAGGCGCCGAACTCGCTCTCCACCTCGTAGGCGATGTAGGAATTGGCGCCCGGAAGATAGAAATCGTCAAACGACTTCTTCTCCCGGCTGATGCCCAGGTGCATCTTGTCCCCCGTATAGAAAAACAGGATGGCACGGAGCACGGTGCTCTTTCCAACACCCTGCGTACCAATCAGATGCACATTCCCGTCCAGGCGTACCTCCCCGTAACGGATGTTGGCGCTGTTCACAAATACAATTCTACTGAGCTGTCTCATCGGCGGCCTCCTCCTCGCTAATCGTTAACATTTCCACCAGCCCTTCCAGGAAATGGAAGGCCGATGTCACCTTGTACACCTGCTCGAACTCGTTCTCCAGTTCGATGAACCCCGCTTTTTCCATATCGTCCAGGAGCATCTGGACCGTGTCTTTGGCGCTGTGCTGTCCGGGATAGAGCTTGCGCGCCTTTTCTTTCAGTTCTACATCGGCCGAAATGGCCTCCGTGATGGCCGATGGCGTAAAGCGCACGCCGGTGGAAAAGCCGCTGTGGAAGGTTTTCACAAAATCCAGGCGGTCGATCCACACCCCCAGCGCCGTGAGCCGTCGGGTAAGGTCCGTGCGGGACTCCTCGCGGGAGAAATGGAAGTAGCCGTTCCCCTGCTCCAGCACAAAACCAATGCCTTGATAATATGCCTTATACTCGTCAAAATTCTCCTCTATATAGTCATAGAGGCGGCGGACATCGGCCCGGGTGCTGTCCTGACTGATGAATCCTCCCCGGGAGAGGAGCTCGAATATTTCTTTGGTCCTGATCATGGTCTAACGCGGATAAATGAGTGGATACAGGAAGCCTTCCGCCTCACGGTACTCCCCGGTGATGCGGAAATCTTCGTCGAATTCCACCGCCAGGCGGCAGAAAAGGGTGAGGGTGTCTTCCGGAGTCATCGGCTCCGAGAAATGATAGTTGCCGATGAAGGTCATCAGGTCCTGCGAGCTACCCAGGAAGGCGTTTCTTACCTCAAAGGTGTTCAGGGTGTCCCTGACCACGGCACCCCGGGAAAGTTCCTCCGGGGAGAGCGGCTCCGGGTCTGTCTTCCGCCGGGCCGTGGGGCTTTTCAGCGCCGTGTGCGCCTCCTTCAGGGCGGCAATGCCATCCGGCGTATTGGTAAGGGCTTCCAGCGACGGCAGGCAGTTATACCAGGGGCGTTTTTCCAAGAAGGCGGGTCGATGCGTCTGCAGTGCCCAAATCACATCGGTGCTGCTCTCCCACACCAACTGGTCCTTAAGGTACTTGATGCGCCGGATTTTCTCAACCAGACGTTGCTCCGCCTCAATCTTGTTCAGGTACACGATAATTTGGCGGTCCAGTTCAAGTAAACCATGGTAAGCCTCTGTGAGCGAATCCCTTACCATGGAAACTGTTTCCTTCAGATGGGCATCCATAGAAGGGCCGAAAAACACCCGCTGACGCTCGTCAAAGAGCTTTTCCGCCTCCTTGATCAGGAGGGCGATATCGGCCCGCTTGCGGTCCAGGTTCTCCAGGCGCTTGCGCTTGACGGCATAGTCCCGCTCATTCTTGTAGGTGCTGTCGATGGCCCGCTTGAGGTCAATGACATTGCGGTGCGTGGAAAGGGCGATGCTCCGGAGGATCCGGAGGATCTCCCCCATATAGCGATGCTTCCGCGCGTCCGAACCTACTGTGAGCCACAGTTCGATGTTCTCGTTCAGCGCATCAATATGCTGCTTCACGGAGAGCACGTTGATTTCCTCGTTTACCTCCAGTACCTCCTCGAAAAAGCGCAGGTAGGTATCCTCCAGCACCAGCAGACCGTCCGCCTCGCGGATGACCCCGTGATCCAGAAGATAGTCCAGCCGGCGGCTGTCCTGGGATAGGAAATGCTCCATCGCCTGCTCCGCCCGGAGCGACGGCGCCTTCCTGCTCACGAACAGGAATCTGAGTATGTCTTTTTCCCGGGAGATGACGCGCAGCAGCGAATCAATGTCACTGAAAGCGTTCATAATTCCAGACGGGCGCTGTGGTTAGTTCCAGCACCCGTGTACAAATATAGAAATGATTGTTGAAACGTGAAAGAAGAAATGAGATTTTTATTCCTCAATCTCCTTAGCAAACATCCTCAGTATCTCCCGTATTTCTCCTCCAGCCGCTCCAATATCTTGTACACCGTCAATCAACGCGTCAAAGTACTCGTCTACAGATACCGTACTTGCCATCACGCGCTCACGGGCAGAGACTCCGTATGCCACCGCCGGTTCTTCAAGAACCTGCGGCTTCTCCTCATTCACTGGATATCTCTTTGCCATAAAACTATGCATTATCATAGGCAAAAATAGCGATTATCGTTCAACAATGCAAATCAATCACCATAATACTCGGTTTCCGCCAAATCGTGTTCCAGCAATTCGGGTAACAGACCAATATCATAAATAAACTCTTTGTCGTATGACATGGGCTCAAACCAAAACTATTCCATCATCATTAAACCTAAACGCACACCGCACGTCCAGGCACATATAGTAATCGCAGATAACAGGTTGGGACATCTGCTGGGTGTATACGCATCCGTGGGAGTAATGCCTTCGTATGTATATGGATCCAAATAGTCTCCCAGGAATAGGATGTGCTCCTTGCCAAGATATTCATTAACTGCTTGACGCCAAAAAGTACGTCCGTGAACGTCGGGTATAGCTATCATAGTTACTTAGTATTCATAGCGTATAATATTATTCGTGGCCGCGGTGGGATTCGAACCCACGATATCGACATTACTAGTGTTGTCCTTTAACCACTAAGGTACGCGGCCTGGACCGGATTTCTTATCCTTCTTTTCCGGCCCCCAGGTTGGCCGATAGGATTCAGAGTATTTCAAGCTGATGCTTTATAGCCCATGATCTACCATTTGATCTAATCCACCGTGTATTAAATTGATTTAGAGGTGGATGCAGGACTTGAACCTGCAACCTTGGGCTCTCTTGTCGAAACACTTAACCTCTGAAGAGCCTATACTTTAAACCATAAAGCAGATGCTTTGGCACGATGCTGAAGCTGACGCGCATCCCACCGGGACGCTAATTAAGCTGACACATAATGCTTATGCTGATCTGCCAATCAGGAATCATTCGTTCCCGTAGAAAATATACTGGAGGAGCTTGTCCGTGGCAAGATTCGGTTCGATAGTGGGAGTATCATTGACGGTCTTAGTTGCCTCAATTACCGCATTCATCAATTTGCTAATGCGCTCCTGAACCAGTTGTTTCTGCCTCAACGTCCATTCTCCAGAGAATTTCTGGGACGTATATGATCCTCGTTTTATAGTAGTCTTAACCTCTTTAGTAATAGGCCGATAGCTGGACGGCAGGTGCTCCTTGTCGATATTGGGGTCCAGCAGAATCTCCGTGTCCGTGATGGTAGTGAAGCTGTCGCCCTCCAGGCGCGGGGTCTCGAAGATATCGGGCCGACCCTGATAATCCTCGTTCGCGCTGGCCTTCCAGATTTCGGAGTCCGACCGGACCGGGATGTTCGCGACCAGGTTCTTCAGGTTCTCATCGGTCAGGATGTTCTTAAGCCGAAGCAGTTCCGTTGCCGACAGGCTGCCCAGGTTGAGCCCGTCCACGACGAACGGCACCCTGGCCGACCCGGCGGCATTCGTCGCCTCAATGGCAAACTGATCTTTTAGATAAGGTAGCAAAGCCTTATCCACCAGCCGCTTAATCTCTTCCGACACCGTAGTGGCCACTACCGTGTGGCCCATCTTGGTAGGGTCCTCCAACTGCCCTTCCGCCGCATGGAAAGTCTTTTTCTCACCCTTGAATGAAGTGGAATTCCGTTTGAAGAACTCCCCCTGCTTGCGCAACGATTCCGTATAAACCGCCCGCTCGTGCTCGGCCTTCGCCAGCGTTACGTTCATCTTTTCCTGTGCCATAATATATAATGTTTAGTATCCCCCCAACAAGCGGAACCCGGTGGGGACATCCCCGGCATTTCCAAGGGCAAAGATACGGGCCTATTTCACCCTCTGCAAATCTTTGCAAACCTTGCAAAGATTTGGAAATCAGCAGAAAAAGATTATTGAGGACCGTAACCGGGGCTTTATTCTTGCCAATACCACTAATTCCGGCTATCTTTGCATAATGTGAACACAGAAAAGCATCCATTTGAGCCGTTCCTGCCTTCTGGCGCCCACATCCTATTCCTGGGGAGCTTCCCGCCCCAGCAGCATCGCTGGTGCATGCCGTTCTACTACCCTAACTGGATCAACGACTTCTGGCGCATCATGGGACTAATTCACTTTGGGGACAAGTTGCATTTCTGCGTGCCGGGGGAGAAGCGGTTTGACGAGGCTGCGATTCGGCAATTCTGCACCGAGGCCGGCCTGGCCTTCTACGACACTGCCACCGAAGTCCGCCGCCTCCGCGACAATGCATCCGATGCCTTCCTGGAAGTCGTCACCCCCACCGACATCCCCGCCCTTCTGGCCCGTATTCCGGAGTGCCACACCCTCGTCACCACCGGCGAAAAAGCCAGCGCCCTCGCCGCTGCAGCCTTCGGTTGCCCCGTCCCTCCCGTAGGAGGACACGTTGATATCGTCCTTCCTCATCGCGGACTCGTTTCCCCTCATCGCGGGCTTGACCCGCGATCTCCCCTCCGCTTCTGGCGCATGCCCTCCACCTCCCGCGCCTACCCCCTCCCGCTCGAGAAAAAGGCCGCCGCCTATCGGCAGCTATTCCCTTAATCGCGGGCTTGATCCGCTCTGTTTCGTCATTGCCGGCTTGACCGGCAATCTCATGCCAGCATCATTTTATAGCAGTTGGTCTCGTAGCGTTCGAAGCCCAGGGACTGGTAGAGGCGGTTGGCGGCTACGCGTGTGGGATTGGAGGTTAGCTGGATGTGATGGACATTGAGGCTCTTCGCGGCATCGACCATGGCCAGCATCAACTCCTTGCCATATCCTCTGCCTCGGCAGCGGGAACTTACGATCACCGATTCAATATCGGCAATGGTGAACTCCAGCGTGTGCTTGATGCACAGCGTTCCGGTGGCGACGATGTGGGGTGGTATGTGGTTAGTTCTTGGACCATAGTTATACAGGGCTTGGCTTACATTTCCCACTTTTCAAAGCTTACAATAAACAGCCCACAGAGAACAGCTAAAAATATACTTAAGAGCGTACCCGCAAGCACATACTCGGTTTTATTCGTCTGACTGTCACTAAAACGAATAATGGACTTGGCTGCCACCAACAAACCAAGGGCCTCATAGTGTCCCAGACAAACGAATACAAGAATAAGCCATCTCTCAATAACGCCAATCAAAGCGCCGGCATTAAACTGGGCGTCTTTATTTTCCTCCGGAATCTTAACACAATTCTGCTTCAGTAAGAGTTTAATGAAGATGTTAGCCGGCTTCCAGCATATCAGAATTGAGATTAAAACAACAACATATTTGAGTGATCCCCATGAAGGTATCGCCCAACAATGTCCCTCACACCAAAGATATGCCGCCAAGCCAAGAACCAAAACATGGGAAATTTGATCGACAACAAACCATTTAATGTTATCCGGCCTGTATGACTTCCAGATATCAATAGCGAAGTGCGAAAGGCCGACAAACAATGCCGGCAACCAAAAATCAACGTCCCATGAGACAAGCCATGTCAATCCAAAAACAATCAGGGCATGAATGTATTGATGGACACTACACCAATGCTTTTCCGTCTTGTTTTTACAAGAGGCCGACGTTTGGAAAACATAATCTGCTACCAGGTGTGCTAAAAGAATACATAAAAACAACTCTACCCACATAACTCCTTAAAATCTAATTGTTCATAATCCTTTATAGCGGTATTTAGCAGCCCCCATTGGGCACTGGTCGATCGCATGTTCACTGCCGATTGATAGATACCCAGTCTTCTGCTGATATCGACTTCCTTATGTCCCATCAACTTGTAAAATACCACCTCCGCCTGCTTCGCCGAATAGGAATCAACAAGATTGCTAAGCAGTGCCACATAAGACTCCATACAATCGTTAAATGCAGCGGGAACCGCCTCTATCTCAAATGCCGAAAACAAATCCCTTCTACTGATATCATCAAGATTTCTGCCCGACAAATAGATAGCAGGTCCGTTAATGATGTCCTCCACCTTATCGGCATAACTTATATCAGCAATTCCAATTGAGAACCTTATACCGTGCCGATGAAGCAACTCATGGCATTCAAATCCATCTACCAAAATCTTAACGAAAAGTTTGATAAGGATAGCAATCCGAAGAGAATAACGATACTCTGGCACAACACATTCTATGCTATCCCCCCTTACAATCCTGGCCCAAAAACCAGGATAGCTTTGTTCGAAATCGTCAAGCAGCCTCTTTAATCTTTCACGGAGAACTAACAAGTCCTCCGTCTGTAACGAGGTCGATCGGACGATATCTGCGGAAATTGTAGCTATCATACAGCAATTATCTTATATCCGATGCAAAAATATCAAATATTTTCCTGATAACAAATAAATATCAGATTTTTCGCTGATATTTTTAGATTATCAGATGATAATCTCTTTCTATATTCTCCAGGGTCGATGGTTACAAAAAAGGCAGATGCTTCGGCATCTGCCCCCCCCTGTTTCCTCCCATTCTCCTCACCGTAGGCTTAACCCAATACTGGAACTCCAAAGAGTATCGTTTTTTCATCCAACGAAAGTACATGTAAGTAAAAAACATAGAGGCTTCCCATCCTCGTTCTAAATCAACATACTCAATTAATCGCCAAAACGCATTTGGGCCATAAGCCGGATGAGCAAACTCTATATATTCTTTTAGGGCCATGACCCAATATTCAGTTTCTAGGCTTCTGTGGAATAGCATCAGGCTACTTTTTAGTCAGGTCCCTCTGCCCCATCGGAATGCTTAGTAGTTAGAGCTCTATAACATACCGTTAGGTTGTCGGAATAAATTTCAAATAAATGTTGCAAAGCATAGGAATATTTTTACTATATTTGTAGCAACAAAAATATAAGTTTATGATACACTTTCAAAATAGCCTGTTCCCAGATAACAAGGGAACCTTCGACCCCGAAGTTTTTGTAAGAGAACATATTAATGAACATGTCGCTGAGTGGATTACTTCTTCCATTAAATCTGCGTTCTCCAATATGCTCAACATGTGCGAAATTCAGCCTTTAACGCTCCGTGCCCAATCGGACGTTCTGCACGACGGGGCGTTTGCGCAGATTATGCAAAATGCGTCTTTACTCCCAGGCGACATAAAACCCATGTTCTACAGTGATATCTCTGGAAACAAAAAACAGTATTTCGAATTCAACGGCTATTTTTATGTGCTTCGAAAATCCGGAGTTATTTCTAATGGAACCAGGATAGATAAAGCTATTCAAAACCAAGAACTAGATAAGCATGTTATCACCATTGAATATACCATTAGTCCACTACGAGATTCAATCAGTTCAATATCTTTTAAATACATCAAAGGAGACGGAACTGAACTCGATTATATTTTGCCGACCAGTTCTTCGGAGATCTCGAGTATTACTCTTCCCGATAATAGTAACACGGACAGTTCTACGGAAACATATACTCCTCGATTCAAGAAATCCAATCATAAGAAAGCTTTATAATGGAGTGTTATAATTATGCCCTTTTAGAGGTAGCAAGACAACTCCGAGGATTCACCCAAGAGCAAGCCGCCAATTTGATTGGCATTTCTCAAGGCAAACTATCCAAAGCAGAAAATCAAATTCAGCAATTACCAGAAGCTGTTTTTGATAGTATTGCTACGGCTTATGATTTCCCCGTCAGTTTTTTTAAAAGAAGTGATGACCAGTCTGTAGAGGAGCACTTCTACTTTAGACGCAAGATTACTATTCCGGTTAAAACGATCGAGTCATTCAAGGCACAGATTAGAGTCTTGAAATTAGTTCTTGATGATCTCCTTGAGCCTATAGAACTTCCCGAATGTAACCTTCCATCACTATCACCTGATGAGTATTCTGTTAAAGAAATTGCTGCGACGATTCGGAAAAAACTTGGAATAACGAATGGACCCGTTCCCAATTTAACAGCGACCCTGGAAAAGAATGGCATCTTGGTTTTTAAGTTTGATTTTGGGACCAATAAACTGGACGGATTATCATCCATCACAAGTTCCGGTCACAAGATCATTTTCCTCAATAGCCAAATGCCCAATGACCGTAATAGGTTTTCTTTAGCCCATGAGATCGGACATATTGTGATGCACCTTGGGCAAGGAAGACCTGGCTCTGAAGAACTAGAGCAGCAGGCTGATGAATTTGCGTCTGACTTTCTAATGCCAGAAGATGAAATTGGTTTAATGCTCTATAACTTAAACCTATCCACTTTAGCTGAATTGAAGAAGAGATGGAAAGTCTCGATGAGAGCTCTTATTCGTAGGGCTAAAGATTTACACTGCATCTCTGAAAACACCTATCGAGCATTTCAAATAACATTCTCAAAAAAAGGATATAATAGAGAAGAGCCCATCCTTTTAGCGGCAGAGACCCCTACGGTTATTCGTGATTCTCTTATGCTATATAAGCGTGAACTGGGTTATAGCGAAAAAGACCTTATGCGTATTATGCGCATTAATGAAAATGATTATTATAGATGGTTTAGAATCTCATCGATCATACCTCTTAATTTCAAACTATCACTCTCATGATATAAAACGGGTCAGCAACCTGATGTGGTTGCTGACCTCTCCTCCACAATCATATTGGGAGGGACGTCCCCATCGTGCGAAGGCGTGATTGTCTTCTACCATTCCCGCTATCCAGCTGGGGCCGGCCGATGCCAGGGCCTATTACTGACACCCAAACACTTATAATCCTTCCACTTTATACCCCTCCTCCCCGAACGCGGCGTTCAGGAGCGCAAAACGGTCCGCCAGTTCCAGCGAAGTATACCGGAACACCGCCTTGGAGCCCTCGCGATGCAGCCCCGCCGCATAGTAGTTGATTTGCACCTTATTGAGCATATCCACATGTGTCTTGCGCGCCAGCTTGGAAGAAGCCACCTCATATAAGGGCCGATACACCGTATCCCCCACCTCCGGATCATACAAACACACGGGCCTGTCAATTCCGCAAAACTTCAGGAGCCGCCGCAAAGCCTTGTTATACAGCTGCTTCTCATAATTAGGATTGTGCCCGTTAAAGCCAAAGTGCGTCCGCCGGATAATCTCATAAGCCGGCTTAATCAACGGCGTCATAACCTCCCGCTTACTCACCCTTGCAGTCTTGGACGGGATATAATGCACATACGGAATCCCCTCCTCCGACACCGCCACCTTCTCCATACTCAGCTTCTTCAAGTCCCCTATCCGGCACCCCAGCGCACAATTCAAAACAAACATATCCTTCGCCCCTTGCAAATCCGCCGGTACCGGGCAGGAGAGAATCTGCCGGAACTCATCGGCCCGCAAATAAAACGGCTCGTCATACTCCACGTGCATGACCGAACGTCGCTTCTCGCCTGACAGCTTCCTGAAAGGCGAGCGCCGAATCTCCCCCGTATCCTCCAATTCGCTGAAGAATGCCTTCAGCGCCAGCAAATCGCTCACCACCGTATTATTCTTGCATCGCTTCTTGGGAGCCCGGCGTCCCCCACCCTTGGGATAAAGCTGCGGATACAGGGGCACGTACTTATACTCATCGTACACAAATTGCCGATATTCCAGCAGCAAAGAGGCGTCAAATTCCCGTGCCGATAAACCCGTCAGCCCATTGATCACCAGGAATCGCCACAACTTCCGGGCCTTGCACAGCAGTTGGGCATACCGCGACTCCCCCACCACCCCAACCTTATGCACCTCCTCGACATAGCGCATGTACCGGCCAAACAGGGGCTCATGCCTGCTGTTGACCACCTGCGCTCCCCCCTGGGACAGCACCCGGCCCACCTGCATCTCAAAGATCCGGTCGTTCATATCCATCCGGCGGAGCTGCATGAGCGTGTAGGCCTTGCACATGGCCAGTTTATGCGTTTCCAGCTTGTCCCTGAGCGCGTTATCCTTTTCCGCTTCCTGCGGCAATGCCTGAATGCCGGTTGAATGATAAAAGGTTTGCCCCCCGTCGTCCAGGCGGAAGACGATAACCGGGGCCGCCCCCTGGGCACCCCCGGAACACATTGTAATAGTTTCCATAGGTTTCCTTTTCGCGTGAAGATACACCCTTCACGTGGGAAAAGCAAATCTTGGGGCGGTAACTGGGTAGCTTTTTCAGGGCTGTCTGGCTGGCCGATAAATCCGATGCCGATGCCCACAAAAAAAGGGCCGATGCGGGCCGAGGGAGCACGCCCTGAAATGGCGAAATAATTGTAATTAGCCCCTCTACGGCAACAACTGCGTGGTGGTGTTCTACAAGACCTTCAGCACCAGTTACAGCTATACCAGGATTGGGCGGATTACTGATCCCTCGCTTCTGGAAAGTGCCGTAGGAGGTGGAAGCGTGGAGATTCAGTTTGGGCGGCGAGGTCCCTGGGGGATGGTGAGCGGAGTGCGAGGAAGTGCGCTGACGCCCGTGGGGGTGCGCTGACGCCCGTGGAGACAATTTGCTAATTATCAGCTACTTATGTAAAAACGGTTAGGTTGTTTAGCCTAACCGTTTTTACATATTTAACTGTGTGTCAAGCACTTAACTCCACGCCCCGAGCCGCAAACGCGCGGCAGGAGTATCTGAAAATCGTAGTCAGGCATGATAAGGTAATGATTATTGATACTGATTCACGTGCTTGTACTTCTCCCCCAACTCCAGCAACCTCTCAAACATCTCCACCCTCTCCGGCTTCAACTCCCCGGCATTCATCAACTTCTTGTTGTGCTTCCACCAAGAGCGCATGTTGCGCTCCTCCGCGATAAACTTGGAGGGTTTGCGGTGATTGGTTTCCAGGAAGTCGATGGCTTCCTGCCATTTGGCGAGCCAGAGTGCGGATTTCGGCGATGACCACCCAGGCATTTCGGCGATAACCACCCACTTGAGTTAACGTTTCAAGCCTGGTTTGGCAAATATAGGATTATTTTCTCA
>ONII01000024.1:0-17827 GCA_900317845.1 uncultured Bacteroidales bacterium
CATGGAATTAGCTGAAATCAGAGAGGCCCTGAAAGCCATGTATGGCGGGGAGAACCATCCCATCACCGACGGAAATTATGACAAATCGCTTGCTGTCAAGTGCATCAACGGCACGTTTGTGGGCAGGAAGAAAGAAAACATCATTGCCTACCGGGGCATCCCGTATGTAGGGAAGCAGCCGGTAGGCGACCTCCGCTGGAAAGCCCCGGTGGACGCAGCCCCTTGCGACGGTGTGTTCGAGGCCTATTACAATGCCCGGAGCGCCTATGGCAACGCTGCGCTGGAGACCGGTTCCATGTATTACCTGTCCGAGGACTGCCTGTACCTGAATGTGTTTAAGGCCGATGAGATATCGGCCCGGAAAAAGCCCGTCATGGTGTGGATTCACGGCGGCGGGTTTGAGGCGGGCGGCACCGTGGACCCTGTGTTTGACTGCTGCAATTTGGTGACGGAACATCCGGAGGTCATCGTGGTTACCATTGCGTACCGCCTGGGCGTGATGGGTTTCCTGCACCTGAGCCATCTGCCGGACGGCGCCGAGTATCCGGATGCCCAGAACCTGGGCCTGCTGGACCAGGTGAAGGCGCTCAAGTGGGTGCACGAGAACATTGCAGCCTTTGGCGGAGACCCGGACAACGTGACCATCTGGGGTGAATCCGCCGGAGCTGGCAGCTGCACCCTGCTGCCCCTGATTCCGGGTTCCCAGCAGTACTTCCATCGGCTCATTGCCCAGAGCGGTTCCGTGAACCTGACCCGTTCCCCGGAAGAGGCCATCGCGTGCACGGAGAAGCTGATGGATGCCCTGGGCTGCCGGACGGTGGCCGATCTCCTGAAGGTGGACGGCGAGAAGCTGCTGGAAACCGCTACGGCGGTGCTTTTCCTGCACCAGTTCCCGGAGCGGGACGGAAAGCACCTGCCCACCGACACGTTCGCGGCATACGCCGCCGGTGCGGCCAAGGATATCGACATACTCATCGGCTGCAACAAGGACGAGATGAACTTCTTTGTATCCAGCTTCGGCCTGGAAGGCTGGGACGCCTGGGTGGAGGGCCGCCTGAAAGAGAAGTTCGCCCGGCTGCTTCCGGAGGAAAAGGCGCTGGTGGACAGCTATATGAAGGATGTGAAGGGGGACTACTTCCAGCCGGGCGCCAGCCTGCTGAGCCAGAGCTGGTTCAATGCGCCCATTTTCCGCCTTGCGGAGGAGCAGACCAAAAGCGGCGGCAAGGCGTACGTGTATTACTTCACGCCGGAGTCGCCGGACCCCATCATGAAATGCGGCCATGCCATAGAGCTTTCCATCGTGTTCCATCATCCGGAATACAGCTCGGACCTGGGACGCGCCTTTGACGCAGACTTCTGCCGGGCCATGCGAGAGATGTGGGTACAGTTTGCCGTGACGGGTGTCCCGTCGGCGGCGTGGCCGCTGTATAACCCGCAGGACAAGCCGGTGATGATCCTGAACGAGTTTGACATTCACCCGGAGAAAGAGGCGGAGCGGCAGATTGTGGACTGGGAGAGAACCTATTTCCTTACCAAGTATTACGCGTTATGAGTGCAGTCATCCCTAAATACGGCGAGAATCGTCCCGTTACGGACGGAAAGTATAACAAGTCGTTGGCGGTCAAGTGTATAAACGGCACCTTCGTGGGTCAAAAGCAGGAGAACGTCCTTTCCTTCAAGGGCATTCCCTATGTGGGCGCGCAGCCCGTGGGGGACCTTCGCTGGAAAGCCCCGGTGGACGTTACGCCTTGCGACGGCGTGTTCGAGGCCTTTTACTATGGGAAAAGTCCCGTCCAGTCGCCCGGAGACCCCGCGGCCCTTTACCCGATGGGGGAGGACTGCCTGTCCCTGAACATCTGGAAGGCGGAAGGCTCTGCTGCCGGAAGGCCGGTCATGGTGTGGATTTACGGCGGCGCCTTCGAGGTAGGCGGCACCACGGACCCGCAGTACGACTGTGTGAATCTGGTAAAGGAGAATCCGGATGTGATTTTTGTCACCATCAACTACCGGGTGAGCTTCATGGGCTTTTTCCACCTGGCCCACCTGGCCGATGGAGCAGATTACCAGGATGCCCCCAATCTGGGCCTCATGGACCAGATGATGGCCCTCAAGTGGGTGCATGAGAACATTGCCGCTTTTGGCGGAGCCCCGGAAAATGTGACCATCTGGGGCGAGTCTGCCGGCGGCGCCAGTTGCTCCCTGCTTCCTTTGGTAAAGGGCTCCCACCGGTATTTCCGACGGGCCATTATCCAGAGCGGCTCTCCCACGCAGACCCGCACTCCGGAGCAGGCGATTGCCTGCACGGACAAGGTGATGGAGGCGCTGGGCTGCAAGACGGTAGCAGACCTTAAGCAGGTGAGCGCCGAAAAACTGGCGGAGGTATGGACCAATCTCTACGGCTTTTTCCAGAAGCTGGGTATTCGCACATTCCCGGAAAGGGACGGGAAGTATCTGCCCCTGGACACCTGGAAGGCCTACGAAGAAGGTGCTGCCAAGGATATCGTGCTCCTGCAGGGCTGCAACAAGGACGAGATGAACACCTTCCTGGGCGTTGTGGGCGTAGATGTCTGGAATGCCTGGGCCGATAGTCGCCTGGAAGAGAAGCTAGCGCAGCTGCCCGACGCAGAAAAAGCGTTGGTAAAAAGCTACATGGACGCTATTCCCGGAGAGCGCTACGAGGCCACCGTGCGGCTGTTCAGCCAAATCATGTTCATTGCCCCGCAAATCCGCCTGTCGGAGGCACAAGCTAAAGCCGGTGGCAAGTCGTACACCTACTACTACACGGTAGAATCGGCCCTGCCCCTGATTAAAAGCGGACATGCGTCGGAGCTCTCCGTGGTGTTTAACCACCCTGAATTCCAGGACTTTACGGGAAGGGCCTACGACGAGGCGTTCTGCCGCGCCATGCGCAAGCTGTGGATACAGTTCGCCCGTACCGGCACCCCCTCCCCGGAGTGGCCGCTGTACAACCTTGAGGACAAGCCGGTGATGGTGCTGGATGAGAAAGACATCCATCCCTTGGCGGAATCCGAACTTAATATTGTAGATTGGGAAAGGAGTTATTTCCTCACCAATTATTATATGCCTTAGTTGTTAATCAATTAATCGCGAGCTTATGAAAAAGTTATTTTACCTTTTTCCTGCCCTTATTGTCACCGTGCTCCTGGTGGCCTGCAAGAGGGACCCTGTGCCCAGTGATTCGCCCAAAGGCGGGGACGACAAAGAGAAAGTCGTGGATTATTTCCGTTCCCCTGCCTATGTAGGGGATATTTCCGCGTTTTCCGCAGAAATGCAGGAGGCCATCCGTGAGTACTTCCCCATGTCCGGCAACAAGCGCGAGGCCCTGGTTCTTTTCATTGGTCAGTCCGATGTGAAAGCCAACGATCCCGACCTCAAAGCGGCTATCGACAATCAGGCATTCATCGTGTATCCGCATGGGGTCGATGTATCTCCGCTGGGGATAGAGAACAGTTCCGCAACGCTGGACGAAGATAGCGGATATACCCCTTTGTACCACTGCTACAGCAGCTATAGAGGGGGCTATTTCTATACGGAGTACCAGGCCCCGGAAGCAGGGGAGGCAGAAGAAATTGAGAGCAGCTGGACCCCGGAAGCCTGGGAGGCGATGGTAAAGGAAAACGAAAAGTATCAGGGCGAGGAAGACGGTGACGATGAAGACGATGAGGAATGGGATTGGAACGAGTCGGAGATGTCCATGGATGCGCTGATTGACTGGCTGCTGGAATCCTTCGCGGAGCAGGATCCGGAGGAGGTGAAGGCCGACTACTATAAAGAGATGGAATTCAAGCTGGAGCTGATTGGCCGTCGCGAGCATGCCCGCCTTGCTTTTAACCTGAACAAGCAGATCGACAAAGGGACGCTCTCGGATCCGGATATCCTGAACTGCAGTTCTTCCGTGGACGTCGACTTCCGGTATTTCCCGGCCTATATGCAGTCGGCCAATGACGATAAAGCCGGCGACTACTATGCGGTTGTTTCTACCATCACGCCGCACAACGGGCAAATGTGGAGACCTTTTAAGGGCAATCACGGCGGAACGCAGAACCGTGTGATTGGTTACTGGTTCAAGGAGATGAACGTGTCCACCTCCATTCTGAACACCGATGGTACCTCTATCTCAGGGCTGAACTATTACGTGATTCCCCGCCCTGAGAACAAGAACGACTCCAAGAAATATACCACCGGCACCAGTCAGTCCATCAGCGGAACCATCAATGGAGGCGCAAAGAAAAAGGGAGGCATGGTGGGCGGCTCGCTCACCGCCGGCGGCACCTGGTCCAGTTCCGTGAGCTATGAGTTGAAAACCATTGAGTTTGAACGGGATACCTATGACCCGAATGCTGTAGCGTACAATTACAGGTCTACCGGCTTTAAGTTGAAGGACGGACTGGGCGACGCAGAAAAGGAACTCGAGTATTACCCGCTGGCCACCCGGACGGAATTCTCCGGCCGAAGCTTCTGGATTTGGCACATCCCCTCCGCCACCGTGGACGACAATGATACCAAGTCGTTTAAAATCACGACCAAGGTGGATCTCAAATACGGCTCCTGGCATCATTGGCGTGGGACAGATGAGTTCTCTTCCAATGAGAAGACGCACCCCGTGAACGTGCCTGCGGTGAGCTGGACGCTGGCGGCCCCCAACCGCGTTCCCTGGGGTATCATCGCCCTGAAGAACACAAGCGATAACGAGATGGCGAATGTTACCGTTTATGATGCAAGCAACAAGCAGACGGCCAAGCTGACCAAAAGCTTCAGCAAGAATGAGGTGGCCAAGATTGCCCTTTCGCTAGGTACGTATTCTGTCCGTTGGGATATCATCGACGCCAACACAAACCAGAAGCTGTCTTCCTGGAAGTACGACGGTGTGGAGGTCCATCAAGGCCAGGACGAGGCCGCTGCCACCACGGAAATCTCCTCGGTAAACGGTATCCCGGCAAACTAGTTTCGGTCGAGAATGCCCGCTTCAAGCAAGGCTCGTCCTTGTTTTGAGCCAAAAATGTTAGAGGTCTTAACGAAATAAACTGATTTTAATAGATGAAAAAGATTATTGTATGGACCCTGATGGGCGTTATGGCCCTGTGCCTGGCTGCCTGCAGCAAGGACGCGAACGAGAAAGCCACGGACTATTCCGTGAAGGCCAACTGGTGTAAGATCCCCACCATCACCAAGGATGTGGACATGTTCTATATCCCGGCCACCAATTACGACGGCGAGGAGGCCGGCGCCCCTAATTTTGCGCCTATCGACAACAAGGAGATGGTTGCCGGCATTGCCGACGAATACATGGCGCATGCCAGTGCCTATGCGGATGTGGCCAACGTCTTTGTCCCGTATTATCGGCAGGCCAGCCTCAAGTATGAGGAAGACTGCTGGAGGAAGACCGGCGATATGCTCACGGCCCTTACCGGAACGCCCTACACGGACATTAGCGCCGCGCTGGACTACTACTTCAAGAACTACAATGGCGGCCGTCCGTTCATGATTGGCGGCCACAGCCAGGGCTCGGCCATGACCAAGCTCTGCCTGATGAAATACTTCAAGGAGCACCCGGATTACTACAAGCGCATGATTGCGGCCTATGTGATTGGCTTTGCCGTTACCAAGGATGACCTGAAAAACTATCCCCACCTGAAGTTTGCAACGGGGGAGAGTGACACGGGCGTCATTGTGAGCTGGAATACCGAAGGCCCCGGGAACGCCAACGCCAAGAACATGGTATGGATGCCCGGCGCCATCAGCATCAACCCGTTAAACTGGAAACTGGACGATACCTATGCCAGCGCCGACGAAAACCTAGGCTCCTACATCCTGAACCTGGAGACCTTGGAGCGCGAGTTGGTGTACGATATTGACGCCGATGCACAGGTGAACGTGGCCCGCGGCGTGGTGGTGACCAACGCGGACTGCCCCTTCAATCCCTACACCAAGATTTTTGGCGAGGCCAGCTTCCACAACGAAGACTACGGCCTGTTCTACAACAACATCAAGGACAACGTTGCCACGCGCGTTGCTGCGTATAAAAACAAGTAACAACAAACAGTTATGAAAACAAGTGCAGACCTTGTGGTCTATGGGAAGATTTTTACTTCCGAAAACAATCAGCTGGCGGAAGCTTTTGCCGTGAAAGACGGCAAGTTCGTCTATGTGGGTGACAAAAAGGGCGCAGAGGCCTTTATCGACCCGGGAAAGACCCAGGTGCTGGACTACACCGGGAAGGGGCTCGTGATGCCCGCCTGCGGCAACGGTCACGCGCATTATTCCATTGGCGTTGCCTTGCCCATGGTGGGAACGGTGGTCTCCGGGAAAACAACCCCGGAAGAGTTCCTGAAGGAGGTGGTTCCCGCCGCCGTCAAGAAGGCCCGGGAAACCGGTGCCACAACCGTCTTTGGCTTTGGCTGGAACTACATCGCCTTCATGGACAACATGCCCACCCGGCAGCAGCTGGATGCCATTTGCAGCGACATCCCCGTTTACTTTGCCGATGACGAAGGCCACAAGGGCCTGGCCAATACGCTTTGCCTGGTCCGGGCCGGCATCATGAAGGCCGACGGCACCGTACTCAAGCGGGACAAGGATATCCGCGGCGGAGAAATTGTGATGGGGCCCGACGGCACCCCTACCGGTTTCCTGAAAGAACAGGCCGGTACGTTCGTGCGTTTCTCCCTGGACACCGAGCACCTCTACCCCCTGGATGTGGCTAAGGTAGTCGTGAAAAAAATCCAGGAGCAGTTGTTGTCGGAAGGGTACATCATGTATATCGACGGCTGGGGAAACTATTTCAACAATATCAATTTCTTCAAGGCGGCCCATGAGGCGGACAAAGCCGGCGAGATGAACATGATTCTGGCCCTGACCTATGAGACGGACAGCTGGGGGAACGTGGATGAGGCCTTGTCCAAAGCCGTTGAAGTCCAGAAATACGCAACCAAGCACCTGAAAACCAATTGGTTCAAGCTCTTTATGGACGGCACCGTGGAAGGCCGGACCGGATTTGTGGAGCCGCTCTATCCGGACGGGCACCAGGGGCTGGCCAACTGGACGGAAGAGGAACTGACCGAGATTACGCGCAAGGTCAATGCCAGCGGCCTCACCATGCACGTCCATACCATGGGCAACAAGGCCGTCAATTATGTGGTGAGCGCGTATGCGAACGGCGGAAAGGACGAGCTGCGCAATACGCTGGTACATGTCCGCAACGTCAACCCCGAGGATTACAAACGCATGGCCGGCCATAACATGTATGCCGTCGCCGGCATGCACTGGCACCATTGTCCCACCAATGCGCCTGAATATATCCGGGAACACGCCCTGGCTCCTGCCGGCGTGGAGGACAAGTCTTATCCCATGAAATCCTACTTCGATCATGGCATCAACGTGAGCTCCCACTCGGATTTCCCGGCACTCAGCGGCAGCCCCGACGACCCGTTCGGCATCATGGAAATTGCCGTGACGGGCGTGCTTCACGGGGAGGACGGCAAGCCCTGGTGGCCGGAAGAGCTTCTGACCCGGGAGCAGGCCCTCGCCTCCCTGACCATCAACGTGGCCCGGCAGCTGTTCCTCGAAAAGGAAAGAGGCAGCATCTGCGAAGGCAAATACGCCGACTTCCTCCTGGTGGACAAGGACGTCCTGTCCTGCCCCGTGACAGAGATTCACGAAGCCAAGCCCGAAGCCACGTACTTCGAGGGAAAGCAAGTATACAAAATGACAAAATAATGAATCCGATTGATTACGCCAAGAAGGGCAACTGGTACAAGTTCCCGGAAATTACCAAGGACGTGGATACGTTCTACATCTACTCTACCGTGTATTTCGGCAATGAGGGAGACCCGGATTATGCTACGATGGACAACGCGGAGATGCTCGCCGGCATAGATGTAGAGCATGCCATCAAGTCCAGTGTGTTCGAGGAATCCACCAACGTATTCATTCCGTACTACCGCCAGGCCGGCATGCGGATAGAGGCGGAGGCCTGGCTCAAGACCGGGAACATTGACGGACCGCTGGTTGGTGGCACGCCGTATGGGGATATTGTCGATGCGCTGGATTACTACTTTGAACACTGCAACGGCGGCCGTCCTTTTGTCATTGCCGGGCACAGCCAGGGATCGGCCATCCTCCGGCTGGTCCTGAAACGCTACTTCAAGGAGCATCCGGATTACTACAAGCGCATGGTGGCGGCCTACGCTATAGGCTACTCCATCACCCAGGAAGACCTGGAGGCCTATCCGTACCTGAAGTTTGCCTCCGGAGAGACCGATACAGGCGTTATCATCAGCTGGCACGCGGAAGGTCCCAAAAACGTGGAGGCCAATAGGCCCAACTGCGCGCTGCTGCCCGGCGGAATCAGCATCAACCCGCTCAACTGGAAGCGCGACGAGACCTATGCGCCCGCCAGCATGAACCTGGGCTCGATGGTGGCCGACGAAAAGACCATGACTACCTCCATCCAGGATATTGGCGGCGATGCCCAGGTGTGCCTCTCCCGCGGTACGGTGGTTACCCATGCCCGCGCCGTAGCCAATGAAATGGTGGACTTTGCCGGCCCGCAGAGCTACCACCAGGACGACTACTCCATCTTCTACAACAACATCAAGGAGAACGTTGCCAAGCGCATCGCTGCATATAAGGCAAAGTAAATTTAACGACAAGCATAACTGTGAAAGCAGACAAAATCATCAAATACGCAAAAATGAAAAGATTATTCTCCTTTCTCTCGGTCATTGCCGCTATGGTGCTGATGACCGCCTGTGACAAGACGCTCAATCCGGAGACGCCGGCTCAAGACAGCTCCCAGGAGTTCTGGTGGCATTATTTCCGCGGTTCCGTCTATGTGGGTGATATCCTTTCCTATGAGAGCGAAATGCAGGAAGCCATCAAGGAACTCTTCCCGCTCTCTACTGACATGGCTCGCGCCCAGGTTGTGTTTGTGGGCGAATCGGAGATTAAGGCAAAATCGCCGTCCCTCCTGAAAGCCATTGCCAATGATGCTTTCATCGTGTTCCCGCACTATGAGGGCATGGACGAAGATTTTGCGCAGATGGGCGTGGACCTGAACTACGCTTCCATAGAGAGTGACGAATATTATCCGCTGCTTCACTGTTACAATGGCTATGCTCAGGGATTTACCTATACCCTGTGGGCGGCAGGCGAAGACTCTGATCCGGAGGAGTTTGAGTCCACCTGGAGTCAGGCCGAATGGGATGCTATGATGGAGGCCAACAAAGCGTTGGGGGAAGTAGAAGAAACAGAACTCGAGACATATGTCCTAACCTACTACGAGAGTTGTCTCGCCGCTTTTGTCGAATGGTTGGAGGGCGCTGTTGCCGAGCAGGCACAGACCAAGGCGGATTTTGTGACCAACATGAAAGGCAACCTGGAGCAGCTGGGCCAGCGCTGCCCCAACTCCTTTAATTTCGGTCTGAATAAACAGATTGACAAAGGTATCATCTTTCCCCCTGATATGCTTGCGGGAACCGGTTCCATAGATGTGGACATCCGTGTTTACCCCATCTTTAAGCAAAGTTCCAATGGCAATAATGCTGCCGGCGATTACTATATTGTCGTCTCCCGCATCACCCCGCATAACAAAGAAATGTGGCATCCTGCAGAACATAAACATGGCTGGTCCGCGAACCGTTTGTATGGCTATTGGTTCAACGGAATGGATGTGGTTACCAGTTTGGTCAACACTGACGGTTCTGCCATCCGTGACATAGATTATTTCGAGCGCCCCATCCCCGAAAACAAGAACCAGTCCAGGCAGTATTCCGAAGGGAAAAGCTTCAATGTCGGCGGCACGATAAGCGGCGGCGGCGGTTTTATGGGGGATACCGGCCAGTGGTCACTCATGCCCAGCCTCACCATTGGCGGCGGCTGGAGCAGTTCTACCAATTATGAACTCAGTACCATTGAATTCACGGTGGACTCTTCTTCGCCTTCCGCTGTCCATTACAATTATTATACTACCAAGAACGTGAAGATGACGGACTACTGGGACAATAAGGACAAAATGGACGCGAACTTCCCCAAAACAGTCCGCAGCGATTTCTATGCCAATACCAACTGGGCCTGGCATGTGGGTTCCGCCAAAGACTATGACACCCAGACATACATGCTCAAGACCAAGATAGATATCTCCTACGCTGCCTGGCATCACTGGCGTTGCGCATTAGAATACGATTCCAACAAAAAAACCTTTAGTATTGACGTGCCCTCGTTCAGTTGGTTCCTGGATGCCCCCAACCGTGTTCCCTGGGGGGTCATTGCCCTGAAAAATGCCTCCACCTACGAGATGGCACACGTTACGGTGTACGACAGCAATGGCAAGCAGGCGGATGTATCTACCGAATCCTTCAGTAAGGACCAGGTGGTCAAGTTTTCCCTTCCGGTAGGCACCTACTCTATTCATTTCGATCTCATTGACGGCACCACGCGGCAGAAATATGGATCTTTTGTCTATAAGGACATCAGGGTGCATCAGGGTGCCGATGAAAAATCGGCCACCGTGTCCATATCTACCCTTGATGCAGACGAACTAAAAAGCTAATCATGGAAATACGTTTTAAAGACAAAGGAATCATCTTCGCTGAACAATGATGAAAAAAAGAATTGGCGACTTGTTCGAGTCCCGAAAGGGACGGATGGATTATCTGCTGCACCGGGATTTCATTGATAACGGCATTGTCACCTTCCCGTGCAAGATTTCTTCCTTTTACGATATTGTCCACCCCTTCAGCGTCCGGCGCTACGAGACGCTGAATCAGGACTTTGCCGACTTCCTTGAACTGGGAGCGTCGGTGGTTCCTCCCGAGTGCCCCATCGTGGTGAACATTATCGAGGACTGTCTGACGGACGAGGAGAGAATGATTGTCAAGAACCTCATCAGCGAGTATTATGCCTACAAGCTGGGCCTGGTGGAAAAGGAGGAGAGCCGGCATACCAAGCGTTTTGTCATCATGTCCGTGGGCCTGGTGGCAGCCGCCTTTTTGCTGTGGCTCTCGGAAGGGCTGGACGAGATTTCGCGTGAGTTGTTCTTCGTTCTGTTCTGGTTCATGGGGGACACCATCTGTGACTATATCCTCCTTACCGGGCACGACCTCCGGCGGGACCGCAGGGCGGCCGGACAGCTTGCGAGCGTCAAAGTGACTTTTTCCAAGACTTTTGACGAGTCCGATTATACCCAGCAAGACTTTTGACGAGTCCGATTATACCCAGTCAGAAATAGACAACCTGTATTCCGAGATTGAAAAAGACGTAAAAGGAACATTAAAAAAATAAGTATGAAAGCTCAGACCATTATTCTTGGGAATGTCATCTTTATGAAAAAGTTACTCTATCCTTTTGCCGCCGTCGTTTTCGCCATGCTTCCGGCGCTGTCTTGCAACAAGGAAAGCACCGTCAAGGTGGTGGACCTTGCCTCCCTTACGGCCGATTATGAGGCAAAAGACGGCGAAACGCTTTCGGGAATCCTCGGAGGCAACTATAAAATTACCATAGCCGACGGGGCCGTTGTCACGCTGAAAAACGCAGTGATTTACGGAGAAAACAACGAGGCTTACAAGTGGGCCGGCATTACGGCGACAGGGGACGCGACCATCGTATTGGAGGCATCCAATATTGTCAGGGGCTTCCATGAGAATTATCCCGGAATCTTTGTGCCCGAAGGCAAGACGCTCCGCATTAAAGGGAACGGCAAACTGGAAGCAGGCAGTAGCGGACGGGGGGCCGGAATAGGCGGTGCGAATTATGAGCAAATAAACTGTGGCAACATTGAAATCCTGGAGGGTACCATCCGTGCTGTCTCCGGTATGAACAGCGCCGCAATCGGCGCTGGCGGCCTGTCAGAGTGCGGCAGCATCACCATCAGCGGCGGCTTTGTTACGGCGGTGCCTTACAACAGTGACTCTGCCGCAGGTATCGGCTCCGGGCGCAAGCGTTCCCGATGCGGGGATATCACCATCAGCGGAGGGAACGTGGTGGCCGAAGCCGGGGATTTGTCTGCCGGCATCGGCTCATCCTACGAGTCAATATGCGGCAACATTACCATCAGCGGAGGTACAGTCACGGCCCACGGAGGGACAAATGCCGCCTGCATCGGCAGTGGCGCCGGCTGCGACAAAAAACTTGAAACAAGCTTTGACCCCTCCGTCTGCGGAAACATTACCATCAGCGGCGGCACGGTTACGGCGGCGGCCGCCCGTGACGGCAATACGTTCGCCGCCGGCATCGGCTCCGGCAATGACAACGCCGTGTGCGGAAACATCCTGATAAGCGGCGGTACGGTATATACCAAAGGCGGTTCCGACGCAGCCGGGATTGGAACCAGCGAGCAATCGAGCGTCGGTGATATCACCATCACGGACGGAGTGACGAAGGTAACGGCCGAAAAGACTTCCATGGGAGAAGATACGCACTGCATCGGCGGCGGAACCAATTATAAACGCATCGGCAAAGTCACCATCGGCGGAAAAGAGGGCCCCGTCATCGAAAGCCCGTTTGTGTACAAACCGTGAAAACAAAGGGAACGAAGACTGCCCCTTCGGCCTGGTGAAAGACAAAAAATGCCACCTTTGAAGAAAACAGGATAGTACGGGCTTATCAATCATGTACGACCAAATCAAGGGGAATACGCTCTATATCATGCTGTATGCGGCGGTGATGACCATGGCTGTCATGGCCTGTTGTTACCTGCTGTTCCGTAAGGCCAACGCCATTGCTCCCGATGTTACGCCGCCGGCCCGCCTGCGTCGCTGGTCTGCGGCGTTCTTTGCCGCCCTCGCACTGAACCACGTGTGGTATATGCCCTTGTTCTTCCTTACGTCAAGCGACGCCGTTTTATTGGCCGACCTTATAGGCGGATTGCTGGACACCATGAGTGTGTTTCCCCTGGCCATCATGGTCATGCTCGTCATGCTGCAAGACCGCAGGCGTCCGCTGTGGCCGGTCATTGTGGTGCTGCTGCCCGTCGTTTTGGCAGGGGCCTGGTGTATTGTCACCCGCAGTTATGCCGTTCTGCCCGTCGGATATGTTTGTTTTGTGCTGGTAAGTATCGGCTTGATCATTTACATGATACATGCATTACGGCAATATGGCCGATGGCTGCGTGACAACTTTTCCGACCTGGAGCACAAGGAGGTGTGGCAGAGTTTCGTGGTGCTCTTCATCATGATGCTGTTTTTTGGCGTCTATGCGTTCTCCGGCAAGGGACCGGCTTTCCAGTACGCCATGCAGTTGGTTTGCGTCGTGCTTATTGTTTATCTCGTTTGGCGGGTAGAGACGTTAAGTGACCTGAGCACCCCCGTGTCGCTGCAGGCAGACGCCCCCGTCAACAGCCTGTCACAATCCCGCGTGAGCAATATAGGAGCGCTGCTGAAGCGATATTGCGAGGAACCGCAGTTGTATTTGCAGTACGATATTTCCGTTTCCAAACTTGCCAGTCAGATAGGTACGAACCGGGCCTACCTGAGCAAGCATTTTGCCCTGCAGGGCACTACATACAATGCCTACATCAACGGCCTGCGCATTCAGCACTTCATCAAGCTCTATCATGCGTCCATCGCTTCACAACAGCCCAAAACGGCCCAGGAACTGGCCTACCAAAGCGGCTTCCGGAGCTATAGCACCTTCAGTGCGGCTTTCAAGCAGAGCGTGGGAACCACCCCTACGGCGTGGATGCGGCTTTCAGAATCGTAGAAAATAGTTTCAGAATTGTCAAAACTTGCCTGTCAGGGGCTTTGGTTTCTTGTGCTTTATGGGAGGTGTGGCTACTTTTGTACGGCCAACGGATTCTCAGCATAAGATAAACTTTAATACATACACGATGAAGAAAATTTTTGTTTGGACCCTGACGGGCGTTATGGCTCTGGTCCTGGCGGCCTGTAACAAGGACGCCAATGGGGAGAAAGCGACGGACTATTCCGTGAAGACCAACTGGTGCAAGATTCCCGCTGTCACCAAGGATGTGGACATGTTCTATATCCCGGCTACCAATTATGACGGTTCGGAGGCCGGTGCACCGAATTTTGCCCCCATCGACAATAAAGAGATGGTGGCGGGCATAGCAAATGAGTGCGAGGCACATGCCAGTGCTTATGCGGACGTCGCCAATGTGTTTGTTCCCTATTATCGTCAGGCGAGCCTGAAATATGAGGAAGATTGCTGGAGAAAGACCGGCGACATGCTCACGGCACTTACCGGAACGCCCTATACGGACATCAGCGCGGCGCTGGACTACTACTTCAAGAACTACAATGGCGGTCGTCCGTTCATGATTGGCGGTCACAGCCAGGGCTCGGCCATGACCAAGCTCTGCCTGATGAAGTACTTCAAGGAGCACCCGGATTATTACAAGCGCATGATTGCGGCGTATGTGATTGGTTTTGCCGTTACCAAGGACGACCTGAAGAACTATCCGCACCTGAAGTTTGCAACGGGGGAGAGTGACACAGGCGTTATCGTGAGCTGGAACACCGAGGGCCCCGGGAACGCCAACGCCAAGAACATGGTGTGGATGCCCGGCGCCATCAGCATCAACCCGTTGAACTGGAAACTGGACGACACTTACGCGCCCGCAAGCCTGAACCTGGGCTCATACATCTTGAGCCTGGAAACCCTGGAACAGGAGTTCAGGTACGACATTAACGCCGATGCACAGGTGAACGTCAGTCGCGGTGTGGTGGTGTCCAATGCAGAATGCATCTTCAACCCCTACACGGACATTTTTGGCGCCGCCAGCTTCCACAACGAGGACTACGGCCTTTTCTACAACAACATCAAGGCCAACGTCGCCACGCGTGTCGCTGCGTATTTGAGTCGCAAATAGGCTTGCTCCATTTGTTTGCCGCCAACCCATTCCAGGTTGGCGGTTTTGCATATTCACTGTTATTTTTCTATATTTGTAAAATGCCTGTTCAGTCATTATGAGTAAGATTATACCCGTCGACTATTCCAAGAAGGCCAGTTGGTAAAAGTTGCCTGAGGCCGCCAAGGACGTGGACACAAATAACAAATAAAGCGCACCACCATGAAAGCAGACAAAATCATCAAAAACGCAAAAATCTTCACGTCGGTCATGCCCGGCATCATCGACAGCCATGTCCACATAACCACCGGCGTTGGATTTGAATACACCGATCTGGGCGTGCCTGTCATGTGTTCCACCAAAAAGGAAAGCTTGGACTTCATGGCGGATTATATTCAGAAAAATCCGGGTCTGAAGCGTTACCGTTTCATGATGGAACGGACCTGCCTGAATGGGGAAGATCTCTCGAAGGAAGAGCTTGATGCGATATGCCCGGACGCGGAGATGCTGGTTCTGGAGGGAGAAGTACACAGCAACTGGGTCAACTCCAAGATCCTGGCGGCACATGGCATTAGCGATGAAACGCCGGATCCCGTGCCGGGACTGGCCTATTTTGTGCGCAAGGATGGGCACCTGACAGGAAACTCGTACGAGACTGCCAGCTGGCCCATGCTCTTCGACAGCGTGAAAGACCTTACGGACGAGCAGATCGGCACGGCCATCCTGCGCTGGCTCGACAGCTCTGTCAAGTATGGCGTAAACGCTGTCTTCGATGCCGGTTTCCCCGAGCACAACGATGTCAATGAGCGCTGCTACGCATTTCTGCGCGAGCTGGACAGGCAGGGGAAGCTGCCGGTCTATGTGGACGGGTGCTACGTGCTTACCCAGCCCAGGAAAATGAAAGAGGCCCTGGAGGGCGTGAAGCGCTTTCGGGAGGAGTTCAACACGGAGCACATGAAGGTACACACGCTGAAGATCTTCATGGACGGCACCCTGAAGATTGAGACCGCGGCCATGGTGACGCCCTATGTGGACACCGGTGTGACGGGAGCCACCGCATTCAATGCCGGGCAGGTCGCCGGGATCCTGAAAGAACTCAATGAAGCCGGGCTGGACCTGCACGTACACACCGTGGGCGAGGCCTCGTCCCGCGTGGTGCTGGACGGTGTGGAGATGGCCAGAAAGGCGTTGGGAGACAAGTACCGCGTGAAGGTCACCTGCGCCCATCTGTGGGTTCAGGATGATGCGGACCTGGATCGTTTTGCCAAGCTGGGCGTAACGGCCAATTTCACCCCCTGGTGGCACGGCGGCAACGTGGGCGGCAATCCGATTGCGTACTGGCCCACTTTTATCGGCGAGCAACGTGCCCATTCCATGTTCCGCTGCAAGACCATGTGGAACACCGGCGCACTGGTGACCTGGTCCAGCGACGAGGTCTTCTACGGCGACTTCAAGAACTGGAGCCCCTATCTTGCCATGGAAATCGGCATGACGCGCTGGATCAACGAGAAGACGCGATTCGATGAGACCAACAGAACCATAGCGGCTTTCCCTCCCGAGAGCGAGCGGATGAACATCGAAGAAATGATGCTGGGCTATACCATCAACGGTGCCAGACAGCTGGGTATCGAGGCGAAAAAAGGCTCCATCGAAGTGGGCAAGGATGCCGATTTCCTGGTGTTCGACCAAGACCTTCTCACGGCGGCGCCCGAAGGTTTTAGCTTCAACAGCCCCAGCCAGGTGTATTTTGGCGGAAAGAAGATGAATTAAAACATTTAAACGGACACAGATATGAAAAGGGAATTCAAGGATTTAATGATTTTAGAGCAGTATGATTGCTTGAACAGCGAAATCACAGGAGACTACGACAAGGCCCATGCCGTGAAGTGCGTGAACGGCACTTTTGTGGGAACCGAGACTAACGGGGTTGCATCGTGGCTGGGTATCCCCTACGCGAAGGCGCCCGTGGGTGCTCGCCGCTTCAAGGCGCCGGAGTATGTGGACGCAAGCGACAAAGTCTTCGAGGCCAAGTACTACGGAAAGGGTGCTTACGGCTCCCTGGGCTACCCTGACTGCATCCAGAAGCAGATGTCCGAGGACTGCCTCTTCCTGAATATCTGGCTCAACGAGGATGACAAGACTCCGAAGAAGCCGGTGATGGTTTGGATCCACGGCGGCGCATACGTGATGGGCTCGGGCTCGCAGATTTCCTACAGCGGAGCCAACCTGGTCCAGGCGCAGAGCGATATTATCATGGTGAATATCAACTACCGCCTGAACATGTACGGTTTCATGGACTTCTCCTCGGTGCCCGGCGGCGAAAACTTCAAGACGGCGCCCTGCAACGGCCTGCTGGACCAGGCGATGGCGCTCCGGTGGGTGCACGAAAACATCGCCGCTTTCGGCGGTGACCCCGGCAACGTGACCATCTTCGGGCAGAGCGCCGGCGGCGGCTCGGTCTCCATCCTGCCGGTCATGAAGGAAGCGAATCAGTATTTCCAGAAGGTGATTGCGGAGAGCGGCTCCACCACCCTGGCCTTCCCGGTAAGCTGCGAAGCCGCGCAGGGCAAAACCAAGGCGCTGCTGGAGTACACCGGTTGCAAGACCATGGACGATATTATGGCGCTGAGCGAAGAGGCGCTGCAGGATGCCTATGTGAACGCGGTGGGCAAGTTCACGTCCTGCCCCTATTACGGAACGGAGGTGCTCCCCGAGGCCCCCATCGAGCTGTATAAGAAAGGCTATGCAAAGCACATCTCCATCCTGGCGGGCAGCACGGCCGACGAGATGAGGCTGTTTATGGGTGAGGGTCCGATGTTGAGCCTTGAAGAGCAAAAGCTATACGCCCAGCGCGCCGCAGGCGATGCAGTTCCCTACCTGAAGGAAGAGGATAAGAAGTACTACGAGGAATTTAAGCGGGTATGCCGCATCCAGGAGCCGGGACTTGTGGAGACGGAGTTCATCAATGAGCTCATGTTCCGGGTTCCTATGCTCCAGCAGCTG
>ONII01000024.1:17833-47769 GCA_900317845.1 uncultured Bacteroidales bacterium
CAGCAGCTGGGCGTGCAGAGCGCCTTCAACAAGACGTTCTCTTACTACTGGTCCTACCCGAGCAGCAATGCGGAGGTTGGCGCAGCCCATTCCGTGGAACTCATGTTCGTGTTCAACGTTCGCGGCCTTGGGACGAGCAGCACTTTCAACGGCACCAACAACTCCGACGAGATCTTCACAAGCGTTCAGCAGATGTGGACCAATTTCGCCCGCTGCGGCAATCCGTCCACGGACAAGGTGGAATGGAAGGCCTACTCGGCCCAGGACCAGAACGTCCTGGACATAGCCGGCCCGGGGGACATCCGTATCAAGAAAGACCTGCTGGCCAGCCAGTACAAGGCTGTCCTCCCTTTGCTCGGCTACTACCAGTTCATGGACAAGTTCTTCACGCCCGGCTACCTGATTGATATCGTCGCTGCACGCAAATAGACACCCGTTACATTCCGGGCGTCGAGATATATAGCACGATAAAAGAACATGAACAACAAATCATTCTCAAACAGATTGAGCTGGAGAATTATCGGCATAGCAGCCGTCGTTTTCTTCGTCTCGTTCCTGGCAATCGGGCTTACTGTCCATTATGCCATTACCCATGCTACGGATGTTTCCGTCACCTTGGCGCTGGGCCTGAATCTGGTGATTGTGGGCCTGGTGGCGCTGGCGGTCCTCTATTTCCTGTGCCGGAAGGAAATCCGCCGGATGACGCGTCCCATTACGGAGCTTTCGGTGTCGGCCCTGAATATGGGCAAGGGAAATTTCAAGGCACAGTTGCCCGAAATCACCAGCAAGGACGAGATGCTGCGCCTGAGGAACAGTTTTGTCTATATGCAGAACTCCATTTCCGATTATATCGGCGAGTTGAAAACCACCCGGAGCGACAACGAACGCATGGAATCGGAGCTCAACGTGGCCCGGACGATTCAGATGGGCATGCTGAACACCCATTTCCCGCCGCAGCTTCATGCGCTGCTCATGCCCGCCAAGGAGGTGGGAGGAGACCTGTACGATTTTATCTGCAAGGGCGACGTGCTCCATTTTGCCGTGGGCGATGTCAGCGGCAAAGGCGTTCCGGCCTCGCTGGTAATGTCCATTACCCGTGCCATGCTCCATTTTGTGGCCACCTTGGACTTGCCGCTGAATGAGTCGATGAGCCGCATCAACAACAGCATTGCCGACTCCAACAGCAGCGACATGTTTGTCACCCTTTTCATCGGCCGTGTGAATTTGAAAACCGGGCGCATGGACTACTGCAACGCCGGTCACAACCCGCCTGTCATTGTCCCGTCCGGCGGCAAGCCCTTTTTTCTCCCGGTCAAGAGCAACCTGGCGGCCGGCCTCATGGAAGATATCATTTATGAGGACGAACAGATTGACCTTGAGCCGGGTACCCGCATTGTAGCCTATACCGACGGGGTGACGGAGGCGGAAAATGACAGATTGGAACTGTACGGAGAGAAAAGGCTCATCGGCAGCATCGGGCAGATTGAAGCCGGCGTGGAAGAAAAAGCCGTGGTGGACCATCTCTACCGGTCCGTGAAATCATTCACGGCCGGCCATCCGCAAAGTGATGACATAACGATAATGAGTCTGAGCCTATGAAATACATCTATATCATAAACGGCCGGGCCGATAAAACCCCGCACTACAAGGATTTCTATGCCCAGTTGAAGGAAATTCCGCACGCGTATGTGGTCTATACTACGCTGGGAGAGGGAGACGCCACCCGTTATGTCCGCCTCTACTGCGATTTGCATCCGGAGGAAGAGGTCTGTTTTGTGGCCTGCGGCGGCAACGGCATCATCAACGGCGTGGCTTCCGGGCTGGTCGGCTATGCCACTTCCAGTGAGGAAGCGGCCCTGCTTTGCGCCAACAAGACGATGGCCATCCTTTATTTCGGCGGCGCCACGCAGGACATCATCGTCAACTTCCCCGGGCGCGACTTCAAGAGTGTCCGGGATATGCTGGACGGCACCGTAACCCCGACAGACATTATCCAGGTGAACGACAGTTTCTGCCTCAATGTCTGCAACCTGGGCTTCAACTCCACCGTCGCTTCCCGTGCCAACGAACTGGTTGCCGAAGGGAAGTCGGCCCACCAGGCCTATACACGCGGGGTGATCAACGCCTTCCTTACCAGCCGCTTCAACCGCATCAAGGTCTCGGTGGACGGCAAGCCGATTGCCCGCGGCCGCATGGTGCTGTGCACGGTTGCCAACGGGCGGCGCGTGGGCGGCGAATTCAACTGTGCCCCGGATGCGAAGCTGGACGACGGCCTCATGGACGTGTGCTACTTCCGGGCCATGAGCCTTCTGCGGCTCCTGCTGCTGTTCCCCCTGTACCGGAGCGGAACGCATATCGGCAGCCGGGCCGGCGGGAACAAAGTCCTCTATCGGCAGGTCCGCGAAGTGACCATCAGCAGTAAAGACCTCATTGACATTTACATCGACGGAGAACAGCTTCCCGGGTCCCGGTTCCACCTCAAGATCCTGCCGGGGGCGCTTCCTCTCCGGCTGCCCAGGCAGAAATGAAAGAACAAAATAAAGAAATACGACCATGAAAGCAGACAAAATCATCAAAAACGCCAAAATCTTCACGTCGGACAGCAAGCGTCCCCTTGCCACGGCCTTGGCCGTCAAGGACGGCAAATTCATCTATGTGGGCGACGAAGCCGGCCTGCAGGCCTACGAAGGCGAGGTGACGGACCTGGGCGGCAAGTTCATCATGCCCGGCATCATCGACAGCCATGTTCGAATATGCGGAGATCGGCGAACAGATTTTGTGCCGGGGCAAGCAGGGGCTTCTGGACAGTATGGCTAACTATATTGCAAAGCACCCCGGCGAGAAACGTTACAGATTCTTGTTCGACAGAAAGTACCTGTACGAGGGGGAAGAAGTCACAAAAGAAGATCTCGATGCACTCTGTCCCGATGGCGAGCTCCAGATTCAGGAAGCGGAGGGACACAGCATCTGGGTGAACAGCAAGATCCTTGAGCGGCACGGCATTACGGACGACACCCCGGATCCCGTGCCGGGCTTGAGCTACTATGTCCGCAAGGATGGACATATCACCGGAAATGTATTTGAAGGGTCGGCGGAAATTCCGATCGTGCTCGACAGCGCCATGGATTTGACCGATGAGCAGATTGACGCGGCGCTTCAGCGGTGGATTGATTATTCCGTATCGGTGGGCGTGGGCTGTGTCTTTGATTCCGGCATCCCGGGCTATCCCGAATTCCACGAGCGGGTTTACAAGCGTCTGCTTGATCTGGACTTGCAGGGAAAACTGCCGGTTTATATCGATGGATGCTATGTGATCGCGGCGCATTGGGAGGCGGAGGAAGGCTTACGGGAACTGAAGCGTTTCCGGCAGGAGTACAATTCGGATCACCTGAAGATCCATACCATGAAAATTTTCATGGACGGCACACAGACCATCCATACCGCGGCTCAGGTTACGCCTTATCAGGACACCGGAACCACCGGCGTTACGGCCTTCAATAAGGACGAGCTTGCAGATCTCCTTTTCAAGCTCAACGAGGCAGGACTGGACCTGCACCTGCATTGTGGCGGCGAGGCTGCGTCCCGCGTGGCCCTGGATGCCGTAGAAATGGTCAAAAAAGAACTGGGCGACGCTTACCGGGTGAAGGTGACCTGCGCCCATCTGATCACCCAGCACGACGCGGATCTGGACCGTTTTGCCAAACTGGGCGTCTTCGCCAATTATACGCCGCAATGGCACGCCGACAATCCCGAGCCCCTGATGCCTTTGCTGGGCAAGGAACGCGCCTTGAAGATGTATCGCTGCAAAACGGTGTGGGACACCGGCGCTCTGGTGACCTGGTCGAGCGACACGATTGCCTTCCTGGATTTCACCTCCTGGAACCCCTACCTCGGCATGGAAGTCGGAATGACGCGGCAGAACACCAAAAAGACCAAGAACTACGCATTCAAAATAACGCCCGCGGTGCTTGCTCCGCTCAACGAACGGATGAACATCGAAGAAATGCTTCTGGGATATACGATCAACGGAGCCGTCCAGCTGGGCATCGAGGACCGGAAGGGTTCCATCGAGGCCGGCAAGGACGCGGACTTCCTGGTGTTCGAGAACGATCTTCTTACTGCGGAGCACGAAGGCTTCAGCCACAACCTGCCGCAGGATGTTTACTTCTGCGGAAAGAAAGTGAACTGACCGGCCCTGGCGGCCCGCCGCCAGTAATAGTGACCCCGTCTGCATACTAAATAGTCTGACACACCTAACTTAAAAGAATCGATGAGCTATATGGACACCGACCTGCTGGAGCAGGCAAGAGCACAAATCAGAGCCCAATGGGGCGAGAACAGGCGCATTACCGGCGACGACTACGACAAGTCACTGGCTGTCAAGTGCATAAACGGCACTTTCGTGGGGCGGAAAGAAGACGGCATCATTGCCTTCAAGGGCATCCCGTTTGTGGGTGCGCAGCCGGTCGGGCCGTATCGTTGGAAGGCGCCGGTGGAATATGTCCCCGATGCCGGTGTCTACGAGGCATATTACAACGGAAAGAGTCCCTGCCAGGCGGAAAACATCAGCGAAAGAGGCTCCCTGTACGTCCAGGGGGAGGACTGCCTGTATCTGGACATCTGGAAGGCCGATGAAGCATCGGACCGGAAAAAGCCGGTCATGGTATGGATTCATGGAGGTGCTTTCGAAATGGGCGGCACCGTGGATCCGGGGGGTGACTGCCATAGTTTTGTGGAGGAGAATCCGGAGGTCATTGTGGTTGCCATCGAATACCGGCTGGGCGTTTTTGGCTTTTTCCACCTGTCCCACCTGCCGGACGGCAAGGACTATCCGGATGCGCAGAACCTGGGCCTCATGGACCAGATGATGGCCCTCAAGTGGGTGCATGAGAATATTGCCGCCTTTGGCGGAGACCCGGAAAACGTGACCATCTGGGGCGAGTCGGCCGGCGCGGGAAGCGTAACCCTGCTTCCGCTGGTGAAAGGCTCCCACGCGTATTTCCGGCGCATTATTGCCGAGAGCGGTTCTCCCGTCTTTACCCGGAGCACGGAACAGGCTGCGGGCTGCACCGATGAGGTGATGGAGCTCCTGGGCTGCAAGACGGTGGCGGAGCTTCTGAAGCTGGATGCCCGGACCCTGGTGCAGAACTCGGCCGTACTGGCCCTTCGCGTCTGGGCGGAGCGGGACGGCAACTTCCTGCCGCTGGACCCGTATGAGGCGTATGCCAAGGGTGCCGTAGCGGATATCGATATCCTTCAAGGCTGCAACAAGGACGAAGTAGGTTATTTCATCTTCGGCTTCGGTCTTGCGTATTATACCGACTGGGCCGCCGGCCGCACGGCCAGGAAACTGGCTCAGCTGACGGACCGGGAGAAAGCACTTGTACAGGACTATTGCAAGGATGTCAGGGGGGCGACCCCGGAATATACCGCCACCGACCGTCTGTTCGACCAGATCGTGTTCCTGGCCCCGCTCTTCCGGCTCTCGGAGAACCAGACCCGGGCCGGCGGCAAATCCTACACCTATTTCTTCACGCCGGAGTCCAGCCTGCCGCTCCTGAAAAGCGGACATGCGGTGGAGCTCTCCACCGTGTTCAACCATCCGGAGGACACCCTTGTCACCGGAAGGCAGTTCGACCCGACCTTCTCCAAGACCTTGCGCAAAATGTGGGTGCAGTTTGTCAGGACCGGCAACCCGTCGCTCAGCGCCGCCCAGTCTCCCGACGGCAAGGCCAGGGAATGGCCGCTGTATGATCTGGAGAACAAGCAGGTGATGGTCTTTGACGAATTCAATATTCATCCGGAGAAGGAATCCGAGCGGAAGCTCGTGGATTGGGAACGGACCTACTTCCTTACCAGGTATTATTGTGTATAATTAATAATTAATCGGCCCAGGCTGTCCTCCCTTTGCTCGGTTACTACCAGTTCATGGACAAGTTCTTCACGCCCGGCTACCTGATTGATATCGTCGCTGCGCGCAAGTAGCTGTTGGTTGTGCGCCAGAGAGGTCTCATCCTCATTGGGGCCTGATTTTAAGGACGAGACGGTCATTTTGGCCCTCTCGTCCTTGTTGTTCAGCCTTTTTAAGGACGAGACCACGTATTGGACAGTTGTCTTTTCGAAAATTTATTTATCTTTGCATGGTGGGGAAGAATGAAGGAGAATAAAGAAGAATAAAAGCGAATAAACGAAAATGAAGGCGAATAAAGAAGAGGCGCACATCCTGTTTCAGCCAACGTTTGGCAACCGTCCGGAAAAGTATATCGGCCGTGACGGTGTGATAGAGCAATTTGTCGAAGGACTTAGGGAACCTATAGGCTCGCGTAACCGTTGTACGCTGTTCTTGGGACAACGTGGTATGGGTAAGACGGCCCTGCTACTTGAATTGGGTGACCGTGCACAAAAGGAGGGTTACGTGGTGGCCCGTGTGACAGCCCATGAAGGAATGCCGGGAGCCATTATCGAGCAACTTCAGTTAAATGGGTCAAAGTATTTTGGCGATGAAAGGCCAAAATTAAAGGGGGTAAGTGCCGGTGTCTTGGGCTTTTCCTTCGGGCTCACCTTTTCAGAGGTGACACAGAAGCAATATGGCTTCCGTTCCAAAATGTCACTCTTGTGCGACCGTTTGGCAGAGAAGGGCATGGGTGCACTTATTCTCATAGACGAAGTGCGTACGTCCGCAGCCATGCGAGAGGTGGCTTCGGCCTATCAGGAACTGGTAGGGGATAGAAAGAATGTGGCAATTGCGATGGCCGGACTTCCTCACGCCGTTTCTGCTATTCTGAATGACGACGTCCTAACCTTTTTGAATCGTGCTCCACGGGTAGAGTTGGGATTGATTTCTACCAATCTGATTCGCGCTTATTATGAGCGGGCGTTCAAGACCGTGGGTATTGGCGCTTCAGACGCAATGCTTGACCGGGCCGCACTTGCCACCCGTGGTTTCCCGTATTTGATGCAGTTGATTGGCTATTACCTGATTCAGTATACATTGGAAGGAGAGACTATTACGGACGAAATTATGGGCAAGGCCGAGCAAGCGGCATTGTCAGATATGGACGAGAATGTATTCAAGCCCATTCTTAATCCTTTGTCCGATAATGATATTTTTTTCCTTCGTGCTATGGCACGCGTGGGAGGAACGGTGACCACGGAGAAGTTACAGGCGGCTCTTGGACGGAAAGGCCCCTCTATCCAGACCTATCGAAAAAGGCTAATTGAGAGCGGCGTGATTGAAGCTCCCCGCCGGGGAGAGCTGGTGTTCGCTGTCCCTTATCTGGCAGATTACCTGCTTAAAGAGATGAATAAACAATAACGGAATGAATACCGGGGAAGGACGGTTGCGGGGTTGCCGAATTTTTTCTATATTTGTGAATAAACCAAAAAGTAAGGACATGACTATGAAAAATGCAACGTCCGTCAAATGCAACAACGGTACCTTTGTCGGCAAAGAGACAGACGAACTGATTATCTGGAAGGGCATCCCCTACGCAACCCAGCCGGTGGGGAAGCTTCGCTGGAAGAAGGCGCTTCCTGCCGCAGACGATGACGGGGTATACGATGCCACCAAGCCTGGCCACGTTCCCATCGGCCCCTCGAACGACTCGGAGGGAACGGCGGAGTTCGGCGAGGACTGCCTCGTGCTCAACATCTATTGCAATACCCGCTGCACAGGCGGCCAGAGGCCGGTCATGGTGTGGATTCACGGCGGCGGGTTCTGCGCCGAATCCCAGGCGTCGCCCCTGTATGACCTTAGCCATATTGCCAAGCAGTGTCCCGACATCCTGTTCGTGTCCATCGACTACCGGCTGGGCTTCATGGGCTTCATGAACTTCGAGCGGGTCCCCGGCGGAGAGCACTTCAAGGAGGCCGGCAACCTGGGCCTGCTGGACCAGCTTGAGGCCCTCAGGTGGATACAGAAAAACATTGCCGGCTTCGGCGGCGATCCGGACAACGTGACCATTTTTGGCGAGTCGGCAGGCTCGGCCAGCGTCACGTTCCTCCCGCTCATCGACGGAAGCGAGGGGCTCTTCCGGCGGTGCATCGCCCAGAGCGCCAACATTGCCTATACCGACACCATGGAGCACGGCATCCACGTTACGCAAAACTTCCTTACAGCCGCGGGCTGCCAGACCATGGACCAGCTCATGGCCCTCACCACCGAGGAACTTGTAGAGGCCTATCAGAAGGCGGTTGTCATTGACAAGAACAGCCTTCTGGGTGCGGCCAACTTCCCGCTTTTGGACGGCGTCACGCTGCCCGAGGACCGGGCAATCCTGTACGAGATGTGGGGAGATGAGAAGCGGGCCAAGATTGATTTATTGCTGGGTTCCAACCAGGACGAAATCCGGTATTTCGTTCCGCTGGAGGGCGGTGAGGAAGGCTTCGCGGATACCCTCAGGTGGATTGCCAGGAAGGACCGTACGCTCCTTAACGACGAGGAAAAAGCCCAGTACGACGCGTTCATGGCCACGCTCGCGGGAGAAAGCGAAGGGCGCCGGCTGGAGCAATACTGCAACGACATCAACTTCCGCGCCGGCAACACCGATATGGCCATCCGGCACGCTGCCGCCGGCGGCAACACCTACATGTACTTCGTCAAAAAGCCGGTGTTAACCTCCGAGCTTGGCGTAATTCACGCGGCGGAGCTTCCGTTCCTGTTCGACACGTACATTGTGGACCCGATGGGGAGCGGAGAGAAGGTGGGAACCAACGAGTGCGAGTTCCGCCACGTCGTGAAGGAAATGTGGGCGAACTTTGCCCGGACAGGCAACCCTTCCACCGGCAAGTACGAGTGGAAGCAGTTCTCCGGGGAGGACCGCCGGACAATGGTCTTTGACGATACCATCGGCATGCAAAAAGACCTGTTCGGAAGGCGGGAAGACCTGATGATGTCCTGGGCACGGCGCCTTGGAAACGGCTCGTCCAAGCGGGTCTGCTAATTTCGAAATTTGTAAAACACTAAATAAAAGCATAACCATGAAAGCAGACAAGATTATCAAAAACGCAAAAATTTTCACTGCGGATAAGAACCAGCCCTTGGCATCGGCCCTGGTGGTAAAGGACGGTAAATTTGTGTATGTGGGCGATGAAGCCGGCCTGCAGGGCTACGAAGGCGAAGTAGAGGACCTGGGCGGTAAATTCATTATGCCCGGCATTATTGACAGCCACGTGCACATCACCATTCCCGTTGGTTTTGAGTACGCACCTATGGGAGAGCGGATCGAGCCGGACGGCAAGCAGGCTGCGCTGGAGCTGATGGCGGACTATATCAAAACGCACCCCGGCGAGAAACGGTACAGGTTCTACATGGAGAAACGGTTCCTGAAAGGAGAGGATATCGTCAAGGAGGAGCTGGACGCCATTTGTCCGGATGCGGAACTGCAGATTCAGGAAGGGGAGGGGCACAGCATCTGGGTGAATTCCAAGATTCTTCAGCGCCATGGCATTACGGACGACACGCCGGACCCCATCCCGGGCCTTGCGTATTACGTGCGTAAAGACGGCCATGTCACCGGAAATATGTATGAAGGCGCAACGGAGGTGCGTATCATCCTGGACAGCGGGATGGACCTCACCGATGAGCAGGTGGATGCGGCGCTTCAGCGTTGGATCGATTTTTCCGTCGAGTATGGCGTTTCGGCCGTATTTGATGCCGGCCTTCCGGGCGACATGAAGTTCCATGAGAAGGTCTATAAACGTCTGGTAGAGCTGGATAAGCAGGGAAAACTGCCCATCTATATTGACGGCAGCCTGGTGGTGAATGCGGAGCGGGATGCAGAGGAAGGCCTGAAAGAGCTCAAGCGCATCCAGCGTGAGTACAATACGGAGCACCTGAAGGTTCATACCATGAAGATTTTCATGGACGGTACCCAGAAGATTCATACCGCGGCCATGGTCACGCCCTATGTGGATGTCCATACCACAGGGTCGACCGCGTTCTCCGCAGAGGGGATTGCGAAGCTTTTGAAGGAGCTCAATGAGGCCAATCTGGACCTGCACCTTCACACGGTGGGCGAGCGCGCGTCACGCACCGTACTGGATGGCGTAGAAATGGCCAGAAAAGAGCTGGGAGATGCCTTCCATGTGAGAGTGACCTGCGCCCATCTTGAAATTGAGTGCGACGACGACCTGGAGCGTTTTGCCAAGCTGGGCGTGTTCGCCAACTTTACCCCGCACTGGCATTCCGGAGATCCCGCGATTGCGGCTACCTGGCTGGGTATGGAACGTGCCCGCAAACAGTTCCGCTGCAAAACGGTTTGGGACAGCGGCGCCACCGTATCTTGGTCCAGCGACAACATTGTCTTTATGGATTTCACCACCTGGAATCCCTACCTCGGCATGGAGGTGGGCATGACCCGCTGGATTACCGAAAAGACCAGGGACTACCCGTACACCCGGGCCGCCCAGGTATTCCCGCCGGAGAACGAGCGAATGAACATAGAGGAGATGCTCATCGGCTATACCATCAACGGTGCCAAACAGCTGGGCATTGAAGCCCACAAGGGCTCCATTGAGGCAGGCAAGGACGCAGACTTCCTGGTGTTCGAGAAAGACCTCCTCACCGCCCCGCAGGAAGGCTTCAGCTACAACCTGCCGTGCGGCGTGTATTTCTGCGGCAAGAAAATGAACTAAACAAGATGAGTATGAACAAGATTATCCCCCTCGATTATTCCCAAAAAGCCAATTGGTGCAAGCTCCCGCAAGTCACCAAGGAAGTGGATACCTTTTATGTCTATGCCACCGAGTACATCCTGGGCAGCCTGGCGGAAGGCGCCCCGAATTATGCCGATATGAACAATCAGGAAATGCTGGAGGGCGCAGAAGCCGAGTACCTCCTGCATGCTTCGGCATACGCAGACGCCACCAACGTTTTTATGCCGTTCTACCGTCAGGTGGGCCTGCGCTATGCCGGCGAGGTCTGGAAGCGGGACGGTATCTTTGACGCCGCCCTGGAAGACACGCCCTATGCCGATATCGTCGCTGCGCTGGATTACTACTTTGAGCATTACAACAACGGCCGCCCGTTTATCATCGCCGGCCACAGCCAGGGATCGGCCATCGTCAAGATGGTGCTCAAAAAATACTTTGTGGAGCACCCGGACTACTACCGGCGCATGGTGGCGGCATACCCCATCGGCTATGCCTTTACCAAGGCCGAATTCGAGGCCTATCCGCACATGAAATTTGCGACGGGCGAGTGCGACACAGGCGTCATCATCACCTGGAACACGGAAGGCCCTAAGAACCGGGAAGTGAATGCGAATACCTGCGTGCTGCAGCCGGGCTCCATGAGCATTAACCCGCTCAACTGGAAACTGGACAATACGTATGCGCCTGCCAGCATGAACCTGGGCTCGCTCTGGCCCAACGAGAAAACCGGCGAGCTGGAGATTGTGGACCTGGGGGCCGATGCCCAGGTGTTCCCGGACCGCGGCGTGGTGGTAACGCACGCCAAAGGCGAGGAAATGACGGAAGAAAAGGCTGCGGTGGCCTCCTTCTTCTTTGGCCCGGACGGACGCCACGGGGAAGACTACGTGCTCTTCTACAGCAACATCAAGGACAACGCAGCCAAGCGCGTCGCCGCTTATCTGGCCAGTCAAAAGTAAGGCATGAAAACAGGCAAGGACTTCTTGCTTCCCGAACGGTATTCCTTCAAATCCATTTGGAGGATTACCTTCCCTATTCTGGTGGCGCTGGTGATGGAAGAGCTGCTGGGCATGACGGATACAGCCTTCCTGGGTCGCGTGGGGGAGATTGAGCTGGGCGCATCGGCCATCGCCGGCGTGTATTTCACCATCCTGTACATGCTGGGATTCGGCTTCACCATCGGGGTGCAAATCATTATCGGCCGCCGAAATGGAGAAGCCTGTGAAAGCGGGAAGGGGTTTGGCGCCATCGGGCGGGTTTTCTGGCAGGGCGTCTGGTTCCTGAGCGCCCTGGCGCTGGTGACCATGGTGCTGTCGTACTTTTTGTCGCCGCCGCTTCTGAAGGGAATCCTCAAGTCGGAAAACATTTTCAATGCGGCTGTAGTGTATGTGAACTGGCGCGTCCCGGGGCTCTTTTTTGCCTTTATGACCGCGCTTTTCCGCGCGTTCTACGTGGGTACGCGGGAAACGGCCAGCCTCACCCTGAACTCCATTGTGATGGTGGGAAGCAATATCCTGCTGGACTGGGTGCTCATCTTTGGCCACTGGGGTGCGCCGGCCCTGGGCATTCAGGGTGCGGCGTTGGCCTCCACCATCTCCGAGGGCATCTCCCTGTTGTTCTTTGTGATCTGGTCTATCTCCACCGTAGATAAGGTCTATGGCCTCCAGAAGGTGGTTAAACCCATCTGGAAAGAGCTTAAGCAGCTTTTCTCCACCGCCTCCTGGGTAATGGTGGAGTATGTGCTGAACGTTTCCGTATGGCTGCTTTTCTTCCTGTTCATCGAGCATTTGGGTGAGGAAGAGCTGGCGGTGGCCAACATTGTCCGGAGCATCTCCGAGGTGTCGTTCGTTTTCTCGGCGGCTTTTGCGTCCACGGCGGCTACGCTGGTGAGTAACATCATCGGGGAAGGGCATCCGGAGGGCGTTATTCCCATTATCCGACGGGTGGTGGTGCTCTGTGTGGTCACCATGCTGCCGCTGCTGGTGTTCTTCGCCCTGTGTCCGCGCCTGATCATAGGCCTGTTCACCGATATCCCGTCCCTGGTACAGGCGTCCGTGCCCACCCTGTGGGTGATGTGCGCGGCCACGGTGCTAACGCTGCCCTGGAACGTGTATCTGCAGTCTGTGGCCGGAACAGGCGACACGCGGGTGTGCCTTCGCTTCGATGTGGTGGCCCTGGCCATCTATGCGGTGTACTGCACCGTCATTATCGGCATGCTCAAATCCAGCGTAGCCGTGTGCTGGACGGCGGACGGCATCTATTCCCTATGCATTTGGATTCAGGGAATTATCTACATCCACGGGAAAAAGTGGCAAGGCAAGAAAATTTGAAACGTATGATTACACTCAAACAATTGACAACGAATCACCCGGACTATCCGCAGGTGGTGAAACTCTATGAAGAAGCCTTCCCGGAGAACGAACGGGTTATGGATATGCCTACTCTGTTAAGCGGTTTTCCGGTCACGTTGTTGGGCATTTATCCGGAAGAGGAACTGTTCGCCGGATTCTTCCTGGTGTTTGACGACGGGACGCTCCTGTATCTGCTCTTTTTTGCCACCTGTCCCCAGATGCGTTCGGGCGGAATCGGCAGCAAGGCCATGCAAGCCCTGGTAGAAAAGTACCGCGGGCGGCAGCTCATGTTCTGCTACGAGAGCGTGCGGCAGCCCAGCGACAACGCTGAGCAGCGGGAGCGCAGGCGTTCCTTCTACCTGAAGAACGGCTTCCACGAGAGTCCCTGGTATGCCAAATTCGGAGAGACGGAGTTTGTCCTGTGCAGCTCCGAGGAACCGGCCGATATAGAAGCCTTCAAGCAGGCCATTCGCACAATCACAGGCGTAGAACCGGAGTTCTACACCTATTAGTCGCGGGGAACCGGTGTTACAGCCGGTTCTTTCACGCGGACTACCCTAAGGGACTCCCGTTCTGTTTTATTCCATGCCTTGTCAAATGTAATGATTAATTTTTAGTTATGCATAAAAAATGAGTATCTTTGGGCCTTTGAACCCAATTGTCCATCGAAATGAAGAAGAAGTGGCTCACCTTAACCTTTGCAATTCTGGTATTTAGCATCCCGCTGCTGTCCATCGTGAACGGGCGTCCCATCACGGAAGTGCTCAAGGATTTGCAGTCGGAACTAAAAGGAAACTATGCGCAGAAACTGGAGGAACAAAACCTCCTGGGCCGGGATCATGAGAAGCAGCACCAGCGGATGGTGGACGTGATTGCGCAGTCCAATGAACTGTCCCTGCTGTTATATACCCAGGAGCAGGCCATGACCTTCGACCTGGCCTATGCCCTGAACAAGGTGTCAAGGGCGTACAAGGGTTTCAGCAAGGAAAAAAGGCCCTACGACCGCGTTATCCACGACCTGGACATCGAGATAGACCGCTATGCCCGTCTCATTGATGCCCTCCGGCTGCTTCCACCCGTGATGAAGGAAATCGAAGTGGAGATTCTTCCGGACAGCCTGGGCTTCCATGTGGATTCCCTGGACCAAAAGTACTCCGAGCTTGCCTCCTCCCTGGAGCGGGAAGTGATCCGGATTGCCGTCAAGGATTCGCTTTCTTCGCCTTTTGTCCTGGACCGCCAGGGGGAGATTTACCGGGATTCCTGTATCAAGTATGCCTCCTATTTCCTCCGGGACTATGCCGCCATCCGCTCCACCTGGATAGCGGACAGCACGCACTACCAGGCGGCCTACTTGCGCACAGAGGACGCATACGACTATGCCCAGTCCCGCTATCGCGAACTGGAAAAATATGTCTTTTTGGATGGCCAGACGCCTTTCCTTGAAATTCTTTCGGATCCCCGGGGGCACTGGGACAAAGTGAAGGCCGCGATGCGCGACCAGTACGATTTCCTCGAGATTGTCCGTGAGGACCCTCAGCCCGCCGATTCCGTGGCTGCCGTGGTGCCGGAACCGTCAGAAACAAAAGACGAGAGCGACCTTTTTGACGGCCTTTCCAGTAAGGGTGCCAATGCCATCCTGGTTCTGGTGACGGCCATTCAGCTGATCGCTTTGGTGATAGTCTGGGTGCTCACCCTGCTCATCCTGCTGCTCCTGAGCCGCATCCGCAAACTCAGAAGCCTGCTTCCCCTGAACCAGCTTCCCCTGTTCTCGGTGCTGGTGGGAACGGTTATCTACTTCCTGTTACTGGGCTTTGGCGTGAACGGGAACGAGTACATCGAGCTGGGCGCCCGGCACATCAATACCTTCCTGTGGCTGCTGCTGGCCATTACCGGCTCCCTGCTGCTGCGCGTAAAGCGGGAGCAAATCCATCCCAGCCTCAGGCTCTATATCCCCACCTTCATTACCGCCATCATCATCATCGTCTGCCGTATCATCTTCGTCCCGGACCGGCTGATGACGTTCCTGTTCCCGCCCATCCTGGCTTTTGTGGTGCTGCGTCAGCTGTTCTTCTGTATCCGGGAAAGCGGAAAAGCCACCCCTGTGGACAGCATTCTGGGCTGGGCCTCACTGGCCATCTATCTGGTGGCGTTCGTGTTCTCGTTCCTGGGCTACACCTTTGTGGCGCTGCTCATCCTGGTGTGGTGGTATTTCCAGCTGGCCGTTTTGCTCACCATCCTCTGTCTGATAGATCTGCTGGGCCGATACAAAGAGCGGTGGCTGGATAAACGCGTGGAGGCCATGCGCAACCGCATCACCTATGTGGGCGGCGAGGATCGCGAGAGTCTCCTGTTCGGCGCCACCTGGTTCTACGACTTTATCCGGAAGGTGCTTGTTCCGGCCCTGCTGCTGATCTCCCTGCCGCTGTGCGTGCACATGTCCCTGAGCATCTTCGACTTCAACGACCTGTACGACAAAATCTTCAACATCCCCTTCGTCCAGCTGGTGGACAAAGACGGCGTGGAAACGCTCCGGATTTCGGGCCGGGCCATTATCGGCCTCCTTGTCCTGTACGTTACGCTTCGCTACATAAACCGGGGCATTCATGCCATGTGGCAATATGTCCGTTACGCCGCCTTCATGCGCAAGCACAAGCGTACCACCATCCGCGACAACGAGATTAACCTGTCCCTGGGCAACAGCATCATCAGCGTGTTCATCTGGATGTCCTATGTGGTGGCCGTGGTGGCTGTTTTACGCATTCCAACCGGCTCCCTGAGCCTGGTGGCCGGCGGTTTGTCGGCCGGTATCGGTCTGGCCCTCAAGGATATCATCAACAACTTCATTTACGGTATCCAGCTCATGGGCGGCCGCCTGCGGGTAGGGGACTGGATTGAGTGCGACGGCGTGCGCGGACGCGTGGTGGCCATCAACTACCAGTGCGTGGTGGTGGAAACCCTGGAGGGCACGGAAATGTCCTTCCTCAACGCTTCCCTCTTTGGCAAGAACTTCAACAACCTCACCCGCAACAACTCCTACGAGTTCACCAAGATTGTTACGGGCGTGGCCTACGGGACCGATGTCAAGAAAGTGCGCGAGGTGCTCCAGGAGGCCATGAAGCAGGTGCAGACCAAAGACCATTACGGCCGGGATATCGTGGAGCCGCAGTATGGAATTAAGGTGGTCGTGGCGGACATGGCGGACAGTTCAGTGAATATTGCCGTCAAGCAGCATGTGCTGGTTGCGGAAAGAATCGGCTATATCGACCGCGCCAAGGAAGTGATTTACGATGCCCTGAACGCCAACGGCATCTCCATCCCGTTCCCGCAGTGCGATGTGCACCTGATCAGCGAAGAGAAGTAATAGTGTTAGTCGCGGGGAGCCGGTTCCTTGACGCGAACCCCGTCCTGCCTGGCCTTCTCCCTCCAGCCCTCCCTTCCCGTCCTGCCCGGCCTTCTCCCTCCGTCCTGCCCGGTTTACTCCTCCTCATTTCGGGCTTGACCCGGGATTTCCTTGGCTCAGCCGCGTTTGCACCTGAAGTGCCGTAGAATGGCGATTTTTGGCAATCGCGGCAAGGAAAACGCCCCTTTCGCCTCAAATCGTTGCCGCGTTTGCACTTGAAGTGCCGTAGAAAGGCGTTTTTTTGCAATCGCGGCTTGGCCCGGGATCTCCTTCCCGTCATGCCCGGCCCCGACCGGGCATCTCCTTGCGCGAAGGTCCCCGCCCTGGACCTTCAGTACACTTTCCCCCAGGAATCCTTGCGCGAAGGTCCCCGCCCTGGACCTTCGGGGTTGACACTCTGCCCGAGAATGCGTGTATTTGTACGTTATTCTTCTCCCATAACCATGACTGAAAACCAGATCAAACAGGTCCTGGAGACCGTTACGCCCAATGCGGCAGAAGATGCCGCCCAGTTCACCGAAGGTAGTATCCGCGCCATCGTGGAGGCCCAGCGCAAATTCTTCCGCACCGGCACCACCCTTCCCGTCAAATGGAGAATCCAGCAGCTCAAAAAGCTCCGGGACGCTGTCAAGGAGCATGAGGCTGATTTTGAGGCGGCCCTGGCGCAGGACCTGGGCAGAAGCAAGGTGGAGGCCTATCTCTGTGACATCGGCCCTATTATTACGGAAGTGAACGAGATGATTCACGGCCTTCGCCGCTGGTCCCGTCCGGAGTACCATTGGAGCGGCCTCATGTGCTTCCCCAGCATGGTTACCAAGGTATACAAGATGCCCTATGGCGTTTCCCTGGTTATCAGTCCGTTCAATTTCCCCATCCTGCTTACCCTGGGCGTAGTGGCTGCGGCCATGTGCGGCGGCAACACGGTGGTAATCAAGTCCAGCTCCAAGTCATCGGCCTGCACGGCGGCGCTCAAGAAATTCTGTGCCGATGTCTTCCCGCCGGAATACGTCACGCTCATCGACGGCGGGCATGACGTGGCCGACTGGTGCCTGGCGCAGCGCTTCGACAAGATCTTCTACACCGGTTCGCCGGCCGTCGGCAAGCACGTGATGGCCGAAGCTGCCAAAAACCTTACCCCTGTGGCGCTGGAGCTGGGCGGCGAGACCGGCAACTGGGCCGTGGTGCGCAAGGATGCCAACCTGCAGGACGCCGCCCGCAAGATTGCCTTCTTCAAGCTCCTCAACGCCGGGCAAATCTGCATCAACGTGAACCAGATAGCCGTGGCCGAAGAAGTGGCCGAACCGTTCCTGGAGGCGCTGAAGGCTGCATTTGTCGCTCAAATCGGCCCACATGCCGAGAAAAATCCCGAATACCCCAAACTCATCACCGGCAGGGCCTGGGACAGCTGCGCCGCTTTGGCCGATGAATACCGCGACCGCATCGTTTTCGGCGGCACCGGAGACAGGCAGACGCAGCGCTATTCTCCCACGGTCATTTATCCTGTCGATATCAACGAGCACATCGTGCAGCATGAACTTTTCTGCCCGCTGCTGCCCGTGGTCCCGTTCAAGGATGTGGAAATCGACGCCCTTATGGATGTCATAGCAGATCGCGAACACCCCCTGGCCATGTACCTGTTCACCAAAGATAAGAAATGGGCGAACCGTGTGATGCAAACCCAGCAGTACGGCGGCGGTTGCATCAACGAGGTCTGTATCCACATGATGGTTAAGGGCGTTCCCTTCAACGGCACCGGCCACTCCGGCATGGGCGCCTACCATGGCGTCTGGGGCTTCCGGGAATTTACCCATCCGCAGACCGTCCTCACCGGCAAAACCCTCTTCAACCTCCCGCTCCGGGAACACCCCTACGCCGGCGACAAAGAAAAGTCCAAGCTCAAAATCCTCCGGCTGATGGAGCGATAGATGCCCGGTAGGGGAGTAAGCTCAAAAAAAAAACGAAAAATATTTGGTTTATATTGTAAACTTGTTTATATTTGCATCGGGGTTGGGGAAGACTGCGCAGCTTCGCCCGCCGCAAAAAACTGTTAAACAATTGATACAATGGAACAGAACAAAGAAATGACGGCTCAGGAAAGCCTGATGCTCATCGCCGAAACCTTCAACAAAAGTCGGAAGGGGATTCTTCGCAACAGCGCCAAGCACTTCATTCTTTGGGGGATGTTGCTTACGCTAACTTCTCTTGCTATTTATTTCTTATGGCATTTTACAGGCAAGCCGCAGTGGAACTTCCTGTGGTTCGCCATGCCGGCTATCGGCTATCCGGCCGCATCCATGATGGGCAGGAACGAAGCATCCGTTCCGCAGAACGAGGTCAGTAAGATGCTCCACGGCGTGTGGTCCGTCTTTGGCGCCTTCGCGGTGACGCTCAGCGCCATCGCCGTGTGCCTGGTGCCCATGAACGTATCTCTCATCATCGTACTCATCCTGGGGCTGGCCGAATGTATGTCCGGTGTTCTCCTGAAGAACTGGACCATTATCATCTGCGGCTTCCTGCTGGGCGTAGGTGGTGCCGTGTTTGCCATGATCGTCAAGAGTGAGGCTCAACTTTTAGTCTTTACGCTGGGCGGTGTCCTTCTGCTGATGACTGGCATGGTGATGAAACTTCAGAACAAGTAGCCTATGTTTCCCAAACTGGATCCGCTCCTGCATTCCGAACTTCGGCTGGCTGTAATGTCCATCCTGGCTGGGGTAGATGAAGCCGACTTCACCTATCTTAAAGGGCAGACAGGCGCCACATCCGGAAACCTGAGCGTGCAAATCGACAAGCTCACCGCAGCCGGCTACATTACCGTGGAGAAGGGCTTTAAAGGCAAGATGCCCCGCACTACCTGCCGCATTACACCTGTCGGCCAGAAGGCTTTCTCCGAGTATGTGGATGCCCTGAAATCCTACTTGTCTTCCGGCTTCTAACGGCGATTGTAAATTAAAAATACAATTGTCCCTACAGACGCAAAAAGAGCAGCGACCGTCGCTGCTTTTTTGCTCCTAGGGTGGAAAATGTAAAATAAACTTGACAACATGGAAAGTTGTTTTTACCTTTGCGGTGGAAAACTAATCATTAACGTCAAGGCCTTATGAAAACACGCAAATATCTTCTGCCTTATACCTACAAGAAAGTAGGGATGTGGATGTTTATTCCCTTTGCTGCCATCTGCTTCTGTTTGTTTTTCGATGTGAAGCTTCCTGCTATTAAAATTCCCTGGATTGCCATAGGGGATGACTTCTTCTATCAAGGAACGGCAGACCTTTTGACGGAAGTCGGCATGATGGGTCTGCTGGTCTCCCTTTGCTTCATTGCCTTGTCCCGTGAGAAGGACGAGGACGAAATGACCGCCCACATCCGGATGCAGTCCTTTGTCTGGAGCCTATGGTTTACATCGGCCATCCTGGCTTTTGGCATCCTTTTCATCATGGGGCTGGATTTCCTGAGCTTTGCGATGGTGGCATTCTATCTTTACTACCTCGTGTATATCCTTAAGTTCAATTTGACGATGAGAGCCATCAGGAGGGCGGGCCGATGAAGAATACCGTCAAAGTAGAGCGGGCAATCAAAGACATTACCCAGCAGGAACTGGCCAACGCCGTTGGCGTAAGCCGACAGACCATCAACTCCATCGAGGCCGGAGGCTATATTCCTTCGGCAGTGCTTGTACTGAAAATTGCCAAATACTTCGGCAAACCCGTCGAGTCCGTCTTTGAGCTGGAGGAGGGGGAGTGACAGAGCATTCCTCTCGGTTTTGTCGGCTACATGGCGCAGGTCAGCTGAAAGTGCCCCGTCCTGCGCCATCACAATGCCTGAGAAGCCGATTTGCGGCGCCGGTCACCCACACAAAAACTGACCTGCGCCAAATGCGCCTAGTTCACCTGGTCCGCGAGGAGAAATAAGGCGGGGTTATACCAGGGAAAGCAATTCGCCGAACCGGTCTATCACATGGTTTGCGCCGGCCGCTTCCAGGGCCAAGCGGCTGGAGTTGCCGTAGGTGACTCCGCAGGTCCGGGCGCCGGCGCCAAGGCCCATTTGAATGTCCACGGGCATGTCGCCCACCACCAGCGCCTCGCTTGCCGGAATGCCCAGTTCCTGCAGGGTTTTGAGCACCGGTTCCGGATGGGGTTTAGCGTGTGTAACGTCATCGGCCCCAAGCACATAGGTGATGTATCGGCTCAGGCCCATGCTCTCCAGGAAGCCGTGCAGGGAGTTGGATTTTCGGGACGATGCCACGCTGAGCATGCACCCTTTCCCATACAGTGCCGCCAGCGTTTCTTTTACCTCTGGGAACACCTCCGGAATAATCTGCGTGCGTAGCTCCTCAAAGATGGCCCGGTAGGTTTTTATCCACTCCGGCAGGGTTTCTTTGGGCAGGTCCGGATACATTTGCAGCAGCCCGTCCTCCAGGATGAGGCCGATGGTGGCGGCAATGGTTTCTTCGTCTTGGATGGGGTAGCCCATGCGCCGCATGGCTTCCTGGTTGGTGCGGATAATGAGCGCCCGGGTATCGGCCAGGGTTCCGTCAAAATCCAGAATGACAAGTTTTTTCATGGCCGCAAAGATAGCACTTCTTTTGTGAAAGTCAGTAGAATAATGATTATCTTTGAGGGACAATAGTAAATGAGCCTATGAACTATTTAACGCGAATCTTGCTTCCTGTCATGGTCTTGTCGGCCTGTTCGACCGCACCCAAGGACAGGACCCTTGTCTTTGACGGGATAGAAAACGCCCGCGAACTGGGCGGGCTTGTGATGCAGGACGGCCGGACCATCCGAGAGGGCGTCCTGGTCCGCTCCGGAGAGCTCTCCAAGGCTTCCGATGCCGACGTCGCCCTCCTGAAAGAGCGTTTTGCCTTGACCGATGTCTTCGATTTCCGCTTCGAGCTGGAGCGCAGCCGCAAACCGGACCGGGAAATGGAGGGCGTCACGAACACCTGGCTTTCCACCCTCCCGCAGGCCTTCCTGGCGGCCTTTGCTTCCGGCCGGGCCGACAGCACCACCGTGCAATCGGCCAGCCTTCTGGAGGCACTGGGCTCTTATGCTTTCCATCCGGGAGCCCAGGAAATGGCGCAGAAGCTCTATCCCGCCATCGTGACGGACACCACCTCGCAGAAGCGCTACGGCGAATTCCTCCGCGGCGTCCTGGAGGCCAAAGGCGGCGCCCTCTGGCACTGCTCCCAGGGCAAGGACCGCTGCGGATGGGGATCGGCCTTCGTCCTGGCTGCGCTGGGGGCCGGCCGCGAGACCATCGTGGAAGATTTTGCCCTGTCCAATGTCTCGTACGAAAAGGCCGTTGAGGCTTTGTCGGCCCAGGTCGTCCAGAAAGGCGGCGGCGAGCCGGAACTCGCGTTTATCCGCACGATGGTGGGCGTGAGCGTAGAGAACTTCGAGCGCACGCTGGAGATGATTGATGCGCAGTACGGCTCCCTTCCCGCCTACCTGGAAAAGGCCCTGGGCTTTACCGCCGAGGAGCAGCAAAAGATGAAGGAAAAGTATCTGAAGTAATCCTAGTTATTGTTTTACCTTGGCGAAAAGATGATGTATTGAACAGGTGAGACCTCATAACAGTTTTGCCTTGAGCCGCTGGCGTGCTTTGGTAACGGAGGCAGGGGAGATTCCCAGCAGGATGGCCTGCTCCGATACAGAGAACTGCAGGTGCGAGAGAATATAGGTGCGGATATCGCCCTTTGTCAGATCGTGATGCGTTTCCCGGAGCGATTCGGGCCTGAAGTCTGATGAATTTCGGAGCATCCGTTCCAATTCGGCCCATTCTTCATCCTGAATGTAGCGGGGCTTGGCACGAAGCCCCTGGAGCAGATGATTCTGCCCCACGAGCGCCTGCATCATCACATAGGAATCCAGTTCACCGGCAGGCCCCTCTCCGGCGTTAGGGACGAATCCTTCCCGCGCATCGTTTCCGGCGTGGATGACCATCAGGAAGGCCCTGACATTCTTACCCAGGATTTCACTCACCTGCGGGATGGTTAACTGGCTCCCGCCGCAGGTGCAGGTTGAGGCAAGCCCCAGAGCCACCAGAACGAGTTGATAATAAAGCATTTCAGCCTCATCCACTTGCAGGCCGAAGGTCTCTCCGATGGCCGAAAGGCTCTCCGCCTTGAAGCCGACATAGGCATCGATGTACTCTTTATAAGAAGTGGGCGGCATCTTCGATTCCATAATCATGGAGAACAGCTGCGGCTCGTCCATGGCGAACCAGATAAGGGCTATCCCGAAGCCCTTGAACGGAGGGTTGAGGGCAAAGCCTTCTCTTACGCGCTTCCTGTACAGTTCCCTCGCTTCCTCCCGGACGGCATCACGGACGCCCTGGATGGATCCGAAAGAAGAGAAGATGGCACTGGCGCCGCAGCCAAGGCGGGCGCAGAGGTTTCTGGCCGTCAGGAGCGAGGGCCCTCCGGAGCGCACCAAATCAAGGGCTGCGGAAAGGATTCTTTCTTTTGTTACAGTAACCGGTCTTGCCATAATTGTGTTCCGAAACAGTTCGGTGCAAAGATAGAAAACACAGTAGTATTGTCCAAGGATTGCCAGATGTAAAAGGCTGGATTGTCCACATATTTGTCCATATCGTTTTTTTATTTCGGAACACCGGATACACTAACTTTGCTAGTGAAAAAATATGGACAAACGATGAAACGACTGATTGTACTGTTAACGATTGCAACCCTATCGCTTCCTTGTCTGGCAAAGGACGATTGGAAGGGGAAAGTAATTGATGAAAAAGGCGAGCCTGTAGCATACGCCAACGTGGCAATCCTCTCTCCGGCCGATTCTACGGTCGTGTGCGGTGTCGTCACCCAGGAGGACGGCACCTTCAATATAGTGACCAGTGAGACGGACGGCATCATGATGGTGGCCATGCTGGGCTACAAGACCGTATATCTCGCTCCGGTCGATGGCGCGGTAATTACCCTCTCCGATGACTCGCAAATGCTGGAAGGCGCTGTGGCGAGCGCCGTTATGCCAAAGACCAAACTCACGGGTGAAGGATTGCAGACAAATGTACGCGGCTCTGTGCTGGAAAATGTGGGCAGCGCCAAGGACGTGCTTTCCAAAACGCCGGGACTTATCAAGGGGCAGAACGGTTTGGAGGTGATTGGCAAAGGCGCGCCACTGGTGTATATTAATGGAAGGAGAGTCTCAGACAGCACGGAACTCGACCGCCTCCAAAGTAATGAAATCCAGAGCGTCGAGGTAATAACCAATCCGGGAGCACAATACGATGCCACGGTACGGGCTGTAGTGCGAATCAAGACCATCAAGCGGCAGGGAGACGGATTCGGATTCAATCTGAATGCTTCCGACGCACAGTCTTTGAGATGGGCAAAGGGCAACGACCCCTTCGGGGCCGTCAATGTGAACTACCGCACGGGAGGATGGGACTTCTTCGGTGGGGTTAACTATGCCCGAAATACATCCCGGCAGGAAAGCGTGTTGGAGAAGAAGACAATCGGCGTCACCGACGGCGGGGACGACTGGCTCTTCGAGAACAAGGGGACGCTCCTGAACGAATACATCGGAAGCTCCCTCTATGGCAATGCCGGCGTAAACTGGCAGATGGCCGATAACCATTTCCTCGGCGGCAAGGTGGAGTGGGGCCGTCACCTGACCTACAACGTCCGTACGGAAGTGAACGACAACGTCTTTGAAAACGGAACGCTGACAGACAAGCTGAATACGGTCTCGGAGGACATCATCGGCGACAGGATCCCGTATAATCTCGGTGCCAACATCTATTATAACGGCGTCGTGGGAGGTAAACTTGGAATTGACGTGAACCTGGATTACTACGGTACCGACGACAGTTCAAAATCGGCCTCTGAGGAAGCCAGCGAAATGACCCACGACGCCGCCATCAACAGCGCCAGTAACAACGCGGGACGGATGTACGCTGTCAAGGCGGTGCTTTCCTATCCCATCTGGAAAGGACAGTTGCAGGCCGGAACGGAGGATACCTTCTCCCGCCGCACGGACAATTATTCGGTCGAGGGGATCGACATCCCGGCTTCGAAGGCCACGGTGAAGGAAGACAACATTGCCGGATTTGCCTCCTACGGTTTCTATATCCCGCAGGTGGGACAGTTCAGCGCGGGAGTGCGCTACGAGTGGGTACGTTATGCCTATGCAGATGCGGTGACGCCCGCAAACAACATCACAAGAGACTACGGAAACTGGTTCCCCAACGTTTCCTATGCGGGGGTTATCGGCCAGAATACGAAGAACCCTGTCCAGGTTATGCTCAATTACAGCGCCAAAACCAGCCGGCCGCATTATGGGAATCTGTCCAGTGCAATACGCTATAACAGCCGATATATCTGGCAGAGCGGCAATGCCCAGTTGCAGCCGGAGCTGTCCCATAATATCGGCCTTTCCGCCGTGTGGAAGTTCGTTACGCTAATGGTCAACTATTCCCGTACGGATCGCGCCATTGTCACCTGGTCGGCTCCTTACGGGGACGAGGGCGTGGTGCTGGTGAAGCCCCGTAACATTGAAACGCCATTCCGCATGATGTCGGCCTATGTCAATCTGACTCCAACCGTGGGCCCCTGGAATATGAATTATACAGTCGGCGTGCTGCCTCAGTGGTTCACCATCAATGCCCCGGATCCCCGTGAAGCATCCGGTACTCGCGTAACTACCTTCAACAATAAGCCCATCTTCTTTGCCCAGCTTTTCAACACCTTCACCGTGAAGGGGGGATGGCAGTTTGAACTGGGAGGCGTGTTTATGAGTCCCGGCTATTCCCGGAACCTGTATATGACCAACTGGTTTGTCGACCTCAGTGTGGCCGTGCAGAAGACGCTCCTCCGTGACGGTTCGCTTGTTTTGCGCCTGGAAGGAGCAGACCTTACGCGCAATGCATTTTTCAGCCCCTATTCCGACTTCGGCAGCCATACCATCATGCAGACCAACCAGCTGGATATGCAGAAAGTTAAACTCTCCGTCCGTTACAGCTTCAACACCGCCCAGAGCAAATACCGCGGCACTGGTGCCGGTGCCGACAGCCGGGCCAGAATGTAAAAAATTCCTATATTTACAACGCAAAAAGTGAAGTGTCATATGGAAATGAAGTTTTGTCAAAGTTGCGGAATGCCGCTCACGGATGAAATCCTGGGCACCAATGCCGATGGAAGCAAGAATGAAGATTACTGCATCTACTGCTACAGGGACGGGAAGTTCCTGCAGGATTGCACGATGGATGAGATGATCCAGCACTGCGCCCAGTTTGTGGACGAGGTGAACAAAGGCCTGCCGCAGCCCATCACGAAGGAAGAATACATCGGCCGGATGAAGATGTATTTTCCGCATCTGAAACGTTGGCGCAGGGAATTAATGATTGGCGATGAGGTGCCTCAGAACCCTGCTTTGGCAGGCATTAAGGAACTCATTGCCCAGATGGCCGACAAACTGCCCATCGCTTACATCTCGTCAGTAGATCAGGACGGTTTTCCCTGGACCAAGGCTATGTTGAAGCCTCGTAAGCGTGAGGGTATCAAAACCTTCTACTTCACCACCAACACCTTCTCGATTCGTGTGGCTCAATACAAGGCCAACCCCAAGGCAAGCATCTATTTTTGCGAGGCCAAGGGCTTCAAGGGCATGATGCTCAGAGGCACCATGGAGGTACTGACCGATGCCGCTTCGAAGGAAATGATTTGGCGCAAGGGTGACACGCAGTACTACCCCGGCGGCGTCACCGACCCCAACTACTGTGTCCTCAAATTCACCGCCACCGACGGCCGCTTCTACAGCGATTTCTATCCGCGGAGTTTTGTAATTGAATAACGCATGAAGAAGCTGCTTATTATCATTCTTTCATTGGCTGCCCTCTGGCCAGGAACCTTCAAGCAGAAAGCAAAACGGGAGCCGTCTTGGATAGTGTAGCCGACATCGTATTCGTGGCGTGTTGTGCCATTCGTTTGCCGCCGTCCAGGAGGGGCATCTTATCAGAACGGAGCAAGTTTTTTAACTATTCTCTTGACTCGTACCCTACGTCATATATTATCTTTGCCGCCGGATAACAAAAGTGCACAGTTGTTATGGGTAAAAACAAGTTGAAAATCGGGGAGTTTTCCCGCCTTGGCAGAGTGACCGTGAGGGCACTGAGGCATTATGAGGAGATAGACCTGCTCGCGCCGGAGATCGTGGACCGGGACACCGGGTATCGCTATTATTCTGTGGGTCAGTTGCAGAAAATCTTCAGCATCTCCAAGCTTAAAAGCATGGGGTATTCGCTGGAAGAGATCCGGGACCTGTGGGACGATGACCAGCATTTCCCTACGGTGGAATCGCTGGAGGAGAAGATCCGCAAGTGCGAAGAGGAGCTGGCAGTGCTCAAAGAACGGAAACGGATGCTCAAGGCGGTGGTGGCTTCCCAAAAGAAATTGCACAAAATGGAAAAAGTTTACTTTGAGTCGCTGCCGGCCATCACCGTCGCCAGCCATCGTACCATCATTCCTTCCTACGAAGACCTCGGCCGTCTATGCTATGAGGTAATCGGCCCCGAAATGGCCCGTCTGGGATGTGAATGCCCGGAACCCGGCTACTGCTACACCATCGAACACGGCGGCTACAAGCCGCAGGACATCGACATCGAGTACTGTGAGAAGGTGACTAAGAAAGGCACTGACTCCGCTCTCATCAAGTTCAAGGACATCCCGGCCGTGCCGCTGGCTGCCTGCCTGAAGGTCTTCGGCCCGTATGACAAACTGTACGACAACTATGTTGAACTCTTCGCCTACTTGGAGAAAGAGGGCTACAAGATTGCCGGTGTGCCCCGCGCCGTTTATATCGACGGTATCTGGAACCAGGAAGATGCCGACAAGTGGCTCACCATCATCCAGGTGCCGGTGGAAAAGGCATAATGAAAATACGAATACCGTGGCTAGCAATTTAGACTTCATTCAATAAATAAATGGTCAGATGATGCGTCATATAAGAATATTTCTTATCTTTGTTGCAAATACTGATAGAAATGAAAACAACTACTGTCGCATTAGGGTCTCATTTTGATGCATTTATCCAGGCCAGCGTTCTTGGCGGCCGTTACACGAACGCCAGCGAGGTGATTCGTGCCGGGCTAAGGAGGCTGGAAGAAGATGAGCAGAAGATAGCAGCTCTCCGTGCTGCCATAGAGGAAGGTGAAGCCAGCGGGTATGTCGAAGACTTTGACTTCGAGTCCCACTTGGAGGAGTTGAAGGCAAAACGGAGGAGCAATGGCTAAGATCAGATTATCCAGAAAGGCAATTGCCGACTTAGATGGCATTTGGGACTACACCGCCCAATCCTGGTCGGAAGAACAGGCGGTCATCTATTATCGGCAGATATATACCGCTATTCAAGGACTGAATAATTTGCCTGTTTTCCTTGAAAAGGAATATAATGTCGTAAAGCCCGGGCTCTTTGGTTTCAAGGTCGGGCTTTTATAAGAAGCACAAAGAGGGCTCAATCCAGGTAGATCGTATTCTCCACGAGAAAATGGATTATCAAAGGCATCTGTAACAAAATGGCAACTTCAATCCTTTGGAACAAGAGAATCCTACGCATTATTTGCAGATTATCTCCATTCCCGGCAGGAAATAGGAGCATATTACTGTCAAGCTCGTACCGCCTCGGATGGAAACTAAACAATCCCCGAATAATGTGGTCAATGACTTGAAGCCTCAATGTCGATAGGCTTTTTTACCGGGTTTTACAATCATAAACACAACAGCGGCTACGCAGATGGCTATTCCTACGGCCATCTTGGCGGTCAAAGTTTCGCCGAACAAAAGCGTTCCTATCAAGATTGCCGTAAGAGGTTCAAACACGCCCAGGACTGCTGTCTTTGTGGGGCCTATATAGCGTGAAGAAATAGCAATGGTGAGCATAGAAACCATCGTGGGAATGATTGCCAGGCCGATGAGATTCCCCCAGTCTCCGAGCGTGTCGATGCCCTCAAGCATACTTCCGCCCTGGACTGCGCGAATGGCTGCAAACAGGATAGCCCCTGTGACCAGCGAATAAAGCGTAATTGTATGTTCCGAAACATTCCTGATGCGTTTGCTTCGGTTCACAATGATCAAATATAAAGAATAACACAGGGCCGATCCTATGGCAAGCAATACTCCCGGAACGCGAATCTGAACATCCCCGGAGGGGGTGGAAAGAAGCAGGATACCCCCGAAAGTTGCCGAGATGGCGAGCCAAGTCTGCCAACTGGGATAGATTCGGAGAAACACCATTATCAGAGCAACAATTACCGGGTATAGGTAAATCAGTGTGGTTGCAAGTCCTGACGGAATAAACTCATAAGAGCAGAAGAGGGTGATGCTGCTGCCTGCGAAGAAAAGGCCCAACAGGATCAGAAGGATAAGTTCGTGCCGTTTTGCCAGAAAGGATTCTTTCCTGAAGCCCATCAGTAACGCAAGAAAGAGAGCAGCGAAGGCATAGCGGAAAAAGAGCATAACCATAATTGGTACGCCGCTCTCTATCAGAGCCTTCCCGAAAAGTGGATTGGTCCCATAAGAAACACCGGCAATAATGCCGGCGATGTAACCTAGCAGGCGCCTTTTGTCCGTATGCAGAATCGTTTTCAAAGCCATTGACGAATTCGGGACACAAAGATACTCATTATTTATTAGCATTTGCTGCCGAAATGCGTTCCGTTCAGGAAAAATCCTTACCTTTGAGAGTTAGGTTTAACGAGTCTATCTTATGGAAACAGACCGTATTATACTCCGCCCCTGGCGGGACAGCGACGCTCCCGCGTTGTATAAGTGGGCATCGGATCCCGATGTGGGCCCCCGGGCCGGCTGGCCGCCTCATCAGTCCGTGGAAGAAAGCCTGGAGGTAATCCGGACAGTCTTTTGTGATGTCACAAATACCTGGGCCATAGAGCTAAAGGAAACGGGGGAGGCTATCGGCGCCATGGGTTATGGCCCCTCGTGCAATTGCAATCTGCCCGCCCGTGACGGGGAGCCTCTTATCGGCTACTGGATTGCAAAACCATACTGGAACAAAGGCATTTGCACGGAAGCGCTGGGACTGATGATTGAACATATCAGGTGCAGGACAGATATCAAATCCCTTATCTCCGGGCACTTCGTGGATAATCCCGCCAGCGGGCGGGTTATGGAAAAATGCGGTTTCGTCCCCACCGGAGAAACCGTCATTGACGAAACCCAGTATCAGGGTGCCGATCGGCCCATCAGAGTGCTTCGCTTAACTATTTCCAAATGATAAGAGAAAGCCTGAAGAAACTGCGGGAGATTATCAAAGATGAGCCGCGGCTTCGGACCCTCTTTGAATCAGTTTACGCAGAAGAATCATAACCGTTGACCACCCGGCCCTCCGGACGAAAGGTATTCTTTCAGCGCTTCCACATAGTTACCAAAGGCTTCCTGACCTGCAGGAGTCATCTTGCAGGTGGTGCGGGGCATCTTGCCCTTGAAGCCCTTCTCCACCGTGATATAGCCGGCGGCGGTGAGTTTGTCTATCTGCACGCTGAGGTTCCCGGAGGTGGCCCCCGTC
>ONII01000008.1 GCA_900317845.1 uncultured Bacteroidales bacterium
GCCAAAATTGCCAATGCCCACGAATTCATCATGGAGAAGGAAGGCGGCTACCAGTGCAACATCGGAGACCGCGGCAGCAAACTCTCCGGCGGTCAGCGCCAGCGCCTTTCCATCGCCCGCGCCATCCTCAAAAACCCGCCCATCCTCATTCTGGATGAGGCCACCGCTTCCCTGGATACGGAGAGCGAGCGCCTGGTACAGGACGCCCTGGACCGTCTGATGACCACCCGTACCACCATCGCCATCGCCCACCGGCTCTCCACCATCCGCCACGCAGACGAGATTGTCGTGATGCACGAGGGCCGCATTGTGGAACGCGGCAAGCATGAGGAACTCATCGCCCTGGGCGGTTATTACAAGAAACTTAACGACATGCAGGCTCTATGACCCGCTCGCAGAAAATTTTATTCCAGGTCATCTTCTATTTCTATATAGCGGCGGTGCTGTTCCTGTGTTTTGGACACTTTGAGCAAACGCCCGCGATAGAATGGTCGCTGTTTGGTATTCCCAGCGACAAAGTGGTGCATTTTTGCATGTTCTTCCCCTTCCCCATCCTGGCTTTCCTGGCGTTTGACCGCTATACGGACAGTGTCCGCAGCACCCTTCTTTTTTCCGGTGCCACCCTGCTGGTAGGTTTCCTGCTGGCCTGGGGCACGGAATGGGGGCAGGCGCACCTGACAGACTACCGCAGCGGAGACCCGCTGGATCTCATGGCGGACGGAACGGCCCTGGTGCTCAGCACCCTTCTGGTCATCTTCCTGGACATCCGGAAACAGAAAAAACACGCATGAAACAGTATATCGTCCCTTTTCTTCTTTGCATAAGCATCCTTGCCGGCGCGCAGAATCCGCCCCAAGTGCGTGATTTCAGGGGGATTACGGATTCGCTGGAGGTGCGCCTGCAGCGACGGACGGGCGTAGAGAACAAGTTCCGCCTGGAAAAGGTGACCGTCCATGGGAAGTCGGTGGACTTTTACTATACGCAAAACCTGGCCAACTACCCTTGGCGGCCCGGTGACATTACCTGGTTCCGGGAGCAGCTGCGTGAACTGGGCAGCAGCGGCCTAGGGCGCTACAGCGTGGGCAGCGTGTTTGCCAAAAAACAGAACATCGCAGAGCTGCCCATTCCCGCCCTCACAAACGACGGACAGCCGGTGAGCACCAGCTTCCGCGTCAAAGACCCGCGCACGGAGACCACGCCGCTAGTCAAGGGGGACGAGGATTGGCCGATGGGCCTGAGCGGCCGCCACATCGCCCTTTGGCAAAGCCATGGCCGCTATTGGGAAGAAAGCACGCAGCGCTGGGAATGGCAGCGGAGCGCCACCCACACCACCGTGGAAGACCTTTACACGCAAAGCTACGTACTCCCCTTCCTGATTCCCATGCTGGAGCACTCCGGCGCGGTGGTGCTCACCCCGCGGGAGCGGGACACCCAAAGCTGGGAAGTGGTCTGCGACAACGACCCGGGGTTCACGCCCCGCCGGGACCCCAAAGTGCGTCTGCAGGGCCAATATGAAGAAGAGGGTGAATGGGAGCCCGTCGGCCCCGGTTTTGCCGATACCAAAGAGCGCTACTCCGGCGCCGACAATCCCTTCAAGATGGGCACGGCCCGCATGATTGCCGCCACCCGTCCGGGAGAGCACGAGTCCAAGGCCCTCTGGCGCCCGGACATTCCGGAAAAAGGCGAGTACGCCGTCTACGTAAGCTACACCACCTTGCGCAACAGCACCGACGACGCACGCTATACGGTCCATCACCTGGGCGGCTCCACCCTCCTGCACGTGAACCAGCAGATGAGTGGCAGCACATGGGTGTACCTGGGCACCTTCCCCTTCGACAAAGGCACCGAAGGGTATGTGAGCCTGAGCAGCCACTGCAGCACCGGCGGTGTGGTCTGTGCAGACGCCGTGCGCTTTGGCGGCGGCATGGGCAAGGTAGAGCGCGAAGGCACGCTCTCCGGCCTCCCCGCCTACGTGGAAGGCGCCGTCTATAACTTCCAGTATTCGGGCCTGGACATGGACCTTCTGGACCGATGGGAGGGCGATTACAAGAAAGATCTCTCGGCCCGCGGCGTGTGGGTGAACGAGCTTTCCGGCGGTTCCCGGGTGAATCCGGAGGCCCCTGGCCGGCGCGTTCCGCTGGACCTGGCGCTGGCCTGCCATTCGGACGCCGGTGTCACCCCCAACGACTCCATCGTTGGCACCCTCACCATCTATACCCTCCGCAGCGAGAACAGCGAGGCACTACCCACCGGTGAAAGCCGCCTGAGCAGCCGCCTCCTGGCAGACTGGGTGCAGAGCCAGCTGGTGGACGATATCCGCGCCGGCTTCGAACCGGCCTGGAGCCGCCGGGACATCCGCGACCGCTCCTACAGCGAGTGCCGCGTCCCGCAGGTGCCGTCCATGATCCTGGAGCTCCTGTCGCACCAGAATTTTGCCGATATGCGCTACGGCCTGGACCCTTCCTTCCGCTTTACGGCCGCCCGCAGCGTGTACAAAGGCATCCTCAAGTACCTGAGTGCCCGCTACAACTGCGCGTACGCCGTGCAGCCGCTTCCGGTGCATGGCTTCAGCGCACGCCTGGAAAAAGGCCGCACGGTGCTCACCTGGAGTCCCACGGCAGACACCCTGGAGCCCACCGCCACGCCCAAATACTATAAAGTCTATACCCGCCGGGACGACGGCGCCTTCGACCAGGGCCTCCAGATTAAGGATACCACCTGTACCCTGACGCTCCAGGCCGGGCACGTGTACAGCTACAAGATTACCGCCTGCAATGAGGGCGGAGAGAGTTTTCCCTCGGAGATTCTGGCAGTGGGAAAAACGCCTGTGGAAACCCGTAAGGTCCACATCGTCAATAACTTTACCCGCGTATCTGCGCCCGCCAGCTTTGATTCGCCCGCCTTTGCCGGCTTTAATACCAAACTGGATGGTGGCGTGCCGTGGGGGCAGGACCTTCTTTTTGCCGGAGAGGTGAACCAGTTTGACCGTTCCCGCGAGTGGACGGACGACGACAACCCGGGCTTTGGCGGTTCCTTCACGGACCACGGCGGCACGCTGGTAGCCGGCAACAACTTTGACTTTGTGGCGCAGCACGGCCGGGCCGTCCTCGCGGCCGGATACAGCTTTGACTCCAGCAGCGCAGAAGCCTTTACCGGGGAAACCAACGCCTTTGCCGTGGACCTTGTCTGTGGCAAGCAGCTCACCACCCGCGTGGGCAGCGGCGCCGTTCCGGACCGTTATACCGTGTTCCCGGAGGCGCTGCAGGAAGCTCTGAAAACCTTTACGTCGGCAGGCGGGCACATCCTCATTTCGGGAGCCTACATTGGCACCGATGCCTGGGATCCCATTTACCAGGGCGTTCCCAAGGCCTCGGATAATACGCGCTCTTTTGTGAAAACCGTACTGGGCTATCAGTGGGTCACCAACTACGGAGACTATTCCGGCCTGGCCCTCCCCGCCCCCGGCAGCAACTTCCCCGCCGCCACCTACAACCGCGACTGGTCCCCCCTTGTGTACCGCGTGGAGAATCCCGACGGCATTGCCCCGGCATCGGCCAAAACCAAAGCGCTCCTCCGCTACAAAGGCACGGACATCACCGCCGCCACCTACATGGACAACGGCCGCTACCGCGTGGCCGCCTTCGGCTTCCCCCTGGAAGTGAGCCCCCAGCTGGGGGAGATTATCAAGCGCGTCCTCACCCTGTTCCAATAGGCCTCATCCTCAAAAACGGTCCAAAATAAGGACGAGAAGGTGCAAAACCGGTTCTCGTCCTTAAAAATTGCTTAAAACAAGGATGACAGGTAGCGCTAAGCGTTCGACGCTCAGAGCGCTACATCCTCTCCGGGAGGGAGATGCCCAGGAGGGCCATCGCGTGGCGGAGCGTGCGGGCCAGGGTGTCGATGAGGGCCAGGCGGAATTTGAGCACGGCCTCATTCTCCTCCTTCAGGATAGGCGTGTCGTGGTAGTACTGGTTAAACTCCTTGGCCAGGTCGTAGGCATAATTGGCGATGATGGCGGGGCTCAGCGCGGCGCCGGCCTCCCCCACCTTGCCGGGATACAGGCCCAGCAGTTTAATCAGGCGGACCTCCTTGCCAGAGGGCTGCGCGCCCAGGGTATCGGCCGGACCGTACGGGACCGTGGCCTTGCGCAGGATGCTCTGAATACGGGCGTGCGTGTACTGGATGAAGGGACCGGTGTTGCCGTTGAAGTCGATGGACTCCTTGGGGTTGAAGAGCATGGTCTTCTTGGGATCCACCTTGATAATGAAGTACTTCAGGGCGCCCAGGCCGATCATGTGGTACAGAGCCTCTTTCTCCGCCTCCGGCATGCCTTCCAGTTTGCCGCTTTCCTCGGAGGTCTTCTTGGCTTCCTCGTACATTTGCTGGATGAGGTCGTCGGCATCCACTACCGTTCCCTCGCGGGACTTCATCTTGCCTTCCGGGAGCTCCACCATGCCGTAGGACAGGTGGTAAATCTGGTCTGCCCAGGCAAAGCCCAGCTTTTTGAGAATGAGCTTAAGGACCTGGAAATGATAGTCTTGCTCGTTGCCCACCACATACACGTGGGAGTCCAACTTGAAATTGGCGAAACGGCGTTCTGCCGTTCCCAGGTCCTGGGTGATGTACACGGATGTTCCGTCTCCGCGGAGCACCAGCTTGCGGTCCAAGCCGTCTGCCGTGAGGTCGCACCAGACAGAGCCGTCCGGATCCTTCACAAAGACGCCTTCCTGCAAACCCTTCTGCACCAGCTCCTTGCCCAGAAGGTAGGTCTCACTCTCGTGGTCCACCTGGTCAAAGCTGATACCCAGGGCGGCGTAGGTCTCGTCAAAACCCTTGTACACCCAGCCGTTCATCATGGCCCAGAGTTCCCGCACATGCGGGTCTCCGGCTTCCCAGTCCACCAGCATTTTGTGGACATCGTCAATGACTTCCGGATGTTCTTTTTCCATCTTGGCGTAGGCCACATAGCAGTCTCCTACCAGGTGATCGCCCTTTTTGCCGGTGCTCTCAGGCGTGGCGCCGTTAAAGCATTTTTCCCAGGCATACATGCTCTTGCAGATATGTACGCCGCGGTCGTTGACGATGGTGCTTTTGACTACCTCGTTGCCGCAGGCCTTCAGGATGCGGGACACGCTGTCCCCCAGGAGGTTGTTGCGGATATGTCCCAGGTGCAGGGGCTTGTTGGTGTTGGGCGACGAGAACTCCACCATGATGCGCTTGCCCGTAGAAGGGAGCTGGCCGAAGGCGTCATCGGCCGCGATGCCCTGCAGGGCCTCGTTCCAGTATACCGGCGAGAAAGACAGGTTCAGGAAGCCCTTCACGCTGTTGTAGGCGGCGATTTCCGGCACATTGGCCACTAGCCATTCGCCGATGGCGTTGCCGGTGGCGTCCGGCGCCTGACGGGTGATTTTCAAGAGCGGGAAGGTGACCAGGGTATAGTCTCCTTCGAACTCCTTGCGGGTAACAGCAACCTGAAGTGACTCGGGAGCCACTTCAGTGTTATAAATAGCTTGAATGGCCGCTGCGGCCTTTTGCTGAATAAAGGCTTCCGGCGTCATCCCAGGTACGATTTAAGGAGTTTGCTGCGGGACGGGCTCTTGAGACGGCGAATGGCCTTTTCCTTGATCTGGCGCACGCGCTCACGGGTGAGGCCGAAGCGCTCGCCAATCTCCTCCAGGGTCATTTCCTGGCAGCCAATACCGAAGAAACTCTTGATGATTTCCCGTTCACGGTCCGTGAGGGTGCTCAGGGCACGTTCAATTTCCGTGTTCAGGCTCTCGTTCACCAGGCCGCGGTCTGCGCTGGGAGAATCGTCATTGGGAAGTACGTCCAGCAGGCTGTTGTCTTCCCCTTCCACGAACGGAGCGTCCACGCTCACGTGACGGCTGCCCACGCGGAGGGTATCGGAAATTTTGTCCTTGGGAACGTCGATCATCTCCGAGAGTTCCTCGTTGGAGGGCTGGCGCTCGTTCTCCTGCTCAAACTTGGACAGGGCCTTGTTGATTTTATTCAGGGAGCCCACCTGGTTCAGGGGCAGGCGCACGATACGGCTTTGTTCTGCCAGGGCCTGGAGAATGCTCTGGCGGATCCACCACACCGCATAGGAAATGAATTTGAAACCACGGGTTTCGTCAAATTTTTCCGCCGCTTTGATGAGGCCCAGGTTGCCTTCGTTGATGAGGTCCGGCAGGCTGAGGCCCTGATTCTGGTACTGCTTGGCTACGGAAACCACAAAGCGGAGATTCGCGCGGGTGAGTTTTTCCAGGGCTTCCTGGTCCCCTTTGCGAATGCGCTGGGCCAGTTCCACTTCTTCGTCCGGGGTGACGAGTTCTTCACGACCAATCTCCTGCAGGTACTTGTCCAGCGACGCGCTCTCGCGGTTGGTGATGGACTTGGTAATTTTAAGTTGTCTCATTTATATACAAAAAAATTTCGGTCAACTCACGTAAGGAGCCGACCGAAACTATACTTAACTGCGGCAGTTCCTTACTTGCCGAAGCCAAAATAGAACGCTCTGCCGTTTTGGTCCACACCTTCAATGTACACCGCACGCGAGGCCTTCTTTGCCTTGGCTACGACATCTTCGGGGCTGGAAACGGCCGATCCGTTCACATAGGCGATGATACCGCCCTGCTCTGCACCGGCTTCCGCCATTTTGCCGCTACCCAGGGAAACAATCTCCACACCCGAGCGCAGGCCCAGTGCTTTGAGTTTATCCGGATTGGCAGCTTTAAGACGGGCGCCATAGAAAGCGATGGAACCGTCCAGGTCTGTTTCGCCGTTCTGCACGGCGGCAGCCTGGAATTCCACGGTGGTCTGCTGCTGCTTTCCGTCCCGGATATAGGTGATAACGGCCTTGTCTCCGGGGTGGTAGCTACTCACCTTGGCCTGTACGGACGATGCATCGGTAATCTTTTGATTGTCAATGGATACGATAACGTCGTTCTTTTGCAGGCCGGCTTTCTCGGCGGCGCTTCCCTTCATAACCTCGTTAATATATACGCCCGCAACCGCGGAAAGTTTCATTTCGTCGGCAAACTTCTTGTCCACCGTGCCCATGCTGATGCCCAGCACAGCGCGCTTGACGGAGCCAAAGTCAATCAGGTCCTCGGCCACTCTCTTGACGATATTCACGGGAACGGCGAAGGAATAACCGGTGTAGGAGCCTGTCTGGCTCACGATGGCGGTGTTGATGCCCACGAGCTCCCCTTTTTTGTTCACCAGGGCGCCTCCACTGTTACCGGGGTTCACGGCGGCATCGGTCTGGATGAAGGACTCAATCTTGAACTCACCGGAATAGTCCGGCATGCTGCGGCCCTTGGCGCTCACAATGCCGGCGGTGATGGTGGAACGGAGCTGGGCGCCCAGCGGAGAGCCAATAGCCAGCACCCATTCTCCCAGGCGGAGGGCATCACTGTCGCCCAGCGGAATGGTGGGAAGGTCGGTGGCATCGACCTTAATAATAGCCACGTCCGTTGCGGGATCCGTGCCCACCACGGTGGCGTCGTACTGCTGGTTGTTGTTCAGCGTCACCTGGATTTTGCTGGCGCCGCTCACCACGTGGTTGTTGGTGACGATATAGCCGTCCGGGCGGATGATCACCCCGCTGCCGCTGCCCTTTTGCTCGCGCTGCTGGGGCATGGCGTATTCATCGCCAAAGAAGAAACGGAAGAACGGGTCGATGCTCTGGTATTGCTGGCGGCTCTGGACCGTCACCTCTACATATACAACGGCCTCCACGGCGCTTTCCGCCGCGTAGGTAAAGTCCGGATAGTCGGTTTCTGCCAAATTGACAGTGCGGTATTCCACGGAATTGCCGGAAGCGTCCTTTACGACGGTTACGGGCTCGGAAGGGGTCTGGGGAACGGTTGCCTTTACCACGCCGAATGCGGTGAGGCCACCTGCCAGAATGGATAGTAGTACAGTAGTCATTGGTTTCATGTCTATATTGTTTTACTTTTTTTCCGCAGGCAAGTTACTCAAAAGTTATGCCATTTGAGAGAAATTGATTATATTTGTGAGCTAAGACATAATGACGATTAAAAAGTACGCTATATGAATCTGACCATTTCCAGCACCAATCTCCTGAAGGCCCTCATGGATGTATCCAAGGCCATTCCGTCCAAGTCTCCGCTTCCCATCCTGGAAAACTTCCTGTTTGTCCTCAAGGATGGCCGGCTGGAAATCACCGCATCGGACAGCGAACTCACCCTGCGCACCGCCATTGAAGTAGACGGTCCCCAGGAGGAAGGTTCCATCGCCGTTCCGGCCCGCCACATGACGGACCTCCTGAAAGAACTGCCGGACCAGCCGGTGGGCATCAAGACCATCTCGGACAGCGCCTTCGAGTGCAGCTGGGCCAGCGGTAACTCCGTGCTCCCCTACTTCCCGGCCGCAGACTATCCGGAAATCAAGACCACCGGAGAGGATGCCCTCAAGGTCATCTTCCCGGCAGAAAGCCTCACGGACGGCATTCAGGGCACCATTTATGCCACCGCAGACGACGAAATCCGTCCGGCCATGAACGGTATCTTCTTTGATATAGACCTGGACAGCACCACGCTGGTGGCCTCAGATTCCCACAAGCTCATCTGCTATACCACCAAGGATGTAAAGGCCACGGAAAAGGCTTCCTTCATCCTGCACAAGAAACCGGCCGGCGTGCTGCGTTCCATTATCGGCAAGGATGTGGAGAACGTGGAGATTGCCTTTGACAGCACCACCGCCCAGTTCACCTTTGGCGCCACCACCATGGTGTGCCGCCTGGTCGTGGGCAAATATCCCAAGTACCGGGATGTCATTCCGTCCAACAACGCCAACATCCTGCAAATAGACCGTCAGCTGCTGCTCAATACGGTAAAGCGCGTGGCCGTGTGCGCCAACAAGGCTTCCAACCACATCAAGTTCACCCTGCAGGAAGGCCAGCTGGAAATCAGCGCCCAGGACCTGGGATTCGCCCTCGCCGCCTATGAAAAAATCAGCTGCAACTACGCCGGCGACGCCCTCACCATCGGCTTCAAGAGCACCTTCCTCACGGAAATCCTGGCCAACATGAGCTGCAACACGCTGGTTATCAAGTTTGCAGACGCCCGCCGCGCCGCCCTCATCCTCCCCGCAGAGGAAGAGGCCGATACCGAGAAGGTGTGCGGCATTTTAATGCCCATCATGATCCAATAGCCTGGCGGCTATTGGATCCGTTTCACTAACGTTACCCCATCCCTAAATCCCTTCCCTCGGGGAAGGGACTTACTATCGCCCCTGCGGGGCTCAAAACCTATGGAACTAAACTTAGAAAGGCCTCTACTGTTCTTTGACATAGAGAGCACCGGCCTTAATATTCCCACCGACGGCATCATCGAACTCAGTTTTGTGAAGGTGATGCCCGGCGGAGAAGTAAAAATAAAAACCTGGAAAATCAAACCCTGGGATTACGAGAACCACCGTGTGATTCCCATCAATCCGCAGGCCTCGGAAGTAAACGGGGTGAAGGACGAAGACCTGGTGAACTGTCCCAAGTTCATTGAGGTGTTGCCGGAGGTGGCCTCCTGGCTGCAGGACAGCGACCTGGCCGGGTTCAACTCCGCCAAGTTCGACCTTCCCATGCTGGCAGAGGAAATCGAGCGCGCCCGCGCCTACTCCGTCTCGCGCCTTTCCAACGAGGCCGCCCACGACAAAGCCCAGGAGATGATAGACTGCATCGACAAACTGGATCTCCATGCCTGCAAAATGGTGGATGTCCAGAACATCTTCCATCATTTTGAGCCCCGCAACCTGCGCGCCGCCTACCGCTTCTACTGCGGCGGCAAGGACTTTGAGAACGCCCACACGGCAGAGGCCGACACCCTGGCCACCTATGAAGTCCTCAAGGGGCAGCTGGACCGCTATCAGGCCCCCACGGAATTCCAGCAGGAAGTGCTCAAGAACGACGTAGACGCCCTGTCCAAGATTGGCCCGCGCACCCGCAACGTGGACTTTGCCGGCCGGCTCATTTACAACGATGAATCAGAAGCTGTTATCAGCTTTGGCAAGCATAAGGGCAAAACCGCCCGGGAAGTGTGGAATACAGAACCTTCCTACTTTGCCTGGATAGAGGGCGGAGACTTCACCCTGGACACCAAACGCCAGTTTGCCCGGCTCAAAGCCCAGTTCCAGAAGGAACGCAAAGAGGCATTAAACAGACCAGCCACCGCAGACGAGCTGCAGGGGCTGGCCAGTAAGTTTAACAACGGGAAGTTGTTTTAGTTGAGGCGGAAGATAACCGGGAAGGTGTATTTCACAGCCACCGGAATACCATTCTGGGAACCTGCCTCCCACTTGGGAGAAGCGGAAACAACGCGCACGGCCTCTGCATCCAGAAGTTCGTTCACACCGCGCAGCACCTCAACATCCTTCACGTCGCCTTCCTTGGAAACGGTGAACTGAAGAATCACTCTACCCTCGATCTTGCTGTCAATGGCATCCTGCGGGTACTGGATGTTCTCACTCACCCACTTGGAGAAGTCGTTGGCATCGCCACCGTTGAAGCCGGGCTTGTTCTCTACAGCGGCAAACGGAATCACGGCATCCGGGTTCTTCTCAAGAATCTCGGCCACGGATTCCACCAGACCTTCGCTCTGGGCGGCGGCCAGTTTTTCGATGGCCTCGCGGGCATCCACTTCCTCGGCGGCCTCAATGGCCTCGATAGCCTTGTTCATGCTTTCGGACACAGCAACGGGAGCTTCTTCGGCTTCTGCGGGAGCAGCAGCCTTTTTGCCACCGTTGTTCTTGCAGCCCACCATTGCAATGGCGGCAACTGCCATCAGTACATAAATTTTACGCATAATTATAAGTTAATAATTGGTTGCCTAAGCAATATGCTTGCAAAATTAGCAAACTTTTCCGTACGTTATTCCACCGGAAGGTAATAATTGCACTTTACAGCGGTTCCCGAGAAGATGGCGACCAGGTCTTCCAGGATGAGATCCGGCCGCACCGGCCCCTCTTCCCAATAGCGATTTCCACCGCCGGGAGTACGCTGCAGGGTATTGTTCCAGACGGATTTATCCAGTACGGGAAAATCGCCGAACAGCGGATGGATGCTGCGTAACTGTTCCTTGGAGCTGCACCAGCCCGGATGGAGCCACACATCGGCCTCCTGCGCAAATTGATAGGCCGTTTCCAGACTGATAATGGACGATTCCTGCTTCCCCGGAACGGCGCCCAGGAGTTCACCGCCGGCGTCCCGTATGAGCCGGGTCATGTAATTGTCGGCGCCGGGAATGAACCATTGGTCCGCGTAGGGAATGTTAATCAGCACCTTCTGAGTGGCCTTCGGCTGCACAGAAGCGAGGTAACGGTCCCGCACGGCACAGAAGACGGAATCGGCCACGGCCTCACGGCCCGTGAGCGCGCCAAAGAGTTTTACGTACTCCGCCCGGGCCAGCGGATGGCTTTCCAGATGTTCGCTCAGCACCACGGTCCGAATACCCAGTTCCCGCAATTTGGCCAGATACGGCGGTTCCACCGCACCTACATTATAGGTAAGGAAAAGGTCCGGACGGGCCCTGACGATGGCCTCGTAATCCAGTGCGGCATCGTACCCTACCTCCACGGCCAGGGGCGGACGCTCGCCCAGGAATCCCAGGCCGGAAACACCGACAATGGTGCTATCCGCACCGATGGCATGCAAAAAGCCTACGTAGGAACTGGACATGCACACCAGCGCGTGGAAAGGGCCTTGCAAGGTGTCCACGGCGCCGCCCGGCGTACGTACCAGCACTTTGCTGCCCTCCAAGCCAAACCAGCGGGCATATTCCATGCCGCCGTCCGGCTGCGACGGAGCGGAGCCGCACGCAGCGAGAAGCAGGGCTGCAAGAACAGCTAAAACGCTATTTTTCAAGCTCTTCACGCCACAATTTATATGGATTATTCAGTAAGTGCGAATTGTAGAACCGCCGGTCTCCCGTCACTTCCCTGCCCAGCCACGCCGGGCGCTCAAACGCCTCGTCCGGGGACGCCAGTTCAATCTCCGCCATCACCAGCCCCTCATTATCGCCATAAAAAACATCCACCTCGAAGAACCTGGGACCTTCCGGCACCAAATATCTGGTTTTTTCGATGGAGCCGCCGCGGCACAGGAGGAAGAGTTCGCGGGCGTCCTCCAGCGGGATTTCGCGCTCCCACTCATGGCGGGAGATGCCGTCCACGGAGGGCCCCTTGATGGTCAGGAAGCCTTGTTTGTCGCGGATGCGCACGCGTACCGTATTGCCGCCATCGTGGGCGATATAGCCTTGCCTGATTTCATAAGAGGCAACGGCCAAGTCCTTGAAAGAAAGATCCTTGACCAGGAATTTGCGTTCGGTTTCTATATGCATTACATGAGCCACTTGGACATATCTTTGCCGGCGGCCATCCCTTCCCGGATTTGGGTGGACGAGATGGTAACCAGCGGGGCCTTGAGGAGAACAATCCTCGCTCCGGGGCATTTTTTCATAAGACGTGCACGGGCATGACCGCGATGATAGCCCTTCCGCGGGAAAACCGCCACGCCAAACTCCGTGAGAATGCGCTCGTAATAGCGCCAACCATCGAAAACGGCCAGGTTATCGGCCCCGATAATGAGGGTGAATTCGTTCTGCGGTTCCCGGTTTTGCAGCACCTCCAGCGTACGGATGGTATACTGCGGCGGGGTCATGTGCAATTCCACGTCCTCCACCTGCACATCCAGGTCCGGATGGCGCTGTACGGCTGCTACCGCGGCATCGAAACGGTCCTGCCCGGCCGGCAGGCTGTGCCGGTCCTTGAACGGATTCTGCGGCGTGACCACCAGGTACACCTTGTCAAAACCCGCCTCCCGCGTCAGGAAACGAATAATGGCCTCATGGCCCTTGTGGAGCGGATTAAACGAGCCGCTGTACACTGCAATCTTCATACGCTGCCAAAGGTACGAATAATTTTCAAGAAAATGGCCTGCACCGTTCCATGAAACAATGCAGGCCGACCAACTAACCAACTAAATAGCAATCTCAGAAAGATTGTTGTTTTCTTTTCCAGTTAAGCAGCGGGAGCAGGAAGGAGATAATGGCCGCTCCCAGCCAGAATATACTTACATAAGTAAAATCATGTGTCCCGGTGTCTCCGCTGTCCATCAGCAGACCCGTTACGATATTCTGCAGGCCGGCCGCCGCATACGAAGCAATGCCCACAATTCCCAGGGCGGCTCCGGAAGCCTTCCGGGGCACCAGGTCGATGGCCATGAGACCCCCCAGGAAGGAAATAAGGACGCCAATGGCAATGCCGAACAGCACCATGGCCAGGATATTCACCCACTTGGCGGGCCCGCCGTACAGGAACAGGGTCAGCGCCAATGCCTCCAGGATGCCGGCGACAAATGCCGGATAGCGCCGGTCGCCCTTAAATATCACATCCGAAAGCCAGCCGGATACGACCGTTCCAATGATTCCAAATACAGGATTGATACCAATCACGGTAGCGGCCTCGGCCAGAGAATACCCCTTCACTTCCTGCAGGAAAATGGTTCCCCATTCATTGATGGCATATCGGCTCATATACATAAACGCGCTGGCCGCAGCCAAAATCCATACGCCCGGGTTCTTGATAACCATTCTCTGCATCTGCTTGGTCTCAGCGTGTTTCCTCCTTTTCTCATCCTCAGCCGCCAGATGCACATCACCTTTCGTGCGCTCATATTCTTCCTCTGTCATTTCACCCGAGAGCACTTCAATGGACGGAAGCGACTTGGATTCCGGAGAATCGTGGAAGAGAATAAGAACTATTACCAGCCCCACAATGCCCGCCAATGCAGCGCCGAAGAATCCCCACTTCCAGCCAAAGGCCGCCACGATGGAGCCCACGAAAATGAACGAAAGGCCTTCTCCGATATTGTGGGATGCACTGAAGATACCATAGAATGTCCCTCTGACTTTCAGCGGCATCCAGCGGGACAAAGCCACAATACAGGCTGGAGCGCCCATGGATTGTGCCCAGCCGTTCATGGCCCATAGCACACAAAAACTCGCGAACAAAAGAGAATTGGCGATACTGCCATCCAGGGCTTTCACACCCAGGACGCCCATCGCGAAGTTCATTCCCACGGAAATCAGTATACCCGTGGCCATGAACCGCTTGATATTGGCACTGTCGGCCAGGAAACCGTTTACCAGTTTACCTACGGCATAGGTCCAATAGAGGCAGGCACCGATGACGCCAAGCTGGGTGGCCGACAGCAGGCCCGCGTCAATCAGCGGCTGCTTCATGACGCCCATCGACAGGCGGCATACATAGTATAGTGCATATCCCAGGGTGGCAGCGACGAACGTCTGCATGCGGTAGCGCTTATAGGAGCGTTCCACCTTGTCACCCACACTATGTAAAGAGTTTAGTTTAGGCATTCTGTCATGGTTTAATGGTCACGAAGACAGGAAAATGATCGGAGGGGTGGCAGAAGTTGTGAATTTCCTTTCCGCGCGGATCGCGGTAACAGGCCGCAAATCCTTCACGAATAACCCGTGCCGATGTCACTTTCTCAAAAAGCGCAGGAGTCACATAGACCATGTCGATACGCCTTCCTGAGACCGTCGTTTTTTGAAAATCATTCGGATAGAACCGCTCAATCACATCCACATACGGCGTATTGTGGCGCACATAGTCATGCACCAGAAAAGCCGTGTCTTCCGGATCTTTCCCATAATGGAAATTATCCACGGAGGAAATGGCATTAAAGTCGCCTGTCATCAGCCAAAGCCCGTCTTTGGCAGCCGGGGCTGAGCCGATGGTTTCCTCGCAAATAAACTGCATTTCCCGGGCGCGAAAACGGTCCCCGCCGTGGGCTGCGGCATCGGCCTTCTCATCCGCTGCCAAATACGCGAATTTCTGGGGCCAGGTATGTACGGTAACAACGTTTAGTTCTTCCCCATCAGGGAGCTCAACCACCGCCCAGCCGGCACCGTGTGCAACAATGATGTCGCTCCCGTTGCCCGTTATCCGTTTGACAATTCGCAAAGGATACTTGGAGGTGATGACCTGCGGAAAGGTATCGCGTTTGCCGCAAATCAAGCTATACGAATGTCCGTAACGGGCCGCCAGCAGATCCCAATTCCACGGAAGGTACTGCTCCTCGGGCATTTGCATTTTTTCTGCCGTATCCGTTTTATACCGGGATTCAGCTTCCGTCCAGACACAAATATCCGGATCCAGGGTCTTGACAAAAGCGACAAAGTGATCGTAATTGTTCCCCTGGTCGTGCCACATGCCGTTCTGGATATTCCAGTATAGAATCTTTACTTCCCCACCCTGCCCCCAAGCGCATGAGGACAGGGTAAGAAAGCAAGTTAAAAGGACGAGGATGCGTCTCATGGAGCAGGCGTCACGTAAGTCAGGCCGCTGACTTTATCCTTGGAGCCACCGCCGATGTACTCCATAAAGTTATCGGCATTGATTTCATAGGGCTCTGCGCCAACCATACCCAGCGTGCCACTTACGACCACATCCTTGAAGTAGGCATATTTGGAGAAGTTGGCCACCAGCAAGCCACGGCCGTTGGCAGCCGCGTTACCAGTGCGGATGTTGCCATAGTTGCCGCCACCTTCCACAGTGCAACTGTTGTCGTTCAACAGGGCAACCATGCCAGCGGTGGTAGTACTGGAAGCGCTGGTAGTTAAGTCGCCATAATTTGCGCAGTTAATGAGGCTGCAGTCAAGGCCCACAACGCAAACAAGATTGCCGATACGGGCATTGTCAAAGTTGTTCACTTGGCTGGCATAGTTGGTGCAATCTTTCATAACGGTCGCATTGTTGGCTGTAGCGATGAGACCACTGCAGCGGCCCTGGTCGGCCGTGATGGTTCCACGGACCACACAATTCTCAATGGTGTTGCGGGCTGCGCTCTTATCACCGGTTACAAAGCCGGCGATACCGCCAAACATGGGTGCAGTAGCGCCGTTCTTGGTGTTCGAACCACCGTTGCCGGTGACCGTCACTTCCACTTCGCAGTTCTTGATACTGCTTTCCAGGAGGTCGCCCTCGCTGGAGCAGCAATATACAAAACCGGCAATTCCACCCACGGAGAAACGCTTGTTGTCGGTCTTGGTCCCTTCCGTCTTGATGGTCGCGGTCACTTTCACATTCTCGATAGTAGAGGCATATGCCGTGCCCACAAGCACGCCGGCATCGGCCGTAGCTTCACCGCCAACGGTGATATCGGCCTCCAGGTTCAGGTTCTTCACGGTAGAACGGTAAATGGCGCCAAAGAAGCCGAACGTTCCGCCATCAGCGATGTCCGTCTTGGAGACCTTGAAACCCTTGATGGTATGGCCACCACCGTTGAAAACGCCATGGAAGTAATTTCCTTCCGGATTCGAGGCGTTATTGCCGTTCCCGCTCTTTTCCACGTTGCCAATCGGGACCCACTCATCCAGGTCGAGTTCACTGATATCCAGATCGAACAAGAGTTCAATCTCGTCCTTATCGTTGTACCAGCGGTTCACGGCTTCGCCTTCGTTCACGGCGTTGATGAAGTCCATGAATTCATCTTCGTCGGGAATACCACCGATGGATGCGTCCGGATCAATATACCCGACGTGTCCGAGCTGACTGACCGGGATAATGATGGAAGTCATACCACCGGAAATTTTGACTTCCCCGCTGCGGGGAGCCATATCCGTACTTTCATTCTTGTAGTTGGACTGGAAGGTCAGGGTCACTACGGTAGATTTTCCGCCCCCCACACCCATATTGGGCTCGATGGTAATCCAATCCGGACCCTGGGCAAGCCAGTAGGGCGCATCCGTCGTAACCACAAGGGTCTGACTGCCGGGATTGTTCGCCGCCACTTCCGCAATACTCTTAATATCTGAGGAAATGGTGTAGGTCTTGGTTTCCTTTTGTTTGGTGCAGGAAGCCGCCACCATCGCCCCGGCGAGGAACATGATAAGGAATTTTTGCAAAGTTTTCATTGTAGTATTATCTATTTTTCTCTGATTAGTATGTAGGAGAGGCAGCTGCGCTCACCTTTGGCGTCAGACGGTTGGTTCACCACCGAGCCCTGGGAACCGTCCCAGAGCCACACGGTGGAACTGCCGCCGCCATCCAGACGCGAAATATTCGCGCCGCCCAGTTTCTTTCCTATCCGGAACATCTCATAGGCTTTCACGCCCATGCCTTTCCACCCCTTTCGGCCATCCACTTCCACCAGCCACAGGCGGGTGCCATCGGCCGACACTACCGGGAACGTCATAGGGTCGTATTTGACCAGCGGAGCTGATCCTGCAGGGATGGAAGCGGTCCGGTCTTCTCCGTTCACCATAATCTCGTACATAGTCGAATCCAGCATGAGCATGGGTTTGGAGCTGTCACCGTCGATGGAAATGGTGCAGGACAGTTCGATAGTGTCCCCCACTTTCACCGCATCGGCCCACTCAGCGGCGGGAGTGCCGGAAATAGCGATGCCCACCCGGTTGCCCGATGTGATATAAGGCGGCGTCACATTCTTGTAACGTCCGTCATGGATGGAAACCACCCGGGCCTGGGCATAGCCGGCGTTCACCTTCATCGGAGAGCCCGTGTACTCGCAGATTACATAGAGTACGTTGGGCGCCAACGGGTTGGTGAGAGCAGGCGTACTGGCATACGGCGTTTGCACATAGTATTTTGTGTAAAGGTTGATAGGGGCAACCGTGGGACTGGCATGGCGGAGCGTGGTGTCGTTCACGCTGTAGAAGTTGTACTCCTTGGCAGCGGTCTTCACCTTCCCGGTAAACTGTTTCTTGCCACTGGCCGCCGTGCCGTCTGCGTAAACGGCAAAGCCCCACTGGTGATTGCTCAACTGCTTCACCACGGAAGGGTTGTTGATGTACACCGGCTCGCCGTTTTCCACATGGAAGCCACGGGAAATGCCGTCGTTGGAGTCAAAGAAACAGGCATTGACGCCATACAGGATCTTCTCCCCCGCCGCACGGCGACGCGCACATACGTCGGACAGTCTTTCGCGCAGTTTGAAGCCGTTGTTATTGTTCCCGTTCCCGTTGGGATTGGGAATCATATCACCGGCCAGCGAGCCGACAACCTCCACATGGGCGTTTTTCAGGTCCACTTCCAGCACATGCATGGTCCGCGGAACATTGGTGAAACTGTACTTGGTATATACCGCACCGGAGACCAGTTCCCGGGTCTCCACCACACGCCAGTCATAATAGGCATCCAGCGTCCAGTCCACCGTGTTGTTCAAGCCCGGATTCACGGAGTCGTCGTCATACAGGTTGAAGTTGTTCAGGGGCTCTACCACGGCATTCACCAGCATGGCAGGATGCTCTCTGTCACCCACAAACCCGTAACCGGTATTGCCGATGAAGTTCTCGGCGGTCTGGTTGTAGGAGCACCCCCAGCCCGGTCCCAGTTTCCTGTCGGACGAATACGGCCCCAGAATGGCGCCGCGGTTGACGCAGCGGCTCACGGTTCCCATATTGTACCCCACAAGGCCGCCTTCGCGGCAAGCGGTCTTCACGCTGATGTCACCGTTGTTGGTACACCCCTTGGCAGCGGTGTCGCCACCCAACAGGCAACTCGCATCGGTACGGCCTGCAAGGCCGCCCACAAACACATTGTTCCCGACGGAGAAACTGCCGTCCAGGGTAAGGGACACGTTATTGGTAACACCTTCCAGGGTGACACCTATGGCACGGCCTACAATGCCGCCAACGGCGACATTGCCGGAAGGTGTGCCCTTGAACGACACCTTACTTCCATCGTCACCAACCGTAAGGCGGCGGATGGTGGCGCCGTTTACACAGCCAAACAGACCCGCATCGGGGTACTTGTCCAGGTCCACCGTCCAGGCGATATTCTTGATGGTGTACCGGGAGCCGTCCACATTGTGTTTCAGCGGAGAAGAAGCCGTGCCGATGGGAACCCATTCCTTGATGGATGAGGCATCAATATCGGCCGTGAATTTCACTTCTCCGTCTATCAGGTACTGGTTGATGGAGTACCCTTCCTCGCCATTGACGGCCCGGGCAAAGCCCAGCAGGTCTTCTGCAGAACCGATTCCCCTTTTGATGGAGCCGCCGCCGGCAGCCTGTTTCAGGGTGATTTCGGCTTTCTTGCCGTCCAGCGTGGAAACAGTGACCACACCCGTTCGCTCCGCCGTCTCCTTGTTTTCCTCTACGGAGACCGTAAGAGTGGAGGCCTGCGTGGAAGAACCCTTTCCGGAAGCGGTGGCCATCTTGATCCATGCAACCGAACTCCTGGCATACCAGTCACTTGAAGACAATATGGTAAAAGACTTGTTTTCTCCCAGCGCAATCACCTCAGCGGAGGTAGGCGTCACAGTGAACAATGCTTCTGGTTCCGACTTCCCTTTCCCGCCGCACGCGGCGAGAAAGAGAGCCGAAACGCCAATAACAATGCTATGAAGGAAACGCTTATTCATTGGAGGAGGAATCATAGCCATCATTCCAACCCGGGTTCTGCGTAAGCGCACCGCCAGTCACGGAACGCTCGCTTACCGGAATGGGCCACAGGTAATCGCGGCCCTCTACCCAGTCATAATCCTCGCTGGCATAACAGGTGAGGAATCCATGGTCACCCTCGGAGAGCGTGAGGGTCTTGCCCAGTTCAATCTGGTTAGTAGCCTTCACCGAAGTGGCAGGTTTCTCACCCTCATACAACAAGATATCCATCTTGCCGTCTCCGTCCATGTCAAATTCACCAAGACTGTCAAAATAGCAGCCGCCAAAGCCACCTACGCTCTTAGGTGTGAGCCACTTCCCTTCACCCCAGCGCAGCAGGTCCCACTGACGGAACCCTTCTGCGATGAGTTCTACGGTACGTTCGCGGCGCACTTCAAGGATGGCGGCCTTCTGGGTTCCTTCTGCATTAGGGTAGTAAGCCTCCATCAGCGGATCCACCGTGGTGGGGACGGTACCCATGGCGGGCATACCCACGCGGGCACGGATCACGTCAATGGTAGCAGCCACATCGGCATCGGTAAGTTCTCCCAGTTCAGCCTTCGCTTCTGCGTAGTTCAGCAGCACCTCGGCATAACGGAAAAGCGGGTAATCCGTGGTGGAGGTGGTAGCCGTTTCATGGGAAGAATCGGAAATGTATTTGATAACCCTGTAACCGTTGAAGGTACGGTTAAAAGCCAATTCTTCATGTGCAGTACCGTCTATGGCCTTGTAGGAAGGGCCATGCAGGGTCTGGGCCATACGCGGGTCACGGTCGGTAAAGGCATCTTTATATGACAGCGTCTCCCAGCCGGCACGCTCCTGGATGGGTGTCCCGTCCTTTTGGAGGTAATGGTTCACCAGGCGGGTGGTAGCACTCATTTGCTTGGATTTGAAGTCAAACTGGATGCCGTGGCGCACCAGGATATCCACGCTGTACCGGCGGGAAAGAATGGTTTCATCCGATTCCGCATCTTCAAGGATGAAGTATTCGCGGTAACTGGCATCGACCGCTTTCTTGGCCAGTCCCAACGTATTTCCCTTATAAAGGGAGCGCTTGCCCAGCAACTTGCCGGCAGCATCGGCCGCTTCACGGAGGAAATACTCGGAAGAGATGGTGACATCGCCAAAGGTTTGCTCGTCCTGGGGGACATAGGGCGTACCGGCGTGGTACTTGCGGAAGGTTCCTTCAAACAAGGCAATACGGGCTTTAAGGGCCAGAGCAGCATCCTTGGAAACATGATAGACCGGCGAAGAGGACCACTTCTCAGGTAACAACTCATAAGCCTTGTCCAGATCCTCCATGCACTTAAGCATCACGTAACCGCGCGGGTCACGGGGTTTCTTGAGGTCCTGGGTATCACCGGAACCAATCACATGGTCGTACCAAGGCATATCGCCATATACCCGCACTTTCTTGTAATAATACAGTGCGCGGAAGAAATAGGCCACGCCATCGTACATGTTTTTGACGGACGCGTCTTTGCAACGATTGTTCTCCAACATGTAATTGATGTCCCTGAGCGGAGCCCAGGTGTCTGAACTCCAGGTACTGCTGGGATTGCGGGTCCCTTTCTGGATACCTTCCAGGCTGGTGGCGCCCACAATGTCATCGGCCGTCAGTTCCGCCAGCGACTCAGCAGTATTGAAGTTCCGGCTGTAAAAACGGTTGGCCCACAGGTCCAGTTCTGCCTTGGAGGAGAAGAATGTGTCCGGAGACAGGTTGGTCTCGGGCGTTTTGGTCAGGAAATCCTGGCAGGACACAGCACTGAAAGCGGCTGCCAGTACAGATATAAGGAGTATAATCTTCTTTTTCATAAGCCACTAGAATGTAATGTCCACACCAAAGGAGAAGGTTCTGGAATAAGGATAAGTGAGGTCTCGCGTGTCGTCTCCGGCGGTTGCCACCTCCGGATCCACGTACTTAGAAATCTTGGTAAGCGGAGACAGGTAGAACAAGTTCTCACCGGAGAAGTAGAAGCGCACTTTCTCCACCACCTTGTTCTTCTTCAGCGGAAGCGTGTAGCCCACGGTGAGGTTCTTCAGACGCAGATAAGCCGCATTCTGGAGGAAGTAGTCATTGGTCTTGTAGCTATAGACCACCGAGGCCCTCATGCGGGGGTAGTAAGCGTTAGAGTTGTCCGCTCCCTCGGCCGTATCCCAGCATAGTTTCTCAAAGCCCTTGGGAATGAAAGTCGGACGCTGGAAACCATAGGGGCCCCAGAAGTAACTGCTCTGGAAATGGGGAGCCCAGTCGATATGACCCACGCCCTGGAAGAAGATGCTGATGTCCAGACCGGCCCAGCTGAAGTCCGTCTTGAAAGCATAGTTGTACCGCGGACGGCTGTTACCGATGACCTCGCGGTCACCCGGATCGTCCAGGGTATTTTTGCCGGTGTTGATGGCACCGTCACCGTTCAAGTCCTTGTACTTGAGGTCGCCGGCCATCAAGTGGTTGTTCGGGGCCAGGGTGTTTTTACCGAAGATGTAGTCGTGCACCACCTTGTTGTCAACCGCAGCCTCATAAGCGGCCGCTTCCTCGTCGGTCTTGAACAGGCCGTCGGTGCGATAGCCCCAGATGTCGCCCAGCCGCTTGCCCACGAAGTGGTCGCTGATGAGTTTGTCGGGATTGTCGTATCGGGTAATATAACTCACGTTGTCACCCAGGGTAGCGGTAATGCCATAGTAGAGGGGCTTACCGGCCACCATCACGTTGTCTTTCCAGCTCAGGGCCACCTCGAAACCGTACGTGCGCAGGTCAGCCGCATTCTCCTTAGGAGCCGCTGCACCATACACCGACGGTAACGTCATGGCCGTGGTAAGCATATTCTTGGTATCACGGATATAGATATCGCCATTGAACGTGAGGCGGTTGCGGAAGAAGCCCAAATCCAGGCCAATGTTCTTGGAAATCACGGTTTCCCAGGTAAGGCTGCTGGAAACGGGATCCGAAACGGAAGCATAGCCAGCCTTGGTTCCATCGAAGGTATAAGAGAGAGAACCGGTAGAAATGGTATCCCAATAGTAATAGTTGCTCACTTGCTGATTACCCAGGGTACCGTAAGACAAACGGAGTTTCGCATTGGATACTACCGGGCGAATCTTCTCCCAGAACGGTTCCTCGGAGATTCTCCAACCGGCCGATGCGGAGGGAAAGAAGCCCCAGCGATGACCCTTGGGGAAACGGGAGGAGCCGTCGTAACGGCCGCTCAGTTCCAGCAGATACCGTCCTTTCCAGTCGTAATTGACACGGGCGAAGAAGCCCAGGGTGCGGTAGGCCGAGTTGGATTCGGCCAAGGTTTCTATACCCACCAGATTGCCATTCTCATCCACGGCAGCCGCGGCTTTGTTGAGATAGGAAAGGGTTTCACTAAGGGAGCCCTTCTGCTTTGCGGTAAGCTGGGTGGAATGGTAGTCGTCGTAGTTGGCGCCCAAGGTGGCCGCTACGTGATGGCCATTGAAGGTGTTGTCATAGGAAAAGTAGGCGTTGGCCACGCTGCCGTCCTGCATGTAGCGGACTTCCTGGTAAAAGTCATAGACAGAGCCGTTTGTAAAAATACCACCAGAATAGCCGTTCCCTTCATACATCCGCTTGTTCACATTGTCGTAGGAATTGACAGTAGGGACGCTGCGGTAGCCGGCAATACGGTCCCTGCGGCGATAGGTGTAGTCGGCAATGAACTTGAGCCCCTTCACAATATCGATCGTGAAGCGGTTGGTCCAGGTCCAGTAGTTATTGGTATTGGAGTTGTTGTTGCGGCCATCCATGAACACACCGCCACGTCCGCTCATGAGCGGAGAGATAGCGTCGGCCATGTAGCCTGGAAGCATGGCGATGGTGCCGTCCGGGTTGAACGGGACCAGATTGGGGCCCACATTCTGGGTGATGTTCCACATGATACCCTGGCTATTGAGGCCGGAGTTACCGTCCAGCTCCCAGAAACCACCCCAGTCGTACTTGGTGCGCTCCAGGGAAACGTTGGTGGAATACGTGAGCCAATTGGTAATCTTGGCGTCCAGTTTGGTACGCAGGGAGGCGCCATTATACGTATCCTGGGCCTGGCCGCCGAAGAAACCGTTTCTCCAGATCCAACGACCGGAAGCGTAGTATTTTATCCTGTCGTTGCCGCCACGGACTGCGATATTGTGCTCGGTCTCGGGACGCACTTTGTTAAACAGGTAGTTATACCAGTCAAAGTTGCCCAGATACACATAGGTATTGGTTCCAGTGCCATCCAGAACCACCCAGGGACGTTCGGGATTCTCGGTGACGTCGTTCCGACGCTCGTAGAGCATCTGCATCTGCTCGTCGGTATAAGTCCAGGCGCCGTAGCCCTTGGTGTTCTCATAGAACTTGTTGGTCAGGCTTACGTAGTCGTAACCACTGGTGATGAAGTCCGTAGAGGTGGTGTTGTTGGAGATGGAGAAGCGGCCGTTATAGGTCACTTTGGCCTTCCCCTCGTTTCCGCTCTTGGTGGTGATGAGAATCACACCTGCCGATGCCTTGGCACCGTATATGGCACAGGCCGAAGCATCCTTGAGCACGGAAATGCTCTCGATGTCGTTGGGATTCACCAGGGTAAGGGAGCTCTCGATACCATCCACCAGAATAAGCGGAGAACCGCTATTGATGGACAGTTTACCACGGATGTTCACGCTATAGTTGGTACCGTCGATGGAACCGGAAGAGGTAGTGAGCACCAGCGAAGGGTCGGCTCCCTGCAGGGCCATGGCAGTATTGGTGACAGGACGGGCATTGAGTTCTTTTCCGTCAATTACGGACACCGCGCCAGTTAGGTTCAGCCGTTTCTGGGTACCGTAACCCACAACCACCAGTTCTTCCAGGACGTTGTCGCTTTCCAGGACAACGGCAAGGGGCATAGGCTCTGTTCCGGTGAGGTTCAGCACTTTGTCGGCCATTCCCATGAAGGAAACGGTGACCTGTGCGGGGAAACGGACATTGCCGATGGAGAAGGCTCCGTCGTTGTCCGTCAGCGCATACTGACTGGTTCCGGCCACCTGGACGGAAGCCCCGATAAGGGGCTCGCCGTCTGTGTCCGTCACCACGCCGCGGAGACTGCTCTGCGCCAGCGCAACGGCCGGGATGAGCAGCACGAGGAATGCTAATAGAAATCGTTTCATCGAATAAATTTTATGTTATTATTTGTAGTAGTCTTCACCAAGAGAAATCAGAGCTCCCGGGACAGGATAATCCACGCCGTCAGGGATGGCCCAGCCTTTAGCAGAAGAATAGACAACAGTTCCAACGGTTAGATTGTATGATTTACTGTTAAACGTGGTGCAAGTAGCGCTACTCTTAATCGCAGCCGCTGTTTCCTTCGAATAATCTTCCGTGGTCGCTGTGGAGACATCAGAGGAGTCGTAAACAAAATAATCATAGCGGAATTCGCCTTTGTTCTGCATTTGCCCGACAAATCCCCCCCTATAAGAGGAACCCGGGACCGGACTTACCAATGTATAGCAGTTCCTAATGCGGGCACGGTTGCTGTTCGTACCATCTCCCGCTACCCAACCGACAAAACCACCGACATTGTCTCCTCCGGCTGTAATGGTTACATCCAAAACGCCACAGTTGTCAACAGCGACATACTGAGTCGCTGTCGTCTCGATTTTTCCAACAGCTCCCCCCGTGCGGCAAGCACCGCTAGCTCGCTCAGACGTGACGTTCATATTCGCCAGACAATCATACACGTAAACCCTAGAAGTGTTATTGTTGTTATTGAGTAAAATGTACCCAACAAGACCACCCACATCATAAGTAGATGTTTTAACGTCTCCTTCAGAATAACATCCACTCATAACAACACCATTCTGCAGTCTACCGGCAATACCGCCTACTGCATTGCTCGTTCCGGTGACATCTGCACAATTCCTGCTGGATGTGATCAATTTGATATCAGACGCAGAACCATCTGTGGTTGTCACACCAGCGTAACCGACAATTCCTCCAACGATTGAGGTGCCACTTACATTGCCGGAATTAACGCATGAAAGGACAGTCCCTTTTGTCTGGTTACCAACAATACCGCCCGTCTGATTCACAAGAGAATTGGTTACAGTTGCGCCATTGGTGCAAGCCTTAACCTTACCGGTGCTGTCAAACTTACCCACAATACCGCCACGGGCAACGCCCGATGCAGTACCTGTAAACTGGATGAAACCGGAAGTGTAGCAAGACTCGATGGAAGAAGTGCCTCCGGCAAATCCTACCACTCCGCCCTGGTTGTTGGCGTCAGATCCACTGTCAGCGGTAGTGACGGTGAGATTGGAAACAGAGCAGCCTTTAACAGTTGTGCTTCCAGTAATATGGGCAATGAAGCCTACGGAATTGCGGCCGGTAACCTGCCCACCATTAAGCGAACAATTCTCAATGCTTGTTGCTTCAATGCAGCGTCCGGTAAGGATACCGGTAGTATTGGTTCCGGTTACGGTGGCATTGACCACCTTGATATTCTTAAGCGTAGCGTTGCTCACATAAGCAAAAAGGCCCACGCTGCCATCAACATCACCGGAAACAGTGAATTCCTCCAGTTTTTTGTTGTTGCCGTCGTACGTTCCCTGGAACGGGGTGGCATAGGCGGGCGTAGCGTTGTAAATACCGATAGAGGAAAGCGCCTCATTATCAAAGTCAATATCGTGCGTCTGTTGATAATGGACGCCGGTGGAGCCGAAGAAGGTGCCGGTTTCGGAGACGTAGCCGTCGGAAAGTTCTCTGCTTTCCATCTTGCCTTTGATGGCCTTGAAGTCGTTTGCCGAGGAAATCAGGTAAGGATTGTTCTTGGAGCCATCGCCGCCGGAGAAGAAGCCATTCACGGAGAAATCCATATACCAGCGATGGCTGCGCTCGATGGTCATGTCGCTTTTACGGGTCTTCTTTTCATAAGGAGCATACGTTTCTCCCTTGCCGAAGATTACCTTAATGTACATGCCCTTAAAGGCATTTTCAGCGGTTTCCGGCAGGAAGAAATACACGCTCTTTGGAGTGCTCTTGAGGGTGTGGGATTCCGCCAGGTTCATAACCACGGACAGTCCGCCGTCCAGCGCCCCTACAGAAGGGATACCGGTGCTTCCATTCACAGTAACTTCTGCTTTTCCCGTGATGGGAATGCTGGTATTACCCAGCTCGACCGCTGTTACCGTTTCGCCCGCGGCTTTTGCCGTAGCCAGCTTAACTTCGTAAATACCGCCCAGATTCTTGAGGAAGACATCAATCTCTTCGCCGTCATCGACAGGAACCAGACCCGCCATGGGATTCTTGATACCTGTGAGGGATTCAAAGGCAGCGGGCATGGTAAACTGAACATGGTTAGTGGCCCATTCAAAGTTGTCGGCCGGGAAGTACGCTTTCAAGCCATCCTGCCTTGCAATAGGAGAGCCGACATATTCAAATTTGGTCCCGTTATACTGATATACAGCCTGTTGACTTCCATCGGCACTGATAATCTTGATTTGATCCCCATCCGACCAGGAAAGCTTGCCGGTTCCGTCGTCCATATCGGCCTTTGTCTCTTCCATATTCGCGTCAAAGCCTAACAGATATTTGGCGGGATCATACGTTACAGGATCCGGAGTAACTTCTTCCGGAGTATTCTTTCCCGGTATGTCTGTAATCTGGGCAGCCTTTTCTTTCTCGCAAGCAGCCATCACCGATAGGACAACCGGAACAAACCAGTATTTAAATAACGTCTTCATTGTTCATTACCGATTTACCAATTACTGTTATCGTTTTCTTTCTCTTTATAAGACTCTGTCAGAAGAGAACTTTCCGTGACCAAAGTCATCGGTTCACAAAAAGGTGTCGTATATTCTTGTTTCATGGTTCAATCAACATTACGGTGCAACGTAGGTGCAGTTGGTGATTTTGGCCTTGTCAGCATCAACATACCAACCAATATAATAATCGTCAATAAAGTTTTCGGCTGTTACTTCCTTCTCCGTTCCATTGTTGAACAACTGTCCGCTTACAGTAACGCCATCAACTTTATTAATGCCACTCATGTAGGCTGCGACAAGTCCATAATAGGTGGCATGCTTACTGGATACCATACCATAGTTCGCGCCACCCTGAATATACCCATTATGCTCAATCAGGGCAGCCATACCACCTGTAGTGGTGTTAGAAGCGGAAGTCTCCACATTGCCGCGATTCTCGCAATTCTCCAAGCCGGAATTATAGTTTAGATAGCAAGCCAAACCGCCAATACGGCCATTGCTGAAACTGTTATTGATGCTCGCATAGTTGACGCAATCCTTCAATATGGTACCCGAATTCGCCGTAGCCACCAATGAGGAAGCTCGTCCGCAAGTAATATCAATCGTCGCGGACCGAACGGTACCTCCTTCAATATGTACCCTGGCTTCGCTGCCAGTAGCATTTACCGTGGAGAAACCAACCAGCGCCGCCGCCTGGACCGCAGTAGCACCAGCTTTGGTATTGCTGCCACTGTCACCGGTGATATTCAGCGTAACATCGCAATTCTTAATGTATGTATCATGAATAACTTCATCCCTCACTGAGGCAAAGGCAAAACCGGCAATACCGCCCAGCGCCAGACGCTTGTTGTCCGTTGCCGTTCCAGTACTGGTCAACTGACCGTCAATGGTAATATTTTCCACCGTAGAGCCATAGCCGATGGTTCCTGCCAGGATACCGGCATCGGCAGCAGCGCCATCTGCAGCGCCATAGGTTACGTCCACATTGGTAAATTTAAGATTCTTGATGGTTGCCTGGCGGATGGCCCCGAAGAAGCCATAGGTTTTTCCGTTAGCCAACGTAACGGTCGGGTTGAAGTTCTGAATCTCGTGATTCTGGCCATCGAATGTACCACGGAATTGCTTTCCGGGGCTGCACGCATTGTTACCATTGCCCGTACTGGCAGTTCCTTCATGGTCAAAGCCGATGGGCGTCCAGTCCTCGCCATCCAGGTCGATATCTGTGGTGAGCGCGTAATGGGCGCAAGTAGCGGAGAAAGCGGAGGGTTTTCCGGAAGACCAGCCGCTGGAAGGGTCCTCGGAAATAGACAACTCGGCCAGTTTCTGGAGATCGGCAAGGGATGAAAGCTGGTAAGGGTGTTCCTTGGAGCCATCACCACCGGAGAAGAATCCGGACAGCTCTACACCATGAACAGGCAACACCTTGCCACGGGCCATATCATAATCGCTTTTACGCACCATCTTCTGGTAAGGTTCATACTCATGGACTTTGTTTTCGTCGTCCCAAGTGCCCTTTCCGTAGATGAACTGAAGTTCCATCTCTGCCAGATTGCCGGCAGGGACAAAGACATAGTAGTCCACAAAGGCCGAATTATCCAGTTTATGGGTGGCATAGCTTGCCGCCTCATAGCAAGGCACGTCGTGATCTTCACCGTCCTTGACCGTGAGCGCGCCCAGCACCGGCAGCGAGGTGGCACTGGTGCCATCCCAGTTGATGATACCCGTACCGGAGAGTGACAGCGAAGTATTCTTGACTTTCACCTTGGTAAGGGTTTCACCGTCGGCGCGGGTGGCCTTTGCCTGAACCCAGACGATAGAACCCAGCTGCTTGAAGTTACATACAGGGCTGGCCTGGCCTGCAGGGATGATGCCCGCCATCGGGAGTTTGTTGCCGGAGTCTGCAGCAATGGCGGAAGGAACGGTAATGGATACCGTACCGGCGTCCACCTTATAGAAGTCGGCCGGGTAATAAGCGTAGGCCAGACCTTCGTTGATTTCCACGGGGGTGCTCACAGGCACAAATTTGGAACCATTATACTGATACTCGGCACTGGTGCCGCCAGTGGGTTCATAGACCAGCACTCTGTCACCGGAATTCCAGATAATAGCGCCGGTGGAGGTGTTAATATCGGCCTTGGTAGTCATTTCCTCTACGGCGACACCGAAGCCCGTAAGATACTTGGAAGCATCCCATTCCTGACCGTCAGAGGGGATGTTTTCCAGGGGAAGATTCTGCTCCTTGGCGCAGGATGCGACCAGAGCAAGGCCAGCCATCAGGCCCCAGATTTTAACAGACGTTTTCATACTAGATTAACCCTCCCCAGTTGCTGAAGTCATCGGGTAAAATGCTCATCTTCTCCGTGTTGGAATCCACGTTGTTGGAGCCTGCGAGAATTTGCTGAGGGCCCATCAGGGTTACCGATTCCGCCTCAGGGGACATGTAAAGTTCTTTCTCTTGTTTCATAATGTTAAATAATTATATGTTAATTGTTTACTATAAATCAATATCCACCAGGATGGCGCGGTGGTCGGAGGGGCTCTTGAAGCTTTGCTCGGAAAGCGGAATGACCACAATGTTGTAGGTCCAGCTGTCGTTCACCATGATGGCGCGCCGGGTCTTGTCCATAAGGGACGGCGAGAGATAGATAAAGTCCCTGCGGTCCTTGGCACCGGTAGTAGTGTTGCAGAAGGTATCCGCGCCTCCTCCGTTCCAAAACTCGTACATCACATCCTTGAGGTCGGTATTTTCCAGCAGGTATCTTTGGGGTGCATAAGCGCTATTTTCCGGATCATATCCGGTATACCAGCAGTCTTGAGGAGAGTTGGCGTTCATATCTCCCACGACAATCCAATTGCTCTCCGACGCATAGGCGGGATTATTCACCGTCTGGTTGAGCAGATAGGTCATCTCTGCGAGACGCTTGTTGTCGGCGCTGATCTGGGCATCCGTCGTGTGATTGGTTGCACCGGAGTCGTGCGGATAAGGATGCGTGGTAACAATATTGAGTTTGTTACCGCCCACCGTTATCTGGAAATGGCCGCCGCCGTGGGTAAGGTCGGAGGCTGAATTAAATTCCCCAACCCGGGTGATGGCATATTTGGCGGTGACTTCCTGCGGATAAGTGTCCGTACGGCCACTCCTGGCAGCACGGATGTGGCCATAGCGGTTTGCCAGGGCCTCCCATGTGGCGGCGCGTACCGGTTTGCTGTTATAATCGCTGATCCAGGTGTCTGTTCCGGTCAGGTAATTGCTCTCCGCCTCACACCAAATGCAGATGTCGGGATCGTACTTATTCACAAAAGCAACAAAGTTGTCGAAGTTGTTGCCCTGGTCCCACCACATGCCGTTCTGGATGTTCCAGTACAGGATGCGGAGGCTTCCTTTCTTCTCGGTTCCGGGTACCTTGGTGACCGTGATATTGTCAACCCAGATGCCCACCGTGGCACCGGAAGCGGTCACGCTGCGGAAGTCCACCGTGGTGGCATCCGTTGCGCCCAGGATGGTCACTTCCACCCGGTGCCAAGTTTTGGCTGCGGAAGCAGAAGCTGCGGGGGCGATGACATTGTTATTGAATACGGCCTCGGCATAGGTCGCCTTGTACTGATAGGTCTTGGTATCCGTAGGTACACCGTCAATGGTGCAGGAATCGAAATGGCCGCCGTTGTGAATCTGGAACTGGATGCCCTTGGTGTTGCCGGTTTGCAGGCATACATCGAAGCTCAGTTTCACGTCGCAGGTGCCCTGGACGTTCTTGAAGAAAGGGGTCTTCATGACACCGCGCTTGGTTTCAGCCGTACCGAGCGACAGTACGCCCTGATATTCCTGGCCGCGATAGAGGATAATCCAGTCGTTGAGGTTGCGGCTGGTGAAATAGGAATCTGTGAGCACATGAGAAGTGACCACCGTAGCATCCTTCACGTCATTCCAGCTGTCGGACTGCATGTAGCCGGTTCCGGCCACATTATAAGCGACCTTGGTATAAGCACGGGCATAACCGTCGCGGGTACGTCCATCGGTTGTGCCAATGGAAGATGCATCCGGGGCATAGCCGAAGCTGCTGCTTCCAGCCATGATGTTGCCGCCCCATACGAAGTTGTCGAAGCCCTCGAAGAAGAGTACATTTTCGTCGGCCTCCCAGGCAACATCCGGAGCATAAACACTACCTGCGGTAATCTCTCCGGGCGTCAGGGTCTTGTGCATCACCAGATGATTGTCCGTGACAGCAGTCAGCTCCAGCCCACTGGAATAGGTTCCGGGAGCAATGAGGATAGGAATCTTGGTACCCGCACCTAAAATGGGGACAAAGCTACCATTGTTGGTGCAGTTGATAACGGCTTCCGTAAGCGATTCCTTGGGAGCAAATGCACCCGATGCATAGGAATAATCTGCGCGACCGCTCAGGGTCTCGCCGCCCAACGCACGAACTTTTACAGAAGCTAATTTGACATCCCCTGCCATATTGAGATTGACCAGGGCGATGGCATCCTTAAAGGAAAGGACGTTCCCCGTTGACACGTCATACTTGGCATAGCGGGGATAGTTCTCAAAATCGGCCTTGGTTCCCGTGATGAACTGGGAGAAAGGCAGGACCACGTCTTTATCGGGCGTAGCGCCGTAAAGGCCCAGGCTTTCCCCCTTGACCAGATACGCCTCGTAGGTTCCACCGGGATTTTCGTCCACCTCGATGTAGGTCTCCCCTCCCTTGTTGGTAAGAACGTCATATTGCGTTCCGTTCACATAGACAGAATAGCCGGTGAAGCTGTCGCCAGCATAGCCCAGCGCATCCCGGATAGCACTGCCTTCCGCAGGAATATCCACAAAGAAAAGCACTTTCCCGCCTTCCACGGCAATAGGCTCACCCTTTGCCGAAACGCCTGTATTATAACCGTTTACAGCCCAGGCAATGGGCAGGACCTTGTTGCGTTCCAGGTTCAGCGTGCTGCTTCTGGTAATCCGGGTGAAAGGTTTGAAATGAGCGGCTTCCTCCTGGAAATTCACCGTAAGGGTGAGGCCTTCCATGCTACCTGCGGGAGCAAAGAGGAAGAATTCGGCAGGGATAGAGGTACTCAGGGTTTTGGAACAGGCCACTTCAATGGTTTTACCTCCGTCCAGCGCAGCGAGAGAGGGTGTAGAGCCCACCCAACTCACCTCCGCCTTGCCGGTGAGCGCCAACGACGTGTTTTCCATCACCACGCTGGAAAGGGTTTCTTCCTTACCAGCTGTAGCGGTCAGCTTTACCCAAATGATGGAACCCAAGCTCTTGAAGGTACCTTCCCTGCGTTCCTTGCCGGAAGGGATGCCACCGGCAGGGATGATACCCCCCATAGGCAGTTTGTTGCCCGGGTCGGCCGTTACCGATTCCGGCATGGTAAGAGTAACCTTGCCGGCAGCAATGCTATAAGCATCGGCCGGATAATAGGCATAGGCCTCGTTGGAGCCAATTTCGAGCGGAGTTGTCTCCGGTTCAAAGCAGGTTCCGCTATAGACGTAGCGCGCCGATTTTCCGCTTGCAGGCACATAGACTAAAACCGCATCGGCATCGTTCCAGGTAATGGCACCGCTGGAGAAATTGATGGTGGCCTTGGTGTCGGCCTCCTCTGCCGACATGGCAAAACTGGTCAGGAAACGAGCGTCATCCCAGATGGCACGCTCGCCAAGTCCTTCTTTGTCCTGTTCCTTTTCGCAGCTTGCGCATACAAGCGCAAGCGCTGAAAATGCAGCAAAAATCGTCAACTTTTTCATAGCTATTCAGCAAATGTTATATTTGTCGTATTAAGGGTGGTATTGGTCGGATATTTTTCTCCGGCATACTGGAAATAGTTCTCGGCAGTGAGGGTAACGAGCGCATCTTCGGTCTTACCGATTTTTCCGCTCACGGAGCAGCCGCTGAACGGTGCTGTCTTCTGGCATCGGCCATAAAGGACACCGTTATACGTTTGGTCTCCATCCGGAATCACGGCATTGGAGATGATAGTGGCACCCAGGCTCGCGCAGTTTTTGATGGTGACACTATTATGGTTCACCAGGCAAATGACACCGGCGACGGAACAACCGCCTTTGCTCTCAAGATTGCCCCGGTTGATACAACCGTCCAGCGTACAGCTATCATTGGCGATGCAGGTTATGTTCGCCCAACGGAAATTGGTCTGTGTACCGCAGTGAAGCACATTTCCGGTATTCTCACAGTTTTTCAGGTATCCGTAGCGGTTCAGGGCGGCGGCTATGGCCGATGTACGGCCCGCCGTGCTATAGATATCGGCCGTATTGCGGCAGCCGTTCAGGGTGGTGAGTGTCTGGTTGTTCGCGTTGGTTATAAAGCCAACAATACCACCCAGATGGGTTCCATTGCCGCCGTTGCCCAGGTTGGCGCCAGTAGAATAGGGGCTCTCCTCCGTGCCGATCTGTCCAGCATTGAGCAAATTCTTGAGCACTGCGTTGGTGGAAGGCATGACCATACCGGCAATGCCGCCGGTAAATACACGGCCTGCAGCCGTATTATTGGGAATGGAAGACGTAGCCCCTCCGGTGATGGGCGCGTAAGTCTTCACATTGTCCACGGTAGCGCCTTGAATGAGGCCGGCAAGAACGCCAAACACGCCGGATACATCTGTAGAGACATTTAGGGAACAACTGCTTTCAAAGGTAAGGTCCTTCACCGTAGCGCCATCGCCAATGACGCCAAAGAAGCCCCAGCACTTGGCTGCATCCGTAGGCGCAAAACTCATGTGGAGGTTCTGGATGCTATGGTTGGCGCCATCGAATATGCCCGTAAACGTGGTACCGGTCAGGGCAAGGCTGGTAGCCGTCCAGGTGGACATGGTGGCATTGCCGATGGGCGTCCACTCGACAATGGAAGAACAGTCGATATCGGCCGTGAGGGTAACCGTGGCGGTAGATGCCGTTGCATCTCCGCTGTTAACCCTTGCCGCGAAATCTACAAGTTCCGCCGCATTGGAAATGCTGATGGCATAGGAGGGAGTAGGATCCACTTCCTCGCTCATGTCAGTGACATCATAGGGATGGGCAATAGCATAACGCGCCGCCTTCAGCGCCAGCGGAGCATTGTACTGCGTCACCGCCGTTCCCACATTGGGATAATAGGTGTTGCCATCCAGCAACTCATTGTTATGGTTGGGGCCGATAATGGTCTCGAATACTGCGCAGGATGCACCGTAGCGGGCCAGGCCGAAGTCCATGTGGTAGCCGTCGCGGGTAAGGCCCATGCTGTTGTTGGCCCAACTGGTGCGCAGGTTCTGGAGCATAACACCCGTGGAGATGACTCCGTCGAATCCGCATTCGGTGACGGCACTCTGTCCCTGAGCAGCGATCACGGGCCACATGGTGTCCGTGTCCGTAAAAGGCTTGGAAACGTTCTGGGCCTTGGAAAGGTCGTGGTAGGCCTGAGACAGGATATAATAGAATACCGGTGTATTGCTCCGCTCCGCCTGATTGGCCTTGAGCTTATCCAGAAGGCCGTTTATGGCCTCTTTCTCTGTACTTGTCCACCCCCAGGCTAACTGTCGTCCCGTATGTTCCTGGATGGTGATGATGTTCCAGTCGGCACCGGAGGCCACCATTTCCAGACTCTTGCCGGAGACATCCGTCCAAGAGGTTTCTCCCGGATTACACATGTAACAATGATAATCCGTTGCGGTCCCATAACCGCTGTTGTATTCCGGAATGGTACGGCCACCGTAATACATGTGTACCATCTGTACATCGTCTATACCGGCAGCATCCAAGATGCCGGGCAGATGCTCTACTGCGTCTTTGGTAAAGCTGTTGCCGATGAAGAAGATCCTGAGGGCAGCCGGCACATCAAAAGTAGGATCCGCCGGTGCCGCTCCAGTAGCAATATCAATAGTAATGGTGTTGTAGCCGGAGCCGTTGCTGTTCTGCTGCACGCCCAGGTAACCCACTTTGTTGGCCTCCGTATAAACATCCCAGACGGTGGTTCCGCCATTGTACGCACCCACACGGCCCGAGGCATAGCCACCGTCAAAAACGACTGCCTGGTTCACATAGCCGAAGAAGACACCGCGGCTGGCATGGTCTGTAACCACCTCGCCGTAGTTCTCCAGATTCCTGTATGTTCCGGCATTAGGCAGGCACATGATACCACCGACAGGAGCGTTGGTGGTAGAAGTGATGTTTCCGTAATTCTTGCAGGCCGACATGCTGGAGTTGTTGGTAATGAAGCAGACAATCCCGCCCAGACGGGCTGCACCGGAAGTGGGCATGGTATTGAGTTGATTACCACGATTCTCGCAGTCGTTGATATCCGTATTGCGGTTAGCAGCCCCCACAATGCCCGCCGTACGACCGGCCTGGGAGTTCAGGTCTCCGTAGTTGTTGCAGGAAGATACGGCAATTCGTTTGTCACTACTGGAATTCGCATTGGTAAAGCCTACGATGCCGGCCACATGGATGGCGTTGGCATTGCCGACAGTATTGGCCGTATTGGTAACGTTAATCTCTCCCCTGTTGTGTACACTGTCAATGGTAATACTCTGTGAATCGGCATAACAGGCGCCAATCAGGGCCATATGTACCAAACCGGATGCCCCGCCGTTATAGGTCATGGGCGCATAGCTGGTGACATCGCGTACTTCTGCTCCGTCCACGATGCCTGCAATCAGGCCGGCGCTCAGGGGAACGTTGCCGGATACGGTGAGCGAGCAGTTATCCTCTATGACAAAGTTCTGAACCACCGCACCGGGGCCCACATAGCCAAACAGGCCAAAATGCTTGCCGGCGGTGGTTTCATTGCATACCAGGTGCAGATTCTTGATATGGAAGGCGTTGCCGTCGAACTTGCCCATGAAGGGATTGCCCTCGCTGATAGTCGGCACGGAAGAAACCCAGGGCGCCGTTACATATCCAACTGGTACAAAGTCGTTTACACCGTCAAAGTCTATATCATTTAGGAGATTCACCCAACCCTCGGCATTTTCCCATTCGGCCGTGGATTCGCCGGCGTTCACGGCAGCGGCAAAAGCTTTGAACTCGGCCGCAGTGGCAATGCCTTTAGGTTGTTTTCCGTTCACGTCCAGGCTGATGGGAATCACCTTATTCCGTGCCAGGCTCAGCGTGCCGGTGCGGCCGTATTTGACTTCCGACTTGAAGCCGGCCACTTCCTGCAACGTGAGGGTCAGTTTCAGATTCTCCTGGTCCCCGGCAGGGACAAAGAGGTAAAACTCCGCCGGAGTGGAGGTGGTAAGGGTTTTGGAACACGCCACGTCAATGGCTTTGTCTCCATCCAAAGCCCCCAGAGAAGGGGTTTCTCCGCTCCAACTTACCTCGGCGTCTCCGGTGAGAGCGAGCGACGCGTTCTCCATATGCACGTTGGTGACGGTGCCTTCCTTCCCTTCCACCGCCGTGAGCTTAAGCCAAATCATAGAGCCCAGGCTCTTGAAGGTGCCGGTGGTCTTACCGGCCGGAATAATTCCGCCCATCGGCAGTTTATTGCCCGGGTCCGATACCACGGAGGCAGGCATGGTAAGCGTCACCGTACCGGCATTGATGGAGAAGGCATCGGCAGGATAATAGGCGTAGGCCAATGCTCCTCCCACTTCCAATGGCGTTGATACCGGGACGAATACGCCTCCGTCGTATCTATATTCCGCCGACTGTGCTGTTTCCGGGACATACACCAGAACACGGTCATCACCGGACCAGGTAATGGTGCCGTCGGAAAAATCGATGCTGGCCTTCGTGGCTACAGCCTCCGCATCCATGGAGAAACTTCTAAGATACTGAGACTCCTCGGGAGACAGGGTCTTTTCCTCCGGTTTTGCACAACCGACAAACAACGCTGCAATCAGCAAAAGAAACAAGCCTGTTCTTTTCATAGCAAAAAGATCCTACATATTATAAGGTATGATGTCCGGATGCTTTCAGCCATCCGATGAGCAGTTCGGGACGGTCTGTCTGTATGAGGGAAACGCCTTTGTCCAAGTACTGCTGATAGACAGCGCCGGGATTCCCGGCCTGAAAAGCGGCATCGTCATCGTTTCCATCTCCGCCGCACAGGCTGGCCCAGATGGTGTTCACCCATATCTTGGAGCCTTGTGCCTTGATTTGACGGCAAGCCTCTTCAAAAGCGCCGTCGGCATTGTTCTGCCAGCACACTTCGTATGCCATGGGCACCACATGCTGGTCCAGGTAACTTTGGAAGAGTTTTTTTCCGCCGGGCTTCTGAATGTCCACGACGGGCATGTACATCATATTGTGCTCGTAAGCAGCTTCGTGCGCCGCTACCGTTTCAATGCTTTTTTTACCCTTGATGAGCACCTGGTCCGTCACGCCCAGTTCCTCGGTGATGGCAAGGACCTCGTCATAATAATCGTACCCCTTGTCGATATTGACGCAGATGCGGTCTTTGCTGCAAAGGAGCGCCTCTCTGAGGGTGGGCATCCTTAACGTGTCGATTTCTACGCCATGTGCCCGCTTGAGGCTGAGTTTTTTAATCTCTGCCAGCGTGAGGTCGCTGATTTTTGCACTTTTTCCGGGTTCATCGCTAAAGACGCGGCTGAAATTGGTCGTACGCAGGACATTACTGTCGTGGCATAGTACCAGAACACTGTCCTTGGTCCGGTGGATATCGATTTCCACGATATCCGCCTCCATGGCAATGACACTCTCGATAGCGGGAAGGGAGTTTTCCGGCCAGTTGCGCCAGTCTCCACGATGCACAGCCACCACCACATACCGGGTGTCGGGGTCATGCATGCGTGCGACGATTTGAGCTGCGCGAGAAGAATCAGATGGCGCGGGTGCCGAACACGACCACAGCGCCAATACAAGGATGGCGAGTAATTTTAGAAAATTATACCCCCCCCCATCAGGGAAAGAGCCGCCGATAATTTAGGATACGCGCGTAATCTTAACATTGGTTTAGTTTATTCTTGCAAATATATAAAATTATTTAGAAAAAGAATAAAAGTTTTTCTTTTTTATACCAATCTTTTTCCTAGTCGTAAAACAACGATTAAATGATATGTCCAAGCAAAAAATTTGTATCTTTGTATGATTCAAATGCAAGGAAACATGTCTGGCAAAGTTCTTATCTTCTCGGCGCCCTCCGGTTCGGGCAAAAGTACCATCGTCAACCATATCCTGGCCCTCCATCCGGAAATCGAGTTTTCCGTATCGGCCACCTCCCGCCCGCCCCGCGGAACGGAACAGGATGGCGTAGAGTACCTTTTTTACAGTGCCGATATTTTCCGCGCCCTCATCCGGGACCACAAATTTGTAGAGTATGAAGAGGTGTATCCGGACCGCTTCTACGGTACGCTCAAGAGCGAGGTAAACCGCATCTGGGCTAAAGGGCACGTGATTGTTTTTGACGTAGATGTCAAAGGCGGCGTATCGCTCAAAAAGTATTTTGGCGATGCTGCGCTCTCCGTCTTCATCCAGGCGCCGTCTGTGGAGGAACTCCGGAAACGCCTCATTGCCCGCGCCACAGACCCGATGGATGCCATTGAAACGCGGGTGGCCAAGGCAGCCGAGGAAATGACCTATGCGCCCCAATTCGACAAAGTGCTCGTCAACGATGATCTCCAGACCGCCTACCGCGAGGCCGAGTCCATGGTCGATGCTTTCTTAGGCGCTTAAACCTTTGAAAATATCCCAAAAATCCGTAAATTTGTGGGCTATTAGAAAATTTAGTTACTAATTCTATAAAAACTATGGTTTCTTACAAAGAACTGGGCCTTGTAAACACCCGCGAAATGTTCGCCAAGGCCGTTAAAGGCGGTTACGCCATCCCTGCTTTCAATTTCAACAACATGGAGCAGCTGCAGGCCATCATCATGGCTGCCGCAGAGACCAAGAGCCCTGTGATTCTCCAGGTTTCCAAGGGTGCCCGTAACTACGCCAACCAGACCCTCCTCCGCTACATGGCAGAAGGTGCTGTTGAGTATGCCAAGGAACTGGGTTGGGAGCACCCCCAGATTGTTCTTCACCTGGACCACGGCGACAGCTTCGAGCTGTGCAAGAGCTGCGTTGACATGGGCTTCAGCTCTGTGATGATCGACGCTTCTTCCCTGCCTTACGAGGAGAACATCGCCCTCACCAAGAAGGTGGTTGAGTACGCTCACCAGTATGACGTTACCGTAGAGGCCGAACTCGGTGTTCTGGCCGGTGTGGAAGACGAGGTTTCCGCCGAGGAATCCCACTACACCCGTCCCGAGGAAGTGATCGACTTCGCCACCCGTACCGGCTGCGACTCCCTCGCTATCTCCATCGGCACTTCCCACGGTGCTTACAAGTTCAAGCCCGAGCAGTGCACCCGTGACCCCAAGACCGGTCGTCTGGTTCCCCCGCCGCTGGCTTTCGACGTGCTGCATGAGATTGAGAAGAAGCTCCCTGGCTTCCCCATCGTTCTCCACGGCTCCAGCTCCGTTCCTCAGGAGTACGTTGACATCATCAACGCCAACGGTGGCAAACTGCCCGACGCTGTAGGTATCCCCGAGGAGCAGCTCCGCGAGGCTTCCAAGAGCGCTGTCTGCAAGATCAACATCGACTCCGACTCCCGTCTGGCCATGACCGCAGCCATTCGCAAGGTCTTCAACGAGAAGCCCGGTGAGTTCGACCCCCGCAAGTACCTGGGTCCCGCCCGTGACGAGATGAAGAAGCTCTACATGCACAAGATCATCAACGTGCTGGGCTCCAACGGCAAGGCCGAGTAAGCTTTAAGCTTCGAATAACTGAAACGCTCCGTGAGTTTTGCCCACGGAGCGTTTTTTATAGCTTAAAGCGACGGAAACTATCCGCGGTACTTGGCAGCCTGTTCGGCGATGAGGTTTTCGTCGTCGAAGTAGTTGATCTGCATGGCCTGCTTCATCTCGTAGAGGGTTTGGGCAGCGACCTCGCGGGCAGCTTCGGAGCCCTTGCGGAGAATCTCATACACGCCGGGGATGTCCTGTTCATAGGTGTGGCGGCGGGCACGGATGGGCTCCAGACGGTCATTGAGCACGTTGATGAGGAACTTCTTGCACTTCATGTCTCCCAGGCCTCCACGGCGGTAGTGGTCCTTGAGCTCGTCCAGGTTGGCGTACTCCGGCAGGAATTTCTCAAAGTCACCTTCTTCGCAGAAGGCATCGAGGTAAGTGAACACAGTGTTGCCCTCTACTTTGCCGGGATCTTCCACCTTGAGGTGGCCGGGGTCGGTGAACATGCCCTTCACTTTCTGTTCCATAGTCTTGGCATCATCGCTCAGGTAGATGCAGTTGCCCAGGGACTTACTCATCTTGGCCTTGCCGTCGGTTCCGGGGAGGCGGCGGCAGGCCTGGTTGGAAGGCAGAAGGATTTCCGGCTCCACCAGTACGTCGCAGTTGTAGATGCCGTTGAAGCTGCGCACAATCTCACGGCACTGCTCCAGCATGGGTTCCTGGTCTTCACCGGCGGGAACGGTAGTGGCCTTGCAGAAGCAGATATCGGCAGCCTGGGAAATAGGATAGGTGAAGAAACCAACGGGCAGGCCGCGCTGGTTGTCGTTCTCCGTTTCTCCGTTGAAGCCGCGCAGGGCCATTTCGGCCTTCACAGTAGGGTTGCGCTGCAGGCGCTGCACGGTAACCAGGTTGGAGAAGAACTGGGTCATCTCATGCAACTGGGGTACCTGGCTCTGGATAAAGAGAGTGACTTTCTCGGGGTCCAGGCCGCAGGACAGGTAGTCCAGGGCTACTTCTATGATATTCTGACGTACTTTCTCAGGGTTGTCGGCATTGTCCGTAAGAGCCTGCACGTCTGCGATGAACACAAACATGCGGTCATAGTTACCTTCGTTCTGCAGCAGAACGCGGTTGCGGAGGGAACCCACATAATGTCCCAGATGAAGTTTGCCGGTAGGGCGGTCGCCTGTTAAGATAATTCGTCCCATATAATCAATTAAAAGCCCACAAAGTTACAATTTTTCCTTATATTTGGAAAACCAAAACACACTCATGAACCTCACAGACAGACAATCCATCATGGCCGGCATCCTCATCGGCCTGGGCGCATGCGGTTTCCTGGCCCTCGGGGGCCTTACCGGTGCCATCATCTTTGCTTTCGGCCTCATCGGCGTAGTTCTCACCGGCATTCCGCTTTACACCGGCCGTGCTGGTGTCATGACCAGCATCCCGGGCATTACCAAGGTATGGTTCTGGAACGTCGTGGGCGCCATGGCCGTGGGCCTTGTGGTAGCAGCCATCGGTGGCAGTATGGCCGAAAGTGCCTATAACACTGTCGCGGCCCATGTGGCGCAAGGCCCCTGGCGCGGTTTCCTCCGTGCCGTCGGCTGCGGCCTGGTCATTGATCTTTCCGTTTGGTTCTACCGCAGCAGCAAGTCGCTGGTTCCCGTTCTCTTCGGCATCCCGCTGTTCATCGTCTGCGGCTTCTATCACTCCATCGCCGATGTCGTGTACATCTTCGGCGCCTGGAAGTGGGATATCGATCTCCTCTGGTTCTACCCCGTTATCGTAATCGGAAACTACGTCGGTTGCAACGTCCGCCGCTTGCTCCTGCCCGAAACCAATCCTTCCGCATAATCTCGCTCGAAGCTAACTCGCTGAAGCATAGCATATTATAAAAGTCTCTTTAGGCCGATGAGCCTAAAGAGACTTTCTTATTACTTTGATAATCAACTACTTGCGCCGCACCGAGAGCGTCCAGACTAAGAGTGTAAAAAGCACGGAGAGGATGGCCGCGCCCAACCAGAACCATGAGACTACGGAAAAGTCATAACCGACTCCTTCGGTCTTCCCTGCCTGAATGGTCATTCCGCTAACCAGATCCTGAAGGGCGGCGCCAACGTAACTGGCGATACCAACCACGCCCAAGGCGGCACCGGAAGCCTTCTTCGATGCAATATCCACGGCCATCAAGCCACCAAGATAACAGATCAGCGCGCCGATAGCCAGGCCAAACACCACCATGGAGATAATCATACAGACATGAGTTGCCGGGCCGAAAAGGAAGAGGCCCAGGCCGATGACGTTCATCACGCCGAAAATCACGGCAGGAGCATTGCGGCTGCCTTTGAAGAACCAGTCGGACACAAAGCCTGATACAATGGTCCCGATGATACCGCAGATGGAACTGATAGAAATGATGGAACTGGCTTCGAGCGTCGTGTAATCCCTTTGGGCTTCCAAATAGAAAACGCCCCAACTGTTTACAGCATAACGGGAAATATACATAAAAGCGCTGGCTAAGGCAAGCATCCAGATGGCGGGATTACGCAGCACCTCTTTTTGATGCTCCCAGACAGATTTTTCTTCTTCTTTGGCGTGTTGTGCAGCATCAGGAGCGGGAAGGCCGCAACTTTGAGGGGAATCTCTCAGGAGCAATGCCAGCATGGCAGCGCCTGCCAGGCCAAGCAGACCGGCAGCGCGAAAACCCCATTGCCACCCCGCAGCAGAAACGACCGCCGCGACAAGAATAAATGTGAGCGCCTCGCCGATATTATGGCTCGCCGACCAAACTCCGTAAAAACGGCCTCGCTGCTTGTCCGGAATCCACCGGGATTGGGCAACCACACCTGCCGGGGCCCCCATGGACTGAACCCAGCCGTTAATGGCCCACAGGGCAATGAATACTCCGGACGGCACACTGAATCCAAGGATCAGATTCACCAGTGCGGCGGCCAGCAGGCCCAGCGACATGAAACGTCTGACATTCACCCGATCAGCCAGGAAACCGTTTACAAACTTGCCCACTGCATAAGTGATGAACAAGGCCGATCCAATGATTCCAAGCTCTGTCTCGGTAAGTGTTCCCGAGTCCACGATAGGCTTTTTAACCACATTCAGGCTAAGCCGGCATACATAGTATATTCCATAGCCTACGGTGGCAGAGAGGAACACCTGCCACCGAAGCCGGGTATATCTTTTATCTTCTGATGTCATCGATCTTTATTCTGTTATTGTCACAATTACACTGCCACGAATGTCCGTGGCCGATGCTCCCGCTTCCAGCGTAAAGGTTCCGGGCACCACCCGCCAGCCGTGGAGAGAGCTGTCGTACCAGGCGAAAGCCTCCCGAGGCAGGTGAAGGACCACTTTCTGTGTCTGGCCCTTTCCTATGAATACTTTCCGGAAAGCCTTGAGTTCGCGTTCCGGACGAGGCACAAGCGGATGGTCCTCGTGAACAAAAAGCTGTACGGTTTCCGCTCCATCCATTTTTCCTGTGTTTCGAATCTCCAACGTCACATCAAAACCGTCGCCGGAAGGCTGGACCGTCAGCGGTCCGTACGAGAACTCCGTATAGGAGAGCCCATAACCGAAAGGATACAGCGGAAGCACACTCTTGTATCCTCTATATCCCACGAAAACGCCTTCTGCATATACGGAAGGTTTCACGGAATGTCCGCGTTTGGAAACGGGGTCGGCCGGCAGGTAGTATGGCTGGGAAGGATTATCTTCCAGGGCGCGGGGAAAAGACATAGGCAAACGGCCGGATGGATTGATACGGCCATACAGGATCTCTGCCAAAGCTTTTCCGCCTTCCTGCCCGGGATACCAAGCCCATAGGATGGCATTAGCCTTGCTCTCCAGGCGCGAGAGATCGGCCGCGCCACCGGCGTTCACCACCAGAACCACTTTATGGCCCTTTGCCAGGGCTTCATCCACCAGTGCCTCCTGTCCATCCGGAAGGGAGAAGCTGCGGTCACTGTTCTCTTTCTCTGTATTACTGTCAAAGCCCAGTGCCAGGATCTCCACCGGAGCATCCTCCTGAATCCTGGCCCCAATTTGATTCAGGCCATCCCTGAGAGAGACAGCATAAAGAGGATCCACGGCACCACTTCCTCCACCACAAGGGATACTGTCGGCCCGCGGACCGGAAAGAGCAATCTTCTGACGTCGGTCCAAAGGAAGGATACCATCGTTTTTCAGAAGGACGATGCTCTCTCCCGCCAACTGATAGGCCACTTCGCGGGAGTAGGGGTTGTCTTCCGGGATAGAGGAATCCAGCTGATCACGATCCAGGAAACCAAAAGCCAGATAGGTTTGCAGGATACGCTGCACCTTGGCATCCAATTGCGCCTCGGTCACCACTCCCCTTTCCAGCAGGGGCGACAAAGTCTCTTCGTTGAAGCAAAAGCCACGGGGCATCTCAAGGTCTACACCGTCCTGCATAAGGAGCACGGGAGAATAAGTCGACGTCCAGTCACTCATCGTAAAGCCCTGGAAATTCCATTTTCCCCGGAGAGTTTCGCCGATAAGATAGGGATTCTCTGCACTGTGAACGCCGTTCACCAGGTTGTAACTGGTCATCACAGAAGCCACATGGCCGCGCTCCACGGCAGCCTTGAAGGCAGGGAAATAGATTTCGTTTATGGTGCGTTCGTCTGCAATGGAATTGGTATGATGACGGTCGTACTCCAGATTATTGAGGGCGAAGTGCTTGACAGTTGCCATCACGCCCTGTGACTGAACTCCCTGAATATAGGCGACAGCCGTCTCGGCAGCCAGGAAAGGATCCTCGCCAAAATACTCGAAGTTTCTGCCGCAGAGCGGGCTGCGATATATATTAACTCCAGGGCCCAATAATACATGGACTCCGCGGGCGCGGGCATCCTGGCCCAGGGCAATGCCCATCTTATTTACCAGTTCCGGGTTCCAAGAAGCAGCCGCAGCAACACCGCAGGCAAAGAGTGTACTGCGCGTATTGTTTCGTACGCCCTGGGGGCCGTCGGCCAGACGGACTTCGGGAATGCCCAGCCGCTCGATGGGAGCTATATGGAAGCCATCCCGGAAACCTGCAACGAAGGTGATTTTTTCCTGAAGGGTCATCTGTGCCGTCAAGGCCGCGGCGCGTTCACGATGGGCCGGAGTAATCTCCTGGGCAAAGACAGGAAGCACCGCTGCTGTGAACAGTGCGAAAAGAATCCATTTTTTCATCGGATACCGTATTTTTTCAGAATCTTGAGAACGGGCTTACGGACACTCCGTGCCCAGAGGGTATAGCCATAGTCGCCGGGATGCGTACCGTCCACGGACGTGTAGTGATCGGGCGAAGTGGCATTGGTGGTAGTGATATAGTATACGTCCTTGTATTTCCGGCAGGCTTCTTTCATCAGTTTAGACGCCAACTCCATACGCTCACGCTCGTATGCATCGGCCTTTTTATTGAAGTTGCGGCGCTCCCGATAGATGGTTTGCTGGAAAATCAGCGGTTTGCCAGGATGGGCAGCCTGCATGGCTTCAATGAAAGGAAACAGACGTTCACGGATCTCGTCAGGAGTAGGGTTGGAAAAGGTGTCGAAGAGGAAAGCGTCCACATCGGGGGCATCGGCCAAAGCTGCAGCAAAATAGTCCTGCAGGCGGCAACGGCCGCTAACCCCCAAGTTCAGGAACTGGATACCGGTTTCGCGCGAAAGGATGGAGGCGTAAGCCATTCCTGCCTTGGAAGTGGAGGCTCCCTGGGTGAAACTGGAGCCGAAAACGGCCACTCTGTGACGGAAAGGCTGCTGGAGAGGCTCCAGGAGACGGCCCTCTTCCACACCCACCTTCACCGAGGACAATTCGCTTCTGAGAGGCAGATACAGGAGGCACTCCTTAACCCCCTCTTCCATATCCTGGATGAGTTTCACAGGTTTGTCAAGGGCATTGTCATTCTGCAGGCCGGCTGCAGCCCACAGCCACTTCCCGTCTTCCTTGATATAGAGATCAAAGCCACGTCCGGCAAAACCGGTGGTCCCGCCACCGAAGTACGGACGCACATAAACAGGCAGCACCCGGATGGAAGGGGAATCCGTACGGAAAGCCACAGCCGTGCCGGAAGGCTCCAGCAGGAGGCGCACTTCCTCGGTCGTAAAACCTTTGTAACGGGCCGTATCCATCCGGTGATAGGGGTTGGGGGTATCCGGAAACACCTGCCCGGTAAGGGTCAGATCCGACGCCTCCACATATTTATACTCCTGGGCCGATAAACTCCAGACAAAGGTCAGGGCCAGCCCGGCAAGAATCAGTCGTTTCATATCTGAACTATTTAAAAAGGGGCCGGCCCACTAACACAGACCGGCCCCGAACACGAATAATCAACCAACAAGATTATTCAATGGTGACTTTACGAAGAGTATAACGCCAGTCAAAGAAATAGAACACCTTGCTGTTCTCCGGATCGAAGATGATATCCTGCGGCGTATTTGTTATTTGACAAGTAGGACCTAAGGCTGTTGTATAAGAAGATCCACCACCAAGAATAGTCGTCACCGTGGCATCTGACCATCCGGAGGCCCCCTTGGTGATACGGCGGACGGCATAACTGTCAACCATATAAAGAGCGCCGTCAGGGCCCAGCACGATACCGTTCATATTGGAAGAGAACGTTGCATTGGCAGGGGCGCCGTCATAGGTGACAGCCCAAGATGTAGCCTTGACAGCCTTTCCGATAGTGGTAACAACGCTACCGTCCGGTGCAATGACATAAATCTTATAAGCAGAGCCAGATGTGCCTTTTGAACTACCCACAGTGACAATGGCGTTACCATCCCCATCGAAGACCAAAGCGATAGGCCAGTTGGTATCATCTCCATGATCCAGCGTGGAGAAATCGAAGAACTCTGATTTCGTACCCGTCGGGCCGCCGGTGAATTTATAAATCTTGGAATCATTACGGCTGGCGACATAGGCATCGTCACCCTTGAAACGGATGCACATAGGGCTGTTGCCGACAGAAGAGGTAACGGTAGCCACTTCATTGGTCGAAGGATTCCATGTACGGATCTGAGCATTTCCTTTATCAATGAAGTAGAACATGCCATCCTTCATACAGCCCTGCCAAGGTGCGCTGCCGCCCAGAGTTACTGCAGAAGTAACGTCCTTGGTACTCTTGTTAAACTTCCTGAGCACCTTACTTCCGTTGGACTCCGTCAGCAATAAATTGGTATTATCCAGCCAGGCAAGGCCGCGTACTTGATTCAGTTTGGCGGCGGTCCCCGTGCCATTTACAGTGCCATTGGATCCATCCGTTCCTGCCACGACTTCCACTCTGTACTTCGTCAGCGTCCTGACCGGCATGGGTTTGATGTGACCACGCTCGATGATCACGTTCTCTGCATAGAAACCGGCGCCGGGGACCATCGTTCCATCGGCAAAGATCATTCTCACTTCCAGTCTGGGATAAATGTGATTACCGGAGCCGTCTGTCTCGGGACCCACCGGAAGCGGGACGTATACAACGAGACCGTCATCGGAAGCACGCTGGGCAGCGGTTGCAGAAGCGATATTCTCAGTAATGGAATATTCATCCGTATGAGCATACGCCTGAACATAAGGCGTTTCCGTACCAAAACCTCCCTGGGCCGTTTCCCAGTTGATGGTCTTGTTCATCGTCCGGCAAATTTTGTATGTCTTCTTTCCTTCACCCAAGAGCGTCGCATCCGTTACCGGAGCAGTTACCACCACTTTGGCAGCCTTGGGGGGCACGTTCTTGAAAGTGAGTTTCAGGACACCACCCAGGTGTTTGAACTCCAGGGGTTGTCCGGACTCCACTTTGGCCAGCATGGGAGCTTCCACATTGCCGTCAAACCAAGTGTAAGAATCCTTCAGAACCAGCTTAAGAGAGCCATCCTCTTCGCAGGGATACTTGGTGGTCCCAGTAGTGTTGACTTTGGCAGGATAATAGGCGAAAGAGTTATTTCCGTATACTATCACATCTTCGGAAGCATTGGAAAAAGTAGCACTTCCAGCCGTATCATCCCCCTTATATGTAAATGTGGAGAATCCATTTGCATTGTTGCTTCGGACAACCATGTTGTCGTTCTTCTTCCACATGAACACACCTCCGACAAAAGCTGTTTTCGTTGCATCATCATCGGAGATAGTAGCCGTGAGGCTCTGGACGGGAGCCTTCTGGTTTTCCGGGAAATCCTGTACCTTACTGCAGGAAATGGCAGAAATGCCCAAAACGACAAGGGCAAAATTCTTGATTCTTTTCATTGTGCGTCCTCCCATCATTACAATAACCCTTCCCACAGGCCTTCAGTGTCAATGACAAAGCCTTCCAGACCCTGAGTCTCATCGGAAGTCAGGTCTGAGGCGCAGATCAGTTGTTCCTGCTGCAGCTCTATCTGCTGAGAAAGAGGCTGCTCATATAATTCTTTCTTTTTCATGGGTATTGAGTTATTAGTTGGTTATTTCAATGTAAAATCCACCATCAGCGGCCAGTGGTCGGAGGGGAAATACCCGTTATATTTATCGTCGATCACTTTGTATTTCAAGACATCCATATTGCCCTTGAAATACAGATAATCAATGCGGTGATACCACTTGCTGCGCTGTTCATCATCATAGCTGTACGCATTGTAGGTTGCAACAGGGCCCTCTTTTACGCCCAGGTCTGCACTGCGATAATATGAATCGGTGAGTTGGGATTTGAACCAGTCGACATGAGCAGATTCCGTAGTACTGCTGTTCATATCCCCACCGAGAATTACAGCGAAGTTTCCATCGGCATTCAGCGAAGCAATCCGGTTGCAGATGAGTTCGGCAGACTTGGTTCTGATGGTGACGGCCTCTTCCTCAGAGATAGAAGTCCCGGAGCTTTTCACCTCCAAGTGCGTATTCAAATACAGCACTTTGTAACCCGATGCACGGTCTTCCAGTTTCACCCATTGGCAAAGGCGCTTGCGGCCGGGATCAGTGGACACCCATCCCGGATATGGCGAGCTGGGTACATCCGGCGTTGATGACAGATAGAAACAGCCTTTACCCAGTTCAACGAATTTTGCCGTATTCCATGCGAGGCAAGGCTCCTCCGGCGTTTCGAAGAAGGTGTATTCCGGAAGATTGGCTTTCAGATATGTCCTCTGGGCCGGACGGCTCTCCTGGAAACCGACAACCTCGAATCCATAGTCCTTGATGAGCTGCACTACACCCGTACGCCGGGAAGTCCAGCTTCGCTCTTCGGTATCCTTATCGGTTTCAAAGCGGATATTGAAAGTCGCGGCGCGGATCTTGGGACTTGAAGGAACGACAGGCGTTTCTGTATTACCCAGATAGAGTTCCCGGATTTGGCCCAGTCCCTGATCGGTAATATACAATACCGTCCCTGTACTGTTCAGAAGGAGACCGCCCAACTGGCGGAACGTGGCACTGGTTCCTACGCCATCGGTACCGGGAGTACTGGCAGCACACTGGGAGCCGCCCGCCACAGTTGTCACGACAGCATCGGCATAGCCGGAGGCTCCTTTCCGGATACGACGGATTTTGTACGAATCGGCCACATAGATATCACCGTTGGGTGCAATGGCAAGATCGGCCAGGTTGGCAGAGAATTTAGCGGTTAGCGGAGATCCTGCCGTTCCGTCATCAAAGGCTTTTGCATTCAGAATACCGGCGACAGCCTCAAAAGAACCCGTAGTAGGATTCACTTTGATTAACTGGCAACCATTTGTAACTACCATCAGATTGCCGTCGGCATCGAAGGCCATGGCATTGGGCCATTTCCCCAGGTTTACCGTAAGTGAAGGAGAAGCCGTAAAATCGCCTCCGGAATACTTGTAAATCGTATTCAAGTCACGGACGGCCACCCAGCCATTTCCTTCGCCGTCAAAAGCCACATCCATCACACTCTTTCCGCTCCAACCCGTCTGGGCAGCAATCTGTGTGATTGCCTTGGTATCCGGATTAAAGGTATAAACCTTTGCCTTGGCTTTCTCTGCGAACCATACCAGCCCGTCTTTTGCGACGCCCAGCCAGGGGACATGACTGGCATCACCGTATGTATACGGATCGGACAGTGTCCCGGTCTCCACATCCCAGATTCGGACGGTCTGCGCCTGCTCCAGCACGAAGGCCTTTTTATCCGGAACAATCCATCCCAATCCACGGACGGCACCCAGGACGGCATCGGCTTTATCCCCGCCCTTTTTGCTGCCAACCGCGTTGGTAACCGTACCGTTTCCAAATAGGGTAGTCACCTGCCCCGGGGTCTTCAGCTCCGGATAATCCAACTCATGCATGGGCTTGATGGTCGCCCGTTCAATCCTGATATCCGTTGCCTCAACCATGGTCCCCGAAATGAGATTTCCGGAACCGTCCACCAGATAAGCCTTAATCTTCGGATAGACATGCCCGTTGCCGGGGCCTACCGGAAGCGGAACATAGAAGACCTTGGCCGATGAAGAGCCGGGTGTAAAGGACAGGCCGATGCAACCGTCCTCCCCCGCCACTGCCTGGACGAAAGGTTTTTCCAGGACGAAACGTCCTTCCCATCCCTGGACTGGCAGGTTTTCCGTAATCGCATAACCGGGGGTACATACAATCAGACGGGCCGCTGCAGAAGGGATGTTGGTCAAAGACACTTTGAGTACTCCACCCAGGTGCGAGAAGGCCAGCTTCTGTCCGGTCAGGACAGGCGCCATCATGGGAGCCTCCACATTTCCGTCGGACCAATAATACTGGTCTTTCAAGGTCAAGGTGAGCGTACTTCCTATCTGATGGATATTCCCAGCGGCCAAAGAAGGATACAAGGCATAACCCGCTTCACCGAATACAATGGAGGAAGAAGGAGATTCCGTCTGTGAGAAGACAGCCGCTCCGCTTGTGTTTGCTCCACCGTATCGCATGTCCAGCGTCGATCCATCCTGCAGTGCCACACGGATACGGTCACCAGTGCGCCACTGGAACACCGCACCGTCAAAACCGGTTTTCGTAACAGCTTCTGAGAATACGGCCGTCAGCTCCACTTTTGAATCCTGTACAAGCGGTTCGCCGTGACATGACGCCAGCAGCAATATGGGAAGCAGATAGAAAAAACGTTTCATAATCAGAATTCAAAGTCCACTATGATAGGCATATGGTCGGAGGGATGGCAGAAGCCCCTGATATTGGCATCGCGAACCGGCTTTGTGTACCCGTCACCCACAATCCGTGCATCCGTTATCGTGGGGAACAAATCCGGCGTGCAGAAAACGTAATCGTAACGGGTATTGTCGACGGTAGAGATTATCACATCCTCCGGATTCCAGCGTTTGATGATATCCCAGTACGGAGTATGGTCATGCATGTAATCCTGCGCCTGGAATTTCGGATCATCGGCAGGAAGACCGTAAAGAGCATTGTCTGTACGGGAAAGGGAATTGAAATCTCCCATCATGAGCCAGTTTCCTTCCGTCGCATTTCCAATCGTGTGCTTGCAAACGTACTCCACTTCCATCTTGCGATAGGCATCTCCGCCATGGGCAGCCGTGGAGGCTTCCTGGTCCTCTGCACCGAAAGCGTAGGGATGAGGCCAGGTATGCAGAGCAACGATATTGAGCACGCGTTTTCCGGCCTGGACCTGGGCCCAGAGAGCGCCGTGCGAGACCACGCTGTCAGGTTCGGCACCGACCATCTGTGCCATTCCATGTATAGGGGTCCTGGAAGTGACCACCTGCGGATAATTATCCCGCATGCCGCCCACATACACGTATTTGTGGCCATAGCGGGCTGCCAGTTCCGGCCAGTGGTCCACCAGATACTTCTGCTCCACAGGCATTTTGTCACGTGTCCCGTCATAATAGATGGTTCGCGCTTCGCACCAGACACAGACATCCGGATTCTGGGCTTTTACCCAATCCACAAAACTGTTGTAATTCTCTCCCTGCCCCGACCACATTCCATTCTGGATATTCCAGAAGAGAAGACGGAAAGGTTCCCCGGCCTTCTGCCGGGGACCTATCTGACTGCATGCCGCAAGCATCAGGGTCGCGGCCAAAACAAGGACTCTTTTCATCGGATGCTCACTTTACGGATCAGGCAGTTCTGGGAATCGCAGATGTAGAGGGTACTCTCATCGTACACCAGGATGCCGTCCACTTCGTTGAACTTGGCATTGAGGCCTTTTCCATCGGCATATCCCTTGGTGCCGCCCAAAATGGTTTCAACCGTACCCTTGGAGTAGTCGCCATTCTCGTCCGGAGTAAGTTTCCGCACACAATGATATGCAGCATCGCCCACATAGATGGTGCCGTCGGGAGCGATGTCGAATCCCTGGCAGGAGCGTACCGTAGCCTTTAGTGGATCGCCGTCTCCGTCGTCCTTCTCGTCTTTTTTCTCGCCCGTACCCATAATCACAGTCTGAGTACCGTCGGGAGCTACAGAAACCAGTTTATAACCATTCCAGAGAGCTGCAATCAGATTCCCCTTGGGATCGAAGCCGATGAAAGAAGGACCGCCCGTTTCAAATGTGGCGTATTCACTCTTTTCCATGGTCCCGGCGGCAAACTTGTACACTTTCTGTGCATTGCGGCAAGGAACATAGATATTTCCGGAAGCATCGATGGCCACGTTCATCGGGTTATTCAGACCGGAAGCCATCACTTCGTTTTTCTTCGTGCCCGGATTGAAGCGATACAGTTTGCCTTTCGCCTTATCGTTGTACCAATAATTACCCTGGGCATCGAATGCGCCCTGCCATATGGCAGCGCCGCTTTCGTCAACAGATGCTTCACTGGTCACAGTCATATCGGGAGCGATGTGACGGATCTTGTTCCCGCCACGGTCCGTGAACCAAAGCGTTCCATCGGCAGCCTTGTTAATGCCTGTGGGCATATAAGTGGCAGCTCCGGTACCCACGCCATCGATGCACTTGCGTACGCCCTGCTGGCCCACGATCGTAGAAACCAGGTACTCGTGGTCGGGAATCTTCAGGTAATTGAACTGGACACCCTCGGCCTTGCCGGCAGGGGCTTCCACCGAGAACTCGTATTGGCCGGGCTCATGGTCGGGAAGGATGACCAGCAAACGGTTGGAATAGGCTTCCAATACCCTGGCACGTTCTCCGCCCAGCATCACGATGTTCTTTTCGGGATCGGTGGAGAAATTGTTGCCCAAAAGGGTGACCAAATCTCCCGGATATCCATTCTTGGGATCTACCGATACCAAGCGGACGTCCGTAACGCGAGCCACGTAAGAATTCTTATGGCAGGCTGTCATCAAAAGCAGCGGAAGCAGAAAATATAGGATCTTTTTCATGGCTTATTCAATAACGATTTCACGAATGAGGAAAGCATTGTATTCTGTTACAATAAGGCGTTTTCCGCTGGGATCCATGCGGATTTCACCCGGAGAGTTGAACCGGGCTTCGGCGCCCTTGCCGTCTACCTTGCCGCTCTGACCTGAAGTGCCCGCCACGGTGCTGATAACAGCATCTTCGTAGCCTTTCTCGCCACGGGCTATGAGCTTGATGACCTTGAAGGAGTCATCGGCCAGATAGATATTGCCATCCTTATCCAAAGTGAGGCCGAAGAGGTTGGCTCCGAACTTGGCTGTCAGCGGTTTTCCGGGTTCGCCGGGATCATCGGCCTTGCCACTGCGGATACCGGCAATCACGAACTTGGTGCCGTCGGGTTTCACGCCGATAATCTGGCAGCCATTGGTACTGACAATCAGGTTTCCTTCGGGATCGAATTCCATGGCAAGAGGACCGTCGTCGAAAGTAACGAAGGACTGCAAGGTGGAAAGGTCATCACCGGTAGCTTTGAAGATAGCCTTGGAGCCGTCGCGGACCAGCACATAGGCATTGCCTGCAGCATCGAACGCAACATCCATGGGGGATGTACCTGTAAACGACGCAGCGACCACCTCGGCGACATCGGTCTTATAATTATAGCGGATGATCTTGTTGTTACCCTTGCTGGCATAGTAGAACCAGTCTCCCTTCATTGCTCCGCGCCAACCGGCGTTGGAAATGGAAGTTGTTTTCTTACTCGAAGTAACATCCCATGTGTTCAGATCCATGAAACGCATGGCATTGTTGCCATTATCCAAAATGGCCAGACGGCCGTCGGACAGGAATGCGACGCCACGGGGCTGACGGAACTTGGCAACGGTAGGGCCGCCGTCCACGATAGTTACGGCATCGGCGGCGCGGCCGGCGGTGCCGGACATGGTCTTTACCGTGTATGTATAGGTCTTGGCCACATACATGAAGACAGGGCCCTCAACGGTCTTTTCACCCACCGTGACGACAATGGGATAAGAACCCTTGGGATTCGAAGGAATCTTCACGCTGAGTTTGGTGGTGGTGGCCGACAGGACTTCGGCCGGCACGCCGTTGAAACTTACCTGGTTTTCGGCAGGAATCTCACTGAAGCAGATGCCCGCCACTTCCACGATATCACCCTCAGAGCCGGAATTGGGTGTGATGCTGAATACCGTCAGTTCCGGTTTCTTGTCATAAGTGAAATTAGGGCCGCTGACCGTTTCTCCATCAACGGAAACCACGAAAGGATACTGACCTTCCGGATTGTCGGGAAGAACGACCACCAAACGGGTATCGTTGGCAGAAACTATCTCGCACGGAAGATCGTTGATCTTTACGGTATTCCTCTCCTTCTTGTTGGAGAAAAGCTGTCCGCTGATGGTGATCTGGTCACCCTCGATACCGGACGCAGGAGTATAGGAGAAGATAGCCAGTTTTTCTTCCTCCACAGGTTCTGCATAGCGGAAGGTGAGGCCGGTGAGCGTTTCGCCGCCGGTAGTCACGCTGACGGCCACATTGCCCAGCTCATGTTCCGGCATCTTGAAATATATCCTGTCGATGGTGACAGAAGTCACACTGGCCTGGACGCCGTCTACGGAAACGGTGGCGGGTTCAGTGAAGCCATAGCCGGAAATCACAGCCGAAGTGCCGGGATAGCCTGCCTTGGGAAGGAGGGACAGCACCTTGGGCTTTACCACTTCGGGAGCCACAGGGTCGTGTTGGCAGGAAGCGGAGACCATTGCAGCCGCAACTGCCAATAATATGTATTTCAGACTCTTTTTCATAATTACGGTTCATTGACGGTTACCATCCAGGTGTTGACGACAGGGCGCTGGGCACCGTCGGAAGCACGGTTGCGGAGTTGATAAATATTGGCCGATGGATGACGGATCACCAATTGTGCGCTGCCGCCGCCGTCCAGGTTGGAAGCCCAGCTGCAGCCCAGGCTCTTCATTATTTCACCCATCTCCCAATAAAGCATGCCGTCTGACCAGAGCGCCTGGCGGCCGTCTACGATCATAAAGAACAGGGTATTCCCGTCCTCGGTATATCCTACGACATTACGGGGATGACGGTTGGTGGAATAACCGGAGAAGTCGCCCGGGACCTCACCGTTGCTCAGGACAATTACGCCGCTGCCTGTCACATCCCTGAGATCCGATGCCATTTGACGGTAGGTGACGGTATCGCGGATAACCGGCTTCCCGTCGAAATCCAGGCCGAAGAAACTGATGGCCTGATCGGTCAGGGTGGGAGAATACACAAAGGTATTCTTGAGGACACGACCGTTTCTGTGGATGGGGCCGCGGATCTTTCCGTTGGACGTATCCCAGAAGTCGGCGTTTACCACGGCGACCACGCGACGTCCGGGCTTGTCCACATATTCAATCATGTCGGAAGGGGTCTGGCGGCTGCCGATTACATAGGAATCCAAATCATACGGCATTCCCACCTTCATTTTCACGCCAGGCGTATTCAGTTTGATGCGCAGGATGAAAACGTGCTCCACTTTTGCCAGTGAAGTCTGCAGATGGATATCCGTTTCGTCCACGCCGGCAGCGATCATGAAAGTCGTGTCGGCATAGACATGACCTACCGAGGCGGCCAGTGCCACCTGTTTTCCCAATTCCGTCCTGGGGACATAGGAGGTATCCGGAATATCTTCCGGTCCGGCAGGCAGTTTCTTGCAGGCCAGGACTGACGGCAGCAGCAAGAGAGTCAGCAGTATATATGTTTTCTTCTTCATAAGGCTATTCCTCCTCATTGTTATTGGGTGTTGCAACCCAGAGTGGGTTCTGTTTCAGCAGTTTGTTCAGGGTGAGTTCACGGGAAGGGATGGGCTGTACACTATACTTGTGGTCTACGCCCACTACCTTCTCGTACTTCCCGGTACGAACCAGATCGAACCAACGGAATCCCTCACCAAACAGTTCCAGACGGCGCTCATTCAGGACAGCGTCCAGGAAAGCATCCTCATTGGCCGGTGACACATCGGGCAGGCCGCGGAAGCGTCTGAGTTCATTCAGACGGTCGATTCCCAGGGCAAGCCCCTTTCCTTCGGCACTGATCAGATACATCTCGGCGAGACGGGTGATATAGATAGGATCGTGACCGGCATCGCCCATGCAGTATTTGTTTACTACATTGTTGCTGCCCTGGATATCTACAGACACCGTACGGCGCTTGTCAATGTGCTGGAACATGTCCATGGCCTCCTGCGTGGGGCAGAAAGTATAGCTGCCGCCCACCGGGGATTCCTTCGTATAATAATACGAGCCGATATTGTAGCTTCCCTCCTCCAGAAGGTTGGAGAAAGTGAAAATCTCTTCCTTGTTGGCCACACCGCGGAAGATATCCGTGAAATCGGCCAGTGCGAAACGGCCGCAGGTAATCAGTTCTTCGGCCAGTTCCGCGGCTTCGGCTTTCTTGCCCATGGCCAAATAGGTTCGGGCCAGAAGAGCCTTTGCAGCATCCTTGGACACGTAATTCTTGGTGGTGAAATCGGGAGCCAGCTTCACGGCCTGCTGGAATTCAGATTCGACGAATTTCCAGGCATCGGCCTCCGGAGTCTGGGCAATATCCTCGGTGATAATCTTGTCCACGATGGGAACGTCTCTCCAGCGGGCCACGATATTGTAGTAGTACAGGCCCCTGAAGAAATGGCCCACGCCCAGCATCTCGTTTTTCTTAACCGATTCCGGCAGTTTCTCGATGGAACGGATGAAGTTGTTGATCTGATACATGCCGGCATAGTAACCATTCCAAGGTCCGCCAACCATAGAGTTGTCAGGGCCGATGGCACCTTGAATCACCAGAGCCGGTGTATTGGTAGATGTAGCACCCGGGCGGATGAGGTCACCGCCGATGATGTCAAACATGGCCCAGCCGTTGAATGTAGGTTTATACTGGGCAATGTTGTATACGCCAACCATCAGCATTTCGGCATCGTCTTCCGTAAGATTGTCACTGGAGACGGCATTATGCGGATACTGGTCCAGAAACTTGCCACAAGAAACCAGGGCCAGTGCTGCTGCAATAATATAGATATACTTTTTCATGACGCTCAGAATTTAAGATTGACGCCGAAGGTAAAAGAGCGGGGCTGGGGAATCCACATGCAGTCCAGGCCCATCTTGGTAGCATCCAGCGAGGTGTTCACCTCCGGATCCAGGAAACGGAATGGAGCCAGCAGCCACACATTGTCACCCTGGACATAGACACGCAGTTTTTCAACACCAATCCGCTTGGTCAGGTTTGCAGGAAGGGTATAACCCACGGAGACCGTACGCAGACGCAGATAGGAAGCGTCGTGAAGGAAGCGCGTGTTTTTGAACATGGTGGAGTTCCAGGTGTATCCATAAATGGCACGGGGCGTGGTATTGGTAGTTCCGGGACCGGTCCAGCGGGCCAGGGCTTCGGATTCCTGGGCAGGCCAGTTACCGTTACCCAGACGAAGGCCACCCGTCCAGTACTCATACAGTTTGGCACCGTACGAGAAAGTGAAGAAAATATTGAAATCGAAACCCTTATAGGTAAAGGAGTTATTCAGACCACCCGTGAATTTAGGGTTGGCCGATCCGACGAACTGGCTGTCATAGGCGCTGCTGATATCGCCGTCGGGCTCGCCATTGGGGCCGGAAACATCTTCATAGATGCAGTCACCGGCACGGACGCCGTAATTGTCGCGCAGATAAGTGGGGACCTCATCATCGCTTTGATAGATGCCGGTCATCTTGATCATATAGAAGCTTCCCACTTCCTCACCCACTTTCAAGGCGTGATAGTCATCCGTCCTCAGAATCTCATCCTCTCCGATAAGTCCAGTGAGACGGTTGCGGACGAAGGAAATGTTGAAATCACCTTTCCAGTGGAAGTCGTGCTTGCCAAGGTTTCCGCCGATGGCGAATTCGAGACCCTTATTGCGCATGGAGCCAATATTGCAGGTATAATTGGTAAAACCAGTGGTAGCTGCAGTAGGCTTGGAGTATAGCAGATTGCGGGTATCTTTCAAGAATGCATCGGCCGTAATGGTAAGGGCGCCGGAGAAGAATGAAAGATCTGTGCCGATATCATACTGGTCAGCCTTTTCCCATTCGAGGTCGCGGTTGCCCTGCGTCATCACAGCCAGACCGTTCTTGTTCATGTAATTGTAACCGCCGTTTGCCAGCGACTGGTAGGCATAGCTGCCGATACCGCCCTGGTTACCGGTGGCGCCGTAACTCACGCGGAGCTTGGCATTGGTTCCGGTGAATGTCCAGAAAGGTTCTTCGGTAATGTTCCAACCCAGTGAAACGGACGGGAAGAAACCGTAACGATGTTCCGGGGCGAACTTAGACGAACCATCATATCGGGCGTTCACAGTTGCCAGATAACGATTCTTCCAGTTAACGGTAGTGCGGAACATAAAGGACTGCAGGCCCCAGGAGGAAAGGCCAGAGGTAACTTCCGGGAATTCTGCTGCAACGGAGTTCACGTCAAAGGACTTGGAGGGGAAACCCTGGCCCTTCTGGCGGGCAGTGGAATTATTATCCAACTGGAAGGAATGGCCCAGCATGACGTCCAACGAGAGGCCATCGAATGCATGGCTGTAGTCGAGGATGTTGTCTACGACGATGGACGTGAAGTTTTTGCGGGAATCGATGAGCACGCCTACAGAGTTGCCGTACATGTGCTCGGCAGAATACTGCACATGGTCTTCGGCTGCCATAAAGTCGCCACCGAAACTTGTCTTGAAATGCAGATCCTTGGAGAAATTCAGGCGGACAAAAGCGTTCCCGTACATACGGTAGCTTTTGTTGTATACATTCTGTTCATTGATAGCCTGGACAAGGTTGTAGTGAAGGAGCTCGGCATTGATGATGGTATAAGAGCCGTCCGGTTTGAAGGGAGTATCCCAAGGGCGGTGCTCAAGGCCATGCGTCAACATGGATGTGCCGATATTGCCATCGGGCACACGGTTGGCGTTGGTATAACTGAAATTCAATGAAGCACCCACGGAAAGCCAGGGACGTACATCGCTGTTGACATTGGCTTTAATGCCGTATTTCTGGTACAGGCTCCCCATGCCCACACCTTCATTCTGTTTGGCGTTGGCAGAAATATAATAATTGCTGTTTTCGGAACCTCCGGAAACCGAAATATTGGTACTCCAGCTCTTGGCTACACGGAACACCATGTCCAGCCAGCTGAATTGCGGTTTGCCGGGATACGGATTCTCCAGACGGGCGATAGAACTGCCGGTCTGCATATTGTAATTGTCGATGGCCTCATTCTGCACTTCCAGGTACAGGTCGGCGTCTGCCACCTTCAGCTTGGAAAGGTTGGGCAGGTAACTCAGGCCGAAAGTTGCATCGGCCGACAGCTTGGGAGCGCCTTTCGCACCTTTCTTGGTGGTGATAATAATGACGCCGTTGGTACCGCGGGAACCATAGATGGCCGCCGATGCGGCATCCTTCAGCACCTGCACCGATTCGATATCGGCAGGATTGATATCGGAAAGGCCGGTAAGGGATTCACCTCCCCATGCGCCGGTATCACCCGAGGTATTGCTCATGGGAACACCGTCAATCACATAGAGGGGTTCGTTTCCGGCAGTCAGGGAGCCGATACCACGGATACTCACACGGCTTTTTCCACCCGGAGTGCCGGAGGCCGCCGTCACATTTACACCGGGCACACGGCCCTGCAGCATGGCATCGGGACTCAGCACCTGACGCTCGCCTTCCTCGGCCGGCTTATATGTTGCGATGGCCGATGTGATATCCCGGCGCTGCATGCTGCCGTAACCCACAACAACGGATTCTTCCAGCAGCGTGATATCATCCGACAGCATGATAATGAAGCCATCTGTCCGGGAGCCCAATGGAAAACGGACTTCCTTGTATCCCAGCATGCTCACAAGAAGGACATCGCCTTGCTGAGCCTGAATGGAAAAGGAGCCGTCGTTGTCGGACATGGCGACAGCCGACATACCTTCCACCTGAATAACGGCGCCGATGACAGGGCCATCTTTATCCTGGACCTTTCCCGAATAAACCTTCACTGCGCCCTTCTCTTTCTTGACAATCAGAATAATCTTGTCTTTGATACGGGCTTCACAATTGGTTCCTTCCAGAAGGGAGGCCAGGACCTGCGAGAGTCTCTTTCCGCTGGGAGCTGTTACTACTTTTTTCAGATCCAGCAGATTCTCATTGTATGCGATGGAATAGCCGCTTTGCTGTTCAACTGCCGACAACGCTCCGGAAAGGGTCAGGCGACTTTTGGAAAAGTTGATGACCGGTTCCTCCTGCGCTTGGAGCAGGTTAGGGATGAGCAGGCCTATCAGCAGCATACAACATGTAAGCATAATAGTCTTTCTCATAGAAACGAGGATTGGTTATTAGATAATGATAAATGATTAACGGATGTAAATGGCATCATCAGTGCGGCTGTACCGCATGGACGGGACTACCGAACATATGGCGTCCAGCAATTCGTCCACGGTTTCTCCGTGGATAAAGCGTGCGCTGATCCTGGCCTTGTCATATTTGGAGGTGGTCAGGTAAACCTGGACGCCATAGTGGCGCTGGATAATCCTGATAATCTCATGGATAGACTCCGAATGGAAACAAAGATTGCCCCCTTCCCAGGACATGGATTCAGAGGAATTGGCACGCCCATGGACAAGGGCGCCGGTGGAACGCTCCAGAGCGCAGTACTGTTCCGGCTCCAGTTCCACCACCCTTTCAGGCGCGTTCTTCGGCCAGGCCGCGATGGCGCCCCTGTTCAGGGTTGCGGTAACCATGGGATCGTCGAAATAGGCTTTCACATCAAAGCGGGTCCCATGCACCTTCACCACCAGGTCGGAGGTCTGCACATAAAAAGCATCCTCCTCAGAAGCAGTCACATCGAAAATAGCCTCCCCGGAAAGGAACACCGTGCGTTCCGATTGGAAAGTCTCCGGATAAATGAGTACCGACTGTGCATTCAACAGGACACGGGAATGGTCGGGAAGAATAACCTCGGCGGTTTCTCCGCAAGATGTGGAACGCTGGATATAATTGACGGCTGCGACCTGGTTCTGCGGCGCAGTACGGCGTGCATAGCGGACAGAAAAGACCGGTACCAGAATCAGGGCACAGACAGCCGCAACCGAGAAGATGACTCGGAGGTACTTTGTCCTGCGGATGCTCCGTTCCCTGGCAAGATAGGCTTCCAACGTCCGGGAGCGCTTCATCACCTCTTCAAAAGCGGCGTCCAGTTCCTCCGAAGACATGGGAAACGGTTCAATCTGATCCCACCCCGGGAAATGATCGAAAGGTGTCATAGTTTTAGCGTTTACGTAATAAAGACGAAAAAAGGGGCGTCAGCCCCTAAGAGATTATAGAAAAAAAGCGATGCATGAAGTGATTTTACGCAATTCCTTCAGTGCAGCATTGATGTGATTCTCCACGGTTTTCTTGGAAATCCCCAGCTCTGCAGAGATCTCTTCGTTGCTTTTCCCCTGTTTTCTGGACATGAGAAAGACCTGTTTCCGCTTCTGAGGCATCCGTTCCACCATACGGTCTATCTGATACTGGCGTTCGCGCGCAAAGTATTCTTCATCCAAATCATAGGATTGGGAGTCGTCGGTATGCTCTTCCAACGGAATCTTGACTTTATGGGTGCGGCCATAATCGATGGCGGCATTCCGGCACATCCGATAGAGATAGGCGCCAAGAGAACGGATCTTGCCCAAAGATGAGCGGATGAGCCAGATTTTTACAAACAGATTCTGCGCAAGGTCCTTCGCCTCGTTTTCATCCTGAATAAGCGCAAGGAGAAATGATACGGCTTTGGGATAATAGTATTCGAACAGTTTCCGGAAGGATTCTTCATCCCCCTGGGAGAGCCGTTCAATTATCTTTCCTTCATCCGTAAGCATGTAACAAAATTAACAATACTTTAATAATAACGAACAAAACGGCCTGGACACCCAAGCCGTTTTGCTGACGAATTGAATTATTTTCGGGATGAGCTGCCTGAATTACTGCTCATCGGGGCCTTCGGGCTGAGGGCCGTTGGGCTGAGGACCGCCCTGGAACGGGCCCTGAGGGCCACCGGCCTGCTGGCCGGCCTGGTACATCTTCTCGAAGGCTTTGTTCAGGGCCTCGGAGTACTTGTCGATGTCGGCCAGGTTCTGAGCCTTCACGGCCTCCTTGAGGGCGTTGCAGTTGGTTTCTACCTCGCTCTTGACATCGGCAGGAACTTTGTCGCCGTTCTCCTTGAGGAACTTCTCCGCCTGGAAGGTGAGGGCGTCGGCGGTGTTGATTTTGTCGATGCGCTCTTTCTCTGCCTTATCAGCAGCTTCGTTGGCCTTAGCCTCGTCCCGCATGCGCTGGATCTCGGCGTCGGACAGGCCGCTGGAGGCCTCGATGCGGATGTGCTGCTCCTTGCCGGTAGCCTTATCCACAGCGCTCACGTTCAGGATGCCGTTGGCGTCAATGTCGAAGGTAACTTCAATCTGAGGTACGCCACGGGGTGCCGGAGCAATGCCGTCCAGGTGGAAGATACCAATCTGCTTGTTGTCCTTGGCCATGGGGCGTTCGCCCTGCAGCACGCGGATTTCTACACCGGGCTGATTGTCTGCGGCCGTGGAGAACACCTGGCTCTTCTTGGCCGGGATGGTGGTGTTGGACTCGATGAGCTTGGTCATGACGCCGCCAAGGGTCTCGATACCCAGGCTCAGCGGGGTGACATCCAGCAGAAGCACGTCCTTCACATCACCGGCGAGCACACCGCCCTGGATGGAAGCGCCGATAGCGACAACCTCGTCCGGGTTCACGCTCTTGTTGGGCTCCTTTCCAAAGAAGTTCTTCACCAGTTCCTGCACGTACGGGATACGGGTGGAACCACCGACCAGCAGCACTTCGTCAATATCCGAAGGATTCAGGTGCGCATCGGCAAGGGCCTGACGGCAAGGGGCGATGGAGCGCTGGAACAGGGCGTCCGACAGCTGCTCGAACTTGGCACGCGTGAGGGTCTTTGCCAGGTGCTTGGGCACACCGTCCACCGGCATGATGTACGGCAGGTTAATCTCCGTAGAGGTCTGGCTGGAAAGTTCAATCTTGGCTTTCTCAGCAGCCTCTTTCAGACGCTGAAGGGCCATCGGATCCTTCTTAAGGTCGATACCGCCGTTCTCTGCAGCGAACTCGCCGGCGAGCCAGTCGATGATAACCTGGTCGAAGTCGTCACCGCCAAGGTGCGTGTCACCGTTGGTGGACAGAACCTCAAATACGCCGTCACCGAGCTGGAGGATAGAGATATCGAAGGTACCGCCGCCGAGGTCGTACACGGCCACTTTCATGTCCTTGTCCTTCTTGTCCAGGCCGTATGCCAAAGCGGCAGCCGTGGGCTCGTTGATGATACGCTTGACATCCAGACCGGCAATACGGCCGGCTTCCTTGGTGGCCTGACGCTGCGAGTCGGAGAAGTAAGCAGGAACAGTGATAACCGCTTCTGTCACTTCCTGACGGAGGTATTCTTCCGCCGTCTTTTTCATCTTCTGCAGAATCATGGCGGAGATTTCCTGCGGCGTGTACAGCTTACCGTTGATGTCTACGCGCGGGGTATTGTTTTCTCCACGGACCACTTTGTAGGGTACGCGGCTCACTTCCGTATTCACCTGGTCATAGGTCTCACCCATGAAACGCTTGATGGAGAACACGGTATTGTTGGGGTTGGTAATGGCCTGACGCTTGGCCGGAGAGCCGATTTTACGCTCACCACCGTCGGTGAAGGCCACTACGGAAGGGGTTGTGCGCTGCCCCTCGTTGTTGATGATGACAGTAGGCTGATTGCCTTCCATCACAGCGACGCAGGAATTGGTTGTTCCCAGGTCGATACCGATAATTTTACCCATAGTTTATACTCTTTTAATTGTTTGCTTACTAAAAGGCGCCACTCCTTGTGGAGCGACGCCTTGATTTTATCGAACATCGTGCCAGTGTTTTTCTGCTGACAAAATGGCAGATTTTTGGACACTAGAACCGCCAGCCGAAAGTGAGGAGGGCATCCCAGAGACGGGCCTTTGCCTCCAGTTCCGGTGTGAGCACTGAGTTGTCTATCCGTTTGGACATAGGATCTGCGTCGTACGTATAATAATCATAGGTCAGGAGATATTCCTTGGGCATGAAACGTACCCGCACGGCAGCATCCAGGAAGAATGCGCCAAAACTGGCACCAAGCCCCACGGAAGCGACATGCTTTGCCTGACGGATTTTATCGGCGGAAGACAGCGGCGTATTGGTCCAGTCCGCGTTGAGCCAGTTCTTCTGGGCCGATGTAATGTAGTTGTAACCCGCACGGATAGAAAGGAAGGAAGCGGGCTTAACTTCCAACCCGGCACGGAACTGATGACCCACGGTGAGGGCGTTCTGGATATCGCCGTTGGCATCCGTCAGATAAGCGGGCATACTGGCGCTGCTCCCCCTGTAACGGGCACTCCGGTAATCCGTGAGTTCATAGTCTGCGCTGACAACGGCCACAGAACCGAAACTATATGCCACACCGGCATTCAGGCGCCAGGGCTGCTGGAGGCGGAACGTCCAGTCGTCCTCCGGGCTGGTGGAAGGCAAGAGGGTTTTCCCGGTGAGCCGGACCTCTCCGGAGTATGCCTGGCGGGCACGCATATTGGTCCAGGTAGGCGACTGGATGGCGACACCCAACCGCAACCCGCCCACAGGGCGCCACAGCAAACCAGCCTTAAAATATACACCACTTCCCCGCAGGGAGTAATTGTGCTTCATCATGAGGGAAGCAAAACGTCCCCTGGTGCCGTCCGTATACTCAATGTCCGGAAATTCCTCGGCGTTTTCCGGGGACTCCTGCCAATACTCCGACATATTGTAGTTGAGCATGGTAAAGCCCAGGTTGAAGCCCAGATACAATTGGTCGTTGTAGTTGGCCGACATATTCAGGAAGAGATCCTGCTTGTAGCCGTAGGTTTGCTGGCCGTATTTCTGATACACGGGCGCAGCCAGCCAGCAGTTGTTAGCAGCATCACGGACTTCCGTGACGGCCTGGTACTTGTTGGCGCTCCCGGGGATGCCATTGAACATACCGCTGCGGTAACCCACCATATCCATCCAGGCCGGCATACGCGTAACATCCGGACCGTCGTACCACCAGTCTCCCGTGCCCAGCACATTTTCCGTATAGCCCTCTGCCGATGAGGCCAAGGATGCGGCAAAAGAGTTGTCTTCGTTGACGCCCGAGCCTACGACACGGCCCGTGAAGTCATTGGTGGCATTGGAGACCATGCCAAAGGAAAAACGCTTCCAGCCGGCCCTGCGACCGGTATCGGCATTAATTATAAAGCCGATATTGGGAAGCTTTACACGAGCGTAACCGGAATTTACTTTGTCTCCCAGGCCCATGGGCGAAGTAGAGCCCTCCGGGATAACGCCGGTAGCCGAGGTGCTGGAGATGCTCAGGCCGGGCGTAATGACCACCTGGGAATAGCCGGCCACGGAGGAACCGGCCGGATTGAGGCCAATGGAGCCAAGGTCTCCCCCAACGGCCGTAAGGGCATTGCCCATGCCGACGCTTCGGGCGGTACCTTGATACAGGTTCTCGGAAAAATAGAGGGCATCCTGCCAACTCTGGGCAGCGGCCGCCACCGTGACGACCGCTCCCAATGCGAATGTTATGATTTTTTTCATGACAAGTCTGTTTTATCTGCGGGAAGACGAGCGGGAACCACCGCCACCGCCGCCTGAATAACCACCGGAGCGGGAACTACCGCCACCACCGGAATAGCCACCACCGCCGGAATAGCCGCCGGAGCGGGAACCACCGGAATAACTGCTGCCGGAAGAACGGTAGCTGGAGCTGCCACTGGAACGATAGCTGCTACTGCCGCTGGAACGGGAACTACTGCTACCGGAAGACCGATAATTGGAACTGCCGGAAGAACGGTAGTTGGAGCTTCCGGAGCGGGAAGATCCGCTATAACCGCTGCTGCGGGAACCACCGGTAGAGCGGCTTACTGAACTACCGGAAGAAGAGCGGCTGCTACCCACGGAAGAGGAACGGCTGCCACTGCGGGAGGCCGTAGTGCTGGCGGAACGGGAGGCCGCCGATACACCGGAGCGGGAGGCAGAAGATACGCCGGAACGCGAAGCCGTAGAACGCGTTGTGGAACTGGCGGAACGGGCTACCGAAGAGGCGCTGGAGCGACTGCCGGAAGCTGACCGGACACTGGCGCCGCCGGAAGAAACCGTGCCTGTCCGGACCGTCCGGGAACTGCTCCCCACGCGTGAACTGCGTGCCGTACCCACACGGGTAGAAGTTATGCTACGAACATCGGTGCGGAAAGCACCGCCACGGGCGCTGTATCCTCCTGCATAAGGGCCGTTATACCGCCCCCGCCCGGACCAGTAATACCCACCGGCAGGGCCGTAATAGAAGCCCGGGCCGTAGCTGTACCAGCGGTGCCGATACCAGGAATCCCAGTAATAATGCGGGCCATACCAATAGGGACGATACCAGGGATACCAAGGATCCCAAACCCAGGAACGATAGTAAAACGGGCCACCCCAGTACCAGGGACGATACCAGGGATCCCAAGGATCGCAATACCAGGGACGATACCAGGGGTCTCCGTAATAAAAAGGATCGCGAAGCCACAGGGGGCCGTTAACAACAACCAGGGTAGAAGTTTCTGTAGTAAGGCGTTGCGGCTTGGCGGCAGGCACCACCAGGGTGTCTCCGTTGCTGTTCACGATATAAGCATGAGACTGCTTGCTTTCTGCAAGGAGATTATCCAGTTCCGACTCCGTGGCGGCCGTAATGGTGGGCGTTGCAGGAGCGGCGGCAGGACGGGTATATACGCCGTCATCGTACACTTTGGTTTGGAGCTGGCTCGTGGAAGAGCAGCCCCAGGCGGCTAATACCGCCACGGCACAGGCCAAAAAACTCTTTTTCATCGTCAGTACCTCCTTTTATCCAATAAAAATAAGTATCTTTGTGCCCTAATAGGGCATTTGGGCAAGTTTATGCAATTATTATACCTGCAAGCCCATTCGGTCCTGCAATATTACGCATAAAAACAAAAATAAACAAGCAAACAATATGGCAAAAGAGGTAACCAAACGGTCCGAAAACTACTCTCAGTGGTACAACGACCTGGTAGTCAAGGCCGATCTGGCCGAACAATCGGCCGTGCGCGGCTGCATGGTCATCAAACCTTATGGCTACGCCATCTGGGAAAAGATGCAGCATATTTTGGACGGCATGTTCAAGGAAACCGGCGTCAAGAACGCCTACTTCCCCCTGTTCATCCCCAAAAGCTTCTTCAGCCGCGAGGCAGAGCATGTGGCCGGATTCGCCAAGGAATGCGCCGTGGTCACGCACCATCGTCTTATGAACGACCCTAACGGGAACGGCATTGTGGTGGATCCGGAGGCCAAGCTGGAGGAAGAACTCATTGTGCGCCCCACCTCGGAAACCATCATCTGGAACACCTATAAAAACTGGGTTCACAGCTGGAGAGACCTCCCCATCCTGTGCAACCAGTGGTGCAACGTGGTGCGCTGGGAAATGCGCACGCGCCTGTTCCTGAGAACCGCCGAATTCCTGTGGCAGGAAGGCCATACCGCCCATGCCACCGCCCAGGAGGCAGAGGCAGAGAAAACCCAGATGGTGAATGTATACGCCAAATTCGCCCGCGAGGTAATGGCCCTGCCCGTAGTGGTGGGTCACAAGAGCCCCGGGGAGCGTTTTGCCGGCGCCCTGGACACCATGACCATCGAGGCCCTCATGCAGGACGGCAAGGCCCTGCAGGCCGGCACCTCCCACTTCCTGGGCCAGAACTTCGCCAAGAGCTTCGACGTCACCTTCACCAACAAGGAGGGCAAGCAGGACTATGTCTGGGCCACTTCCTGGGGTGTGAGCACCCGCCTGATGGGCGCCCTCATCATGGCCCACGGAGACGACAACGGCCTGGTCCTCCCCCCTGCCCTGGCCCCCATCCAGGTAGTGATGGTACCCATCTACAAGAGCGAGGAAGAGCATAACGCCGTGCTGAACAAGATGTACGAGGTTAAGAAAGCGCTGGAAGCCAAAGGCCACAGCGTAGAAATTGACGACCGCGACACCCTGCGTCCCGGCTTCAAGTTTGCCGAATGGGAGCTCAAGGGCGTTCCGGTGCGTCTGGCCATGGGCCCGAGAGACCTCCAGAACGGCACCGTAGAGGTGGCCCGCCGGGACACCCTGGAAAAAATCTCGGAGCCGCTGGAAGGCCTGGAAGACCGGATCATCGGCCTGCTGGACGATATCCAGAAGAACATTTACAACAAGGCCCTGGCCTTCCGCGACGCTTCTATCCGCAAGGTAGATACCTGGGAGCAGTTCAAGGAAGAGATTGAAAAAGGCGGATTCCTGCTCTGCCACTGGGACGGCACCGCAGAAACGGAGGCCAAAATCCAGGAAGAAACCAAAGCCACCATCCGCTGCATCCCCGTGGACAGCGCCCTGTGCTTTGAAGAAGGAAAATGCATTTATACCGGCAAGCCCTCACACCAGAGAGTGCTCTTCGCCCGTTCCTATTAACAACGCTATGAAGAAGATTTTTGTATCGATTGCCCTGCTGGCCGCCACCGTGCTGGCTGCCCGGGCGCAGAACACCCAGGAAGCTGCGGCAGAGGCTGCGGCTGCCCTAAGCGCCGCGGACGATGTTCCGGAAAAAGTGGAGAAGCCCAAATACTGGACCAATTCCATCCTCACCAATATCAACTTTGGCCAAACCTACCTGAGCCAGTGGGCTGCCGGTGGTTACAACAACCTGTCGCTGGCCGGCAATGTGGATGCCAGCGCCAACTTTGCCAAGGACAAACTCACCGGAACCAACCGCATCCAGCTGGACTACGGTTTCCTGTGGAGCGCAGACAAACCCATTCTCCAGAAGAACAAGGACCGCATGTACATTGAATCCAAATGGGGTTACGAGACCCCCGTGCGTCACCTGTCCTACTCTGCCACCTTTGACTTCCTGAACCAGTTTGGCCGCAACTATGACTATAAAACGCCGGCCACCAAGTATGACGATGACGGAAAACAGCTGGATCCCACCACGGACGACTGGCTGGGTGCCCGCGTCCTGAAATCCGGCTTCATGGCTCCCGCCTACATCAATCTGGGTATCGGTGTGCTCTGGACCCCGGCACCGTGGGTGTCCGTGAACTTTGCCCCCCTCACCGGGAGTGCCGTCATTGTCACCATCCCGCAACTGCGCTACACCTACGGTATGGACCTCAGGGATGCAGATAAATACAAAAATTTAGCGGACGGCGAGGGAAAAGAGATTCGTAAATACAACCAGGACAACGGATATTATGACAACTTCCGCCCTGCCCGTATGGAATTCGGTGCCCAGCTCAAGGTAGATATGGGATGGGTCATCAACGACAATTTCTCCTACACCACCCAGTTCACCGCATTCTATAACTACCTGAAACCCAAGGTGGAGCCGCGTCTTACCTGGGACAACAAAGTGTATTGGAAACTGCGCAAGTTCTTTGCCCTCACCTTGTCCACCAACCTCATTTATGACCCGCTGGTGCACGTGCGCGATACGGACAAAGACGGCAAGGCCGATGCCAAAGGCGTCCAGTTCAAGGAATTCCTGGAGTTCGGCTTTACATACAGCTTCTCGCATCAGCGCTAATGCTCTTGGTTGCAGTCAGCGGAGGCATTGATTCTATGTGCCTTATGGAAAAGGTCCGTCAGGAAGGCGGGCCTTTTGCCGTTGCCCACTGCAACTTTGGTCTGCGGGGCGCAGAAAGCGACGCAGACGAAGCCTTTGTCCGCGAGCAGGCAGCCCGCCACCGCATCCCCTGCCACGTAAAGCGCTTTGATACAGAGGCATTTGCATCGGCAGAGGGGATTTCCATCGAGATGGCGGCCCGGCGGCTGCGGTACCACTGGTTTGGGCAACTGTGCCGGGAACACGGGTATGAGGCCGTGGCCGTGGCACACAACGCCAATGACAATGCGGAAACGCTAATCCTGAATTTGTTACGCGGAACCGGGCTGCGCGGCATCACGGGCATGAAGGCGGAAGGCTTTCTCCCGGATCCGGACTTTGGGGACATTCCCCTCCGAAGGCCGCTCCTCTCCATGACCCGGGAAGAGATTGAAGCCTTTGCCCGCGAGAAGAGCCTGTCCTGGCGCGAGGACAGCACCAATGCCCTGAACGGGTACAAACGGAACAAAATCCGCAACCTGGTCTTTCCCATCTTTGCCACCATCAACCCCTCGTTCGTCCAAACCCTGAACCGGGATATGGAGCGATTCGCCGCAGAACTGAATCTCATCCTCAAAAACAGCCAAAATCAAGGACGAGAGGGCGAAAACCAGGGTCTCATCCTCAAAAACAGCCAAAAACAAGGACGAGAGGTGGCACATACCTCCAAACCCATGGCCACCCTCGGCCGTGTTAGAGGGAGGGGCCCGCGGCCGCAGGCCGTGGGAGGGACGAGGAGCGAAGCGACGAAGGGTTTGGAGGTATGTGCCACCTCTCGTGAGTATGTTATTACTGTGGAAGAATGGGACGGAACGGAGGCGGTGAAGCAGCCGGAGGGAGTGCTCATCCTGGATGCGGAGAAGGTGGGAGCGTATGTGGAAGGGGCCTGGGAGAGCGGAGACTGGATAAAGCCGCTGGGGGCGCCGGGGCGCAAAAAACTGCAGGACTGGTTCACGGACCATCACATCCCGGCCGACGAAAAACCCTTTGTACCGCTCCTGAAAAGCGCAGCAGAGCCGCACCATGTGCTGGCCGTTATCCCCTGCTGCATCGACCATAGTGTCCGGGTCACAGCAAGCACCCGCCGGATTCTTCGCATTTCCATAAAAAATGGTTAACTTTGCAGGCTAAGATTCCCGGTCGAGCCGGGAATGACCGGAAAGAAGAAATAAACGTTATACAATATGAACAGAAAAGTACTTCTGATGATTCTGGACGGCTGGGGCGAAGGCCGTCACGACTACTCCAACGCCATCTGGACCCAGGGTTCTCCCAACATTGACGCCCTCCGCGCCAAGTACCCGTCTTCTCACCTGCAGGCCTGCGGGGAATATGTAGGCCTTCCGGACGGCCAGATGGGCAACTCCGAAGTGGGCCACATGAACCTGGGCGCCGGTCGCGTGGTGTATCAGGACCTGGTGAAGATCAATATCGCCTGCCGTGAGCACAAACTGCTGGAAAACAAAGAGATAAAGGCAGCCTATGACTATGTGAAGCAGAGCGGCAAAAAGCTGCATCTGATGGGCCTTACCTCCCACGGCGGCGTGCACAGCTCCCTGGACCACGTGTACGAATTCCTGCGCGTAGCCAAGGAAGAAGGACTGGACAAAGTGTATGTCCACGCCTTCATGGACGGCCGTGACACAGACCCGCACAGCGGCCTGGGATTCGTGAAGGAGCTGGAAGAGAAAATGGCCGAAACCACCGGTAAGGTAGCTTCCGTGTGTGGCCGCTTCTATGCCATGGACCGCGACAAACGCTGGGCCCGCGTGAAAGAAGCCTATGACCTGCTGGTAGAAGGCAAGGGCGCCGCATTCGAAAGCGCCGAGGCCGGTATCCAGGCCAGCTATGATGCCGATGTTACGGACGAATTCATCAAGCCCATCGTGGTAACGGAGAACGGCAAGCCCGTGGCCACCATCGAGGAAGGCGACGCCATCATCTTCTACAACTTCCGCAACGACCGCGCCCGCGAGCTCACCGCTGTCCTCACCCAGCAGGACATGCCGGAAGAAGGGATGCACACCCTTCCGCTGTACTACTGCTGCCTCACCCCGTACGACGCTTCCTTCAAGGGCGTGCACATCCTCTTTGACAAAGAGCTGGTGCAGGACACCCTGGGAGAAACCGTTTCCAAGGCCGGAAAACACCAGTTGCGCATTGCGGAAACCGAGAAATACGCCCACGTGACCTTCTTCTTCAACGGCGGCCGCGAGACCGTGTTCGAGAACGAGGAACGCATCCTGGTGAACAGCCCCAAGGTTCCCACCTATGACCTTCTGCCGGCCATGAGCGCCCCGGAAGTGGCCGAAAAACTCATCGGCCAAATCCGCACCGGGAAACAGGACATGATTATCCTGAACTTCGCTAACGGAGACATGGTGGGCCATACCGGCGTATATACCTCCATCACCCAGGCCGTCAGCTGCATCGACCGTCTGGTGAAAGAGGTGGTGGACGAGGCCATTGCCCAGGACTATGTGGTGCTGCTCACCGCGGACCATGGCAACGCAGACTTCGCCGTGAACCCGGACGGTACGCCCAATACCGCCCATTCCCTGAACACCGTTCAGTTTGTTGTAATCAATGCCGGAGAGGAAGTGAAAACCGTCAAGGACGGCGCCCTTTGCAACGTGGCCCCCACCATCCTTAAACTGATGGGCATCCCGCAGCCCGCCGCCATGACTGCGGAGCCGCTGATTTAATGACAGCTATGGAATTTACTGCCAAATCTTTAGCTCAGTTACTGAAAGGAACGGTTGAAGGAGACGAGAACGCCACAGCCACCAAGTTCGCCAAGATAGAACACGGAAAGCCGGGCACCCTCAGTTTCTTTGCCAATCCCAAGTACGAGCCCTTCGTATATACCAGCAAGGCTTCCATCCTCATCGTCAACAAAGACTTTGAGCCCAAGGAGCCTGTCACCCCTACCCTGGTGCGCGTGGAGAACGCCTATTCCGCCATTGCCGACCTCCTCAAGTACGTGGCCGACAAAAAGAAGAAAGCCAAATGCCACCGCAGCCTCAGGGCCCGCTGGTTCCTGAGCACCCACTTTGGGAAGCGCGTGTACCTGGGCGCCTTCTCCTATGTGGGGCGCCACACCACCGTGGGAGACAACACCATCATTCACGAGCAGGTGTACATTGGCGAGAACTGCACCATCGGCAGCAATTGCATCTTTTATCCCGGCGTACGCATTTACCCGGGCATGGTGATCGGCGACAACGTCATTCTGCACAGCGGTGTGGTGATCGGGGCCGATGGTTTTGGCAACGCTCCGCGTCCGGACGGCAGTTGGGAAAAGATTGAGCACCTGGGGAACGTGGTCATCGGCAACGATGTGGAAATTGGTGCCAACAGCACCGTGGACCGCGCGCAGATGGAGTCCACCATCATCGGCAACGGCGTCCGCATCGACAACCTGTGCATGATTGCGCACAACGTGGTAATCGGCGACCATACCGCCATGGCGGCGCAGACGGGCATCGCCGGTTCCACCGAGGTGGGAAAATACTGCATCTTCGGCGGCCAGGTGGGCATTGCCGGCCACGTGAAGATTGCCGACCATACCACCATCATGGCGCAGGGCGGCGTTATCGGCAATATCAAGGAAGAGGGGCAGGTCCTCCTGGGCTCCCCCGCTATTGCAGCCCGCACGTACATGAAGGCCTACGCCCTTTTCAAGCGCTCCGCAGAAAGCTAACATACGGCCCGTTTGGGTATTCCATAGATTTTACTTATCTTTGTGCACTTTTACACGTGTAACAGAGATAAGTTTTTGCATGCACAAAAACCAACATACAATCAAGAAGGCATATTATTTTCAGGGAAAAGGGCTGCACACAGGCACATACGCCCATATGAAGATTATGCCGGCGCCGGCAGATTCCGGCATCAATTTCCGCCGGACAGACCTCCGCAGCAAGCCCGTCATCGAGGCTTTGGCGGAGAATGTGAGCAATACGGCGCGCAGCACCACCATTTCCCGCAAAGAAACTTTGGTGGTCACCATCGAGCATGTCATGAGCGCCCTCACCGGCCTGGGAATCGACAATGCTTTTATTGAGCTGGACAACATCGAGGTCCCCATTCTGGATGGCAGCGCCAAGCCGTACATCGACGCCATTCTTAAGGATGGCCTTGAGGATCAGGGTGTTCCCCGCAAATACATCGACATTCCGCAGTCGCTGGAAATCCGCGACGACCGTTCCGGCTCCTGGGTCCGGATAGAGCCTTCCGCCGCCCCCAGCGCAGACATCACCGTAGACTTCGACTCCAAAATCCTGGGCATCCAGAGCGCCCACTGGGACGAGCACACGGACTATGCCCATGAGATTGGCGTATGCCGCACGTTCGTGTTCTTCCACGAGATTGAATACCTGTTCCGCAACAACCTCATCAAGGGCGGCGACGTGGACAACGCCATCGTCATTGTAGAGCATCCGGTAAACGAAGAACAGCTGAGCAGTATTTCCAACCTGTTCAACCTGCCGGGCATCAAAATCACCGACGAAGGCTACCTGAACAACCTGGAGCTGCACTTCCCGGACGAATGCGGACGTCACAAGCTGCTGGACCTCATGGGAGACCTGCGGCTGGCAGGCGGTTACCTCAACGCCCGCATTACGGCATACAAACCGGGCCATTCCATCAACACCAAGGCAGCAAAAGCCCTCCGGGCCCTGCTTAAATAGAAGAGTTATGAACAAAATCCATCCCATGGCACATGTGGACCCGGCAGCCCAGCTGGGGGACAACGTAGAGATTGGACCTTTCGCATATGTCGATGCCGGCACCGTCATTGGCGACGGCTGCCACATCATGAACGGAGCCACCATCCTCAACCATGTTAAAATGGGCTCCCAGTGCACCGTGTTCCCCGGAGCCGTGGTAGGTGCCATTCCGCAGGACCTCAAATTCGAGGGAGAAGAATCCTGGGTGGAGATCGGTGACCGCGTGAATATCCGTGAATGTGCCACCATCAACCGCGGTACCAAAGCCAGCGGAAAAGGCGTAACCCGCATCGGCAGCGACACCTTGATTATGTCTTACGCGCACATCGCGCACGACTGCCAGATTGGCAATCACTGCATCATCGTGAGCTATGCCGGCCTGGCCGGTGAAACGGAAGTGCACGACTGGGGCGTGATGGGCGGCAAGTCCGGTTCCCACCAGTTCACCAAGATAGGCGCCCATGCATTCTTAGGAGCCTACTCAAGACTCTCCAAAGATGTTCCGCCGTACGTACTGGCTGGCCGCGAACCGGTTGTGTTCGAGGGTGTTAACCGCGTAGGCCTGCTGCGTCGCGGCTTCACGGAGGAGCAGGTGAACGAGATCAAAGACATCTACGAGACGCTGTATTTCAAGGGCATGAACGTAAGTCAGGCTGCAGAGTACATCGAGGCCAACTTCCCTCCCACTGAGCAGCGGGACACCATCCTCCGCTTCATCAAAAACTCGACCCGCGGACTCATTCCCAAACCGCGTCCTACCCGCTAGTGCTGCTTTCCAGCGCATATTTTCCGCCGCTGAGCTGGCTGGCGCTTGCGGCCCGCGATTTTACCCTGTCTCCGGACAGGGTTTTGCCTTCTGTAGTGCAGTTGGAAGCCTGCGAGAACTACCAGAAGCAAAGTTACCGCAACCGGTGCTACATCCTGGCCGGCGACGGCGTGCAAATGCTCCAAGTGCCAGTGAAACATGGCAAGGGAGAGGTGCCCCTTTCTTCCACGTCGCTTCGCGACCCTGTACGGGCAAATGTTCCAGAAAGGGGCGCCTCTCCCTTAAACATTCAAAACGTTCTGGTGGATTATTCCACGCCCTGGGTGGTGCGGACGCAGCGGGCGCTGGATACGGCCTATGAGACGGCGGCCTACTATGAGTATTATCGGGACGATGTCTTTTCCGTCCTGGATGCCCGGCCGGAAACCCTCTGGGAGCTGAACCTTTCCACCAGCCGCCTCCTGCTGGAGAAGACGGGCATTGCCTGCACGCTCTCCCCCACTTCGGCATTTACCGCACCCGGCAGCGAGCCGGACGACTACCGTTTCTCCATCCATCCCAAACAGCCGGACACGGTGCTGGAGGTACTGGGCCTGGAGCGGCCTTACTATCAAGTATTTCAGGACCGCCTGGGCGGCTTTACCCCCCGGCTGAGCGCCCTGGACCTGCTGTTCAACGAGGGTCCGGACAGCATTTTGTGGCTCAAAAAACTATCAACCATATGAACAAGGAACAAATCATACAGGCGGTGACGCCGGCCGTGGAGCAGCGGGGCTGTTTCCTGGTAGAAGTAAGCGTAAGCGCAGAAAACGACATCGAGATTGTGATCGAGAAAGAAGAAGGCGTGGTGGACTGGGAAGACTGTGCCGCCATTGACCAGGTGATGCACGCCGCCTTCAACCAGGACGAGGAAGACTACGCGCTCACGGTGTCATCGGCCGGACTGGACAGGCCGTTCAAGGTGCTCAAACAATACCTCAAGGCTATTGGAAGCAAGGTGGACGTGAAGTTCAAAGGCGGGAAACGCCTGATTGCCACCCTGGAAGAGGCCACCGAGGAAAGCGTAACCCTCAACTATACCGCCCTGGAGGCCGTGGAAGGGAAAAAGAAAAAGGAGAAGGTGGAACACACGGACACCTTCTCCCTCACGGAAATCAATTCCGTTAAACCTTATATTACCTTCTAGTTTTCCAGAAGATTATAGCATTTCCCCGCGGGTACGGGTTTTGGCATTCTGGAAGTGGGAGCCGCACCTGAGGCAGCAGCGCTCTACGTCGTAGTGGTCCGTGTGCGTAATTCTATGGAAGTACTTCCGCACGTAGTAGTTGGTGGTCTCATGGCCCACGGTCTCACTGTGGTCATATTGATCGTAGGAATCGGTATCTACACTGGTAGAAGTGCCCATGTATTCCTCCCCCAGCCTGGGGTGTCCGGCGTAATAGCCGCAGTGCGGGCAGACATCGTCCCCTATCTTCTTGGCAAACCATTTTGTAAACTTGAACACCACGCCGGCATAGAAAATAAACAGGGCAACATGCAGGATGAGCATCCGGCCGGAGAATAGCTCCAACACGCCCATTACATAGAGTGACGCCGCCAGGGAGATGATGTTGAAAGCCGTTGCAACCCCACGGGAAGCCCCTGTGTAGAGGAGAGGATACAGGAGGGGAAATACCAGAATGGGGATGAGCAGCCCGTAGACAATCCCAGGGGCACTTGTTAGATCCGAACACAGGAACAGCAGGAGGGCCGATACGGGAAACACCACAGCCGGGACCATCCAACACTTGCGCTTGATGGCCGGGAAAAGGAAGAGAAGGGCTACCAGGATGGCCACAAGGGCGCCGTATTTGAAAACCTGAAGGAGGGCTGCCTTTAGCTGAACCGCATGCCTTATCCCCTTTTCCATCCACCTGCCCTTTTGGCCGGCATTGGAAAGCGCCCTTTCCTGCATCGCTTCATAAGCCCCATCCTTAAGCTGTGCATAAGAGGCATCCTCTATCTGACGAAAGTGCTTGAGCTGCACCCAGCCGTACTTGGGCGCTTCTTTTCCGGCCTGGGAGAAGCGCACCCACTCCACGAATGCCCAGCTGCCGCTTTTGCGGTGCGCCAACACTTTGTCTCCCTTTTTTAGCTTATGGACCAGTTTGTCTTTCTCGTCGAGCTTGGGGTGTTTGTACATGTCTATCCAATCCTCCTTGGCCTCATAGGTGGGCTTGATATCGGCCGTGGCAGTTTCCCCGCAAAAGATGAGCTGATCCAGTTTGATCCATCCCTTCCAATCCAGAATGAAGGGCACTTTCTCTGAAAAGTAGCCCCACTCCCCGCTCTCGTCAAACTTTTTTATGCCTACCGGCACCGGATTGCGGTCTTCGAAGATAAACGCATACGGAATCTCCGCCTTCTTTTCACTGTAGGAGCTGGGCCTGCGGTCGCAGATGAGTTTCATGGTGACGGGGGAACTCTCCGAGGGCTCCGCATGGACATCCACGGCGTCATAGGTCATATAATAGGCCAGGTAGTCGCCCTTCCCTGCCGTGCAGGAAACGAGCAAAAGAGCAGTAAGCAGTAGAATCGAAAAAAGACGGGCTCTCATATCCGATGGTTTTGTTCTCACAAATATAAATATTATTTTTGTAACATGAACGCTTGATACTATGACAGTTAACGATTATCTCTCCGCCATGGGCCGGACCCCGGACAAAGCCGCTCAGAAGGCCCAGGAAAGGCCCATTCCCCAGTTCCAGCGCAAAAACACACCCAAACCGGATCCGGAAGCCGAGCATCTGTATGACCTTGCCAGCCGCAATCTCAAGGCTAAGCTCAATGTCAAGGAGTCCCTTCAATGGATGCAGCAGGCGGCCGATATGGGGCACTGCCTGGCTTGTCACCAGATGGCGCTTCTCCTTGAGGACGGGAAACTGGTAAAAAAAGACCGGGACGCTGCTATCGCGTATGCCCGCAAATCGGCCCAAATGGACTATTTCCAGGCCCAGCAGTATCTGGGAGAACTGCTCCTGAAGGAAGGCCGATATGAAGAAGCAGCCGAATGGCTGAGAAAGGCGGCAGAGCAAGGCGTGGGACAGGCGGCCGTGCTTTTGGCACAGCTGTACGAGAACGGACAGGGTGTGCCCCTGGACAGGGTAGAAGCCGCATTTTGGTACAAAGTGGCCCTGAAGGACTTTTTCTTCCTGAACAGGGATGCCGCCCAGCAATCCCTTCAGCGCCTGGAAGGCGCAGACGGCTATCTGGAACAAATTGCCCAGAAACCCGTCAACGACTTTCTGGGCGTAGAGAAACTCTACGAAAAAGGATCCGTGTGGAACCTGCAGCATGAGCCGGAGAACATAGCCTGCCTCATACACGCGGCGGCACTTGGGGACCCCTGGTCTGCGTTTCTGCTCGCAAAAATCTTTTGCAGCAAAGACGCCAAATCTTACGGCATCTACAATGAGGAACTCGCCCTTAAGTGCTTCCATGAGGCCCTTCCGCTTCTGGAAAAGCTGGCAGAGGAAGGAAATATCCGGGCTGTAGAGAGTTTGGCCGATTTGTATTTGGACGGTATCAAGGCCGATTCCGGAACCGTTCTTGTCCAAGCCAATCCGGACAAGTCCGATAAACTCTATCTCCAAGGCGCGCAAATGGGCAACCGTGAGTGCCAATTCCTGATAGGCAAGAGTTTCCGCCTTAGCGGGCGCGCCTCAGAAGCCCTGGTGTTTCTTCGCCAAGCGGCCGACCAAGGGCAGCCTGCTGCGGCGTATCTGGCAGGAGAGATGCTGGAGAAGGGAGAAGGAGGCCCCGCCGACAAAGAGGCGGCCAAGCACTATTACGCCATTGCCGCTGCCAATCAACTGCACGCCTACCACCAACACGCCGCGGCGGCCCTCCAACGGCTTTGCAAAAAAAGTTGGTGGCCGTTTTGGTAGTTTTGAGAATATTTTGTACCTTTGCACTTGTGAACGAGATAGAGGACGGCGGTCCCCTATCTTTTTTTATAAGATTCACTCGCCTTCGGCTCGGAATGACAAAAGTAGCCTTCGGCTCGGAATGACAATAGTGAATTGCCCGGAATGACAATAGTAAATTATTAAATAAAAATGGCAAAAGAAAAAGAGAAAGAAGTAACCTTGATTGATGCCTTCAAGGACTTCAAGGAAGAAAAGAGCATTGACCGTCCGGTGATGCTCGGTGTACTCAAGGATGTATTCCTCACCCAGCTGGCCAAAACCTACGGCAGCGCCGACAATTTTGACGTCATTATCAACGTGGACAAAGGCGACTGCGAGATTTACCAGAACTTTGAGGTGGTGGAAGAAGTGGAAGACCCTGTGACCCAAATCACCGTAGAGGAAATTGCCGCAGAAACCGGTGACGACGACTACGAAATTGGCGACACCTTCACCCGCAAGCTCTCCCTGGCTTCCTTCGGCCGCCGCGGTATCCTGAACATCCGCCAGAACCTGCAGGGCCGCATCATGGACATTGAGAAAGCCAACGTGTTCAAGAAGTACTCCGAGCGCGTAGGTGAAATCTTCACCGGTGAGGTGTACCAGACCTGGAAGAACGAGGTCCTCATCCTGGACGAGGAAGGCAACGAGCTCCGCATGCCCAAGAGCGAACAAATCCCCGGCGAGCGCTTCAAGAAGAGCGACTCCGTGCGTGCTATCATCAAGAGCGTGGAAATGAAGAACAACACCACGCCCTACATTGTCCTTTCCCGCACTACCGACAGCTTCCTGGAGAAACTCTTCGAGATGGAAGTACCAGAAATCTACGACGGCCTCATCACCGTGAAAAAGGTGGTCCGCATCCCTGGCGAGCGTGCCAAGGTGGCTGTAGAGTCCTACGACGACCGTATCGACCCCATTGGCGCCTGCATCGGCGTTAAGGGTTCCCGCATCATGGGTATCGTGCGTGAGCTTCGCAACGAGAACATTGACGTCATCCAGTGGAGCTCCAACCCGCAGCTGATGATCCAGCGTGCCCTGAACCCGGCCCGCATCTCCCGTATCGACCTGGGCAGCAGCCCCGAAGAAAAGATCAAGGTGTACATGCAGGCGGACGAGGTGAAAAAAGGTATCGGCAAGGGCGGCGTGAACATCAAACTGGCCGGCATGCTGGTGGGCCGCGAGATTGAAGTCTGGCGCGAACTCCCGCAAAACGAAGAGGAGGAAGACGACGTGCTGCTGAGCGAATTCACGGACGTGATCGACCCTTGGGTGATCGAGCGCCTGCAGAGCATCGGCTGCGACACAGCACGCAGCGTCATGGCACTCTCTCCCGCCGATATTGCCTCCCGGGCCGATCTGGAAGACGAGACCGTGGAAGAAGTGCTCCGCATCCTGCACGAGGAATTTGAAGATTAATTTAGAAAACATAGGGGGTTATTTATGGCAGAAATCAGATTATCGAAACTTATCAAACAATTCAACATCGGGCTGGACACCCTGGTGGATTTCCTCAACTCCAAAGGCGCCGGCATTGAAGACGCCAATCCCAACCTGAAGATTTCCGACGAATACATGCCGGAACTGCACAAGAAGTTCGGAAAAGACCTGGAGCTCAAGGAACAGGCCGAGAAGGTGGACGTCAAGCTCACCGAAATCCTGGACAAGGCATCGAGGAAACAGGACGACGAAGAAGACGAGTTTGAGCCCGAACGGGTAACCGTTATCAAGAACAACAACCTGTCCCGCACCGTTGTTGCAGAGCCCGAGCCCGTGGCAGAGCCGGAGCCGGAACCGATAGTGGAACCGGAACCCGAGCCGGTTGTAGAGCCGGAGCCAGTTGTGGAACCGGAACCCGAACCCGTGGTAGAACCTGAACCTGAACCGGAGCCCGAACCGATAGCAGAACCCGACCCCATTGTGGAGCCGGAGCCCGAACCCGAACCCGAACCGGTCGCAGAACCTGAGCCCGAAGCAGAGCCGGAATCCGCCCCGACCCCCGCGGAAGCCCCTGCAGCCCAGGAAGGCGCGGCACCCTTCAAGGTGCTGGGCAAGATTGACCTGTCCCAGTTCGACACCAAGCGCGCCAAAAAACGTGAGCGCATCAAGAGCAGCGGCTCCCAGAAGGTAGACGTTACCAAGGTACAGGCAGAAAAAGCCCCCAAGAAGAAAGAGGACAACAAAAAAACAAAGCCTTCCAAGAAGGGCGAGCGCTTTAAACCGGCTATGACGGAGGCCGAGCAGGAAGAACTGCAGAAGGAAATCCAGAAGCAGGTGAAGGAAACCTACGCCCGCATGAACGAGAGCAAGAACAATTTTGGCGCCAAGCACCGCAAGGAGAAACGCGAAATTGCCGCCATCCGTTCGCAGGAAGAAATGGAAGCCGCCGCTGCAGAGAACAAGATCCTGAAGGTAACCGAGTTTGTGACCGTGAACGACCTGGCCACCCTGATGAACAACACCCCGGTGGTGAAGGTGATTGGCGCCTGCATGTCCCTGGGCATGATGGTGTCCATCAACCAGCGCCTGGATGCAGAAACCCTGGTCCTTGTGGCCGAAGAATTCGGCTACAAGGTGGAATTCGTCACGGCAGAACTCACCGAAGAAGTGCAGCAGCAGGAGCCCGACAAGGAGGAAGACCTGGTGGAACGCCCGCCGGTAATCACCGTGATGGGTCATGTGGACCATGGTAAGACCTCCCTGCTGGACAACATCCGCAACTCCAACGTGATTGCCGGTGAGGCCGGTGGCATTACCCAGCACATTGGCGCCTACAGCGTAAAACTGGAAAACGGCCGCCGCATCACCTTCCTGGATACCCCCGGCCACGAGGCCTTTACGGCCATGCGTGCCCGCGGTGCCCAGATGACGGACCTGGCCATTATCATTATTGCGGCCGATGACGCCGTGATGCCCCAGACCAAGGAAGCCATCGCCCACGCCCAGGCAGCCGGCGTGCCCATGGTCTTTGCCATCAACAAGATTGATAAGCCGGGCGCCAATCCGGACACCATCCGCCGCCAGCTGTCAGAGATGAACATCCTGGTGGAAGACTGGGGCGGTAAGTACCAGTGCCAGGAAATATCGGCCAAGAAGGGCCTGAACGTAGATAAGCTCCTGGAGAAAGTGCTCTTCGAGACCGACCTGCTGGAGCTCAAGGCCAACCCCAACAAACTGGGAAGCGGCGCCGTGATTGAAAGCTCCCTGGACAAGGGCCGCGGTTATCTGGCCACTGTCCTGGTGCAGGACGGAACGGTGAACGTGGGCGACGTCATTATTTCCGGCGCCTACTACGGCCGCGTCAAAGCCATGTACAACGAACGTGGACAGAAGGTGGAAAGCGCCGGTCCGTCCACGCCGGTTTCCCTGCTGGGCCTCAACGGTGCCCCGGCCGCCGGTGAAAAGTTCAACATCATGGCCGATGAAAAAGAAGCCAAGTCCATTGCCCAGAAGCGTGAGCAGCTCATCCGCATCCAGGGCATCAAGACCCAGAAGCACCTCACCCTGGAAGAGATTGGCCGCCGTATTGCCATTGGTAACTTCAAGGAGCTCAACGTGATTGTGAAAGGTGACGTGGACGGTTCCGTGGAAGCCCTGTCGGATTCCCTCATCAAGCTTTCCACCGAGGAAGTGCGCGTGAACGTGATCCACAAGGCCGTGGGTGCCATCTCCGAGTCCGATGTCCTTCTGGCGGAGGCCTCCGACGCCGTGATCATCGGCTTCCAGGTGCGTCCTTCCGCCGAGGCACGCCGTGCCGCAGAGAAAGAAGGCATCGAAATTCGCCTGTACTCCGTGATTTACGACTGCATCAACGAGGTGAAGGAAGGTATCGAGGGCATGCTGGAGCCGGAGAAGAAGGAAGAGGTCACTGCCACCGCAGAGGTCAAGCAGACCTTCAAGATTTCCAAGGTGGGCACCATTGCCGGTTGCCTGGTGAAGGAAGGCAAACTCACCCAGAAGGCCGATGTCCGCCTTATCCGGGACGGTATTGTAGTGTACACCGGTTCCCTGTCTTCCCTCCAGAGGGGCAAGGACCAGGCCAAGGAAGTACCGGCCGGCATGGAATGCGGCTGTGGCCTGGAGCGTTACAACGACATCCACCCCGGCGACATCATCGAGGCCTTCCAGATTGTAGAAATCAAGCGCAGCCTGTAAAGACTGCGCTTGTCAAAGCACCTTACAGGGCTTTTGCCGTTATATCAGCAGCAGCAGTGCCGCCAGATAGACGCAAAAGCCCTGCGTGCGTAAGCGGCGGCGGATGATGTAGTGGGTGGAAAGGTCCACCGGGTCTGCGGCAAAGTCTGCCTGCAGGTTTTCCGGCAGGTGACGGACATCCCATTTGTTCACCAGCTCCCCTTCATTGAAATAGGAGCCGCCGCCATTGGAGCGGTTTAAGGTGATGAGCGTCTTATAATCTGCGTAATACAGCGGAAGGTCCTGAGGGAGACGGACATCTCCGGGAACGGCCGACACCAGCACCAGCGGCATGCCACCGGCATTCAGTACAGCATGATAGTGTTCCCGGACGCGCTCCCAGGGGGCCTTGGCGACATCGTACACGGAAAGTACCACCACATGGCCTTCTGCCGCCATGCGGTCATGGTACACGCCGTCTGCGTCCGAGAAACTCAGGATGGGATAGTCTTCCGACACGGCCGTAGTTTTGCGGAACACGGTGTCTACCCGCACAAAGGTCCAGGTAGAATCCGGCAGGTCCGTAAGATCAAAAACGCCCTCCTTTCCGTCTTTTTGGTACACGTACGCCGCCTTGTAATGGTTGTCCGCCGCCACTTCATCGTCCAGGGAGGCATAAAGCTCCGCGCCCCAGTCGAAGGCGGTGAAATCCATGATGGGCAGGTGCCGATTACTGTAAATAACCACAAACAGGAGCGAAAGACCCGCCAGGACTGCCGCCACAATGCGGTTGCGCTTGGGACGCCCAAAGTCATGGAAGGGCGTGAACGCAATGACACTCAGCAGAAGCAGAATCACATTTTTCCAGAAACTCTGCGCATGCGACAGGTGGACGGCCTCCCCGAAACAGCCGCAGTCCATGGTGGGATTGAGCACCCACAGCACAAACGTGACGATGGTGAAAAAACCAAGCAGCACGTACGTCAGGACCGCCGCCATCTTTCGGAGCACGCCGGTAATGAGCGATACGCCCACGGCAGCCTCTGCCACCGACAGCGCGATGCCCAGCCCCTTGGCCGCAGGCATGAGCCCCGGCACCTGGAAATAACGGAAATACTCCTGCAGGATGAGCATAGTGCCCACCGGGTCTATCATCTTTAGCAGGCCGGACACCAGGAAGACAATGCCCACCAGGACAGCCGCAAAGCGGCGGAAACGTTGATACGAAGTATTCATTTCAGGTACGGGTCTATCATGCCGCGGACTTTGGCGAAGATGGCGCCCGGAGGCAGCATTTCGCCGTTAGCGTTGGCACAGTCTATACGAAGGAACTGGCGGTCCAGCTGGGTTTGCGCCAGATACATGGAGCGGACCTCCCGCTGGAAAGCGATGGATGCCTCATGGATGTCCCGGGCGCCTTCCAGGTAGTTCCGGTCTTCGCCGGAGCGCTCCCGGGAAAGGCTCTGCTCCACAAAGCCGATGGGAACGTCCAGGAAAAGGTTCAGGTCCGGTACCGGTAGCTGGAACTCCTCATATTCCGTCCGGAAAATCCAGTTCCTGAGCTCCTTACGCTGCAACGGATCCTGGAGCTTGGCACATTGGTAGGCAATGTTGGAATACACATAGCGGTCCAAAAGGACGGTTTTCCCCTCCTCCAGGGCCTTCCGGATCATGGGACCTGCGCCATGGCGGTCTTCTGCAAAGAGCAGCGCCACCAGCTGCGGATGCACGCTCTCGTTGGAGCCGAAGTCTCCCCGGAGGAAGCGGCTGATGAGCTCCCCGTATACAGGAGCATCGTAGCGCGGGAAATGGATGTACTCCAGTGCGCCGCACCGCCCTTGCAGATATTCTTTCAGTTTCTTGACCTGCGTGGACTTTCCTGCCCCATCCAGGCCTTCTAATACGATAAGCATGCACAAAGATAAGAAAAAAAGAGCCGGTCTCAAAGACCGGCCCCAGGAGTTTCAGTTTTTAGAACACGTCAGGCTCGTTCTGCTTGGGCTCTTCTTCCTCGAAGCGGGGCTTGCGGGGTTTGTCGTGACGGTCGTCATGACGCGGGCCACGCTCTCCACGGCGCTCGTTGCCGCCTTTGCGGTCGCCTTCGCGACGCGGGCCACGGTCACCGCGGTCTCCACGGGGAGCGCGCTTGGGCTCCACGTAGCCTTCCGGTTTCTCGGTGAGGGCGCGCATGGACAGGCGCATCTTGCCGGTCTTGGCGTCAATCTCCAGGAGCTTGACATCCACCTCGTCGCCCACCTTGAGCACGTCTTCCACTTTCTCGGTCTTGTTCCAGGCAATCTCGGACACGTGCAGGAGACCTTCCTTACCGGGCAGGATCTCGATGAAGGCGCCGAATTCCAGGATGCTCACCACCTTGCCGTGGTACACCTGACCGGCCTCGGGCACGGCGCAGATGCCTTTGATACGCTCCAGCGTAGCATCCATGGCCGCTTTATCCGTGCCGAAGATATCGACCACACCCTTAGTGGTGCCGTCGCCGTTGTCCACCTCGTCGATGGTGATGGTGGTGCCGAATTCCTTCTGCATGCCCTGGATGGTTTCGCCACCCTTGCCGATGATGGCGCCGATGAACTCGGAAGCCACCTCGATCTGGACCATGCGAGGCACGAAGGGCTTGAAGTCTGCGCGCGGCTCGGGGATGGTCTTGAGCATTTCGCCCATGATGTGCAGGCGTCCCTGACGGGCCTGCTCCAGGGCTTTCTCCAGTACCTCGTAGGACAAGCCGTCCACCTTGATGTCCATCTGGGTGGCGGTGATACCGTCCTTGGTACCAGTTACCTTGAAGTCCATATCGCCCAGGTGGTCTTCGTCACCGAGGATATCGGTGAGGATGGCGTAGCGCTCGTTGGGACGGACGGCATCCGTGATCAGGCCCATGGCCACACCGGCCACCGGCTTCTTGATTTTAACGCCGGCATCCATCAGGGCCAGGCAGCCACCGCAAACGGAGGCCATGGAAGAGGAACCGTTGGATTCCAGGATATCGGAAACTACGCGCACGGCGTAAGGGAATTCAGGAGCCGTAGGGATGACGGGCTTGAGGGCACGCATGGCCAGGTTGCCGTGGCCGATTTCGCGGCGGCCGGTGCTTCTCTGGGGCTTGGCTTCACCGGTGGCGAAGGGAGGGAAGTTGTAGTGCAGGACAAACTGCTGGTCGTCCTGGATGAGCACCTCGTCCATCTCCTTCATGTCCATCTTGGTGCCCAGGGTGACGGAAGCCAGGGACTGGGTTTCACCGCGGGTGAAGATGGCGCTGCCGTGGGCGCAAGGGAGGTAGTCGGTCTCGCACCAGATGGGACGCACCTCGTTGGTGGCGCGGCCGTCCAGGCGCTTGCCTTCGTCCAGCACCAGGTTGCGCATGGCTTCCTTCTCTACGTCGTGGTAGTAGCGGTCGATCATGGCGCCCTTCACCTCCAGGTCTTCCTCGGAAAACTGGGCTTTAAATTCGTCACGGATGGCGTTGAAGCCGTCCTCGCGCTCGTGCTTGGGCTTGGCGCTCTTAGCCAGTTCATAGCACTTGCTGTAGCAGGCCTCGTGCACGGCCTTGCGGAGGTCTTCGTCCTGCTCGTCGTGCGGGTAGTCGCGCTTGTTCACGTCCGTACCCAGCTCGTGCATGAGTTCCTTCTGCACGCGGCAGTGCTTCTTGATTTCTTCGTGGGCGAACTTGATGGCCTCCAGCATGTCGTGCTCGGAAACCTCGTTCATCTCACCTTCCACCATCATGATATTCTCTTCGGTGGCGGCGACCATCAGGTCAAGATCGGCCCGTTTGTTTTCCTCGAAACCGGGGTTAATCACAAATTTACCGTCGATGCGGGCTACACGGACCTCGCTCACGGGACCGCCGAAGGGCAGGTCGCTGGTGGCAAGGGCGGCCGATGCGGCCAGACCGGCAAGGGCATCCGGCTGGATGTCTTTCTCTGCCGAGATGAGCATTACATTCACAAAGACCTCCAGGTGGAAGTCCTCCGGCCACAGCGGGCGGATGGGACGGTCCACAAGACGGGCGATGAGCACCTCATAGTCAGAGGGGCGGCTTTCGCGCTTGAGGAAACCTCCGGGGAAACGGCCGGCGGCATAGTATTTTTCACGATAATCCACGGTGAGGGGCATGAAGTCCGTACCCTCTTTCACCTCCGTGGCGCAGGTGACGGTGGCGAGCAGCATGGTGCCACCCATTTTCACAACGGCAGAACCGGCAGCCTGTTTGGCGAGTTTTCCGGTTTCGATCTCGATTACCCGACCGTCGGGTAACGTGATGGTCTTTTTGATAATGTTCATCTAATTACGTCTTTGTTTCGTCTATATTCATCTTCCCTTGCGGAGGATGTTTTTTTCTGTTATTGCGGCCGGAATTTATTCCGTTCCGCAATTCTGCTTGTTTCTCATCAAAAAGGGGGAAGAGCCATGCCTTGCATGAACCTCTGCCCCCGTTATTTCCTATCCTTTTGCTTATCGGCGGAGACCCAGCTCCTTGACGATAGCTCTGTATCTCTCGATGTCAATCTTCTGAAGGTAGTTCAGGAGCTGACGACGCTTAGAGACCAGGCGAAGAAGGCTGCGGCGCGTTACCACGTCTTTCTTGTTCTTCTTCACGTGCTCTGTAAGGTGAGCGATACGGTAGGAAAATAAAGCAACCTGACTCTCAGGAGAGCCGGTGTCCTTATTGGACTTCCCGTACTTCGCGAAAATCTCTTGCTTTGCAATGAGTTTAAAGTTTTAAAAATTTTAGCCCGCAAATGTACGGATTTATTTTGGGACCACCAAATTTTTCGTATCTTCGTGCCAACAATTATAAGGTATTTCACATGGGAAAGCAGAACGCCATCCAATCCTTCTTCACAAACGACCGGATCATGCTCATCCTGGTGTTGGTGAACACCATCGCCATCTTTGTGGGAGGGTTTTTCGAAGCCTCCACCTTTTTCACCTGGAGCGATTCCCTCTTTACGCTGCTGTTCGTCGTAGAAGCCATCGTCAAGATTGGGACCTACGGCTGGAAGGACTATTGGAAGGATGGCTGGAACCGCTTCGACTTTATCCTGACGGTGGTGGCCATTCCGTCCCTGATGAACAGCTTCCTGGACTTCGACCTGGCCACCAACATCCTGCTGTCCCTCCGGGCGCTGCGCATCTTCAAGTCCTTTCGCCTGTTCAAGTTCATCCCCAATGTGGACGGCCTCCTCAAGGGCTTTAAGGTAGCTGCCAGGGCTTCCCTCATTGTCATTATCGCCTTTGTGGTCATTGTGTTTGTGACGTCCATCCTGGCTTCTACTTTATATAGTAAGATCGTCCCGGACCTGTTTGGGGATCCGGGGGTGTCGCTCTATACCATTTTCCGCTACTTCTCCGGAGACGACTGGGGCGCCGTGCCCGTGAGAATAGCCCAGAACAGCTCCGACATTGTCGGCCATCTGTCCCGTACCGGTTTTGCCATCATCTTCTTCTTTGGCGGCATCCTGGGCGTGTCGCTGGTGAACTCCATCTTTGTAGACGCCATGCAGGACGACGACAATGCCAAAATCATGGAAAAGCTGGAAGCGCTGGAAAAGAAGCTGGACGAGCTAAAGAAGGACTGAATCTGACGTCCAGGCTGGGATTGAAGTTCCGCCTAAAACCCCGCCGGGGCCAGCGGAAGGGTGGCCAGAAGGAGAATGAGGCCCAGCACCAGGAGCACGGCTACCAGCTTCCAGGCCCACCTGAGCCACTTTTCGTAGGGGACGCGGGCCATGGCCAGCGCCGCCATAAGGACGCCGGAGGTGGGGGTGATCATGTTGGTGAACCCGTCGCCGAACTGGAACGCCAGCACCATCGCCTGCCGGGACACGCCCACCAGGTCCGAGAACGGGGCCATGATGGGAATGGTGATGGCCGCTTTGGCTGTGGCGCTGGGGATGAGGAAGTTGATTACCGCCTGGATGCCATACATGGCCGTGAGGGAGGAGGCCTCCCCCGTTCCGTCCAGCGAGTCCTGCATGCTATGCAGGATGCTGTCCACAATTTTTCCGTCCTGCAGGATAATGACAATCCCGGAAGCGAACCCCACCACCAGGGCGGCCGGGAGGATGTCCTTGGCGCCGGCTATGAGCTCGTCCGCTATGCGGTTGGCCGGAAAGCGGGCAATGATACCGCAAAGGATGCCCATGGCCAGGAACAGGCCGGTAATTTCGGCCATGTACCAGCCCCAGAGGGTGGCCCCGGCAACAAGGGCAATGACGGCGACAAGCAGCACCCCCAGAATCCACGCCTGCCTGGCAGAAAGCGCCTCTGCCTTAAGGGCGCTCCCCTCCTGCGGCTCCCGCCGGGTCCGTTTGGCATAAAGGGCCACAAACAGGCAGAGCAGCCCGGTCAGGAAGGCCCAGCAGAAGATGCGGTATCCCATGCCGGAGAAAGGCGGAAGGTCCGCCATGCCCTGGGCAATCCCCACCGTAAATGGATTGAGAAAGGCACTGGAAAAGCCTATGTTGGAGGCCACATACACCACTAGAAGGCCCATCACGGCATCATAGCCCATGGACACCACCAGCGGAACCACAATCCCCACAAAAGGGATGGCTTCCTCGCTCATGCCAAACACCGCACCGCCCAGGGAGAAAAGGAGCGTAAGCGCCACCAGGACCCATTTGTCTTTGGGGCCGATAAGGGCGATGAACCGGCGGATGCCCGCATCTACGGCTCCGGTGGCGGTGAGAAGAGAAAACGCCCCGCCCACCACCAGGATAAAGATGATGATGCCCGCCTGCTTGACAAAGCCGTGGTAGATGGCCGAAAAAACCTGCCAGGTTTGCGGTACAGCCCCCACCTCCTCATAGGTGAGCGCGCCCTCTCCCGCCGTGACATACTGACCGCCCGGAACAAACCAGGTAAGGACGGCGCACAGCACAATGAGCAGGGCAATGATAACGTATGTGTTGGGCAGTTTCTTCATATTCCCCGCAATGTACAAAGAAAAAATCAAATGGCCAAAATGTCCGTAAAATGGACTTTCTGTCACCTCCCGTATGCCCAAAAGTCCATCTTGGGGCATTGGTCCCGGCTTTGCAATTTCCTTAGGCGTTCCGCGAAAGGAACCCGGACGGAAGGCCACGTAAGGGCCGGAAACCGGAGGTGTTTAAAATGAGTTTTGTTATGTTACCTACTATCAGAAGGGATCAAAGCTGGCTGCCCGACATCTTCAACGACTTCTTCGACAACAGCTGGATGGAAAAAGCGAATTACACCGCCCCTGCAATCAACGTGATTGAAACCGAGAAAGAATATGAAGTGGAGCTTGCCGCTCCGGGTCTCACCAAAGAGGACTTCCAGGTCCATGTGGACGAGGACAACAACCTGGTAATCAACATGGAAAAGAAGGCCGAAAACAACGAGAAGAAGCATCACGGCCGCTACCTCCGCCGCGAATTCTCCTATGAGAAATTCCAGCAGATGCTCATGCTCCCGGAGGATGCCGAGGCCGAAAAGATTGAAGCCAAGGTGGAACACGGCGTCCTGCATGTGAGCATCCCCAAGAAGGACAAGGTGGAGCTCCAGAAAGCGGTGAAACAGATTGAGATTCAATAATCACCGCAACCCCCGCTCCAGCGGAACCATTCCGGTCAACGGGTTTCCCGGGCAATCAGGTCCCGGGCTTTGACCATTTCCTCTTTCAGCAATTCCAGGCTTTCCGCATCCAATAACTTCATGGATTGGCTGGTGTCATTTTTGGTCAGGATATACGCCGTCCATTCTTGTTTGCGCGTATCAAAAAATGCGCCGATTGTAACCTTGTCCCGGGTGCGGTATTCCGCCTCTGTGTACGTCTCACAGGGGGACAGAAGAAGATTCTCTTTCATGTAGGAGAGCGCTTGGATACATGCATCCAGTTCGTCGGCGTCCAGCGTGCCGACATAGGTTTCCTTGCTGCGGGCGGCCGATGGCTTTGTTTCCAGCCGCATACACCCCATCTTCTTCCCGGAAAAAGCATCGGTAATGATGAGCACTTTGCAATCGACCTCCTTTACCGTGGCCAGGTCATAAAACGATTTTACTAAAAAAGAGCCATCCGCTTCCAACAACTGGAGCGTTTTACTGGAGGAACCGGACACCAGCGATTGCGCATACGCTCCGGTTGCCATAAAGAGTACAATCAGAATATTCAGAATCTTTTTCATATGCCTGTAGTCTTTGAAGTGGTAAATATAGTTCATATTTTTTAAAAATGCGTACATTTGTGTGCTGGACACACCCTTTATTATGACAGAAAAAGAACTCATGCAATCCGGACTCCCTTATTCGGCCGTTGATGTACAGCTGTTAAGGGAGCTCAATGCCACCAAGGAAGTGATTCACCGCTACAACGCCCTGCAGCCTTCGCAGACAGAGGAGTTACGCTCCATCCTGAAAAGCCTGCTGGGGCACATTGGCGACGACCATATCTGCATTAACCAGCCGTTCTACTGCGATTACGGCAAACAGATCCGGGTGGGCAAACGCTTCTTTGCCAACTTCAATTTCACGGTGCTGGACGAGGCTCCTGTTACCATTGGGGACGACTGTTTTATCGGCCCCAACGTCAGTATCTACACCGCTTGCCACAGTACGGATCCGCAGGAGCGCAACAGCCGGCGGGAATGGGCCGAGCCCGTGACCATCGGCGACAATGTATGGATTGGCGGCAGCGTGACCATCCTTCCGGGCGTGAGTATCGGAGATAATACCACCATTGGAGCGGGTTCCGTTGTGACCAAAGACATCCCGGCCAACGTCGTGGCCGCCGGCAATCCGTGCAAGGTGCTCAGAAAACTTTAGAAGTACTTGTAGAACAGGGCCAGGGACCGCATGCCGGCCCAGAGCTGGCGCAGCAGGTAGCTCTCGTTCGGGGAATGGATGGTATCCCGCTCCAGGCCGAATCCCATCAGCAGCGGGTCCGTTCCCAGGATGGTTTGCATATCGGCCAAAATGGCGATGGAGCCGCCTCCGCGGGAGGGCACCGGCTCTATTCCGTAGACCTCCGCCATGGCGCGCGAGGCCGCCTTGTAGGCCTCCGACGTAATGGGAATGAGGAACCCGTTCCCGCCCTCGCAGGGAGTCACTTCCACCTTTACGCACTTGGGGGCAATGGCCTTGAAATGCTGCTGGAAAAGCGCCGTAATCTCACTGGAGCGCTGATTGGGGACCAGCCGCATGGAAATCTTGGCATGAGCCGTGGAAGGAAGGACGGTCTTGGCGCCCGTTCCGGTATAACCGCCCCAGATACCGCATACGTCCAGGCAAGGGCGGATGCCCGTACGCTCCAGGGTGGTGTACCCTTCCTCTCCGCGGACATCGTCAATATCCAAAAACTCCTTGTACTCTTTTAGGTCGAACGGAGCGCGGGAGAGCATGGCACGGTCCTCTTGGGAGAGTTCCACCACTTTGTCGTAGAAACCCGGGATGGCTACCCTGCCCTTTTCATCGTGCAAAGAGGCAATCAGCTCGCACAGGACATTGATGGGATTGGCGACAGCGCCCCCGTAGTGGCCGGAATGAAGGTCTTTGTTGGGGCCGGTCACCTTGACCTCCAGGTACGCCAGGCCTCGCATGCCGCAGTTGATGGACGGCACTTTGTCGGAGAGCATGGTGGTGTCCGATACAAGGATGACATCGGCCTTGAGCAGGTCCTTATGGGCCTCCACCCAGGCGGGAAGGGACGGGCTGCCTATCTCTTCCTCGCCTTCGAAGATGAACTTGACGTTATGATGAAGGAGCCCCGCCCGCACCTCGTGCTCAAAGGCCTTCAGGTGCATGAACAGCTGCCCTTTGTCGTCATTGGCGCCACGGGCATAGATGGCCTCCTCCCCCGTTGCCGGATCGGCTGCGATGACGGGCTCGAAGGGATCCGTACGCCACTTCTCCAGCGGCTCCGGCGGCTGCACATCGTAGTGCCCGTACACGAGGATGGTTTTGGGAGCGCCGATATCCTTGCAGCCATAGACCACAGGATGGCCGGCCGTGTCGTATACGGCGGCCTCGTCCACGCCCGCCTCCATGAGGAGCGCCACCAGGCGCTCTGCGCAGCGGCGCATATCGGCCTTGTGCTCGGGCTTGGCGCTGACGGACGGAATCCTGAGGAGCGAAAACAGCTCCTCGTAAAAACGTTCTTTGTTCTCCTGGATATATTGTAGCATATCGTGTTTTTTAAGTGGTTAATCTCTGTGACAAAGATAGCCATTATTGCTTGTCTTCCAAAATGTCGAAATTTTTTATACCTTTACCAAATAAAAACAGGATTTAGGCAAGATGACAGCTTTTCAGGTTAGCGACATACGCACAACTCCCCCGGCGGAGTTCTCTACGCACCTTCAGGAGAAGGTGTATGCTTCTTTTGCAGCCCTGGGGATTCCTTTCTGGAGGGTAGACACAGACCCCGGACTTACCATGGAAGACTGCCAGCATATTGATGCCAAAATTGGAGTGCGCATTGTCAAGACCGTGTTCCTCTGCAACCGCCAGCAGACCGCCTTCTGGCTATATGTCACAACGGACGACAAGCCGTTTGTCACGCGGGAGTTCTGCGCGGCGCTCGGCGGCATTCCCAGGGTTTCCTTCGCCCCGGCGGAAAAACTCCGGGAACTCACCGGCGTAGAGGTCGGGGCTACAACCATCCTGAGCGCTGTTCTCCCGGCATGCGCCCCTGTCCACCTGGTAATGGACAAGGCCGTCGCGGAGAGCGAGTGGTTTGCCTGTACGGACGGAACGCCCACCTGCTTTGTCAAGCTGCGGACAGCCGATCTCCTGGGTAAGTATATTCCTGGCACCAGCCACCAACTCACCATCATTTAATCTCTATGACAAGCATTGATTCCGTTCTTGCGTTCAACCGCGAATACGTTGCCTCGAAAGGCTATGAAAAGCACCTCACCGACAAGTACCCGGACAAGAAGCTGGCCGTGGTGAGCTGCATGGACACGCGCCTGTCCGTACTCCTGCAGGAGGCCCTCGGCCTTCGCAATGGCGATGCCAAGATTATCAAGAACGCCGGTGCGGTAATTCCCTCCCCCTGGGACTCCGCCATGCGCAGCCTCATTGTAGCGGTCTATGAGCTGGGCGTTACCGAGATCATGGTCGTGGCGCATACCACCTGCGGTGCCTGCCATATGAGCTTTGGTCATTTCAGGGAGGAGATGCTCCACCGCGGCATCCCGGAAGCCGCCCTCAACCGGGCCGATGTGAATCTCACAGCCTGGCTGGAAGGCTTCCACGACACGGAACGCTCCGTCCGCGACACCGTGGCCACCATCGTGAACCATCCGCTCATGCCCTCCGATGTCACCGTCCGCGGCTTTGTCATCGAATCCGCCACCGGCGAACTCACCGAGGTGGAATAATTCCCAGTCACCGAGCAAAATCTATACGAATGAAACGCCTTTTCTTCCTCCTGGCCGCGCTGGCCATCTCCCTCCCCCTCTTTTCCCAAGAGTACGTCGGTGACAGTTGCACCGCCCTTCTGGTGGGCAAGAAAGCCTCGTCGGACGGCTCCGTGATGACTTCCCATACCTGCGACGGCCGTTACCGCACCTGGGTGCAGATGGAGCCCGCGGCAGACCATGAACCCGGGTCGATGCATCCCGTCCTTCGGGGCACCATGCAAACCAAGTTCCGCGGAGACACCACCGGCGTAAAGCGGATGGGTGAGATTCCCCAGGTGGCCCACACCTATGCCTATCTCAACACGGCATACCCTTGCCTCAACGAGAAGCAACTGGCCATGGGAGAGACCACCTTCGTCGGCCCGGATACCCTCGTGAACCCGGCCGGATGGTTCACCATCGAGGAGCTGGAGCGGGTTGCCCTGCAGCGCTGCGACAACGCCCGGGATGCCATCCGTCTGATGGGCGCCCTGGCGGAGCAGTACGGCTACGGGGACAGCGGCGAATGCCTCACCGTGGCCGACAAGAACGAGGTCTGGCAGTTCGAGATTGTGGGCGTCGGCAAGGAAAAGATCGGTGCCGCATGGGTCGCCAAGCGGGTCCCGGACGACCACGTAGCCATATCGGCCAATATCCTCCGAATCGGGAAGATCAACCGCAAGGACAAGGACATGATGGCCTCCTCCAATGTGGAGCAGGTAGCTATCGACAACGGCCTTTGGGACGGGAAGGGTGAATTCGTTTTCTGGAAGGCCTTCAACACGGATTACGCCAAGGGCAGGAATTTCTCCGACCGCGAGTGGTTCATTCTCAATCAATTAGCGCCGTCGCTCGGACTCACCTACGACATGGACGAGCTCCCCTTCTCCGTGAAGCCGGATAAGCCCGTAGATATCCGTCAGGTGATGGCCCTCTACCGGGAGACCTACGAGGGAACGGACTTTGACATGACAAAGAACATCAAGTTGGCCCGTCCTGCCACCAAGAAGCATCCGGCCGATACCATCGCAAGCCCCATCGCCAATCCCTGGCTCACCACCACCCTTCGGAACACCCTCAACACCCTGGCCCCCGGGACAGTGGAGTTCCGCCGCACGGTTGCCGTTGCCTGGTGCGCCTACAGTCACATCACGCAGCTGCGCTCCTGGCTCCCGGACGAGGTAGGCGGCGTGTGCTGGATTTCGGTCGATAACCCCGGCCAGAGCCCCCGCATTCCGGTCTTCTGCGGCACCACGGCCCTCCCGAAGAACTTCGAGATTTGCGGCCAGAAGCAGTATGTCCCGGACAGCTACCTGTGGCAGTTCCGCCGGGCCAACAAGCTGGCGACGCTCTCCTGGCAGACCACCAAGGAAGGCTTCAACAAGGAGATTCTCCGTCTGGAAGAGATGGCTTTGCAGGGCCTTCCCACCGCCGGCTCCCCCGCCCTCCTTAACGCCTATACGGAATACATCTACAACGAGAGCGTCCGCGCCTGGCAGGCCCTGGAGGACAAATACTGGCTCCAGTTCGGAATGGGGTTCTAGGGGGCGTGGGCAAGGTGGGAGACCCAGGTGGGCAAGGTCGATAATCATCCCCACCTCCTTGCCCACGTAATCCTGACCACACCGCCCTCTAAGGCCACTTCGCCGGGCAAAGTGGTCCCCCTCAAATCCCACCTTGCCCGTTGACAAGCCCCACCTTGCTCATCCAGGTGTCCCCCTTCCAGCGTGTCCGCTTGGGGTCAGCCATTGGGTTCCTTGTCAGCGGCAAAACCAGGGCGGGCCGGCGGCTTGCCAAAGGCGGATAATTTTTCTAAATTTGTGCGAGATAAAACCATTTTTAGAGGTATGAAGGTTGTCATTCAGAGGGTTTCTTCGGCTTCTGTCACCATTGCAGGCGCCGTCCGCTCCGCTATCGGGGAAGGGCTTCTCATTCTTCTTGGCATCGGACACGAAGATACGGAAGAAGACATTCAGTGGCTTGTGAGAAAGATTTCCGGCCTTCGCATCTTCAACGATGACAATGGGGTAATGAACCGGAGTATCCTGGACACTGGCGGGGATATCATTGTCGTGAGCCAGTTCACCTTGATGGCATCCACAAAGAAAGGCAACAGGCCCTCCTATATCGGCGCCGCAGGGCACGAGAAAGCCATTCCCCTCTATGAGCAGTTCTGCGATGCGCTCTCTCAGGCCATCGGAAAGCCCGTCGGGACCGGAGAATTCGGCGCGGATATGAAGGTTGCCCTCGTGAACGACGGCCCCGTCACGATATGCATGGACACAAAGGACAAAGAGTAGTATGCCAGTAATTACCCTCTGCGGTTGCACCCGCTCGGAGAAACGGGCCATTCTCTCCGCCATGCGTAAACCCCTCTTTCTCCTTTCGACCCTCTTTCTTCTTGTCGGCTGTGTGAACCTCAAGGTCTCCAAGCCGATGCTGAAGATGATCGTCGACGCGACCATCAAGCTCTCCGACGCCCCCGCCTACGCGGATTCGCTCAGGCATGTCATCGGCCTACCCTACGGGTCGGAGGACTCCGGCAGGCAGGTCATTGATATCTACTACGCCGATTCGTCCGTCCGCCGGGAGGCCGTCCTTATCGATATCCACGGAGGGTTCTACGTGGCTGGAGACCGCCGGAGCAACCGCGCTTTCGCCTCGGCCTTCCTCAAGGAGGGCTTCGATGTTGTCCTCGTGGAGTACCGTCTTAACGACGGGGAGAGCGTCGATGTAGAAACGGAACTCGGGGACTGCGCTGCAGCGCTTGACTTCCTTGCGGACCACGCCGGGGAGCTGGGGCTTAACCGGGACGCGATGTTCCTTACCGGGGACTCGGCGGGCGGGCATTTCGCCCTCTACCTTGCGGAAGGGGCAGAGGATCATTCGCTGCCCGTCCACCCCGAGCGCTTTGTCTCCCAAGGGATCCTTATCAACTGCCCCGCATATGAGTATGAGCTTTTCGCCATCTCGAACGGCTTTACGGAGAGCGCCCTGAAGTGGTTTATCGGTCCCCGCTACCTGGACAAGGCCTGGATGGCCTCCCTGTCGCCAAGGACCCATATTGCCAGTTACACGGGACCTCTTTTCGTGTCCACCTGCAGGAACGACTTTATCCGGGATGAGGCCCTGAAGCTCGTCGGCGACTACAAGGCGCTTGGCCGCGAGGTGGAGTTCCTGGATATCCCCTCCAAGGATAAGAAGGTCGGCCACGTACACAATATCAACTTCCCGGACCTTCCGGAATCCCGGGAGGTCAACGGCAGGATGGCTGCGTTCATGCAGTCCTGCCTGGAAAAACAATAATTATCTTTTAAATATTTTGGAATTATGCTCTAAAAACATTATGTTTGCAGAACATAATTATTGTATATGAAATTTGTAGACCGACAAAAGGAACAACAGCGGCTGAAGGAACTCCTTCACAGTGATTCACCGCAGTTTATCATTGTCAGAGGACGCCGCAGGATAGGCAAGTCGGCATTGATAGGAAGAGTCCTTGACAATGACGACATCTATTATGAGGCCGACAGGACCGCTGCGCCCAACCAAATGAGAGTATTTTCTCAAGTGGTTAGCCTCCGATTTCCCGGTTTCGCCGATGCCGTTTATGCAGACTGGAAGGCTTTGCTTAAGGCCATCAATCACAGGGTGACGGGGCCGTTGACCGTGTGCCTGGATGAATTCCCCTACCTTGTAGAGAACACGCCGGCCCTCCCTTCTATCATACAGGGATTGCTTGACGATGATAAAGACCCGCTGCGATTCAATCTGATACTTTGCGGTTCCTCGCAGCAGATGATGTACAACCTGACACACGACGAGTCTTCACCGCTTTTCGGAAGGGATGATTCCGATTTCAATATGAGGCCCATCGCAGCTCAATTCCTTTCGGAAGCCTTGAATCTGGATCCCACGGAGACGGTGGAAAACTACGCACTATGGGGTGGAGTTCCCCGTTACTGGAAATTGAGGGAAGGTTGTTCAAGCCTAAGAGATGCCATTGATACCCACATCTTTTCCAATATGGGAACACTGTATGAAGAGCCGCATCATCTTTTCCGGGATGATATCAGGGACCCAGTGAAGACATCGACCATTATGTCAATTGTCGGGAATGGCATACATCGACTTTCAGAGATAGCGTCCAGGTGCAATGAGCCTGCTACAAATCTGTCAAGGCCGCTGGCCAAGCTTTTGGATTTGGGTTATTTGGAGAAGGACATTCCCTTTGGAGAATCGGCCAAATCAAGTAAGAAGAGCCTGTACCAGATTGCCGACCCGTTCTTGAGTTTCTATTACAGGTTCGTTCCGGCCAACCGCTCTTTTATCGAGATGGACCGCCGTCTTCCGCTTGAGGCGGCATTGGATAGCCAACTAGCCTCGCATATCGGCTACTGGTGGGAGCATCTGTGCCGCGATGCCGTATCCGGCAACCGTATCGATGGGATTGTCTTTGGCAAAGCATCACGGTGGTGGGGAAAAGTACTTATAGAAGGGGAAGAAAAGCCGCGGGATGTTGAATTGGATATTGTAGCAGAGTCTATTGATGGCAAGAGCATCCTGATAGGAGAATGCAAGTGGACAATGGGAGAGAATGGACGCTTACTAACCAATCAGTTGGAAAAGCTAGCGAAGAGCCTTCCTTTTACACAAGGCAAACAATTGATTGTAAAACTGTTTACCAAGACCAAGCCGGATGAGGATCAAGGTAATTCCCTCCTTCCCGCCGATGTGCTGGCTCTACTTTGAAATCACTTTACTTCCATTGGGCGGATTGGTTAGTTGCCCTCGCAGAGAAAAGCAAAGGATTTATCCCGCTCCTGCAGCGATATCATCTATGACCTGTTCTAAGTTCAGCGCCCTAATCCAGTGTAATGCGCTCGATGCGGAGACGCAGGAGCCCGGAAGGCACCTGAGCCTCTGCAATTTCGCCCACCTTCTTGCCCATCAGGGCGGCACCGATGGGCGATTTGAGGGAAATCTTACCTGCCTCCAGGTCCATCTCGTGGGGGCTCACAATCTGGAAGGTCATACGGGTTTGGGTGGACAGGTTGGTAAATTCCACCCGGCTTAGCAGGCAAACCCGGTCCTTGGGAAGGTGATTGGTGTCGATAACCCGTGCGTGCTCCAGAATACGCTGCAGGAAACGGATACGGCTGATGGTCTTCCCCTGGATGCGCCGGGCTTCACGGTAGCCCGCATTGTCGCTCCGGTCTCCCTGGGCGCTGGCCTCCGCAAGGTCGTCCGCCACCTTGGGGTACACCTCGTTGATAAGATGCTTCAGCTCCGAGGCAATCTCGTCGTATCGTTCTTTTGACAGGTATTCCATGGAGACAACTCAATTCAGCACGGAAGAGAGGAATTCGGAGAGTTCGTCCCCGCGGAGATCGCAGGCCTCAATGACGCCGTCCGGGCCGATAAGGAAGCTGGTGGGGACGCCGTCAATGCCATATTTCTGGGCGGCCTTGCACTTCCAACCGTTCAGGTCCGACAGCTGAATCCAGGGCATGCCCCAGCCTTCTACTGCGCCCAGCCACTCATCTTTGTCCTCGTCCAGGGAGATACCCACAATCTCGAAGCCCTTGCCATGAAACTTATTGTAGGCGTCGATGACGTTGGGCATTTCTTCCTGGCAGGGGCCGCACCAGGAGGCCCAGAAATCCAGTAGAACCCATTTTCCCTTGCCGGCATACTGGCTGAGCTTATGGGTTTTTCCATTGGCGTCCTTGGACTGGACATCCAAAAAGCGCTGGCCCACCAGCGGGTTCTGGTCCTGTGCCACCGCAACGGTTTTGGCAGGAGAGGAAGGAGCGACGGAAACCATACTCAGGCAAGCGAGTACGAGAGCCATAGTGATGAAAGAAGTACGCATAGTCTTTGGTATTATGTTTTTACAAATTTAGCATTTTTTCTTGATTCCGCGCACAGGGGCGGCTTCCAGCGGGTCCTCCGGCCAGGCATGTTTGGGATAGCGCCGGCGGAGTTCCTTCCGCACCTCAAAGTAGGTTCCACTCCAGAAGCTCCTGAGATCTGTTGTGAGCTGCACGGGCTTGTAGCCCGGGGACAGGAGTTCCATGAGCACCGGCGCGCCGTCCACCCTGGGCGTATCCAGCAGCCCGAAGCACTCCTGCAGGCGCACCCTTAACACCGGTGCCTCCGCCCCCTGGCGGTATTCCAGGCGGATTTGGCTGCCCGTGGGTACGGTAATATGGGTGGGCGCCAGGCGGTCCACCGCCTGCTGCTGACTATAGGATAGCCGGCTCCAGATCACCTCGCAGAGCTTGATTTTTTTCAGTTCCGCCAGCGTTGTGGCCCCACCCACAAAGAGCGGTCCCCATTCACGGGCCGCTGCGCAAAGGGCCGTCGTATCCACCGCCGGCAGTTCCAGCTCCGGATGGCGAAGGGCCACAAAGGCGATGCGCCGCTGCAGGTTCCCGGCCTCGTCGTCAAAGGAAAGCAGGGACGTACCGTTTCTGGCGATGGCCTCGCAGACAACGACCTGCAGTTTCTCTTTCACTTCTCCGGATAAAGGCTTGGACCAGAGCAGGATAGCACCTATCCGGCATTCCCGCCGGGCCACAGCCGCACCGCCTTTGGCGTCCCAAAAGACGACGTCGCGTTCCTTGGTAAAGGCGGCCAGGTCCTCCGGGGCTACAACGCTGGCGAGGAACACCTTACCCACGCCGCCGGCACTCGGATGCATGGACGCGGCCACCACCCAATCCGCCCCGGCGAGCGGGTCCCGCGGCTCCACGGCCACCAGTTCCCCGCCTGCGAGCTGGAAGGTGCCCACACCCTCTTTCCAGGCCTTGCCGATGCGCTCCGGATAGGCCTGGGCAAGGAGCCGCCCGGCGTCATAGGGGTTCACCGGGGAGTCATCCACGGGCACATGCACCAGATCGGCATATTGCCGGGCCACCCGCGCAATCCGACTCCAGGGGCGCGTATTCCTTCCGCGACGAAGGGCATCCAGCCGCCTGTCCACAGACACGTCTCCCTCCCCTGCCAGCGGGTCTTTTTCCTCCAAAAGGGCCGCCAGATCGGCCGCAAGGGCCTTTTCCGGGCCGGTTCTGGCACAAAGCAGCATAGCGGCAATTCGAGGATGGCACGGGAGCTTGGACAGTGCCTTTCCCCGGGCCGTAATGCTGCCTTCCGTGTCGATGGCGCCAAGCGACAGCAGGAGTTCCCGCGCATGCATAAGGGCCGGGCGCGGCGGCTCCGTGAGCCACGGGAGGCTTTCCACCTCTTTCTCGCCCCAGACGGCGCTGTCCAGCACCAGCGGCGCCAGATCGGCCTCCAGGATTTCCGGCGTGCGGATGGGGGCCATGCGGGCCTGGGTGCCCGTGCTCCAGAGCCGATAGCAAATGCCCGGCGCCACGCGTCCGGCGCGCCCCGTCCGCTGGGTGGCCATATCCAGGGAGATTCGCACCGTTTCCAGGTGCGAAAGGCCGCTCCGTGGGTCGAAGACCATCTTCCGGCAAAGGCCGCTGTCCACCACTACGCGCACCCCTTCAATGGTGAGGGAGGTCTCGGCGATGGGCGTAGCAAGGACCACCTTCCGCTCTCCGGGGTGGCTGGGGGCGATGGCCCGCGCCTGGTCCTCGCTGGAAAGAAGGCCGAAGAGCGGATAGACGGCCGTGTTGCCCAGCTGGCCGGTCAAAAGCTCCTCCGCCTTCCGGATCTCCCCTTCTCCCGGCAGGAAAGCCAGGATATCGCCCGCATGGCTACGGTGCGCCTGAAGGACGGTTTTGGCAACGAGGGCGGCGCAGCCAAAGGCATCGGCCTCCTCTTTCGCATGAATGACCTCCACCGGATACATTTTGCCGGCGCTTTCCACCACAGGCGCGTTCAGGTCCCGTGAAAGGACGTCCGTGTCGATGGTGGCCGACATGATGACAATCCGCAGGTCCTCCCTCAGGAGGGAGCGGCACTGCCGCGTGAGGGCGAGGGCTTCATCGGAGGTGAGGCTGCGCTCGTGGAATTCGTCAAAGATAACCGTCCCTACCCCTTCCAGGGCGGGATCGTCCAGCAGCATCCGTGTGAGGATGCCCTCTGTGACCACCTCCACGCGGGTTTTGGAGCTTATGCGGCTTTCCAGGCGGATGCGGTAGCCCACCGTCTCCCCCACCTGCTCCCCCAGGAGCCAGGCCATGCGGGAAGCCACCTGCCGGGCCGCCACCCGCCGGGGCTCCAGGAGAATCACCTTCCCCTGAGGAAAGGCCTCCGCAATGGTCAGCGGCAGCACGGTGGATTTACCCGCCCCGGGCGGCGCCGTCACAATGACGCACCCCCGCTCCGCCAGGACACGGTTCACCTCCCCCGCAATCCCATAGGCCGGCAGGGCAGCAATCTCCGTATGACGGGCGATAGTCAATGTATGCAAAGATATCGGGAAATTTCCATAAAATTGCTACATTTGTACGATAAACTTAGGACGATTATGAAAATTGGCATTTGCAATGACCACGCGGGCGTGGAGTACAAGTTCAAGCTTGTGAAAATGCTGCAGAAGCGCGGCATCGAGGTAGTGAATTTTGGCACGGATACCACAGACAGCGTGGACTATCCGGACTTTGCCCATAAGCTGGCCTATGCCGTGACAAGCACCAGGGCATCCGCGCCGGCCTGGCCTGGGGCACCGCTATCGGCCATCTGGTGGCGCAGCACAACAACGCAAACGTGCTGGTGCTGCCGGCCCGCTTCATCAGCTACCGCCTGGCATCGGCCATCGTGCGCGAATGGCTGGACACCCCGTTCGAGGGCGGCCGGCACCAGAAGCGCATCGACAAGATGCCCGTTAAATGAGTTTCTCCCGTGACATTGCCGACTATCCGGAAGGCATTGTGCTGGCGGTAGACAAGCCCTACCGCTGGACCTCGGCCGACGTCATCCGCAAGCTCAAGTATGCCGCCATCAAGCACTTCGGGAAGAAGAACCTGAAGGTGGGACATGCGGGTACGCTGGATCCGCTGGCAACGGGGGTGCTGCTGGTTTGCATCGGCAATGCCTGCAAACGGGCGCAGGAGCTGCAGGACCACGACAAAGAGTACATTGCGCGCATCCGCTTTGGCGCCACCACCCCGTCGTACGACCTGGAGAAGGAGGTGGACCGCCGGTTCCCGTATGAGCATATTACGGCCGATGCCGTTCGCGCCGCCCTTCCCGCCTTCCTGGGCGAGCAGGAGCAGGTGGCCCCGCTGTTCAGCGCCAAGAGCGTGGACGGGGTCCGGGCCTATGAACTGGCCCGGAAGCTGTACCGTGCCGGCAAGACGGAGGCCATCGACGCCGCCGCCCTTGAGACCCTTCACCGTAACCGCATCAACATCAGCGAGTTGGAGCTGTTAAGCTATGCGGAGGAGGGTATAGAGGTCTCCGAACCGTCGCTCCGCGACCCCTCCCATTCGCAACGTGCTGCGCACGGCTCTGGGCCCCTCCCGTTCCGGGAGAGATTTTCCCCCTATAATCCCCAAGGGGATACTTGCCCTGACGGGGCACGGCCGAGGGTGGCCATGGGTTCGGAGACCTCCATACCCTCCTCCGCATCGTCCCGCATCCATGTGGCAGACACTTCGGGCATGGGGCTGCCGGAGGCCACCATCCGCATCGCGTGCTCCAAAGGCACGTACATCCGCGCCTTCGCCCGCGACCTGGGAGAGACGTTGGGCTCCGGGGCGCACCTGAGCGGGCTCATCCGCTCCCGGAGCGGAGATTATACCATCGACCAGGCGCTTTCCGTAGAGGAGGCCCTGACATTATTACAAGCAGAATGAAAAAAATGAGTCTTCTTATGGCGACACTCCTTGCCAGCTTTTCCGCCCTTGCGCAAGAGTGGGGCGTTGTGAATATTTCCGTGTGCAACCTGCGCGACACGCCCACCTACAGCGCAGAAATGGTGTCGCAGGCCCTTCTGGGCACGCCCGTGCACATCCTGCAGACGGGCGGCAGCTACAACTGGCCGCAGGTGCAAACGCCAGACACCTACACCGGCTGGGTACACAAGGACGCCATCACCGTGATGGATTACGCGGCCTATCATGCCTGGAACGTGGCCCCCAAGGTGGTGGTGACGGCCCTCACCGGCATCGTCCATAAAGAGGCCTCCAGACAGTCGGCCACCGTTTCGGACGTAGTAGCCGGGGACATGCTCCGCTACCTGGGCAAGCGCGGCAACTACTTCAAGGTGGCCTTCCCGGACGGCCGTACGGGCTACCTTTCCCGCAAACTCGCCAAGGAGGAGGACGACTGGCGCCAGGGCATCAGCCTGTCGCCGGAAGCCATCCTGGAAACCGCAGAGAGCATGCTGGGCTTCCCCTACCTCTGGGCCGGCATGTCGCCCAAAGGCATGGACTGCAGCGGCTTTGTGCGCACGGTCCTGTTCATGCACGACCTCATCCTCCCGCGCGACGCCGGTCCGCAAAGCAAAGTGGGTGAGCGCATTACGGACATGAACCAGCTCCAGCCGGCAGACCTGGTGTTCTTTGGCAGGTGGAAAGAGGACGGCACCGCCGGCATCAGCCACGTAGGCTTTTACCTGGGCGGCGGGCGCTTCATCCACTCGCTGGGGCTGGTGAAAATCGGCAGTTTTGTGCCGCAGGACGCCTGTTACGATGCCTATAACACGGGCCGATACCTCTTTGGCACGCGTTTCCTGCCGTATATCGGCACAGATCCGCTCATCCAGACCACGTTAAGCAACCCCTATTATGCAGAATAGACGCGATTTCCTCAAAACATCTGCCCTGGCAGCGGCCGGCATGGCGCTGGTGGGCTGCACCGGCGGTCCCGAGCGCTTCAACATTGTCAAGGGCGATGGCCGCATGCACCTGAAATTCTTCCCGTACGAACTTGAACTCACGCACACCTTCACGGTGGCATCGTACAGCCGCAAAACCACGCCGGACGTGCAGGTGAAAATTGAGTATGAGGGAGTTACGGGATACGGAGAAGCATCCATGCCGCCCTACCTGGGGCAGTCGGTGGCCTCCGTGACGGCCTTCCTGGAGAAGGTGGATCTCTCGCAGTTCACGGACCCGTTCCAGCTTGAGGACATCCTTGCCTATGTAGACAGCCTCTCGGAGGGCGATTCCGCCGCCAAAGCGGCCGTAGACATTGCCCTGCACGACCTTGTGGGCAAGCTCATGGGCCAGCCCTGGTACCGCATCTGGGGCCTGGACCCGGCCAAGGCGCCATCGACCACCTATACCATCGGCATCGACACGGCCGATGTAGTGCGCGAAAAAACGCTGGAAGCCGCCGGGCGCTTCAATATCCTGAAGGTGAAGGTGGGACTGGACACGGACGAGGAAATGATTCGCACCATCCGTTCCGTCACCGACGTGCCACTGGCGGTGGATGCCAACCAAGGCTGGAAAGACCGTTCCAAGGCCCTGGACGAGATTCTTTGGCTGGCGGAGCAAGGCATTGTGATGGTGGAGCAGCCCATGCCCGTGACGCAGCTGGACGACATTGCCTGGCTCACCGAGCGCAGTCCCCTCCCCATCTTTGCCGATGAAAGCATCCAGCGCCTCAAGGACATCCCGGGTCTGGTGGGTGCCTTCTCCGGCATCAACATCAAACTGATGAAGTGCACGGGCATGCGCGAGGCCTGGAAGATGGTTTCCACCGCCCGCGCCCTGGGCATGAAGGTGATGGTGGGCTGCATGACGGAAACCTCCTGCGCCGTCTCCGCCGCCGCCCAGCTCTCCCCCGCCGTGGACTTCGCCGACCTGGACGGCAACCTCCTCATCTCCAACGACCGCTTCAGCGGCGTTCGCGTAGTGGACGGCAAACTCACCCTGCCCGCCGATCCCGGCATTGGCGTAACCCTTGTAAAGTAAATATTTTTTACTAACTTTGCAGTCCACTTCCCGGTGAGTTGTCCGAGTGGTTGAAGGAGCCTGCCTCGAAAACAGGTTTGCGTGCGAGCGCAACGGGGGTTCGAATCCCTCACTCACCGCAAAGAGATGGGAAAGAGCACTTTAAAGTTTCGGCTTTAAAGTGCTCTTTTTCAGCTCTTTGCAAAGCCCGCCGCAGGCGGGCAGGGATGTCGCCGAAGGCGAAATCCCGGGTGAGTGGCCCAAAAAATGGCCCAATTTTGAGCGAAATAAAGTCTCCGCATCCACCTGAATACACCTGCACCTAAAACAACAAAAGCGGCCCTTGCTGGGCCGCCCTCCTCTGTGGTATCTACTGCCGCTGTCGCGGTTAAATTCGATTAACGGGTGAATGGATAAATAGGTTAGAAGCCGAGCACTGGCCTGACACTAAGGCTAATCCCCTTACCGAGCTCGTACCAACCGTAGCCGAAGTTCCATGCGAAGTTGACATCGTACTCCGTAGCAGACCAATAGTTGTTGCTAGTCATTGCCGTACCGCCGACGCCTGTAGTGATATAGGCATTCACGTTGCCGTCGTAAGTCGTGCCGTTGCTGTTAACATCCGTCGAGCCGAGGTTCACGAATATCTCATCGTAGTCGCTCTTCTGCGCCACGCACCAGTTCGACACCATAATATGATCAAAAATACCACCCAACCAAAAATAACTCGTCAGGCTGCCTCGGGCATCGTCGGGCAGCAGCTTCAGCTTGGTGTCGGCGTAAGTGGTCACGGATTCCCAGCTGTTGATGGTGTTCCAGCTCTGCTCCGTAGCGTCCTGCAGGGCGAGAATAAGGCCGTGGCCGGTCTCCGTCACCTTGCCAACGATGCCTATGGCAGTCTTGCCAGCGGGTGCGGCCTTCTTCTCCATGTACAAATTGCCATCGTCGCAAGCCACAGCGCCTAAATCCCATTCAGCCGTAGCACTGCTGAGAGCCAGCGGATAGCGTGCGGCGAGCGTCGTCTGATAGTACTTGCCGGCGGTGATGGTGGCTGCTCCGCTCTTAGCAATCCTGTTGTTGGCAGTATTGGCCAGGAACTTATAGGTGGTCGATGTGCCGTTTGCGGGCATGGCCACGTAGGCCGTCGTCGTCGATGAGGCCGGAGTCACGGTGATAATCGTGTTGTCGGCATCGTCCTTGACATAGAGCGGGTGCGTGCCATCGATGGCCGAGCCGAGCGTGAACTTGAAGATGGCGAACTGAGCGGCGGGCTGGGTGGTGACATCGAGGCCGGGCGTCGTGGTCCGGATGGTGCCAGCGCCTACACGCACATCAAGGTTGGCATTGAGCGTGCCGTCTTGGGCGGAGAGTAGCGTGGCGGCATCCTTTACGCCGCTCTTGTCATCCTTGGCGGCGGAGTACGGATAGACCAATGTGCAGGCGGTGTTGTCGGGCGTGCCGCTCACTACGGTGAACGAAATAGTGGCAGCGCCAGTGGTTCCGTCCACGGCGGTGATGGTGGCATCGGCCACTTGTGCGCCGTCCTTATCGTAAAGAATGGCGATATGCTCATTCTCGGCCCAAGTTACGGTTATCTTGTCACCGCCGTCGGCCACGGCTTTGGTATCGGCCGTCTTGGGAGCCAGTGTGGCTGTTATGGTGATGCCTTTGCTGTCGGAAGGCTGTTCTACTGGCGTGATTTCCGTTTCGACTTTGTTGCAGGCGGCAAGGGCAAGCAGCAGGGCTGCGATTCCAAATACTTTCTTCATTGTCTTGTCCTCCATTGGTTAAAATGCAAACGGGTCTCCGCCGGGCGTGTAATCATTGGGGTCTTGCAGGGTACCCTCTGGCAAACTTTGACAGACCACGCCTTCGATTTTCACCTCCACGACGGTAGTCGCGGGGGCTTCATAGTAAGTTTTTCCTTCTTCTTTCATTATTGCTATATGTAATTTCTGTTACTAACCGCTTTGAACGGGTAAATATACAAAAAATGAAGGTTTTGGAAAAGAGTTGAGGGGATTCGTGATAAGAATCGGCCCCGATAACGGCGGCTATTGGAAGCGCCTGAAATAATCAATCCTCATCACCGTCCGGGGATTTCTATATCTTCTGCACCCACTTTTTATCTTAGTTCCAATTTGGCTCACCAAAGTTCCGTGGGCATGCAATCAATTAACTTGCGCATTAACTCTATTTTCACTATCTTAGCAATTTGAAAAAAGGAAAGACCTATCAGATACAGAAGACATCACGTTTGCTATGAGAAACAGGCAGGAATGGTTCAATGAGAAGATGGCGGCCGTATCTCCGGAAATCGTGTCATATTTCTTCGCTTCTAATGCTCTCCTCACAATCGGGGGGGTATAACCATCTTGTAATCAATAACATATCAGTATTTTATCGCGGACTCCGCAAGGAGTGCCGCGGCTTTTCGCGTGCCTGCGTAAACACAAATCTAAACAACTTATAAATTATGGAACTAAACAAAAAAGAAATGTACATTTCACCCGAGGCTAAGACCTTCGAGGTGAAAACCGAGGGCGTCATCTGCGGAAGCGGCAGCGGAACCCTCCAGGACTACAACTGGAACGATCCGGTAAACGAGTAACAACCCATGAAAACGAAGAAAGCAATGAAAAAGATTACACACATCGGCATGGCCGCCCTCGTTGCCATGGGCATGCTTGGGACCTCCTGCAACAAGGCGGAGAGCCCGGAGATTGAAACTCCTGAAACTCAGAAAGAAAACATCGTCACCCTGACCACCACCGTGGGCTTCGCTGCGGACGGCACCAAGGCCCTGACCGCAGAGGGCGTGAAGACCTTCGCCGAAGGCGAGAAAATGGTGCTCCGCTACAAGAACACGAAGGGTGATTGGGTGAAGGCGGTGAGCAATGCGCTGGAGGCAGGAGATATTGCCGCCGGAAGCAAGTCCGCCACATTCACCTTCACCCTGACCAACCCCGACAAGACGAAGACCGTGGACTACATCTACCCAGCAGCGATAGTTAACGAACTCGGCAACATGGACGAGGCCGCCCTCTTCGGAAGTCAGGACGGTACGCTCAATAAAATCGCAAGCACATTCGACTACAGCAGGAAGATAAGCGCATGGGACGGCGAAAACCTGCCCTCGCTGACGCTGGAGAACCAGCTGGCCATCCTCGCCATCACACTGAAGAACGCTGACGGCAGCAGCGACATCACCAGCAGCATCACGGGCCTGACCCTGAGCGACGGCACCAAAACCTACAACGTCACGCGCGAAGCTGTCGCAGGCCCCATCTACGTCGCCATCTTCCCCACAGAGGATGCCACCATCGACATCACCGCCACCAACGGCACGAAGAACTACACCAAGACGCTGACCGGCAAGACCTACGCAAAAGGCAACGGCTACCCGGTGAGCTGGAAGATGGCGAAGCTCACCGACCTCAGTTCTATTTCAGGAACCGAATACACGGTGCAGGACGGTGAAGTGCTGACGGGTACGCTGGCAAGCAAAGTGAAGATCAGTATTGCAGCCCCCGTAGCTCCCGCTACTACTACCACCGTTACGCTGAAGGATGCCGATATCAATGGCAGCGGCACGTGGACTGATGGCGACTATGCCGGCATCACCTGCGAGGGCAACGCCACCATCATTCTCGAAGGCGATAACACGGTGACGGGATTTAACGATTCATATCCCGGTATCTACGTGCCCGCTGGCAACACGCTCACCATCCAGGGCTCCGGCTCGCTCGCTGCCACGGGCGGTGGTTCCTATAGCGGAGGTGCCGGCATCGGCGGCGGCGTTGGCAGTTGCGGCAACATCGTCATCAATGGCGGTAACATCACGGCCACGGGCAGCATGAATGCTGCCGGCATCGGCAACGGCTATTATGGCACTTGCGGTGCCATCACCATCAGCGGCGGCACCATCACGGCCACGGGCGGTGACTATGCTGCCGGCATCGGCGGCGGCAATCATGGCACCTGCGGCGCCATCACCATCAGCGGCGGCACCGTCGAGGCCACGGGCGGCGCAAGTGCTGCCGGCATCGGCGGCGGCCGTAATAATGGAGCCTGCGGCACCATCACTATCACCAGCGGCGTGACCAGCGTGACGGCCACGAAGGGCAGCTATGCCCCCAACAGCATCGGTTCAGGTGATGGCGGCGCAGTTATCACCGTGACCATCGGCGGCACGGAGTATGCAAGCGGCATCAGCCAGAGCCCCTACGAATATTCTGCTCCTCCCACGCTCACCCTCACCAGCCCCACTGTGGGTCAGGTCATCGGCAGCGACGGCAAGAATTATGCTGCAGATGCCTCCCTGCCCACCGGCGTGACTAAAGTGGCCATGATTGCCTACGTCTCTGGCTCCAACGGCCTCGCCATTGCACTGGCCGACGAAAGTGGCAGTATGAACTGGGCGACGGCAAAATCCACATGCGAAGCAAAAACGCCTGCCTTCACTGGTGGTACATGGAAACTGCCCAGCCTGGATGAGTGGAAGAATATGCTGACGTATGATGGAGATTCTTATTGGAATAACAACCTGCAAACGGCATTATCTACCGCTGGTGGTAACAGCTTGCAAGAGTGGATGTATTACTGGTCGTCGACGGATTACGTTAGCGATAATACTCAAGCCTGCGATGTGGAATTCCAAAGTGGTTACGCCAATTTCAGCAACCAGTCTAAGACCTACACCAGCGGTATGCTGGTTCGCGCTGTTCTCGCTTTTTAACCTATTTATCCATTTACCAATTTATCTATTTTAGCCGCGACAGCGGCTACGGATACCACCAAGGAGGGCGGCCCTCTCGCCACGGCGAGGGGATGCCGCCCTCCCATCTATATAAGTACAAAGCGGTCTTCAAGGCCGCTTTCGTTTTACGTAAACCTTCCGCAAACACTATGGACAAAACCGTCTCTCAACTCCGACTTTACCAGTATTCCCTGGGATTCTTCTTGCCGAAGGGCATTCTGGACTTCTTCGAACCCGTCTGGATGGAAACACAGTCCCTCGACAGCAGGGAAAGCAAGAAGGACATCTTGTATACCGGGACAAAAAACTGACCTTGCTCATTCGCCGCCGCAGATGGCTTACGCCAGAGGAGTGTCAGATCTGCCATTCTTCATGTTCAGGCTATGCAGGCTCTTCGGATAGTCTCCCACGGAACTTTGCTTTTAGATTTGCACTGTGATTCCAATATGGGGTTACGGTGTTCTTTTTATCTTTGTTCCTAAGTGGTGTAGGCAGCTCGGAGGGACTGTGAATTTTGCATGACTTCTTGTCAATCACCTGTAATAGCTCTGGCTGTACGCACCCGTTAGGAACAATAATAAAGACTGACCGGAAAGAGGAGGGGTAATATTTGTTTAGAGCATAAACACCCTTCCTCTTTCCCCATATTGAGATGACCGTTTAGAATCGTAGACATAATGGTCTAATAAAAGCATTTGCGTCAAATACAATATGGCGTCAGCCGAACGAAACACCACAAATTTATGCATTTTTCTCAATTCATTGGAGTCGATATCTCCAAAGACACGCTGGATGCAGCCATATATCCAGCGAAGGACAAGAAAATGGACTTTCTCCATTTTGACAACACAACAAGGGGGCTCAACGAAATGCTGAAGTGGCTAAAGAGCCGTGGCATAAAGCCTTCAGAGATGGTTATCTGCGCAGAGCATACAGGAGTGTACACAAATCCTCTCATTGACTTTACTGAGAAGAAGGGGCTATCACTGAGCCTTAACTCGCCATTGGACATTAAGCATTCAATGGGAATCACGAGAGGTAAAAACGATGCTATTGATGCCGGCCGTATCGCCGAGTATGCCCATGACCATAAGGACAAACTGAGATTATATCAGAAACCATCTGAGGCTATTGTGAAGCTGAAGTACCTTCTGACTGAGCGTCGTCAATATGTGCGTCAGAGGACAGCAATGCTTAGTTTCAATAAAATTATGGGCAAATATGAAACCCCTGAAGCTCGTTCCCGTAACGGGTCCGATATCCATCATTGTGAGACATTGATCTTGAAGGTTGAAAGGCAGATGTTGGATATCATCAAAGAGAATCCTGAACTTAAACGCAACTATGATCTGGTAAGTAGCGTAAAGGGTGTAGGGCTCATAAATGCCATAAACATAGTCGTTTTTACCAACAACTTCAAGTCGTTTGAGACGCCGCGCCAATATGCTTGTTATATAGGGGTCGCACCGTTTGGTTACACTTCTGGAACCAGCGTCAAAGGCAAAACGCAAGTGTCCAAGATCTGCCGTACCCAGCAAAAGGCAGAGTTATCTATGGCTGCGAGAAGCGCAATCATTTATGACCCCGGTCTGAAACGTTACTATCAGCGGAAGATGAAAGAAAAGGGCGAAGGTAAGGATGCCCATGGCGTAGTTCTTAACGCTGTTAAGTTCAAACTTATCCTCCGAATGTTTGCGGTTGTCAAATCCGGGCAACCATACAAAATCCTTCTATGTTGAATTCCAAATAAATTGAGCACTAATATACATCTTTTTGCTCGATTGACCTTAGAACAGACAACAGTTACCCTTCCGACGGAAAGCCG